>CP074345.1 GCA_022559525.1 Vermiphilus pyriformis | reverse complement strand
ACTCTATTAATATACTATATTAGTAGTCTTTAATTACTTAATTCTTTTTTTTATACATCACTCTCATGATATAGTTAATAAAACACATTTATAATAGGTTACTTTATGCAACACATAGTTATGCTCTCTGCATTTATTTTATATATTTGCATTCTACTAGTTATTGGATTGTGCGCTTCCTGGTTTAACCCAGCCAATCCATCGGATAAATCATCTTTTTTAATAGGCAATCGTTCGGTCAACTACTGGGTTACTGCAATATCAGCTCACGCTGCTGATATGAGTGATTGGCTTTTTATGGGATTTCCTGCAGCTATTTATCTTGGCGGAATGTTCAACGTGTGGGTAGCAATTGGACTTATGATCGGCATGTTTAGTGCGTGGCAATTTATAGCTCCTGCAATTCGCCGAGAAACAGAACGCTACAGTTGCAATACATTACCTTCATACTTTGAAAAAAAATATAATGAGACTCAAGGACGAATTAGTATATTAAGTGCAATTATTATGGCGTTCTTTTTTACTATCTATGTCGCAGCAGGAGTCAAAGGAGCGGGATACTTATTACGTGCAAGTTTTGGAATTCCGTACCACGTAGGAGGTGCTATTGCGCTTGCAATTACTTTTGCCTACACCTTTATGGGAGGATATATAGCTGCTGCGTGGGTTGATTTCTTTCAAGGTTTATTTTTACTAGGCGCTATTCTCATTACGCCCATTCTTGGTTATATGATGAGTGGTGGCATTAACGCAATCATCACAGCAGCTCAATCAGCACAAGTCCCTCTTACACTATTTTCAGGTTGGCATAGTATGTTAGGAATAATATTAGGACCTATTACATGGGGACTGGGATATTTGGGCATGCCACACATTATTTCAAAATTTATGGGAGCACACTCTGCTCAAGAAATGCACAAATCAAAATATATCGGTATGATCTGGCAACTACTAGCACTTTCAGGAGCAACACTTACTGGTTTTGTAGGACTTGCACTGTTCTACAGTCGCATTACTCGACCAGAATTACTTTTTTTACTCATGACCCAAACTCTATTGCCTGAATTTGTCACCGGACTTGTACTGTGCGGAATACTCGCAGCTACTCTTTCTACTATTAACGCACAATCAATAGTCTTTGCCGGCGTGTTAGTCGATGACATTTACAAACGATTTGTTCGTCCTAATGCAACACAAACAGAGTTGGTTAACATATTCCAAGCCGCTGTTTTTACCGTATGCGTCTGTGGGTATATAGTCGCGTGGAATGAGCATAGTACTATCTTTAATTTAGTACAATTTGCATGGTCAGGCTTAGGCGCATCTTTTGGACCATTGACTGTTATGTCTTTGTATGGTTCTGGCATTAATAAATATGGCGCATTCTGGGGTATACTAGCAGGCGGGCTGTCAGCCATCATCTGGCGCTCTCTTAACATTACTGTTGCTGGTTTTACGATCAATGAAATGTTGCCAGGGTTTATCGTAGGCTTGGCTACTATTAAACTAGTATCACATTTTACTCGTGAATATCTAAAAGCCAACCATCCGTCTAAAGCCCATATCTAGCCATAGATGAGATATGGCTCCGGCAATGAAAAAACACATATTAGAAGCAAGAATATATTGATAATCGGGGCAGTAATAGTAACCTGTCGAAACTACTGCGACTGCTCCGGCAATTAAAAACCACATACTATGAAATATACCGCGATGCTTGACCATAAGAGGTACGCATGACGCTATACTCAGGTAAGCCATAAAAATATATTGCTTCTGATATGAAAGTAATATAAGCGCGGCGCAAATAAGAATATAAAATATTTTTTGTCCCTTGCTCTTGATATCAATATCAGGAAATAGTGACCCTGCAAGCGCAACGGCAAACCATTCAATCATGGTAAGTGCGGTAGGCTTTACTAAAGGAACTACTAAAATTGACACAAGTGCATACGCACATACACCACCTATCAGATGCGTTCTATATCCTGGCATACCCGTACCTTTTATTTTCTATTTATGTAAGTTTGACTAAGTTAGTTTTTGGATAATAAAAGTTCAAAATTTGTAAATGATTCCATCCTTGGCGAACCATCTCACGCGCACCCCATTGACATAGTCCGATATGATGCCCATAGCCCTTACCTGAAAATGCTATCTTTTTACCATTTCTTTTCACCGAAAAATGAAAGCTTTTAATACCATCAATAAGGGAATATATTTTTTTACCTTCTACTTGCACAGGCTTACCTTTACCATTAAAAGTTACGTGTTTGACAAGCCCTGCCTTATCTTTAACAATCGATTTTATATCTTTAAATGAACTGAAATTATTGTGTACTTGTTTAATGCATGACTCAATATGCGCAATTTCGTACTCAATATTCCACGAATACAGTTTTGAAGATTTACAAAAATTGCATGGATACGTACGTGCCAAGTAGGGAGCATCATTAAAATTAAAATCTTCAATGTGTGCAGGTATAATACCACCACAGCAACAATCAAACATAGCCAAGATAGGTTCATTTTCATAACACAAATATTGTCCCTGCGTGTCTTTAACCGCTTGGCGCAAATCTTGTCGATCATGAAATCCAGAATATGTCTGATGGGCATTAGTATTTCTAATGTGATAAGGTCGACCGAGCTTACGAGCTTGTCGCGCTTGCGCAAGAACATACGAACGAGAAGCTATTGCAAAAGCACGATTAACGACAATTGGCCAGCCTGGCCAGCTTTCAGTGCGTAAAACACACGCGACATACTCTTCTAAAGGCACTTGATTGATTAAGCACCACGTTTCTTTCCACCGAGCTATACCCAAAGAACCTGGATATGTTTTATTATTCCATGAGATTTGACCGCTCAATGGCTCGATCCAGGTCGTGTTAGGTTGATACTTAGTACCATTAATGAAAATTGTATTACCTGAACACATAAACTTAATAACAGCATCTTTGGATGCATTGCGCGCTGCAATACCTTGCGGTGTTCGTATTGCATAGCCTCCTGGTACTGAGATTTGCCAGTGGGCAGTATTAGTCTTTTGTTGCTCGAGCATAACTTTTACACACCACATATGCACGCCCTTGGTGTGTTGTGTCATGCGTGAATCGTTAATATGACAAATATCCAAAAGATTAATAGTTTTGTTACGAGTAAATGGTTGCTCGTGCGCTATTGTTTTTAGTGCATGATTTTTTATCTTTGCGATTTCAGCAGACTGTTGATAGGGACGGCGAGGCACACCTTTTGAATAAATTTTAGCTGACTTGCCAGATGTTTGCGGCGATGAAACTATCTTTGAGTTTTTTTTGACTGCCGGCTGAGTAACTTTTTTATAAATAACTACCGGTTTTCCGACCGGCTTTTGCGGAATCGGGCGTGAGCCAAGCCATGACACTTGTGCAATAACTACAGCACATAATATGTAAAGTATATTCATATAAATATTCCATGTTGATGTAATGCTTGTTTACAGGCTACAGGTACACTCTTTTTTTCATCAATACCTTTATTGGCGTACATATCAGCACGTGTATTATATTCGCGCAAAACATGTGTTGAGGTAACGCGGTAGCCCTGCATAAAATTTTGAGCACATCGATATAAGGCAACCAAATCCGGTGATTTTACTGTGTATTTTCCTTGCAATTGATATACAAGAAGTTGCGAATCTGAAAAGATGGTAAGCGCATCACCTTTTTGAGCATTCATTTGTATCCACCATAAGCCAATGACAAGCGCTAAATATTCAGCTTGGTTATTAGTTTTAGTACCAATATAAAATCCTTCTTGCCATACAGGTTCATTATCTTTGTCAATAACTACTCCGACACCTGCAGGACCAGGATTATTACGTGAGGCACCGTCAATATGCATAGTCCACAAAGAATTGGCAATAGCGGCACTAGTATCAAAAAAAGAGAGTTGTTTCATACGTTAGTAATCTTCAAACAGATGTTAAATGGTCTGGAGTATATAAAAACCTAAAGCAATATTTGCAGTTAATAATACGCTTGGCATGTAACGCTGCCAAATCTTGAGTTGTCAAATATGATGAACAGCCACCACACGCATTGTCAATAATAGGAACAACGGGGTTATCAATCGATGCCCGCATACGTTTATACTCTTCTGCCAATTGCTCTGGGATAAGAGTATATTTTTTAGTAACAAGTTCTTGGGCATGGTTTACTTGACTACGTGCAGTAGTAATTTGAGCATGTACAGATTCAAGATTTTGATCTAATGTTGTAATTTCTTCCTCAGATTCTTTTTTAATCTGAGCGAATGATACTTCATACTCATCGCGCATCGTCCATGCATCAAGCAACTGTTCGTCAAGCTTGACTCGCTTGGCGTGCAGAGTTTCTTTTTCAGCATGCAAAGATTGGTATTCCTTTGCTGATGAAGTATGTTCTAATTTAGTGTCAATTTTCTTATAGTGCTCATCAGTAACTTTAAGATCAAGTTCAATAACAGCAACATTTTTGCTAAGTTGATTTTTATGCGCGCTTGCTTGCAAAAGCGTATTATTTAAATCATTTTTTTTTGTAATAAGTTCTTGCTTTATATGCTCGTACTGCTGGATTTGACTGACAAGTTTTTGAAGCTGTTGATCTGCATGAGCGAGCTCAACAAGTGCAGCCACAAAATTAACGCTTTCCACCAGCACTCCCTTACGCATACATTACGAGCTGTTACTAGTCTATAGTGGTGGGCCCACCAGGATTTGAACCTGGGACCTTTCGGTTATGAGCCGACTGCTCTCACCGCTGAGCTATGGGCCCACTACACATATTAATACGTTAAAAAACGTAGCTTATGTAGTCTAAATCAATATTTTAAATTTGTGAAGTAGTATAAATATAATATATGTAATTAACAAAATATCTCGCTCTCTACAACAATAGAACAAAAAATCATTGGGGCAGGGAAGCGAGCCACGATTCAAGGCTCAGGTTTAATGTATCAGGCATATTTTTTATGTCTTTTGCCTTTTGATCTAAGTATCTTAGGAAAGCATTAGAAATATAAGTATTTTCTACTATACTCACAATAGAACGTTCATAGTTGTCTGGCTTTTCTTTAATAAGTTTTACAATAGTATACACTTGCACAATATTCAGCTCATGAGCTTTTTTAATATAATCGCTCACTTTGGAAACATGCAATTCAACTAAAAAGTTATCTTTCCACTGTATGGAATGATGATACGCTAGCTCATACCCCGGTCCATAATGTGTTTGCTGATAATCACGCCCATGCGCATCTCTATGCCACTCAGTGTGAGCAACACAAGAAGAATATTGCGCACCCATCACTGCTTTGCTTCTTTGACGATCATCAATTATATTTAATACCTTATTATCAGGCGACCATATAACTAGGCAAGCCGTGCTCAATAATGGATTTTTAGCATATGCTATTGTTTTATTAATTTTTGGATCAAAAATTCCTGGCTTTTTTTTCCAATCTGCTCCGCCGTAGATAAGCATGTTAGAATCAGTCCAAGTTAATACATTATAATCATTAGGAATGTCATGACATATCTTACATGTCTTAGATTCAACATCAATGATATAGAAGTATTGGTTAAGACGCATTCGAACAGCAATGAATTTCTTATCCTTACTAGGTAGTAAACTAATAAAACCTGATGCATCTCCATTTAATAGTTCTTCACATATATTATCAATTTCATATAAAAGAGACTCGTCGGAAGTGTCGTATATTAAAAGCTTGCGCTTATCGCGCTCAACGACAAATAATTGTGCTCTGTCAGCACTAAACTGAGCATAATGACCTTTTATCTTTTGTAAAAAATCACCTGATATACCTTGGCCCGATACATCTCGCTTTTCTATGTGATGATTTATATAATCTGCCCCCCAATATTGAATAAAAATACGTCGTCACACCATATGATTTCTTTTCTTGTCGCATCACATGGAAATTCTGCTATAGCTGCCTTTATTTGCCACGTTTTACAGTCTACTATGTAGATCAATTTATCGCTACACACGGACATCCAGCTATTATTGGAGCTCATGCTTATATGAGGTCTTGAAATATTTGGAGCATCCTCATAAACTTTATTTATATACTCACGATCAATCTCTAAGGGAATTATAAAATTTGGTTTTTTTTCGTCAAAATAATCACGAAGCTGATTAACTTCCCACACCTTCAGACCATCTTCAGTCAAAACAGCAACGTAAGCACCATCTTGAGTTATAATAAAATCAGATAAAAAATTCTGAGATCTTAAAAAATAAGTCTTATTTTTACGGGCAGAGGCATTAAATATATTAATTTTAGGGCTAGGCATATTAAGAAATACCGAGCTCCGCCATAAATAATGCGATCTACTCGCGGTGGCAATAATATTGCAGGCATTGATTCCCATATTACATAGACGATTAATATAATTGGTAGATATATTATGTGTTAATGATTCGCAAATAATATCTTCCGGTCGTATTTGAGCTCGCTCGAGAAAAATAGGTACAAAGTATTTTTGTTGCATTTGTGTGGAAATTTTATATTTTTCCATAAACTTTTTTAAAATGTCATAGGTATCATCAATACTCTTATTCTCAATGCAACTGTCAAAAAATTTACACCATAATAATCCACATAACTTCAATGCATCATACATTTTTAAGTTATAGACAGATTTGGTAAAGTAGACAAATGACTTTATATTATTTTTTTCGAGTTCATAAGCATACTCTGGCAACTTACCCGTTACTGCATAGTTTGCTATATCTTTTAATAACTGAGGTCTGTCAGTATATACGGGTAATTCAAAACTATTGGGACTATTTTTCACCAGGTCTCTTAAAACTTCTGATTGCTCAAGTAAAGCATCATAGGCTGCTCTAGTGATTTCTATTTGATTTTTTGGAGCTGTTGTTATATAACAGCGTTCCATTGAAAATGTATGACTAACTGCTACTAAACTAAATATAACTACGTATTTTTCTATATGCATCATTTTTACACTTTTTAATATTATTTATGGGGTATGCCACGCATCAACTAAAGATTCTAAAGTTAAATTCGCTTTTTCTGGCAGCTTTTTAATAGCATCTACCTTGTTATCAAGATACCTGAGTAAGGCGTTAGAATGATAATTACCTTCTATAATTTTGATAATTGAAGATATATAGTCTGCTGGTTTTTTTGTGAATAGTTCCACAACTGTGTATGCCTGAGCAATGTCCATTGTACTCATAGCCTGAAGATAATTGTGTACTCGATTCCAGTTTAATCTAAGTAAATAGTATTCATTAAAAGTGTAATAATTATATTTCGGTTCAAATTTTGAAAATACTGCTGATTGAACAACTTCTAATCGCTCTGTCGCACGACCCATATCACGCCAAACCATCTGTTGAATCGGTTTGGTTTCAATTTCTATATCCACTAATTTACTCTTATTTCTTTTAGAAAAGTCTACAATATTTAAATATGTATTATCTGCGTCCCATATGAATTGACAAGGATTTCGCATAATAGGACTTTTACATTGTGCAATAATTTTATTTACCGCTGTATCAAAAATAACAATACTTTGACAACCTTCCTGAACAAATTGTGATATCACCATACGAGAATCAGGACTCCAGGTAATAGTTTTGTAGGATGCACTGAAGTTTTGGCTCATGTAAATTTGTTTTGTGTTCACATTAATAACAGAAAAACTATTGCCTGAAGGAGCCAAGCAAAGAATAAAATTATTATTGGGGCTCCATACAAAATGTATATCTTTTGATATTTTATTTACATTATGTAAAAACGTATTATAAGGACTCTCAATTTTACATAAAAGCAAATCATTGTGAGTACTATATATTAAAATCGTATTTGTATCTTTCTGTAATACTACTAATTGGCCGGTGCCTACACTCAACTGAGCGTTACAACCTTTTATACGTTGTAACACATTGCCATAAATATCTAACTTTTCTATTATATTTTTATTTACATACTCAATAAAAAACGTTTCTTTACACCATAATATTTTACATTCTTCAGGTTGTGACAAGGAAGATATTATTTTCCACGAATCACACTCTATTATATGAAGCAATTTATCACAATATATAGATATATATTTACCATCAGCGCTCATATCCAGATAGGGTCTACCTTTTTGATTTTCAGCTTGATGTACCTTAAGATAGTCCAGACTGAGATTAAGAGGAATAAAAAATTTAGGAGCAATAAAATCAACCCCATCACATAGCGTATCAATTTTCCATACCTTAAAGCCTTCGGTAGTTACCGCTGCTATATGTGTGCCATCATGAGTAATAATAAAATCAGATAAAAAGTCATCTAATCTTACATCAACAGATTTTATTTTATTAGACTCAGTATTCAAAATGTTAAGTTTTCTATTAACTTTAAAATGATCTACTTTTGATGTCCATATAAGATGAGTTCTTCCTAGATTCCAGCTAATATTAAGTGGATCAATACCCATAATCCTCAAACGACTAATATAATTTTGAGTCACATTTAAAGATAGAGTATCATTAATAATTTTTTCTACCTGAATGCCCGCACGCTCAAGTATTAGTGGGACAAAATACTTTTGTTGAGCATCGAGAGGAAAATTATATTTACTGAATAATTCTTTACACAATTTCTTTAAGTTTGTGTAAATTTCATCAATACTCTTATTTTCAATATAACTGTCAAAAAATTTACACCACAAAAATCCACACAATTGCAAAGTTCGCTCTATTTTCAATTGATAAGCTAACTTTGTAAAATGTATAAATGACTCTAAATTATTTTTGTTTTTTTCAAGCTCATAAGCATATTCTGGTAATTTACCTGTTACTGCACAATTGATTATATCTTTTACTACTTGCTCATTATTAGTATATAGAGGTAATTCAAAACTATTTTCAGCATGAGCTACTATATCACTTAATACCTGTGATTCTTGTAACAACAAATCATATGTTTTTTTACTAATTTCTAGTGTACGCTCGTGAGCGACCTTGACATAACAATGCTCTGCAGAAAAGCTACTACTACACATTAGTATAAATGTAGCTATATATAATTTCATTACTTAAATCTTTCTTAGTACGCGTTACTTACAATTATAGTTACTTTAATATTATACACTTACCAACTTACAATTACTAAAAATTTATCTACATCAAGCAAAGCCCAAACAGTTCTGTTACCACCGGTCGGATACTGTACCTGAAGTCTATAATGGTAGTCATCTTGATAACTATCATGTACCAATTCATACCCCATAAGATGCTCAAGCACCGAAGCTATTTCGGTAATATGAGCAGCGCCTGCACACACAATTATTGGCTGAGGATGTAAATTAAGTGACGTACACTGTTTTTGATAGATTTCATGAATTATTTGCTGATTTAATAAACGCCAATCATACAAACTAATAAATTCTTCAAAACTCTTAGGACGCACTACACGATCATAAAATAATGAGATATCATTAACTTTTTTGCTGAGCTTTTTACGCACTGTCAGCTGATTCAATTGTAATAAAAATGTGCGTTGCGAATTAAAAACTTCTTGAAAATATTGATAAATAGGCACAACCTGATTAAGGCAATTTTTATAATGTGCATTAAGCACAGGTGTATCGTTATAAAGACTGATAGCATCAATAACCTGACCAGTCCTTTTAAAATCAGCACCACATGACAAAGGATCACCAATAAGGGAATATCCTCGCTCATGTCGATATTCAACATTAAGACACTCAATGCCCTGCTTTTTACCATGTTGCGTAATATGGGAAAGAGTGCGGGGATTATCGTGCGCAGTATTTTTAACTAAATTAGCCACATAGGTGCTTTTACCCGTATAATTTTGCATATCTTCTACTATTACCAGGGCGTTGACTGCACGAGCGTGCACAATAATTGACTTCGCTTGCATTTCAATTAAATCTTTTTCATGTCCGGGCATTTTATCTTCACAATGAATATCATTCACAAGAGTAACAGAGCCTTTGTGAACGGGATGCTGAAAAATATACGTCTGAGTTGATATACACTTTAAGGCACTAGGATAAAAGCCCATACTAAGCACTAAAAATAAAGTTTTATTTACAAATTTCATGCCGCCACCATTGGTAATAAGGAATTATTAAAAAATTTATCAGCTTCTAAAAAAGCCCATATAGTATTAGATCCGTAGTCTGAGAATGATTCAAGGTCCAACCGGTAATGATATTCACCCTGAAAACTATCACTTACAAGGTGGTAATCCATATATTTTTCAAGTACATCAGCTATTTCAACGATGTGTGCCCCGCCTGCAAATACAAAAATAGGTTGTGCTTGTGTGACCGCATCGCCTGCCAAATGCCTTTGATAGATCTCATGGATGATAAGTTGATTTAATAACCGCCAGTCATACAAGCGTACAAATTGCTCAGGATCATACGCGTACTTCTTTTTATCATAAAAAAGAGAAATTGTAGGGGCATATTCCATTATTTGCTCACATAATGCGGGTGAGTTTAATTGATGAGCCAAACGGCGACGAAGATTAAAAATACTTTTTAAATGGGTATGTGCTGGCATAACTTCATCAATACATTGTCGATAATGATTATTAAGCTGAGGGCTATCATTAAATGCAGATATTGTATTGAGTATTGATTCTGTTCTTACAAAACCTTTGCCTGCTGAAATAGGATAGTTTTCCAGTGAAAGTTCAAGCTCATGTCGGTACTCAAGATTATTATACGAAAGCTTGGATTTTTTCACACTTTGCGTTATGTAAGCCAGTAAAGCAAAATCTTTGTGGAAATTTTCTATGGCAAATAATTTTTTAATATAAGCACTTGATCCGGTATAATTAGTCATATCCTCTATTACAATATGAGCATTTACTTTTTCTGCGTACTTTAATATATCACGCGCCTGCATACGAACTAAGTCACGCTCACCGACAGGCATACCTTCTTCACAATGATTATCTGCGATAAGAATTACTGGTGCTTGGTGTGTTTTATTATTAAATACATATACTCGAGTAGATAACGCACTTACACTGTTTATAATCCCACACAATAATACTAGGATTGTCAACTGTATATACATATAACCCCCATTATTTTAAATCCATTTATAACAAGTGTATCACATATACAAAAAATGTCTATTATAGTTAATTGTTTAGGCTTTATTTCTTTGTAATTCAGCTTATAAAAGGTAATTTGACGTCTTATAGCGCATAGAATATTTGTAGTTTTTAGTGTAAAATATAGATTTGTAACATTATTTATTAGTATCAACAAAAATTGACAATACTGTGAAGTTATCTCATATTTTTGCCTTTATTATTATCCTTGTGGCTATATGCTTTATAATAATTAAAATGCGTACATCAAATAGGTGGGCTACCTATTACGAGAAAAAATTACAGGAGCCACCTCGGGCATATGTAGTTAATGCTCTGGCTTTACTACCAAACACTAAAGACAAGACCGCACTGGATATAGGCTGTGGCATAGGACATGAAACACTACTTCTTCTTGAAAAAGGATATAAAGTTACAGCACTTGATGGTGAGCAGATAGCCATTGATAGTATGCTTAAACGACCTGAAATAAAAAAGTATAAACCTATGCTGACTACTATGGTTTCTCAGTTTCAAAGACTGGCATTTGAAAAACTACCTCAATTTGATGTGATCGTAGCAAGCTTCTCATTACCGTTTTGTCCCCCTCAACACTTTGAGTATGTATTCAGTCAATTGTTACATAAACTAAAACCAAAAGGTTATTTTATAGGAACTTTTTTTGATCCCTCATTTAATGTATTTCACAACAAAGATCGACAACGTATGACATTCCATACACGTGAACAAGTTAAAAGATTATTTGAAAACTTAACTATCATTCAATTAGACCAAGAAATAAGCATGGCGGCTTGTGGTAAAAAAACTGAGCATATATACCACATAACTGCAATCAACAATCGTTAAGCTTTAATATAAAACAAAACTTATAAAGTAAGCAGTCGCTTAAAGTAATTAAAAATTGTGCTCTGTATGTATAACTAATTGTAAGTTGTACATATTTTCAATACGCAAAAATATAATTGACATTTTGAAAATATAATATATAATAAAGATACAGATAATAATTGAAATAAATGGAGATATTTTATGAGATTAGGTTCGATATATGCGTTAGCACTCATATGTACGCTGTCAGCACACTCAGCAGAGCTGACCAAAAAAGAAGTATCCACTACCATTACCAATAAAGGCAAATATTTGCTGCACCACGATGTGTATCATAAATTGCTTGCTATATCGGGCACATTACAAAATGATAACGCAGAGCATGGCACTCCTAATCCTGCAAATCTTCCAGAGGTTCAAGAGCCTTATTATGAAATTGACCATGATACTCAATACTTACAATACATCACTGATTATATATCAACTGATAATACTCACGCTTATTTAAATACTTTATCTTTAGTGCAACTTATCCATCTCTATCAAAATGCCGATTATTGGTCCCTAGAAACCCCTATTTTGGATAATCTACAAACTTACATTGTAGGAAAACTACAAAATAAAGATGTGCTTAATGATATATTTTCCACTCAAGAGAGTCTTGATACTTTCCTCAATGCATGTAATTCTCAAACTAAAGCTACCCTTGCTCACACTTTATTGCCTTATATTAGAAACCTTTTCTTGCCTTTGGTTACCAAGCCGCATCAAACCTTAACTGGTCATACTGAGTGGATAAATTCAGTAAGATTACGTACTGATGGTACTTTATTCTCATGCTCTAACGATCGCACAATACGTGTATGGAAAAAAGACACACAAGACTTGTATCAATGCGCACAGACTTTGACTGGTCACACAGAGTCAGTAAAATCGTTATTAGTACATACTGATGGGACGCTGTTTTCAGGCTCTAACGATTGTACAATACGTGTATGGAAGACAGATGCACAGGGCACCTATCACTGCATGCAAATCTTAACCGGTCATACGGCTCCGATATTTGAAGTAGAATTACTTACTAATGGCACTCTATGCTCATGCTCTTTCGATAACACAACAAGTTTATGGGAAAAAGACTTGAAGGGCACTTATCATTGTACCCAGACTTCAAAAGGTCATACTTCTTATATAAATAGAGTAGTAAATCCTGACTATGCTCAATTTTCACGCTCTGACGATTATAATAAAATACTTGTACGGAAAGTACCTGGGCTAAGACGATTGTCACTAGAGCAGTGCCTTACCGTATTATACATTTATCATCAGTACCAGAACAACAAAAAACAGCTGTTGGTTCAGGTATCACTTCCTGCCCATAATGTCTATAATACTCTTCCCAGCTCTTTTAAAAACATAGTTATACCTTGGTATAATCCAACACCTTTATACAAAAAATTACTTGTCACTGGTCTTGCTGCAAGTATCATAGGCGCTGGATGCTACTTGTACTACAAATGGTTTAGAAAATAAACAGAAAAAATATATTTCCCAGAGTACATTACACTGCAGCGAACAACTTGTTACTAACATTTTTAAAAATACACAGTTAAAGCTGCTATCTATATCTTCCACTTATCAAGCATTTTTTTGACAGATATAAGTTCCTGTTCTGGCAATTCAGGTGGTTCTACAATAATTGGTATCCTATACAATTGTGAATCCATAGCAAATGAATTGAGTGCGCTATAACCTATCTGACCGTTGCCTGGAATTTCATGTCTATCTTTTTTCAAGCCATGACCATAATGGCTATCATTAAGATGAATCAGAGCTATGCGATCGATTGACATAGTTTGATCTAACAATTGTATAAATTCTTTTTGTGCATTTTCGCTCACAAAATCATAACCGTATACAAATGCATGGGCAGTATCTAAACAAAAAACGACTCTTTCAGGAGAATCGAGTTTACTTTTTATAAGAAAAAAATCTTGTAAATCAGATCCTATTGCATGTATTCCATGACACGTATTTTCAAGAACAAAATATATGTTTGAATACTTTTTAATTAAATAATTTAACGCACGCACTAAAGCGTCTATACCTTCAAGCCGGTCAATAGCACCGGTAGCGTGACCTGGATGTATTACAATATGAGTAAATTCATAGCGTTGTGCCAAATGTAATTCATGCTCTATTATTTTATAATTAGGCTTACTGACGCTTGAAAGATTAGTCCAATACGATGCATGTATGTACAAGGAGCCAAAATGAGCGCGCCGTACTCGAA
Organism: Vermiphilus pyriformis; assembly: GCA_022559525.1. Taxonomy (GTDB): domain Bacteria; phylum Babelota; class Babeliae; order Babelales; family Vermiphilaceae; genus Vermiphilus; species Vermiphilus pyriformis. Next base: position 1,109,163 of record CP074345.1, on the reverse strand, counting down.
CAAAGTTTTTACAATCATCTCTGTCATATGAAATGAGCTTGCGAGTTGTTTGATTAATACCAAAAGCTTGAAATGTTGAAATACCCAATTGATGGGCGTACTCAGCTACATTCGCCAATGTTGAATATACCCGCAGATGTATACCCAATTCTCTCATGCCAATATACTTATATCAACGTGGCCCGAGAGCAAGCCTGCGAATATTTTTTTAATAAATATGAGTTTTTCAGGAGTATCACCTTCAAAACGCATTCCAAGCATCGCCTGAGTATTGGACGCGCGAACAATACCCCAGGCACCAGGAATAGTTGCTCTGACACCATCGAGCGTCATTATTTCCACCTGTGACATTTTTTGTAATTGATCTTTTAAATGCTCAATAACAAGGCTTTTTTTATTCTCAGGACACTCAACGCGTAGTTCAGAGGTGCTATATTTGCGCGGATAGGGCGCATGTAAAGCTTCTAAAGTAGATTTGGTGGAGTGCATTATTTCAAGAAGCCTGAAAGCTGCGTAAATACCATCATCAAAACCATACGAACGATCAGCAAAAAAGAAGTGGCAGCTCAATTCTCCTGCCAGCTGTGACTCATGCTCACGCATAGCAGCACGTATGTACGAAGATCCGGTAGGTGTGACTATATAAGGAATTGACCATAATTGTAGCAGCTCAACCAATGCTTGCGAGCATTTGATATCAATAATTACTGGTTTTGTGAGCGTATCTTTTAAAGCATGAATAAAAATAGCAAGCAATTCGTCACCACGCAAATGCGTTCCACGATCAGTAATAGCCGCCATACGATCAGCGTCACCATCAAGACCTATACCAAGTTGCGCATTTTTCTCAAGTACAGCAGTACGCAAAGCTTGAATATTCTCCTCAACCGTAGGATCTGCTTGATGATGTGCATTAACACTATCCACCTCAGGATATAATAATGTAATACCGGTAAGTTCTAATGCATCAATGATGCGTGGTAGCACAACACCACCTACTGCATTGGCACAATCAATGACCATATTCCACTCAGTACCACGCAATCCATTAAATTGCCCTACAAACCATGCAACATAATCTTGAACTCCATCATGTACTATGTAAGCACCTGTTTGTGAATTAGTCGGAACTACCGCCTGCTCAAAAAGAGCACCTATAGTCTTAATACTTGTTCCTGACAAAGCTTTTCGATCATGAAAAATTTTAATACCGTTGTAATCAGGTGGATTATGAGATGCAGTTATCATACATCCTGCATCATATCGGCCGCTGTATACTGACCATGAAATAACGGGCGAAGTACATAAGTCAAAGTAAGTTACTTGTAATCCACTATCTACTAACGCTCGTGTTAATTCTTGTGCAATCAATGGTGAATGAACACGGCCATCAATGCCTATTACCATAGTTTTAGGAGGATTCTTCTGACCATTCAAATAATATGCAATTGCCTGACCCAATTGGTACATACGGTCTACGCATAGTTGCGTCCCGACAATGCCCCGTATATCATACTCACGAAAAACTGTTGATTGCATAATTTCCTTTCTTCTGGTCAGTAACTATAGTTGCTAGTATACTCAAACCAAACGCTAAGCTCTATATGTATGTATTTGTTTTTATAAAGTAGTGATAATGATACCTCTTGTTGTTAACATAAAAAACTTTTTAAGTTATGGCCCTGAAATTCAGACCATAGATTTTCAGCCCTACTCACTTATTTGTTTATCAGGTCGTAATGGTCATGGCAAATCGGCGCTTCTTGACGCTATCACATGGGCAATTTGGGGTCATGCTCGCAAGATAGCAACAAGCACACGTCCTGACCAAGGACTTTTACGCCTTGGTGCCAGTGAAATGATGGTCATACTTGAATTTTTATGCAACGGAACACACTATAAAATTCGTCGCGAATTTGTAATGTCAGGAACAAAATCACAGACATTACTTGAGTTTGTTATACTCAAGGACGATGCAAATTCAGTAGCGTTGACTGGCAAGACAATTAAAGAGACTCAAAACACGATTCTATCAACGTTAGGGCTTGATTATGATGCATTTATTAATTCAACATTTCTGCGTCAAGGACAGTCAAATGAGTTTTCAAAAAAGTCGCCCCGCGAGCGCAAAGAATTATTAAGCTCTATACTTGGCTTAAATCATTATGAGCAAGTACGCAAACTAGCCCTTGAGCGGATACGTCTTGCCACTACAGCTCGCCAACAAGCACAAACTTATTCAGGCAAAACAGCTCAAGAGCTCGCGCAATTGACAACTGCAGGCCAGCGTGTTGCAGCTATTGAAAAAACATTACAACATCTCAAGCATGAACTTGCAGAACTCACCAAGCATCATAAACAATCACTTGTGCTGTGGGATAACGCAAAATTAGCAGAACAAAAAATAATTCAAGTACAAGCACGATACAACGATCTTTTGAGTGAACAACGCAATGCACGTGAACAACTTACTGTACTTGTAAATAAATGGCGATCTGTGCACGCTCATAGCCTTACTACATCGCGAGAATCTACTAATCGTGTATTGGAAGAGCTCCGTTCAGAATTAAGTGCACTTGAAGATACATTGCGCCAGCAAGAACCTGTGCAGCAGGATATCTCTAGAACAGAACACGCTTTAAAAGCATTACATGCGCGTATTGAACAAGAGCGCAATACTATTATCCAGTCACATCAACACACATTACATGCAGCGCATGCACGCAAAATAGTTCTTCATGAGCGTATTCAAGAGTTGCAGAATGAAGCGATTAATTTAGAAAGTCAACAAAAATTATTTGTAAGCAATATAGAAACCATCAACACTCAATATAAGGTTTATGAACCCCTTAAAAATGAGTATGACTCTATCTATAAACACTACACCAAGCGGGTATTATGGTACAATCGATACCTAGACCGTATTGCGCACACGCATCAAAACGCGAGCAATATACTCTCAGAACAATGTTCATGGTGCGAACAGGATTTAAACCCCGATGCAAGTATAATTGTATATACAAAACAAAGCAGTATTAAACGTACCGTGGATCGCATTAATCAGACAATTGTGCAACTCAAAACACTCATAGAAGAAGACAAAATACGTTTGTGCGAGCTTGAAAAGCAATTGGCAGGAGCACATTCATTAGTACAACAACGCGCACAATATGAATATAGTATTCAAAATCATAATCAATATATTATTGAAAATCATAATACACAAAAACATATCACAGGCGAATATCAAGAATGTTTGACTACTATCGCGCACCTTGATCAAATGATTCAATCGGTCGCTAGTATTGAAAGTTTACTTGCACAAAATCAAGAATATATGCAAACCAAAGAACGACTTAAAGTACTTACTGATCAATATACTCATATTCAAACTGCATTCACGCGATCAGGGCACTTGATAAAACAAATCGCAGAGTTTGAAAAAAATATGCATCAGACTATGCAAGAACAGGTAGACACGCACACCCAACACGAGCGACGTTCCCATATCCATATGCTCTGCACCCGACTTAAAACACTTATGCACGAGCTACAAAAATATACCAAAGCAATTCAATCTCTTCAGGCTGAAGTGGCAAATATCCAAGAACTTGAACAAGATAGCCAAGAGCTAGCGCAAGTCATTGAACTTATCAACACACAAAAAGAAGCGCTCATGCAGGAGTATGGAGCAGCGCAAGCTTTGTACGCCAAAAAAGAGCAAATTCAAAAAGAGCATGATGATTATCTCAAACAAATTGCAGAACAAGATAGTATTATTTATCAATATACTGCAATAGCTCATGCCACTGGTCGGGATGGTATCCAAGCACTTTTAATTGAAGAGGCGATCCCGGAAATTGAATATGAAGCTAATACCTTACTTGGAAAACTCACGGATAATCAGGCTCACATTACTATTGAATCACTCCGTGATTTAAAGCGCGGTGGTACTCGAGAAACACTCGATATTAAAATATCTGATGCACTTGGTATCAGGCCTTATGATCTCTTTTCAGGAGGAGAAGCGTTTAGAATTGATTTTGCGCTACGGGTTGCTATTTCCAAGCTGGTCGCTCGTCGCGCAGGCACATCGTTACAAACGCTTATCATCGATGAAGGATTTGGTTCTCAAGATGAAGATGGGTTAAATCATATTATGGATGTTCTTTACAAGATAAAACCTGAATTTGCTAAAATTATCATTGTATCTCACTTACCGTCGATGAAAGAACAATTTCCCGTGCATTTTGTTGTAGAAAAACGCGCAAATGGCAGTAGAGTTAACGTAATTGAACAAGATTAAGCTATTAATGAACTTATAAAAATAATACTTTAAAGCAGTATCGTTATTTATGTAACATATTATACACTATAAGAGTGATAAGAATATCTTAATTATAGGCAAAAATATGTTGTATAAAATAGTATGTACTTTTACGCTTGTTTGCTTGAACAGTTATAGTAGCGATAATAATTTTTCTCTTCGTAAAATTGCTGCTTATCAAGTTATTAAAAATTTATCTGATAAAAATAATTCATATGATTTTAAAAACATTCCTGAAGAATTGCAAAAATATGTAAGTAAAATTGCAGCACAAATTGCAACATCGTTGTATCTAAAACAACTTCACAGCCTTGATGATACTTCAAACATAATAGTAGATTATCAGCTACTGCATAAGAAAAAATTACCTTTAGATCAAATGCTCGCTATTTATTGTTCAAACTCACACACTGAAGTAATAGGCATAAACAACAATGCTTTGGCATTTATTAAAATAAATAATAATGATGGCAATTTTAATATTATTCAAAAAATACTACTGTATCCCCATAGCGGACACTCAAAATCAGTTGCTTATGCTAATGGCACACTTGCTTCTTGTGATAATCAAGGGATTTTAACAATCGGATATATATTACCTGATGGTAACTATATATTATTACAAAAAGCTTCAATGAATGATGACAAAATTAATCACCTTGTCTGGAGTAAGCATAGTATACTGAGCTGCGCACATAACAGTGGTATAATAAGTCTATGGCAAGCTGCTCCAGAAAACACCTATCATTGTACACATAGTATACAAGCGCATAATGGAAGCATACTACACTTAGCCTGGAAGGACACTACAACTTTTGCCTCTGCAGGAGGCACTGACAAGTCTATAAAAATTTGGCAATGTAAAGATAATGAATGGGAATGTCTACAAACATTAGACATGCACAATGATCGCATTACTCATCTTGCATGGAATCACGATGGAACAATACTTGCTTCATCCTCTGAAGATTTAAGCATAAAATTTTGGCGATATAATCCATCAACATTGCAATACGAACACAGTACAACTATGTATACATTTAAAAATTTTATTAACTCAATGGAATGGTATGAAAATTATCTCGCATGCGGATGTATTGACAACACAATCCATATTTTTAAAAATAATGAGCTGAACAACACTATTGAAAAGATTAGCTGTATTCATAATAATTTGTCAGATGTTAGTCATCTAACGTGGAATACACACGGCAGCGCTCTATTAGCCGTATCCAATATACACAAGACACTCTGTGTTTGGAATACATATAATCAATGGTCACCAGAAACTAGTTATCGAATAATTGCTAATCCTAGTCTGCCGACCACGCTTGCAGTATCAGAAAAAGTAGCACCGCATAATCAAAATAAAAATATATTATCAAGATGTTGCATCATACTTTAATTTAATGCTGCAAACTTCACACTAATAAAAAAGGGCTCCGACAGGGAACCCTTTAATATACTTAGTAATTTACAAGATTATAGTAGTTTATCAGTCGCCTTCAAGAGCTACTACTTCTTGTATGAATGGAAAATGCTCACGAAGTGCCTCTTCTACTCCTAACTTAAGAGTATAAGTAGACATAGGACATCCTACACATGCACCGTGCAACTTAACATATACCACATTGTTTTCAACGTTAACAACGGTCATATCACCGCCATCAGCCTGAATCAATGGACGAAGTGTATCAAGCACTTTTTGCATCCGCTCAACAAGCTCAGGACCATTATTCATATTACTTATACCCACTCAAGCTTTGCAATAGTAGCGGTATCACTCATGCGTTGACCTAATGGTATTACACGAGTATATCCACCTGCACGTGTTGCATAGACAGGAGCAATTTCTTTAAATAATTTTATCAGTGCTTCTTCTTTATAGGGAAGCATTGATTTTGCACGACGACGAGCATTGAAAGTATTACCTTCCTTTGCAATCGTCACTAAACGCTCAGCCAAACGTTGTACTTCTTTCACATTAGCACGTGTTGAAGTTAATGTTCCAAAAGTAATCAAGTGAATAACCTGATTACGCATTAAAGAACGCTTGTGCGATGATTTTACGTTTAATTTTTTACGACCATTTTGGTGATTCATAATGCATACCTTGACTGAATGTTCACTAAGAATTCTTTTGATGTAAAAGATGCATAAGTTCACTTTCCTTAATGTTCATACCAAAGGAAAGACCAAATGCTTGCATACTTTCTTTTACTTCACTCAACGATTTACGACCAAAGTTTTGAATTTTAAGCACTTCATCTTCAGTTAAATTAACAAGATCTAAGATGCGCTTAATATCAGCATTGATCAAACAGTTATGGGCTCTTACAGATAACTCAAGCTCATCAATAGGTTTTAAAAGAAGCTCGGCAGGAACCCCTTTAAGACCGATCAATTCTTGTTGCCCAGATTCATATCGATTTTCAGAAACAGGTGCATCTGAAATATCATTAAATGGAATTTCATCACTTGAAAGAAAATGCTCAAGCTGTGTACGAAGAACTGATACGGCATAGTTTACTGCATCTATTGGATGCTCTGAACCATCTGTATGTATCATCATAGTAAGCTTATCGTAATCAATATCTTTACCGACACGAGTCTTTTCTATTTCAAAGGTCACTTTAACAATAGGAGAAAACATAGCATCAAGATAAATGCGACCATCTTCTTGTAAAGCTTTGTCTACAGGCCATTGCGCTTGCTGATAGCCACGACCACTTTCTACGAAAAAGACAATGTCCAATTCTCCAGCGGCTGCAACATGACCAATAACCTGATCAGAGTTAATTAATTCCAAGTGCGAGTCAGGAACGATATCAGCAACAGTTACTGTCGCAGGTCCTTTTACTTGAAGACGCATTGTTCCTGCTTGACCAGTCTTGTTGCGAACTACAATGCTTTTAATATTGAGTATAAGTTGCATTGCATCTTCAACAACACCAGGTAGCGCTGAAAATTCGTTATTGACACCTTTAATAATAACCGAAGTTACTGCAGCACCTTCAACCCCACCCAAAAGTACTCGGCGCAGAGCGTTGCCCATAGTAATACCAAAACCTGGTTCTAGTGGCTGTGCTACAAATTCGCCATACTCTTGAGAAAGATTTTTCTTATTCCATGTCAATTTAGGAATAGTTAACGGCTTATATACTTGCTTGTGCATCCAACCTCCTTAAGAGATCATACCAATTGAAATTTATACTAATCACATTACTTCGAGTACAACTCTACAATCAGATGTTCTTCGATTGGCGCTTGGATGTCAGCACGAACAGGCAAACGAAGTATACGACCTCTGCGTTCTTTTTTATCGAGCTCAAGCCATTCTGGAACTTTAATACCCATATTCAAACGCTTATCTACTACATTTTCCAAAAACAATTTCTTTTCAAGTACTTTTGGATCAAGTGCTACCAAATCATTTACTGAAACTAAAAATGAAGGTGAGTAAACTTTTTGTCCGTTAACAAGTACATGACCGTGAACGATGTTTTGACGAGCCTGAACACGAGTTGTTGCAAGTTTCAAACGGTATAAGGTATTATCCAGACGTCGCTCGAGCAAACTCAGAAGGTTTTCACCAGGCGCGCCTTCACGTCTTTTAATCGCAATTCCAAAGAAACGTTTGAATTGACGTTCACGCATACCATACATATCTTTTACTTTTTGCTTTTCTTCAAGCTGGCGACCATAGTTTGATGTTTTTTTTGCGCCACGCTTGGCAGTGGATGGTTGCTCGGAGGTAGAGCGATTACCACTGTTTTTTTTGTCAAATGACTTTTTTTCCATACCAATTATTACCTAAAACAAAAACCTTATAATTTTACTACTGGATTACACACGACGTTTTTTAGGTGCGCGACATCCATTATGAGGCAGCGGAGTAACATCTCGAATAAGGGATACTTCTAAACCTGCTGAATGCAATGAACGTACTAATGAATCACGTCCTGCGCCTGGGCCTTGAAGATTAACTTCAACTGTTTTAACACCCATAGCTTGCATTTCTTTTGCAAGACCCGCTCCAATTTGACCTGCTGCAAATGGTGTGCCTTTACGTGCACCCTTAAAACCGAGTTTACCAGCACTGCCACGTAGTAACACATCACCCTCAGGGGTTGTGATTGCTACCAAAGTGTTATTGAAGGATGATTGTACGTGAGCAATAACGGTATCAACATTACGTTTTTGCTTTTTTGTTTTTTTCTTGTATGCCATTCTGTCCTTTAGTACCAACTAAATCAACTACTTATTGATGCTACTTATTTTAGTCACTTTACGCTTTAATGCTACTGCTGAGCCCTTCTTACGTGGACCTTTACGAGTACGTGCGTTAGTTTTAGTACGCTGACCACGTACAGGCAGACCACGCTTGTGGCGGGATCCACGGTAGCATCCGATTTCTTGTAAGCGTTTAATATTGAGAGTGATCTCTTTTCTAAGTTCACCTTCAGTTACATAGTTGGATGTTACTTCTTTTTGAATCGCAGCTACTTCTTCGTTACTTAAATCTTTTACGCGTTTATCAAAGGATATCTTAAGTTTATTCAAGATATCACGCGCACTTTTAAGACCTAATCCGTACACATAGGTCAGGCCATACTCAATTCTTTTTTGAGATGGTAAGTTAACACCTTCAATACGTGCCATTGTATTCCTTATAATCGCTCTTAACCTTGACGCTGTTTATGACGGGCATTGCGTTTACATAATATTCGCACAACACCTTCACGTCGAATAACACGACAATTTGTACACATTACTTTTACCGAAGTTCTTACTTTCATAACGTTTCCTATGATAATTATTATAGTATCATATTTTATGTTTTATAGCGGAGTACAATACGACCCCGAGTCAAATCATAGGCAGATAATTCTAATGCAACCTTATCTCCTGGCAAAATTTTGATGTAATGCATACGCATTTTGCCAGACACATGGCCAAGAATTTTATGACCGCCCTCTATTTCAACGCGAAACATGGCATTAGGTAATGTTTCAAGCACAATACCGTCTACCTTAATCACATCTTCTTTTTGTTTCTGTTCACGATTATTTTTTTGAACCATACCACAACCTATTTATTATCAATGCGAGTAATAACCAGCGGACCGTCTTGAGTTATAACTACAGTATCTTCAACATGAGCCGCTAAGCTTTTATCGGTAGTTTTAACTGTCCAATTATCTTCGGTAATATACACATCATAGTGCCCAACAGTTACCATAGGCTCAATTGCAAATGCCATTCCTACCTGCAATAATGGACCTTTGCCCGGGATACCATAATTAAGTACTTCAGGATCTTCATGCATCCGTTTGCCAATACCATGACCAGCAAAGTCTCTCACTATACCAAATCCTGCAGACTCTATCGTATGCCCTATTGCCGCTGAAACATCACCGAGCCGATTACCAGCTCGAGCTTGCTCAATACCCTTATCCAAAGATAGAGCAGTTATCTCAACAAGTCTCTTGGCGGTATGATCAGAGGTTTGTCCTACAAAAAAAGAACGTGCCATATCAGCACAATATCCTTTGTAAGCAACACAAACATCAATCTTTACTAAATCACCATCAGACAAACATTTTACTTTATGAGGAACACCATGCACTACCTCATCGTTAATCGATATACAACTAACATGACCATATCCGCTGTATCCGAGCATTTTAGATACTAAATGATTTTTTTTAATCTCAAGTGATATCCAAGAGTCAATATCCAACGTAGATATGCCAGGCATAAGGCGTGAAGGCAATTCCTGAAAAATATGTGCCAATCGCTGACCCGCTTCATGCATCTTTGCAATCGAGGCACGATTTTTAATAGTAATCATATTTTTATACCAACTGACCGCTTAAATTGATCAAAAACTCTTTCTATCGATTGACGTGCATCAAGATGAATTACTGAATTGCTATTTTTATTATAATATTCAATTAATTCAGCAGCATGGGTTCGGTACACTACCAATCTATCACGAATTACAAGTTCTTGATCATCTTTACGTCTAACTAACGTAGAACCACACCGATCACAAATACCTGGTGTAACTGGAGCTAATGGAGAATCAGTAATAGCACTGTATACTGACTGACACTTTTTGTTATCGCAAACTATACGACTTACCATTCTATCGAGCACTTCTTGATCAGGTACATCAAGGAGAACGGTGGTAAGTTTTGCATTTTTTTGTGATACAAAAGTGGTAAAGCTATTAGCTTGCCCTTTAGTTCGTGGGTATCCATCCATTATCATATGCGAGTTTAATGCACTTGTTTGAATAAACCACTGTTCGACCATCGAACTTATAAGACTATCAGGAATTAGTTTACCAGATTTTATAGAAAAATCTATCTGGCGGCCAATATCGGTCTGAGCAGTAACGTGTGCCCTGCATAGGTTACCGGTAGAGAGCTGGGCCCAGCCCAACTCTCTTGTACATAGCGCAGATAACGATCCTTTACCCGAACCTGGAGGACCCATAAAAATATAGACTTGTAGAGTTTCCCTCTCACTCAACGTACGCTCCTCGGCTTTAAGCGACCACCGGTTACAAAACCTTCATAACGATGCTCAATGAGGTACGATTCCATTTGAGCTGCAAGTTCAAGTGCAGTCAAGACCACAATTAATAGTCCAGTACCACCTAAAATAAATGGCATATTACTAATAAAGGCAGTCATAATATTAGGGGATAACGCAAGTAATCCTAGGTATATTGCACCAATAAGACCTATGCGTAAAAGCAGATAATTAAAAAATTCTGCGGTCTTTTTACCCGGACGAATTCCTGGAATAAAGCCACCACCTTTTTTGATATTATCAGCCAACTCTTCAGGATTAAATATAATAGCAGTGTAAAAATAGGAGAATGCAATAATCAAAAGAAATTGAAGTACATTGAACAACAATCCATTTTGATTCAATATATCAGCAACTGTCTTTGAGAATGGAACAAGCCACGCAGGTCCACGTTGCACTAACAAAGAAGTGATGAAAATAGGAATTTGCAGTACAGCACCAGTGAATATAACTGGCATAACCCCAGCAGAATTAAGTTTTAAAGGTATGTAAGTACTTTGACCTCCATACACTTTATTTCCTACAACTCTACGCGAATATTGTACCGGTATTTTACGTTCGCCCTTTTCAAGGAAAACAATGCATGCAGTAATAGCTAAATAAATTAGCAGTATTAACAGAGCTGTAAACACACTGAGTGTTCCCAAATCTCTAACTGCATGAATAGTTCTTCCTAAATACTCAGGAAAACGCGCAACTATTCCGGCAAAAATGATCATTGAACTACCATTACCAATTCCAAATAATGATATCTGCTCGCCAAGCCACATCACAAACAGAGAACCTACAGTAAGGGATATAACAAAAATTATATTAAATCCCCAGCCTGGATTAACTACTAAGTTTTGACTCTTAAGCAGAGCAATGTATCCACTACTTTGAATTATTGCAATAAAAACTGCCAGATAACGAGTATACTGGTTAATGATCTTACGACCATATTCACCCTCTTTTGCCATCTGTTCAAGTTGTGGTACTGCAAGAGTAAGTACCTGCATCATGATAGAAGCAGTAACGTACGGCATTACCCCAAGAGCAAAAAGAGTTGATTGACTTAAAGCACCCCCAGAAAATATGTCAAGGTACCTGAACAATCCACCAAGCATACTAGACGCATTAGAAATTAACTGATTAAGAGCACCCAAATCAATTCCAATAACAGGGATATGACATCCCAATCGGAATACAACAAGTACGCCCAAAGTAAACAATAGCTTCTTACGCAATTCTGGTATGTTAAATATATTGATGAAGTTTTTGAGTATGATCACGGCTTCAGCTCTCCTTTGTTGTCTGTGCCACTCCACCTGCATTTTCAATTGCCAAACGTGCAGATTCACTAAAAGCATCTGCATGTACATTCAATTTTTTAGTCAATGTGCCTGTACCTAGTATTTTAAGCACTTGTTGAAGTGCAGGAATACTTTTACGGGCTTTTACCAATCCAAGCTCTGACAAACTTTCAAGATTAACTGTTTGTCCTGCTTGAAAATTATTTTCAAGATCTTCTAGGTTTACAATAAGAACTTCTTTTTGAAACTCATAATTGTTAAAACCACGCTTTGGGGAGCGTCGGTATAAAGGCATTTGACCGCCTTCAAAACCTAAACGAGGCAACCCGCCAGATCGTGCTGTTTGACCTTTACCACCACGGCCTGAGGTACCACCGCGGTCACCGCCACGGCCAACTCGTTTTCTTTTTTTAACTAATGGTGAAATTTCACTCAGCTGTGCCATTATCGATGCCTCGTACTAATTCGTTGATAGTTTTTCCTCTTTGACGAGCCAGTGTCTGAACAGTTCGTAGCTTTGATAAAGCATTAAATGTTGCTTTAACTACGTTAAGACGATTATTTGAACCAAATGATTTGGCAAGTACGTCTTGAATGCCAACGCCTTCCATAACAAAGCGCACCGCACCCCCTGCAATAACACCAGTACCTTTAGATGCAGAGCAAATTACTACTTTGCTTGAGCAATGTCGCCCTTCTACACGATAAGGTACAGTTCTGCCACGACGAGGAACATAAATCATATTTTTACGGGCTTGGTTGGTTGCTTTTTGTATCGCCAATGAAACTTCACGGCTTTTGCCCATACCAAGTCCAATATTACCCTGCTGGTCTCCTGAAACCACAAGTGCAGAAAACGAGAATCGTTTTCCACCTTTGGTAACCTTAGTAACACGATTGACATGTACTACATAATCTACCATCGTGTTATTTTTTTCTTCTTTTCTAAGATCTGCCATTATCAATACCTATAGTATAATAGATTAAATCTTCAAACCGCCTTCACGGGCTCCTTCAGCTACTGCCTTCACTCGACCATGGTACATAAAACGACCTCGATCGAAAACAACTGCAGTAATGCCTTTTTCTTGTGCTCGTCTTGCAAGTTCTTTACCTACTTGAAAAGCAACTGTCTTCTTATCGCCTTTAACTTCTATATCATTAGAAGAGCAAGCTACTAGTGTATGATGTTGGCTATCATCAATAATCTGCACATAGATATTTGAAAGGCTGCGGAATACTGATAAACGTGGTAATCCACTACGACCTTTTAGCCCATGGCGCACACGTGCAGCGCGCGTATGAGCTTTCTTATTTATTTTCTTTTGAATAGTCACGATTTACGTCCTACAATTATAGTAGCTGCTAGGAAGATTTAGTCTTACCAGCTTTTCTTGTAATAGTTTCATCAGCAAATTTGATTCCTGTACCCTTGTAAGGCTCAGGTGGACGAAATGATCTGATTTGGCTAGTTACAAAACCAACTAACTCTTTGTCAGATGATTTGAAAGTGAGCTTTTGACCTGTTTTGTCTATTTCTAATGTAACGTCTTGTGGGAGTTCAAAATCAATTTTATGAGTATATCCCAAAGTTAACGTTATTTTTTGACCTGCAAGTGCTGCCTTAAAACCGAGTCCATTGATTTCAAGCTTTCTTTCAAATGGAGCTTGAGATCCTTTGAGTTCATTTGAAATCAATGCGCGATGAAGGCCCCATAAAGTGTTGATTTCTCGATCTGACAATTCATGTTTGCCTGAGTCATTTTTCTGAATAAATAATTTATCTGCCTCAACGTATGCTTTTAGCTGTTCAGGAAGTATATGAGTACCTGACTTAACCTTACCTTGATACTCAACTGTATTATTCTTAATAGTGACTTTTGCACCTGCTAAGTCAATGGGCTTTCTGCCTATTTTTGACATATTATATACCTTATTGCTATTACCACACAGAGCAAATAATTTCGCCACCTATGCCGCGTTGTTTTGCTTGTTTGTGAGTCATAAGACCGGCTGATGTAGTCAAAATAGAAATACCCAACCCTCCAATGACTGGTTTTACATTATCGATAGAACGATAAATGCGTCTACCAGGAGTACTAATACGTTTAATTTCATGAATCACTGATTCACCATCAACGTATTTTAACAATATTTTGATATGTTTTTTTCCTGTATCATCTGTAATGATTTGGGCATCTTTAATAAATCCTTCCTCAATGAGTACGCGGGCTAGTTCCGCTTTCATGCGAGAGTAAGGAGCTGTAACTATGGACTTAGATGCCATAAGCCCATTTCTTATAATCGTTAAAAAGTTACCGATAGCATCGACTGACATGGATATCCTTTAAAGGCAAAGTTATTACCAACTTGCTTTCTTAACACCGGGTAGCGCACCTTCATGAGCATGTTTTCTAAAACAAAGACGGCACATCATAAAAAGTCTCATGTATCCGCGAGGACGACCACAGAGCTTACAACGATTGTGCACTCTAACTGCAAATTTTGGTGTTTTTTTTGATTTTTCTATTGAAGCTTTTCTTGCCATAGTATATTAACCTTAGACTTACTGCTTACGAAACGGCATACCAAATTGTTCAAGGAGTTTAAATCCTTGCTCATCCGTACGCGCACTTGTATGAATCGTGATATTCATACCATGTATTTTTTCCGTTGCTCCGTAATCTATTTCTGGGAAAATAATCCATTCCTTAACTCCCAGATTATAGTTACCTCTTCCATCAAATTTTCTTCCCACACCTTGAAAGTCACGAACTTTAGGAAGGGAGAGATTGATTAATTTATCAAGGAATTCATACATTGCTCTACCACGAAGAGTTACCATAACTCCGATAGGCATACCTTCACGAAGCTTAAATCCTGCGATCGACTTACGTGCAAGTGTTCTTACTGGCGCTTGTCCAGTAATTTTAGCAATAGTATCTTTAACTCCTGCTATAACTTTAGAATCACCTACTGCATCTTTTACACCTACGTTAAGTACCACTTTTTCCAAACGAGGTACTTGCATAATGTTTTTCAACGCAAGTTGAGTCATAAGATCGTGTTTAATTTTCTCTTCGTATAAGGAATGCAAGCGAGCTTTTTCTCTGTTCATCAAAATCCTTTATGCAATACCTTAAAATGCGTGTTGACAACGACGACACACGCGAGACTTAACTCCAGTGTCAGATACGCTAACACCAGTACGACATGGTTTTTTGCAAGAAGTACACAGTGGCATTACGCGAGAAAGATGAATATAACCTTCTTCTTTCTTGATTCCTGACACATCAGACTGCTTACGAGCCTTTTTGTGCACTGTTCTTACTGCTATTCCTTGCACAAGTACTTTATCTTTATTTGGAAGTACTTGAATAACCATTCCTGTTTTGCCTTTGTCTTTACCTGAAAGTACAAAGACAGTATCATTCTTTTTTACACGAGCAACCATATATAACCTTTATAATACCTCGGGTGCAAACGATGCTATTTTAGGATATTGATCCTTAATTTCACGTGCAACCGGTCCAAACACACGTGTTGCGATAGGCTCACCGTCTTTTACAATAACAGCAGCATTCTCACCAAAACGAATAAAACTTCCATCTGCACGACGATGTTCTTTGCTAGTGCGAACGATTACTGCGGTGACAACTTCACCTTTTTTTACTGTTCCACCAGGAATAGCTTTTTTTACCGAGCACTTAACCAAATCACCCAAGTAAGCATAGCGTTTTGAAGTGCTACCCATTACTCGGATAACCATAAGTTCTTTAGCGCCTGAATTATCAGCCACCACTAAATAAGATAGTTCTTGTAGCATGGTATATACCTTTTGATAATCATCTTAAACAGAATGAGTTTTTATAACACGCGCCAAGTACATATATTTAGTTTTGGACATCGGACGACCTTCGTAAAATTCTACGGTATCGCCTTCACGCGCTTGTTCATTTTCATCATGAACTTTATATTTTTTAAATGAGCGAATAGTTTTGTCAAACTTAGGGTGACGATACACACGCTCCATTTTAACTACAACAGTCTTATCCATTTTATCGGATACTACCAGCCCCATAAGGGTACGTTGTACTTTTGATCTATTTGTGTCCATTAAGAAAACACCTTTAAAATTCAAAATTATGCATTATTTTCTTGAGATGATTCTCTTTGCCCAATTAAAGTACTAACACGACGAATGTGTGCTTTTACTTTTTTAAATTGAGAATAATCCTTAATGACACTAGTCATCGCATTTACTTTTAAACTAAAATAATCACGACGTAATTCATCAAGACGAGTATGCAACTCAGAAAGAGATAATTTCTTTAATTCTTCTTTATACTGTTTTATTTTCATATTTATACTCGTTACTCAGCCTGAGGTGACGGTGTTTGCACACTAGCAGATTCTTCTTGCGCTTTACTTACAAATCTAGTCTTCATAGGAAGTTTATAAGCTGCCGCTCTTAAGATTTGACGTGCTTCTACTTCAGGCATTCCAGAAATTTCAAAAATAACTCTGTCACGTTTGACAACAGCTACCCACAATTCTGGATTACCTTTACCTTTACCCATACGAGTTTCAGCAGGTTTTTTAGTAACTGGTTTATCAGGAAACACTCTTAAAAAAAGTTTACCAACTTTTTTAAGTTTTCTTGAAACGGTAACACGCACTGCTTCAATTTGCTGCGCGGTAAGCCATACCGGCTCAACTGCTTGCAAACCATATTCGCCAAAGAATACAGTACGAGCTCCTTTAGAGCGACCAAACTTACGCCCCTTTTGGACTTTACGATATTTAGTTTTTTTTGGCATTAACATGGCGATTCTCGATTGCTTTTTAGTTAAACTACCTGTTTCTTATGCTCGCTTAAACTCGCCTTTGCAAATCCAAACTTGCACTCCAATAATTCCGTAGGTAGTCTTTGCTTCTGCAAAACCATAATCAATATCGGCTCGCAAAGTATGAAGAGGAGTTCTGCCTACGCGGGTCCATTCACGACGTGCAATTTCAGCACCATTCAAACGGCCTGAACAGCAAATTTTAACGCCTTGCGCACCAGCTTTCATCGCAGATACTGCAGCTTTACGCATAGCTTGTTTAAAACTCACACGCCTTACCAGTTGATCTGCAATTGATTTTGCAATCAATGTAGCATTAAGTTCCGGCGTTCTTACTTCTTGCACTGAAATTTCAATATTTGATTTACCAATCAAACGGGAAAGTTGTTGTTTCAAAGTTTCAATTTCTTGACCCTTTTTACCAATAACTGCACCTGGATGACCAGTATCAAGTATGATTCTAACAGTATCACCCGCTTTTTCTATTTGTACGCGACCAATTTGAGCGCGTTCAAGAGCGGTGTTCAAGAACTTACGGATCTTAATATCTTCCATCACTTGGGATCCGTAGGAATCACGGGCGAACCAACGTGCGTCCCAGTCCCCATATATTCCAAGACGAAAACCTCTTGGATGAACCTTTTGTCCCACAATATTCCTTTATTATGTGTTTACTAACTCTAATACCACGTTCATATGACTTAACCGTTTGCGATAGACGTTTGCTCGACCCATCGCTCCTGGTTTGAAATAACGGATAATAGGACCTTGATCAATGAAAATAGTTTTAATAACTAAATCTCGTGCATCGACACTTTGCTTCTGACGAGCATTTGCAACAGCCGATTCGATCATTTTCTTTATAGGCACCACACGCTTTACCGGGTAGGTAGAAAGCCATGCGAGTGCATAGGCAGCATTTTTTCCTCGGACCACATCGATCAGAGGGCGTAGTTTATAAGGTGATATCCGTATAAACCGAGCTTTGGCATGAAATTGCATCGCTCAAACCTTATGTATAGCATGAAGAAATCTAATAAAATTACTATTAATATACAATAATCAGTCAAATCAGGCAAACCTTACTCTTTGCCAGCTTGACGTTGACCACTATGCAATTTGAAGGTACGAGTTGGAGCAAATTCCCCCAAGCAGTGTCCTACCATATTTTCAGTAATAAATACTGAAATAAACTTGCGTCCATTATGGACCGCAAAGGTAAGACCTACAAACTCAGGTGTTACCATACTGCGACGTGACCAGGTTTTAATTGCCTCACGCTTACCTGCTGCTCTGACTTTTTCCATTTTTCGGAGCAATGAAGGTTCAACGTAAGGACCTTTATATGAAGATCGAGCCATATTATATGTTCCTTGGACTCACTATCTATGAATTATTTACGTCTTTTAACAATTAAACGGTTCTTGCGCGTTCTGGTACGTGTACCTTTAGCACCTTTACCCCATGGACTTTGAGGGTGAGAACCAGACTTGGAGCGCCCTTCACCACCACCGTGAGGGTGATCTACCGGGTTCATAGCCATACCGCGTACGCTTGGGCGTATACCACGGTTACGACTTCTGCCCGCTTTACCCCAGGTAATATTACGGTGTTCAGCATTACCAAGCACACCAACGGTTGCCCAACATGCCAATGGTACCATACGTATTTCACCAGATGGCATTTTCAAAGTCGCATATCCATCTTCTGTTTTCGACATAATTTGAGCTGACGCACCGGCACTGCGAGCAAGTTTGCCGCCTGAACCTGGAGTCATTTCAATATTATGTACCATAAAACCAACAGGAATTGCTGACAAGGGAAGACTATTACCAAGACGAGCTTCTGCCTGCGCGCTTGCAAGAACAGTTGTATTGACTTTAAGGCCTTCAGGCAAAAGCATATAGTGCTTAGCACCGTTTGCATATACCACTAAACCAATACGAACGTTACGATTAGGATCATACTCAATAGTAGTAACTTTACCAGGAACATCTTTTTGAGTGCGAGCAAAATCGATAATACGATACTTACGCTGCGCACCTCCACCTATATGACGAACAGTAATTCGTCCATATGCGTTTCTACCACCTGACTTGCGCAAGCCTACTACTAAACTCTTATGAGGAGTCGAGGTAGTAACGTCTTCATTTGTCAGGTAAGTTTGAAATCGAAGTGAAGGATTTTGAGGTCTTCTTCGAGCTATTGCCATTGTTGTTACTCCTTGCCTTGCTCAGAAAGTGACTGAACAGCATTTACTGTCACTGGAGAACCTGTTTGATCATTAAGATCTAATGAGTATCCCTCTGCAAGAGTAACGATAGCTTTTTTAGTCAAGATGCCGTGTACTGGTCTACGACGTACATAGCGCGTCTTACCCTTGCGTCGACTTGTGTTTACTGCTTTAACTTTAACATTAAATAGTTTTTCAAGAGCTTCTTTTATCATTGGTTTATTAGCATCAGGATGAACCTTTAATACCAACTGATTTAGCTGTTGGTTCAAACGGTATGCTTTATTAGAATTGACAATAGGCCCAAGAATTACTTGATATATATTTAGCGCCATGTTGCAACCATATCCTTAAAGTAATCCATGTCTTTTGCTAAGAACACCCAACAGTCTGCATGCGCCAACTCAAAAGTATTTGGTTGGTCGAAAAACAAGACACGTACGTTAGGCAAATTAACAAAAGAAGCATACGTAACTAGATCATGAGGATTTACAAATACATTGATCTTTTTAGTATGCAAATTAGCAGATTTAAGTAACTTATACGCATATGAAGTGCTTGGTGATTCAATATCAAAAGCATTTTGTAGTTGTATTACGTTACTGTTTTGTAAAAAGTGAGAAAGTACATGACGCAGTGCATATCTTTTTGCATTTTTAGTAACAGTCAAAGTGCGAGTACGTGGCTGGGGACCAAATGAAACACCACCACTTCTCCAAATAGGAGAACGGCGAGAACCGGCACGAGCGCGGCCAGTACCTTTTTGCTTCCATGGTTTTTTGTTAGAAAACGCAACGTCTGAGCGGCCTTTGCACGCTACAGTACCTTGACGCCAGTTTTGTCGCAATGCTCTTACACTTATTGCAAAAGGAACTGAAGAAAAGTTTTCACCTTCCCCCTCATAACCAATATCTACTGGTTGTAATGCGTTGTAATTTGCATTTATGCTTTGCGCAGTCGTTTCTTTTTTTGTTCTTTTTTGAGTGCTCATAATCCAAACCTATGCTTTACGAATGAAGAGTAATGAGCCAGATTTGCCAGGCACTGAACCCTTGATAATAAGCAGGTTATCGTTATCCTGCACTTTAACTACCTCAAGAGATTTCATCATTCGACGTTTATTACCCATATGTCCTGGGAAACGCTTACCTTTAATAATTCTACCTTGAGAACGGTAAGAGCTACCTGAACCAGGCTTCCTACCAAGTTTAGAACCGTGACTGCTACGTCCACCACTAAAGCCCCATCGTTTTACCACACCAGCAAAACCTGAACCTTTAGTGTTTCCGGCTACATCAACTTTATCACCCACTTGCAATGCATTTAAAAATGCAGCAGAAGATCCTACTTGCAATCCTTCAACAGGCTCGGTCAGTTTGACTTCGCGAACATGTAGAAAGTATTGTTTTAATTTCTTAAACCAATCTGCTGATACTGGCTGACCAACATAGCGGTCACGTAAACAGCCGATTTGTACAGCTTGATACCCATCTTGCGCTTCAGTTTTTAACTGAGTAACCAACCAAGATGAAACATCAATTACTGTTACTGGCACTAACTTGTCGTTGACGAAAAGTTGGGTCATGCCAATTTTTTTACCCCATAACGATGTAATCATGAGCATAACCTCTTACTTAATCTCAACATCCACACCCGATGAAATATTGAGCTTCATGAGTGCTTCCATTGTTTGATCAGACGGTGCAATAATATCTAAAATACGACGGTGAGTTGTTAATTTAAACTGCTCACGAGACTTCTTATCGATATGCGGAGAGCGCAATACAGTAAAATGCTGTTCTCTGTTAGGCATAGGAACAGGTCCCATTAACTGGGAACCTGTTCTTTTTACTGTAGACACGATTTGTTTAACCGCTTTATCAAGAAGCTGATGATCGTACGACTTAAGTGTAAGACGAATTTTGTGCTTCTTCATCAATTATCCTGACTATTCAATAATCTGAGTAACGACACCAGATCCTACAGTTCTTCCACCTTCACGAATTGCAAAACGAAGATCTTTATCCATTGCAATCGGAGAAATAAGTTCTACGGTAAGTTCAACGTCATCACCAGGCATTACCATTTCACGACCTTGAGGAAGTGCAACGATACCAGTAACGTCAGTTGTACGGAAATAAAACTGTGGGCGGTACCCAGTGAAGAATGGACTATGACGTCCGCCTTCATCTTTACTTAAAATATAAGCTTGGCATTTGAATTTTTTATGAGGGGTTACGCTGCCAGTTTTGGCAATAACCATACCACGCTCAATATCTTCTTTCTTAACGCCACGCAACAGGATACCAACGTTGTCCCCTGCTTGTCCTTCATTAAGTTCTTTGTTGAACATTTCAATACCGGTAACGGTAGTTTTTGCTTTGCTACCAAAACCAACAAGTTCAACTTCTTCACCAACTTTAACTTTACCAGACTCGATTCTTCCAGTAGCAACTGTACCACGACCGGAAATAGAGAATACACCTTCAACAGGCATCAAGAATGGTTTATCCATGTCGCGAGTTGGAAGTGGAATATATGAATCGACAGCAGCCATCAGTTTATCAATCGCTTGATACCCGAGTTCGCCTTCGTCACCGTTTAAAGCTTTAGTTGCAGAAATTCTTATAATAGGAATTTCTTTGCCTGGAAAATCATACTTTGAAAGAAGGTCACGAATTTCTTCTTCAACCATCTCAAGCATGTCCATATCGTCAACCATGTCGACTTTATTTAAGGCAACAACAAGACGTGGAACGTTTACGTTTTTTGCAAGCAAGATATGCTCACGAGTTTGAGGCATGGCACCGTCAGCTGCTGATACTACCAAAATAGCACCATCCATCTGAGCCGCACCAGTGATCATATTTTTGACATAGTCAGCGTGACCAGGACAGTCGATATGAGCATAGTGACGATTTTCGGTTTCATATTCAACGTGAGATGTTGCGATAGTAATACCGCGTTCACGCTCTTCTGGAGCCTTATCGATTTCATCGAATTTTTTTGCGTTTGCAAAACCTTTTTTTGCCAAGCGATTAGTAATCGCAGCAGTCAAGGTAGTCTTACCATGGTCAACGTGACCAATGGTACCAATATTCACATGCGGCTTTTTACGCTCAAAAACACCTTTTGCCATGTGTATGTACTCCTACTAAATTGAGATCATTTTTTTGATGTTACTGCATCTTGCACGTTCTTTGGCATTTCTCGATAGCACTCAAACTCCATAGAGTACCCAGCACGACCTTTAGTCATCGAGCGGAGTTCAGTTGCATATCCAAACATTTCGCCAAGCGGAACTTCAGCGGCAATCTCATGCTTATCCATCTTAGATTCCATTCCGAGAATTCGTCCTCGACGGGAATTGAGATCACCCATTACATCACCCATATACTCTTCAGGGGTTTCAACGGTTACTTTCATAATAGGCTCTAACAACACTGGGCCTGCTTGCGCCATTCCAGCTTTGAATGCCATCGAAGCTGCTACTTTAAATGCAACTTCAGATGAGTCAACATCATGATATGAACCGTCAAATAAAGTTGCTTTAAAATCAACCACCGGGTATCCACCCAAAATGCCTGACGTTAATGCTTCTTCAATACCCTTTTGAGTAGGGGCAATGTATTCGCGTGGAACTGATCCACCCACTACCTTATTTTCAAACTGGAATCCTTTGCCCCGCTCTAACGGTTCAAAGCGCATCCATACGTGTCCGTATTGACCACGACCACCAGTTTGCTTAATGAATTTACCTTCAGCTTCTGCAGTCTTCTGTATAGTCTCTTTATAAGCAACTTGTAACTTACCTTGAACTAGGTCTAGTTTATGCTCACGCTTAAGACGATCAAGAACGATCTCCAAGTGAAGTTCACCCATACCTCTAATTGCGGTTTGCCCGGTTTCTTCGTCATAACTAAATTGGAAAGATGGATCTTCTTGCATCATTTTACGCAATGCAATAACCATCTTCTCATAGTCACTTTTGTTTTTAGGTTCAACAGATGAAGAAATTACAGGTGCAGGAATAGTGATAGATTCGAGCAATAATGCTTTTTTCTCTTCACAAATAGTATCACCAGTAATGGTATCTTTGATACCTACAACAGCAGCAATATCACCTGCATGTACTTCGCTTACTTCTTCACGTTTGTTGGCATGTAATTTAACAATTCGACTTACACGCTCTTTTGAACTATTACGTGCATTAAGTACATATGAGCCAGCTTTAAGAGTACCTGAGTACACTCGAATAAAGTTAAGCACCCCAACAAATGGGTCATTCATAATTTTAAATACTAATGCATAAAATGGACCACTTGGGTTCGGTGCAACTTCTACCTTTTGATCAGTACCTGGCACTGTTCCTTCAATTGCGGGAACATCAAGCGGAGATGGTAGATAATCTACTACCGCATCAAGTGCAAGCTGTACACCTTTATTTTTAAAGGCTGTTCCACAAAGAGCAGGCATAATCTGTAAAGAAAGAACACCTTTACGAACCGCAGCTTTAATTTCATCAAGGGAAATTTCTTGCTCATTTAAAAATTTATCAGCAAGTTTTTCATCGACGTCACATGCAGCTTCTACAATTTTAAGGCGCATTTCCTCAACTTGATCTTTATATTCCTCAGGAACTTCTGACCAGGTAACAGTGGCTCCGCGATCTTGTTCGCTAAAAGTAGCCATTTTTCGAGTAAGTACGTCAATAATAGCACTAAAATCTTCTGATTGACCTACAGGTATTTGCATTGCAAGAACCTTTGACCCCAATTTTTCTTTAATGTCTTTTACAACCTTAAAGTAATCAGCGCCAATACGATCAAGTTTATTTACAAATATAATGCGAGGCACCTGATAACGATTTGCTTGGCGCCAGACAGTCTCTGACTGAGGTTGAACACCTTCTACACCAGCAAAAACAGCTATCATACCATCAAGCACACGCAATGAGCGCTCAACTTCAATAGTGAAGTCAACGTGCCCAGGGGTATCAATCAAGTTAATTTGATAGCCTTTCCATGTACAGGTAGTAGCAGCAGCGGTGATGGTTATACCACGCTCACGCTCTTGCTCCATCCAGTCCATAGTTGCAGCACCCTCGTGAACTTCACCTATTTTATGTGAAACTCCGGTATAAAAAAGAATACGCTCGGAAAAAGTAGTTTTTCCAGCGTCGATATGTGCTGCGATACCTATATTACGATATTTTTGTAAATCAGTACTCATATGCTTCCTCTACCAAGAGTAATGAGAGAATGCACGGTTTGATTCAGCCATTTTATGGACATCAGTACGTTTCTTTACTGCACCACCACGACCTTGAGATGCTTCGAGAATTTCTTCTCCCAAGCGGCCGCCCATAGTTTTATTAGAGCGCACCTTTGCTGCGGCAATAAGCCAACGCATGCCAAGTGCACGTGCTCTATTACGATTCACTTCAGTAGGAATTTGATATACACTACCGCCTACACGGCGAGCACGTACTTCCACTAATGGGATTACTTGTTCAAACGCGCGGTCAAGCATTGCGAGCGCTTTTTCCTTGTCACCATTAGATTTTTTTATTAACAAATCAATGGCATCATACATAATTGTACGGGCAGCATTTTTCTTACCACGCCACATAATTACGTTAATAAATTTTTCGATCAACTCAGAACCGTATCGTGGGTCTGGACTAATTGGCCGAACAAAGCTGACACCTTCTTTTCTGCGTCTAGGCATAAATTAATCCTTTTATTTTGGACGCTTGGTACCGTACAATGAACGAGACTGTTTTCTTTTCTCAACACCGGCAGTATCCAATGTACCACGTACAATATGATAACGAACACCTGGTAAGTCTTTTACCCTTCCACCACGCACTAAGACAACAGAGTGCTCTTGGAGGTTGTGACCTTCACCAGGAATGTACGCGGTTACTTCAACACCAGTTGAAAGTTTTACACGCGCAACTTTACGAAGAGCTGAGTTTGGTTTCTTTGGCGTTTGAGTAAATACACGAGTACATACACCACGCGCCTGAGGGCCATTTTTCAGTGCTGGACTCTTAGATTTATACTTTTTCTGCCTTCTTCCAACTCGGCACAATTGGTTTATCGTGGGCATAATGCAATATCCCTGTAAAACACGTAAAAAAATTATTGAAAAACCGAAAGATTTGACTTAGAACTTACTAAGACAAATGACAAGGGCTAGTGTTATTTTACCCTTTTTGTGATTTTTTTCAAGCAGGACCCCCTGAAAGCTCAGCCTGCTCAGTACTTTTTGCATATGGTAGGTATATATATTTGTGAAAAAAGTACTCTACGAAAAAGAATATATGAGCAACACAAGCAACTTGATACAATATAGATTATACTGATATGGAAATTTAGACAAATACAATTTTTAAGGAGCATCATTATGGATAGCCTTATTAACTTATTAAGTATAATCGCGGGAATTTTTGGAATAGGTTTTCTTATTGGATTTCATGAATTAGGGCATTTTTTAGCAGCCAAAGCTTTTGGGGTAAGAACTCCCTCATTTTCTATAGGATTTGGTCCACGCATATTTTCTAAAAAAATTGGAGAAACCCAATTTACACTTTCAGCAATCCCTATGGGCGGTTATGTGGAGATGGCTGGATCTCAAGAAGTCGGCCAAGGTGAACAGGCAGATGCACATGCAATAGATCAAGGCTCATTGGCAGTAAAGCCTTACTGGCAAAAAATGGTTATCATGATTGCAGGTATTGTTTTTAACCTCTTTTTTGCATATTGTGCTTTGATTGCCCTCAGTTTTAGTGGATTCACTTCTTCTGTATACCTCTATCCTTTTAATGCAAGCACTACGGTGGGCCATGTCAATTCAGAAAGCCCCGCACAACAAGCAGGAATCTTGCCTAAAGATGTCATTACTGCTATTAATAACAAACCTGTCACTACAGCCCATGAAATTATTCAAACCATCGTAGCCAGTCCAAGTACCAATCTAGATATCACTGTGGTACGAAATGGCAGCATAGAGCATATCATAGCACCAGTCGGTGAACGCACTGTACTTGGCGGCAAAGAAGGATTTTTAGGTCTAGAATTCGAACGATCACTCAGCCATACTCGCTCTTTTAAAGATGCAGTTACAACTGGTATCTACATTGTAAATAATTTTGTATATAAAACAGCGCAAGCATTTAAAAATATTATCACCGCACGCAATACGCAAAGTTTATCCGGACCTTTAATGATTATTCACCAAACAGCTCAGGATGCGCGCAAAGGCTGGAAAGATTACTTAATATTACTAGCTATTATTAGCATCAACCTCGCGGTACTTAATTTAATTCCTTTACCTATCTTTGACGGCGGACAAATGCTTATTTACTCCTTGGAAGCACTAACTCGTCGTTCATTGTCAGACACTATGCGCTTTGGTATCAGTATTGCTACATGGATATTAGTACTCGGACTCTTTGCATATTTGTCTATTAAAGATATAAATGCGCTTGCAGGAACCTATATCAAAAAAATGTGCGCTTTTATTGGATGGAACTAAATAGTATTAACTTAATATATACACCATAAAAAAGGCACGTTTTTCAACGTGCCTTAATTTTTACTCTATACAAATCACTTATACTATGTGAGGTGTAACTTGAGCTGCATGAGGATGCTCAGAGCCTGTATATACACGAAGCTTGCGCATAAGTTGATTACTTAATTTATTTTAGGAAGCATACCTTTGACTGCAAGTTCAATAATAGTCTCAGGGTGTTTTTCCAATTTTTGACGGGCTGTCTCAATGCGCTGTCCGCCAATCCATCCTGTATAACGTGAGTACAATTTTTGCTCCCACTTATTACCGGTCAAATGGATTTTCAGCATTAATAACAATAATATAATCCCCACTATCAGTGTGTGGAGTATAATACGGCTTATCTTTTCCGCGGAGCATATCGGCAATCTGTGTAGAAAGACGTCCGAGCACTTGCCCTTGAGCATCTATTACTTTCCATTCAGGCTTTCTATCTTCATTACGAAGATTAAAGGCTCTATTCATATCCATAAACAAACCTTCTCAAATAGCTGCAGCTATGATACTGTGATAATACATAAAAAGAGTTACAAACGGGACTATTTATTAGGTTAAAGCAAATTAGTGTGATGGTCAAACAGCACCTGAAAGGATATTATGAATAATACCTGGGCTATTTTATTGCCTCCGGTAGTTGTATTGATAGGAACTTTTATCACCAAACGACTCAATAGCTCCCTCTGCGCAGGTATTATTCTGGCGGCTCTCATTACAACTAATTGGTCAGCGCTGCCTGCGTTCAAATTAAGTGTATTTCGCTTAAAAGAAATCGTAACTGACTTTGATAATATATATACCTATTGCTTCTTACTTATTATTGGTGCTCTTGTTTTATTCATAGAAAGGACAGGCGGAGCCAATGCTTTTGCACGAATCATTACTCGTCGCATTACTTCAACTCGTTCAGCACAAAACTCTTCTTTACTCATTTCATTTTCACTATTCATAGACGACTATCTGAATATATTAACCTCAAGTGCAGTGATGAGATCTATTACTGACCAAACGGGAGTACCTCGAGCAAAACTTGCCTACCTTATTCATAGTCTGAGTAGTCCTCTGGTTGTGCTTGCTCCTATATCAAGCTGGACAGGCATGCTCATTACACAGTTTGAATCGGCAGGTATTAGTATGGATGCACATTTAAATACTAAGATATACGCCGATCCCTTTCTTACTTATTTGAGCACTATCCCTTATCTTTTTTACTCGTTTGCGCTCATTATGTCCGTGTGGCTTATTGTGCACTATTCCTATTCGTTTGGTCCCATGAAGATCCACGAAGATCACGCACGCAATACAGGTAATTTATTTGCAGGAAAAGAACCACAAGCCGCTATTTCAGATTCAACTGCAGGAAATTTATTAGACTTTGTAGTTCCCGTATGTTCACTGCTTATATTTGTATTTATGGGCATTGCATACAGCGGCGGATATCATCTTTTAGGGGGCACAGTAGGCTTGGTTTCTTCATTTAAAAATAATACGCAGACTCCGGCTATTCTTGCTTTATCTGCAGGAGCAGCTTTTGCCTTGAGTTGTGTGCGAGCATGGATGGCAGGAACCCTTACTATTGCTGATATTAAAAATATTAGCAAAGATGGCATTTTATTAATGTATAAAACAGTTGTTATGCTTATTTTAGCATCTACCTTAGGCCTTATATTCAGGCTTGATTTGCAAGCAGGCACTTATTTGTCAAACTTAATTGGCCCACATATTAGTTTACATTTACTACCCGTTATGTTTTTTCTCATTTCATGCATTATCTCATTTATCACAGGAACTGCGTGGGGAACTATTGCACTACTGGCGCCCATCGTAATTCAACTACTTATTGGACTAGAACATGTCGCAACGCCTACTACTATTGAACACATCCCTCTTTTAATTCCGATTTTAGGTTCACTTTTATCAGGCAGTGTATGTGGCAATCAACTTACTCCAATTTCAGACACCACTATTATGACTTGTAGTGGCACAGGAGCTTATTTAACTGATCATCTTATTACCCAAGCCTGGTACGTGCTACCCGTTATAATCGGAAGTTTATGCGGATTTTACATCACCGGCCTGACTTATACTTCAGGATACGTGTTATGTGCATTGTATGGCTTGACCACAACTTGCATTGCAACGTGGCTATGCATTGTTTTAATTAATTCTATCAGCAAAGGACGCACCTCATGAACAAACTACAGACACTTATTTTCACCCTATGTCTTATTACTATACCTATATATCCAGTACAGGTAGGTACTCTGACCTTATCTCCTGACTATGAACCTCGCACTATTACTGCTCAACTTATGAAACAAGTAATTGGAGCAGCTGCATGTATTTCGGGCATTATAGTTTTTAGTTTTGTACTCTGCAAAATTGCTTCTGATAAAGATCATGCTAACGGCGCAGGAAAAGCGCTCGCTGCTGCAACTTCAGGAAGCATGATAGGAATAGGCTATTTTATCGCAACAAATTCCAGTAAAGATAAACTTTAAATTTAACTTAATTTGACATAAATTATCAAACTGATATTATTAATATATTATCTCCACTCTTCAAAGGTACACACTCATGACATTCAAACGCTACCTTATACCTGTTATGTCCATAACAATTTTTAGCTTACCCATCAATGCAGGACTGTTGAGAAACCTTGGTGACGATGAAGGTATCGCTCTTCATCATAAACTTGATATTAATACTACGGATAATACACAAGCCGCATTAGAGACAGTAAAAGCTACCATAGATCATGCAGCACATGCTTTGGAAAATGTGCAAGATATCAAAATCAATCATGCAATTTCCATGGAAAATTCAAGCTCCAATGCCATCTCAAAACTGTTGATAAAATCAACTGCTGGAATTTGTTCTTGTTTGCTTGGATCAGGCTTTACTTACCATAGTTTTATGCATCCTGAACAATATTCACCAACAACACGTTTGTTAGCGCATGCATATGGGCTCGTACTTTTAAGTTGTGGGGTATATATAAGTACTCATTAGTTTTATAAAGACATTTATGGAGGTTATTATGAAATGGTTTATTTTTAGTCTATGTACTTTTTTAAGTTGCAGCTCATTTTTGCATTCAAGTGATCGAGGAATATTTATTCCAACTTCATTTAAACTAGAAGACTCAAATCACTCAATTAACGTAATAGTAAAATCAGAACAATTCACTCTTGACGCTATCTCAAAAAACAGCAAAGATCTCACATCTCACTTATTTACAAGTTTTGAAACTGCAGGAACACGTTTACTACTTGCAAGCGCCGGTGCTGTATGTTTATCATCAGGCGTTATAATGCTTTTAAAGCAATTATACTCATACGTTAAAAAACCAGATACTCAATCTCCTGGTAACGCTGAGCCAAGTATTAAATGTCGATTAGGTGCTGCAGTCGGATCAGCATTACTAGCTTCAGCTGGCTTTGGTCTAATGTACTATCGCTCACTACTTATTAAATAATAGTGAGAACAAATATGTACCACTTTTTTTCAGTGCGCAAGCTACTGTATAGCTTAAGCTTGCTCGCACTATTCACTTTATGTAAAGCACAAAACCCGCTTGTTGTTCTTATTGACACTATTGACGAAGATCAAAGTTCCACTCAAGAACCGCTTGGCTCTATTGGAAGCAAACTTGTTATGGCTTTATCAGAAGCCTCGTCTCCTATTATTGCATCAGCGCCATTGTGGGCACACGTATGCAAACTACTTTGCCACGCATATAGTAAAGAAACTGCTATTGAAAGCAGTAAACCAAGGATACGCTCGCACTTGAAGGCTTTACCTACTACTTCATGCTACGCATATGATGTTGCATCATACGCAGTCAGAGCATCTATTAAACCTATTTGGGCACTTGTATATGTTATGCTCCACGAGCTATCAATTGACTCTACAAATTGGCAAGTATATACCATTGATAACACCGATTTTGTTTTGCTAGTACCAGCCCATTTATCTATCGAGTGTCCACAAAAGACATACCAAAAACAAACTTTACCTCAACGAGTTATGTCTTTTACTCAAAAAGCACAGGTATTTAAAAAATTACATACCTTAAACAAGAAAATATCAAAGTCTGAAAGTAACGTCGCATCAGTCTTATTAAATTTTATGCGTACAGTGCATCCTCAACAATCTGATGACAACCTATGGAATGTCTATTTAAGTGGCCACGGAAGTCCTGATTCCCATATCATATGCGGCTTGCCTATTGAAAACTATGTTAAATTACTCAATGCATTAGGCGCAAGTCGATATATTAACTCGCTTACGTATGACAGTTGCTACGGAGCAAGTACCTATGCATATAACTATGTTAAAAAGCGTTGGAAAAAAGATAATCGATTTATACTGGGATGTCTGGCTGGCACCGATGCACCTACTTTTGAAAACTTTCTTTTCAACGACATTCACATTGACGCACATAACAGAATAAGCTTTGTGCCGAGCATTCATTTGAATGCTTATTTTAACGCAATTGATCATACTCATTTTAACCAAGCACTATGTCAACTTGTAGCTGGTAGTTCAGCTAGTAGCCCTGCTCTGTTTGCGCCAAGTATATGGTATCCTCAGGATTCAGCTCCACTGCCTATTCAAGCATCCCCGGATATGGCTGTTATCGTTGAACCATACAGCAAAGACTGTATAGAAATTGCCACACAAATTTCATCTCTTACTTTGGCAAGCAAAAATATTAATACTAAAATTGTGTGTCATAATAGCGACACGTTACGCCTGATAGCACAAAATACCTATCACGAGCTTGCATGGCTTTCTGTTGACAATATAACCCGATTTTTTACTATCAACTTAGGCAAAGATAAATGCCCTTATAATCCAATAAACTACAGCAAATCACGCTTGATCAAAGTTAACAAACTTGAATATAAAGATGAGCATTCGTTAGAAAATCATAGCTTTGATAATATATACATTTATCTCTCAGCACATGCCTCAATCCCGCACATATATACGTATGAAGCGAATCAGTGGCATAAATTAAAGCTACAGAAAAATGGTATCTTGACGGCTCATGCGATACTCGATGCACCATCTACACTCAAAAAACTTGCAAACATAGCCTAAGCTCAAATTGCAGATACCTATGCTTTTTTAGGCATAGGTATCTGATTCAAAGTCATCAAAGCCGTCAGCTTCCTCATACATATCATCTTGTAAGTCATCTTCCTGATGGATTGAAAAGCCAGCTTGCATCATATTTTCGATTTCAATAATAGATTTTGGAATATCTTCACTCAGGCACATGGTACCTTGTTCGAGAATGAGATAATTATCTTCTATTCTAATACCTATTTTTTCATCAGGTATATAAATTCCTGGCTCAATAGTAATAACATCACCCGGCTTGAGTGCTTCAGACGTGGAACCAACATCATGCACATCAAGTCCCATAAAATGGCTTACTCCATGAGGGAAATAATTGCCGTAACCTTTTCGATCTAAAAATGCACGTGCCAAATGCCGAAGTGATTTTTCTGGGTGATTTTCATTTGAAAGCCAGTAGCCTGGTCCTGCTATACTGGCAATATATTCCTGTGTTTCCAAAACAATAGAATATATTTCTTTCTGACGCTCACTGAAAGTGCCTGAAGCAGGATATACACGGGTTATATCTGCACAGTAATAGTCCACGCGTGCACCGATATCAATGAGTATCAAATCGCCAGCTTGGATGTCTCTATTGTTACTGGTGTAATGCAATATTGTTGTGTTTTTTCCACTTGCTACAATTGAAGGAAATGCATACGTAGCATTACAACTTGTAAATGAGAACGCAATCGCAGCTGCTACCTGTGCTTCATTAATATTAGGTGCTATCATGCCTGCTGCAGCCTGATGAGCCAACTGTGTTGCATGAACTGCCTGATCTATAAAAGCTATTTCAGAAGGATCTTTTGTTCTACGTAAATGAGCAAATTGGGCACTAATATCACAATACTGGGTATCAGGGATATTTAAATGGTCCTTAAATCTTTGGGCAAGCACTTTTTGTTGAAAATAGCCATGTGCCGCACGAGGTGGGTAGAGTGTAAATATGGTACCGCTATTTTCAAATGCATGCCTTATACGTTCGAGTATATGAGAATAATGAGCAAAATCTGAAAATGGATCAATATGATGACCAGGAACGGCAGATCCTAAGTACTCAATAGTATTCACTTGTAATTTTTGTGCAGTCGCCGCATCACAAGTAATAGGTTCATGTTCCCAGATTGCTCGATCAGTTTGATACAAAGGTATATAGAGCGTAACCGTACTTTTCATATCAATAATCAGTACACTTGCAGGCTCTTGAACACCACTTACATAATAAAATGAACTCTCTTGAATAAATGGCTGCCCATCAAATTGGTAATTTCCAAACAATACAATAAGCGAGTTATCCCCGCTTTCAGGGTATGTTTCTTTTATATAATTACACAAATCCTTACGTCGTGACTTGTAAGGTACTTCAAATTCAACTAAAGGAAATTTCATATCAGTTTTTCCATTTTTATATAGGTCTACGTTCGGTTAAAGCTTTATACACAGTAAGCCTATCGACAAACTCAAGTTGAGATCCAACAGGAATGCCTCGTGCCAAACATGTAACCAATACACCAGAGCTTTTTAATTTTTTAGTAATATATGCCACCGTAGCTTCACCTTCAGGCGTTTGAGGCATAGTCAATATTACTTCTTTAATATTTTCTTGATTTACTCGAGCAATAAGAGGATATATCGTCAACTCTTCAGGACCTATACCTTCAAGCGGACATATTAAACCTGTCAAAACATGGTATTGCCCATTGTATCCACCCGTACGCTCGATAGTAAGTAAATCATACCATTGTTCTACAACACACAGTATTGTTTTATCACGCTTAATATCGGTGCAATACATACATGCAGTACCTTGCTCACACCACGTATAACAGGTGCTACAAGGATGCATCTTTTCTTTAACTTGTTTTAAAACTGAACAAAGTTGATCAATATCAGCATGCGAACGATACAGAAAGTAAGATGCTACTTTATAAATATTCTTTGAAGCTAAATACGGCACTCTTTGCAAATGCCGTATTAACAAATCTATAGTAGGGATATTGGTCATTATTTAAGCCCATTTCATTTTCTTCTGCACAATAGTTTGCACTACCGCCAAAGCTGTACTTACTACAAGATACAACGCTAGTCCTGCTGATAATGAACTGGTTACCGCACCCAGCACAAGAGACATTGCAAGTATAGACATACGTTGGGATGACTCTGCATAAAGAGCTTGGATTACCATTACCACTACCATTAGTATTGGGAGTATATAGTAAGGATCTTTTGTGGACAGATCAGGAATCCATGCAAAAGGAGCTTGATAGAGTTGTATAGAACTTGAAAGCACACGACTTAATGCAAAAAATACAGGAATCTGAATTAGAAGAGGCAAACATCCTCCAAGTCCTGGCATACCGTTCTTTTTAATCAACTCAGCACGCTCAAGTGCAAGACGCTGCGGATCAGATTTATATTTTTGTTGAATATACGCAAGTTTTTTTTGTACTTCAGACTGTTTTTTCATACTTGTTTCAGATTTGATGGTAAAAGGAAACAAGATCAATCTAATAAGAAGTGTTACCAGAATAATGGCTATACCATAATTATGTGCAAAGCTGTATATCCATTGTAAAATTTTGAGTAATATACGTGAAATAGGAGCCAGCCAGCCCGCATAATCTAAAGATTCCTGCAAGCGTACATCAACTTGATTCATTGCATGCTCTTCTTTAGGCCCTACGTAGAATGATAGAGTCCAAGTTGTAGAATCGGTAATAGGAGCACTCTCTAAAATAGAAATAATTTGATCTTTGCCAGCCAGATCATAATATGCACGCTGAACAAACGATAATGGATCACTTACCAAAGCGTGTACAAAGTATTTATCTTGTGAACCAAAGAAGTTTGGTTTAAACCATCCGGTGTTAATATCAATCTTTGAACGATCTAACGACTGAACTTTACCCTGAGGTCCTGCAAATAATGCACGTGGTATTGAATCTATACTTGCATCTTGTAAAAGTGGCGCACTAAATAAAAGACGTGGAGTTACTGGCTGACCATTGGCTGGGGTAATAGTAAGAGCCAAATCCATTTTATACAGCTGCTTGTACAAAGTGTATGTTTTTTCTATGCCAACAGGAGAATCGACAGCCCTATATACCAACACTACTCGATCATCATAGTCAGTATTGGAAATCAGCTGGTAATTAAATGGTGTTTTAGTATCAAGTGCTACTAAAAAAGGAAGATGTTCACGTTGAGTTTCAAGCGTACTGTCTATAGTTGTAAGAACCGTTTCTGATCCATGCAAACATGGCTTGAATTCCATACGAGCGACAGTGGCACCTCGATTGGATAAGGTATATACCGCACACGCTGTTTCTACCCGAGTTAACTGTTCGGGAGTATTTGAATGTGTATCAATAAAGTCGACTTCTCTGATCAATGGTTTAGTTTCAGACACATTAGTAGGAGCAGTAAAAGTAGTTCCTGTACGATCAGATACGGTATTTTTAGATGGCGAATTAAACCAAAATGTTTGCAGTGCCCAGGTAGCGGCCAGAGCAAATACAAAAGGTCCAATAAAATCTTTAATGTTCATAGTAACCTTTAGATGAGAATAAACAGATATGCAATTTAAATATATGCCTTTAGTATACTACATCAGATAAGATTGAGCCAGTGGCATACACGCACAAATTTTATATAATAATATTTATTATAGTAAGAATAAAATTTATAAATTTATTGTATACCCATAAATATATCAATACTAAAAAACATAAATTATTTCATAAGATTTACATTTTTACATCAAGGGATTAAACTATCGAGCAAAAGTATTTTTTACTCAGCAGTGGTTATCAACATGCACCAAAGCAAAATGCAGCATCGTCAATTTCGTATCGGTGAACTTGCCAAACAACTATCAGTAGAAAAATTTGTTATCAGATTTTGGGAAAAAGAGTTTGATTTGGAAGCAATTCGCTCACGTGGCGGACAACGATACTATACACAAAAAGAACTTGAACATTTCGCTCTTATTAAAAACCTTTTATATAATCAAGGCTTTACTATTGCCGGAGCAAAGCGTTACCTTGAACATAATACCTCTACTAGTAGATCTCATGGCGGGGCTACGCGCATTACCGCTGACGGTTCATCTGATTCGGTTATCGATAGCTTAGTTCAACTGAAAGAACAGTTGCTTCGTTTACAGGAAAAAATCGACAATATTCGCTCTTTATGTACTTGTGCTCACAAAGACACAATATTGAAAATATAGACTTTCCTTATGTATCGCACTAAAGCACATATACATTTTGTTGGCATTGGCGGGATAGGCATGAGTGGTATTGCCACTATTTTACGCCATCAAGGGTATACCATCTCAGGATGCGATATTAATGTTGAGCAAATAAGCATAGAACAGCTTAAAAAAGTCGGTTGCATAATTTATCACGGACACAATCATAGCGGATGCCATGACACCTCTATTGATGTAGTAGTATTTTCTTCTGACATAAGTTCTGAACATCCTGAAATTACGCGCGCACAAGCACGTGGGATTCCTACCATTCGTCGTGCACTTATGCTTGCTGAACTTATGCGAACTAAATTTAGTATCGCCGTAGCAGGCGCGCATGGCAAAACTACTACAACCTCACTAATATCCCATATTTTAATACAAACACACCAGGATCCTACTGTTATTATCGGTGGACATTTACATACTATTTCAAGTAACGCTCGCTGGGGAGATGGCGACTTTTTAGTAGCAGAAGCTGATGAATCTGACCGGACCCTCGAGCATCTGCAAGCCACTCTTGCATTGATTACTAATATAGATCGAGAACATTTGAATACTTATGTCGACATTGAAGATATTAAAAAAACTTTTTTACGCTTTTTGAATAATTTACCTTTTTATGGAAAAGCAATTGTATGCGCCGATTCCGAGCATGTGCGCTCGTTATTACCATTACCCCATTTGAAAATAATTACGTATGGCATTGATCATCCTGCACACACTTACGCACAAAATATTGTCCTTGGATCTGACAGTTCTACCATGGACGTATACGTACAAGGTGAAGTTGTAGCAAAAGATGTTATGGTCCCCATTCCTGGGATACATAATGCTCTCAATGCGCTGGGAGCATTGGCTATGTGCTCAGAGCTTGGCTTGTCTTATGATGATATGAAACATGCTTTAGCTTCATTTAAAGGTGTTGATCGCAGATTTACCTATAAAGGAACCTGGAAAGGAGCAGAGTTATTCGATGATTATGGGCATCATCCCCAGGAAATTCATTATACCTTATTAGTGGCACGTAAACGCGCTAAAAAGCGACTCATTGTAGTCTTCCAACCACAGCGTTATAGCAGAACACATAAATTATGGGATGACTTTATTACTGTTCTTTCACAACATCCTGTAGATCAACTTATTATTACTGACATATATCCAGCAGCGGAAACACCTATTATTGGGGTAAATAGTCAGAAGTTGGCGGCTGAAATTAAATTACACAGTACACAAGATACTGTTACCTATGTCCCTTATGAAAAAGATTTTCAGTCTATTATTACGTATCTGGACACTATAACTCAAACTGATGATTTAGTTCTGTTGCTAGGCGCAGGCAAACTGAATAATATAGTACCTTATCTTACTCAATAATAATATAATAACTCAACGCATAATTATTTAGTTTAAGTTACACACCTATTAATTACTATTAGGTTTACACTGAACTATCATACTATTCCTAACAAAATCAGGAAGCATAGTATACAGGTTATATATATGCTCTGGTAAAGTATCTAGCTCTTTGTTACTGTCAATGGACAAATAATGAAGGTAAATTAAGGTCAAACATTGCTCTAATGAAAATATCTTTACAGGCGCCTTCCATAATGGCAAGCAATTTATTATATATCTTGTTGCAGGAAGTATTTCTCTTCAGCGGTAATGGTAGTAGATACTTCTTGTTTGACCAGGTCTGCTGAGTGCGCTGATAGCGTATACATGAGTGCTAGTGTGTATATTAATTTTAATTTCATAAAATATTCCCATTTATTTAAATTATTATCTCTTTACCTATTTTCTAAGCCATTTGTAGTACAAGTAACATCCAGCGCCTATGATACTTGCAACAAGGCCAGCGACAAAGAATTTTTTATAAGAGTATTGAGATACACGTTCAGGTACAACAGCATCAAGAGTAGTATTGGACTTGTACCAAGTTGTTATACCATCTTTAACTGAGTCAGGCAAAGCGCTGTAGATAGCTTGTATATGATTTGATAAAGTAGGCAGCTGTTGCTTATTATTCCAGTACTGGTGATAAAGGTGTATCACAGTCATGCATTGCTCTAATGATAATAATGTTACTACAGGCATCTTCCATACAGAAATTGTGTGATCATCAAAAGTTGAAAATAACGAGCCAACAGTATTTTTGGTCATAGAAGGTATCAAAACTGTATGATTCTCCAAGATCTCGGTGAAGTAGTATATGCCCTGCGTGTCTTTTTTCCATACACGTATTGTGCGATCGTCAGAAGCGGACAATAGAGTGCCATCAGTATGTACCACCACTGTCTTTATCCAATCAGTATGACCTTGTAAGATCTGCACGCAATGATAGGTGCCCTGTGCATCTGGTTTCCATACACGGACGGTGCTATCCCTGGAACCTGAGAACAGAGTACCATTAGTATGCACCACCACTGAAGATATCCAAGTAGTGTGACCAGTTAAAGTCTGTACGCAATGGTATATTCCTTGTGTATCTTTTTTCCATACCCGTATTGTATCATCGTCAGAGCCTGAGAATAGGGTACCATCAGTATGTACTGCTACTGAATATACAAAACCAGTGTGACCAATTAAAGTCTGCACACAATGGTATATTCCTTGTGCGTCTTGTTTCCATACGCGGATTATTTTATCCCAAGAACATGAGAACAGCGTACCATCAGCATGTACTGCTACTGTCCTTATACAATGGGTATGACCAGTCAAAGTCTGCACGCAATGGTATATTCCTTGTGTATCTTTTTTCCATACCCGTATTGTACCATCGTCAGAGCCTGAAAATAGAGTGCTATCAGGATGTACTGCCACTGTGTTTATGTCACTGGTGTGACCAGCTAAAGTCTGCACACAACGATAGGTGCCCTGCGCGTCTTTTTTCCATACCCGTATTGTACGATCAACTAAGCCTGTAAATAAAGTACCGTCGGCACATAGTGCTAATGAATATAAAAAATTATTAGTGGTAAAAGTCTGTATACAATCATAGGCACCTTGTACATCTTTTTTCCATACTCGAACGTTACCAGGTACTGAACCTGAAAATAGGGTTTCATCGAGATATACTATTGTTGAACATAATTCCCTCGTATGCCCTTTTAACGTTTGGTAGGATTTGGTAGCCTTAGGCCAGAAAAGATCACAAACATAAGGCAATAAAATATAAGTGAGTATTAATTTAGTCTGAGGATTACAGATCTTAAGGAAGGTATCTAGATTTTCTTGAGTAGACAGTAGTGTAGCAAGTACATCTTTATTTTGTAATTTTGTTGCAATGTAAATTCGTAGATTATCCAGAATAGGAGTGACTAAGGACCAATAACCGGCATTTTGATAGAGATGAATAAGTTGTACTAAAGATAAAGTATTTAAATAAGCGTGAGTATTATCACTTGATATATAATCAATGATATGTTGTAAGTATTGAGTATCGTGGGCAATTTCATAATAAGGCTTTTGAATATTGGGAAAATATACAGGATTAGCATCATAGTGTTCTTGATAATCACTTTGCAATGTGCCTGATATGGCAAGTAATTTGTTATACACATCTTGGCCCAGGAAATATTTGCCTTCAGCGGTAATAGTAGTAGATACTTCTTGTTTGACCAGGTCTGCTGAGTACGCTGATAACGTATACGTAAGTACTAATACAAATAAAAATTTTAATTTCATAAAAATTTCCTGTTATCTTAATAATATATAGATATTTATTGTACCTCATATTTTCAACGTATAAATAAAAATTTATACTTTTAAACCAATAAATTTTTCAAATTATTTTTACGGAATCGTTTAATATAATTATTTTCTGAATTATTTGCAAAAAAAGTATTACTCAGCACATACTCTAATTACAAAGATACTTCGAATTAAAATTTATAACATGATTATTCTATCGGGTAACACCTATATCAAACATCACATAAACCCTTGGGCTTCATTACCCATTTCTCACTCCTAGAAAAAGACAAACTAATATCTTTTTTAATGCTTCCCACTTTAATATAATGTATCACTGTACACAGTAATGTATTACTTATAGCAGCCTTGCAAATTATTATTGCCTTTTGAGCATCTTAAACTTTTTAAAAGGAAATGTTACATGGCACATATAAATAATGACCACATAGAAAAAGCAACTTTTGCAGGCGGATGTTTTTGGTGCGTACAAACTCCTTTTGAAAAGATACCTGGTGTCATATCAGTATACACAGGATATGCAGGAGGTATCGGTCAAAATCCTACTTATCAAGACTATGCGCAAAAAGGATATGTCGAAGCTGTACAAATTACTTATGACCCACGCACAGCTTCTTACAATACTCTGCTTGATACCTTTTGGAAGCAAATCGATCCTACTGACTCGCAAGGACAATTTGTCGATCGCGGCCCCCATTACAGGTCAGTAATTTTTTATCATACACCTGAGCAACGGGAACTTGCTGAGAAATCCAAAGTTGCATTAGAAAATTCCCATATTTTTGACAAGCCAGTGGTCACGGAAATTCTTCCTGCAACTAACTTTTATTTAGCAGAAGGCTATCACCAAAATTATGCAGAAAATAATCCTACTCATTATGCACTTTATCGTGCTGGCTCAGGTCGTGATCAATTTTTGAACAAAGTGTGGACCCAACGATCAACAGATCATTCAAAGAATTATACTAAACCTTCAGAATCAGAGTTACGGGCACAATTGACTCTTTTACAATATGAAGTGACTCAAAAAGATGCCACTGAGGCTCCTTTTGCAAATGAGTATTGGAACAATGACAAGCCAGGAATTTATGTAGATATAGTCTCAGGAGAGCCGCTTTTTAGCTCTTTAGATAAATTTGATTCAGGAACAGGCTGGCCAAGTTTTACTAAGCCCTTGAACCCAGACAATATTGTCAAAAAAGAAGACAAAAGTTTGTTGAGTGTACGAACTGAAGTACGAAGTAAAGAATGCGACTCTCATTTAGGTCATGTTTTCCCAGATGGCCCTGCTCCAACTGGTCAACGTTACTGTATGAATTCTGCAGCCTTGCGATTCATTCCACTTGAAGATCTGGAAAAAGAAGGCTACGGAGAATATAAAAAGTTATTTAAAGATAGTTAACTTCATGGCAAATTCATGTATAAAACCTTGGAATATTGAATATATACATCAACAAGGACAAGAAAACTTATTAGAACATTGGCTTGACACTTTAGCTTACGAACAATTCAAATCAGTTGCAAAAGAGCTTAAATTATTACAAGCATATGGCAACCAACTTGCACTGCCCCATAGTCGTGCATTAGGCAAAAAACTCTTTGAGCTAAGAGAACGAAGATATGGATATCGCATTTATTATAGTTTCTCTAAGGATCATATTATTATGCTCTATAATGCAGGCGACAAATCAACACAGAAAAGTGATATTAACTTAGCTCGAGAACGTATGAAAATATCCTCTTTAGATAAAGTATAACTATGAATACAAAAAACTTTCAGGACTATTTAGAGCATAGGCTTGGCAGCGATGAGGCTCACAAAATTGAGCACCATGCGCATCTGGAAAAAAAATTTTTAACCTCCCTACAAAATGATATCAAGAGCATACTTATCTTCTATCAGAATAAATATAAACTAGATCAGAATGAATTAGCGCAACGCATTAATGCACATCCACAATTTCTCACCGATCTTCAAAAAGGTAGCGTTGATTTAACGCTTGGACAAATTGCGCATATATGCGCATCTCTTGAACTACAACCACAATTACAATTTACAAAACACCCTTGAATAATAAAAAATTACGAGCTATTTGACAGTAGATCGTAGAGTGATAAAGGATTGACTATGGACTCTATTTTCAAACTACCTGCATATGTAGGTATCATTATTGAACAAGATAATAAAGTATTATTAATACAAAGAAACCATACTAATTGGATGTCAGGACACTGGAATTTTCCGGGCGGGTTGCTTGAAAAAGATGAGACATTGCCTGAAGCTGCGGTACGTGAAGCTCAAGAAGAAACTAATATCGTGATAAAATCTGAGAACTGTAAGCTTGTACATGTACTGCAAGTATTTAAAAACGAACAAAATACACAAGATATTATTGGATTTTATTTCAAAGCAGAGAAATGGTCTGGGACTCCACACAATAATGAGCCCGATAAAAGCAGTCATCTTGAATGGTTTGATATTGACAATTTGCCGGAGTTGACAACATCTCATGCTTTGCTTGCAATCAAAGGTATAAAAAATAAGATCTTGTATTCATGTCACGTATAATATTGGAGCATTTGGATTAATCATGCATAATCACTATTATTGTATAGTATATGATATGATTTTATTAAAAAATGGATCCCAATGAAATTAAAAAATATTTTTATCTTATCAGTATTATTGACAAACTTTCTATTAACCCCCGCAAGTATAAATACTTATATCCTTACTCAAGGAATTAAAGCTGATTTATATAAAATATTTGTTCAAGAAATAGGATTAATTAATATAGAATCTCATGCCCTATTATTGTCACAGAGTAATAATGAGTTAAAAGAAGATATAAAAATTCTTTACTCAAGCTTTAATCAAGACTGCAAACCTGAAATTCAGCAAAAACTACAAGTTTTTTGTAACAAATGGAAACTAGAAGCTATAAAAATATAATAAAAATCTCCATAGCGTTATTCCTAAAGCCTGTGAGGCTAAGTTAATTATTATAATTTGGGTTACTTTCATTGCTAGACTACAGTGTTAAAAACATAATATAAAAATATCTTATTTGAGACACACATTAATTATGAAAAAAATTATACATTTTTTACTTTTATTGACTATAATAGCTCAGCAAAAACTTCATTGCATAGAAAAAAAATTAGAGAAAAATGAAATTCCTTCTTTAAAAATATTTTCAGGAAATGCAATTGCTCAAGACTTACTAGCAGCTATTAAATCGGGAGAAAACTTAGAAGATTTTAAAAACATTTATATTACGATAGATGAAATATTATTAGATAAAAAAATAAAAAATATTACTCAAGCAACCATAAGCCGTTTGAATAATGCACTTATGGATTATA
Source organism: Vermiphilus pyriformis (assembly GCA_022559525.1). Lineage (GTDB taxonomy): Bacteria > Babelota > Babeliae > Babelales > Vermiphilaceae > Vermiphilus > Vermiphilus pyriformis. Next base: position 1,065,816 of record CP074345.1, on the reverse strand, counting down.
CGATTTTGCAAATTCCAGATTCATCAATGTATTTTAGAATTCTAAAAAATAATCCTAGAACATCAGAGCAGTCATTTTACCATATTTGTATAGGTATGCTCGCTATTGAAAAAACAATTTCAAGCAACCTCTTTTGGAACAATGCTGAAGATATACTTAACTTTATATGGAGTTTTACATTGAACAATAACTCCGATGAAGCTCTTGTAATACAAGAACTACTCATTCAAACAGTTAAAATTTTACTTAATAGTGCTAGCACTATTAGTGATTACTTTAATCCTAATTATATAAAATTAATCACATGTGCATCACATTTATTAGCAAATATTAAAGCATCATATATTGACTATAGCAATCTTAATTATTCAAGAAACGCTGATGTACTGTACAACCTTCTAAAAAGTATTGTTAAAAAACAAGTAACTTCTTTATTTAAGAATACACTTCAAGATTGTGATATAATTGAAAAACTTGAAAATGAATTTATAAAAATAAAAAATATATTAGAAATATTAGAAACAATGATACCATCAAGTGAATATTCTTCTGTAGTAAGTCAATTATCTAAAGTAACTTCTCCCTCTTTGCCTAGGCTTGAATTTGATGATCTATGTAAATATTACACCAAAATATCTGATATCGTTGCAATAAGCGTAATAGAATATATATTTAAAAAATACATATATTGCGTGTGGCTTGAAGAAAAAGAGAAGTTTGATAAAGAGAAGATTGATTACGATTTTATCAATCACGTTAAAACTAGTTTACTTTTAAAAAGTTTGCCTGCCGATATTTGTTTGCCGCTTATTCAGGAACTCGATGATACAATCAAAAGGCACAAAAGCAATCTCCGAGATGCTAAAATTAAAAAAATATTTTCATGTTTAGACAATGACATGGCATGGTTTGGAATCAGTTTTTCAACCGGTATGGCTTTTATTCTTTCAACTTTAAAAACACCTATATTTATAGCTTCTCGGCTCACCAAGTATCCTTTTATTATTCGGTATGGTCTTGCAACAGCTACGATTCCCTTATCTTGGTCTTGTCTTTTGTTAAGTTATGGATATTTAATATTTGCTACACATAGTGCAGAGCCTCTCGATCTTGGGCGGGAAACTGCAGCAAAAAGCGGATTAGTGCTAGGAGCAGTATTAACCTCGGGCGCACTTGGTATGTACACATATCTTAACAACAAAAAATAATAACCAAATATACGGGGATAGTAATTACATACTATCCCCGTACTTTGTATCTCTGGAAAATAATAAGCTTATTAATCGACCTTTAACAACTCTACTTCAAAAATGAGGTTAGAATTTGGCTTAATAACTGCTCCGACACCTCGTGAGCCATAAGCTAACGATGCTGGAATAAACAGGAGACGTTTTTCACCAACCTTCATGGACATAACGCCTTCGTCCCATCCTTGAATTACCATTCCTTTACCAATGACAAAACTAAATGGCTGCATTCTATCAAGACTGCTATCAAATTTCGCTTCAGGTTTGCCATCTTTATTAAGCCAGCCGGTATAATGTACGGTAACCTTTTTACCTGAAACGGGGGAATTACCGGTACCTTCTTTGATAATTTCGTACTCTAAACCTGATGCTGTTTTATGTCGTGTCATATTCTTAGTTCCTGTAGTTTGAACTGTATTTGTGCGATTTGATTTACCTGAAGTACTACAACCTACAAAACATAATATTGGTGTTGCAGCGATTAAATGTAATAAAGATAGACGTTTCATTGAGCTTCCTTTTTGCTTGAACTATCACCTGACTATCTTATATAAATATCATGCTTTTGGTAATGAACCTAGAACAAAAAAATAATTGCTCAGTAAAAAAATGCTGTGTTTATTATAAAATAATATCTTAAAAACGAGTTGTAAGTCTTTTTGTTGATTTATATATAAATATTTTCTGTAGTATTGCTTGAGTATATTAACCTTTTTAAATCCTATACCATGATAAGAAATTTAACATGCGATATATATTATATATAGTGTTTATTCCTATTTTAGTAGCTTGGTATTTTTTACCTATTATGCATTCACTGCCTGCGCCAACAGGAAAATATAATGTTGCAACACACTATATAGATATTACTATACCAGCTGAGAAGACTAACTTTACTGCTCGCACTTTACCAGTACAAATCTGGTATCCTACAAAAGCACAAAATAGTAATTTTGAGCACTATGGCACACATATCATTACAACATTAGTCAAAAACTTAAGTTCATATACTTATATACCTGAACAGATTATTAAACCATTTTTTGATATACAAACTCACACTTATAAAAATAATTTAAACTTATCTGGCGTATCCAATTGCCCAATCCTTATCTTTTCGCATGGATTTGGAGCACATCCTCAGTTTTATACATCGTACGTACAAGAATGGACAAGCCATGGTTATATTGTTGTAGGCATTACACATATAGGAGGCTCTTTTCCAACTCGAGCATCTGACGGCACAGTGCAAACAATCACCGATCAAATTACAGATACCGTACATGCATACCAAGCACTTGCCCGCTGGCAGGAGGATATAAACTACGTTATTGATTATCTTATAAAGACCAAAAATACTGGCGGCCTGTTCAAAGACCTGTACAATATTGATAAAATTGGCTGCATTGGCCATTCATTTGGTGGTATAGCAGCTCTTGCATCCTCTCGCTCTAACTCTTATATTAAAGCAATTGTAAATTTAGACGGAGCTTTAAGTTTTGACCCACATTCAGCCAATCGACTGATCGTGCCAACACTATTTCTTTTACAAGATTATACACGGCCTTCTTTTTTAAAAACACGCCTTGCTGCAAGTACAATACAACCTCAAGAGTATCTGGCGACTAAGTTAGGAAGTTTTACTAACCTTTGTGCCAATACACAAGCGCCATGCTGGATAGTTTCAATAAAAAACAGTGGCCATGATTCATTGAGTGATCTTATATTCCTCAAATATCCACTGTCTTTTATACTTAATATAGACATTGATACAAGAAATAGAATTCAATCATTTGGATTAATTAATATGTATGTTATTGATTTTTTCAATACTTACTTAAAACATCAAGAGCCTAAGCACCTCAGCACTCTTAAGAAAGGCCAGATCAATATACTATAGTTACTCAATTATTTCAGGATACTTATCAGGATCATTCAAACAATATGCTTCACCCATGCTACCAACTACATGTTGAGCGCTGACCACATATTTACGATTCAAAAATCCACCACGCTCATCCCTTTTGGCATTTTGGACCAATGTAATATCATTACGCTCAATATTATAAACTTTACAAAGCGCATCTACTACTTCAAAAACATCAGCCAACTCTGCAATAATAGTTTCTCTAGTATGAGCTGATTGAACCTCATGTGCTTCTTCAATAAGTTTACTTTTCAATTCTTTACTATAACTAGCACTATCAAGAATAATATAGTCTATTATGGAGCCTTGAGTTTGCAATTGATCTATAACTTTATCTCGCCACAGTTTATTTTGAGTAAATTTACGCATGCGTGCCATTGTAACCCTTAATATTTATATATACGACTGTATTGCATATAAATATTTCATATTATAGCAGCTATTATAACGATCTTAAGAGTTTTTCAAGTACTGGATATATATACTTTGCTCTCACTTCTCTAATATTATAAATTGATTAAAAATAGATGTTAACACAATACAGAAAAAAATTTTTCAACTAATTTATGTTAATATTTTTAGAAATATTAAAGTATTATATTTTTCTACTGATATCTGTAGCAACTCGCTAACTATCATAGGTTAATATGTTTACTATTAAAGAGCTTTGCAAAGATTACATTAAAGATATAGAACAGATTTTTTCTCAAGCACCATGGTATAAATCACATGAAATTTTTGATACATATTATCAAGAGCATATAGATGGGACAAGAACTGTATGGGTTGGATTTAACAATAATGTTATTAGTGGATACATTACATTAAAATATAAATCATCTTATCTATTTTTTTATCATCAAAATATTCCAGAAATTATGGATTTAAATGTTATTCCACAATTTCGTAACCAAGGACTGGCAACTCAGCTTCTCCATCATGTCGAGCAATACGCGCTGCAAAAAGGTTACCAAGAAATTGGTTTAGGAGTTGGGTTATACAAAGATTACGGAGTTGCGCAACGATTATATAGTAAAAAAGGATACATTCCTGACGGGCAAGGAATTACTTACAACTATTTATATGTAATTCCAGGTACCTATATCAGAGTAGACGATGATTTAGTTTTATGGTTGAGCAAGAAGCTAAGATAAATTTAAGAAATTAAATCTAACTAACGATCCTAAAACTTAAAACTTTGCTCTAACGAGTCTGATAGAATCGATAAATAATAATCAAATAGAGTATCACTTTTATAAAAGTGATTACCGAATAATATTTTATTACTGCTAATTTTCAATACTATCGTCTTATAAATATACAGCATGGTAAATTAATAGATGATACTTAAAAGAAGGTGCAAATCATGATACCAGTAAAAATTTTTTTCTATACTCAAAAAAACAATACCACGCCTTTTATTACATCTATTGATCAACTTCAAGTAAGAGAGAAATATTCATACCTTATGCAGTTATTACGCCTCAGACTTAACGATATGAGTAAGTGCACAAAAGTAAAACAAGCTCAAGGTGTATATCAATGCACTCTACATACTGATTTACAAACCGCATCTTATTTATACTTTACAAAGCTTACGGGAAATAAACAAGATAACCATATTGTTATACTAACTACGGGAACTGGGGAGAGTACATTAACAGACATAGAACGTGCACAAATATATTTATCTGAATACACCAAGTCCCCGACAGACCGTACTCGTGATTATCATGAATATATTGATGAGTTAATCAGTAACGCAAAAAATACTGCTCAATATTTGAATACTGCACTTCTATCCGAGTATGAAGATGTACTCACCTTAGCTCTACGGGACATACTTCATGCACGCAAAAATATTATTGGACAGCTATCGGACGAATCTGCATCATACATACAAGAATTGTATACTATGTTTTCTGCTAACAATAAAATTAAACTCAATGCTCTACTTCCATTTAAACACATATGCACTATACTCAACGCTTTAGGTCTGATCATATCCGTCAAAACTACTCAGTAACTACATTAGGTACTATAGCACTAGGTATATTCTTATGATAATAAATCCTCTGCTTGTCGATATTCCTCAAAAAATTTATACGCCTCGTTTACTAATAAGAGCGCCCCAAATTGATGATGGCATTGCGCTTAATCAAGCTATTAATGAATCGTTTTCTGTTTTATCTCAATGGATGGATTGGGCAACCCATATGCCAACCTTAGAGGAAAGCGAATTAAATGTACGTGCCAGCTACGCTGATTGGATAATGCGAAAAAATTTACCTTTTTTTATATTCAGTACTCAAGATAATACATTGGTAGGCGCCACTGGCCTTCATCACATTGACTGGTCTATACCAAAATTTGAGACTGGATACTGGATTAGATCAACATATCAAAATCAAGGTATCATAACAGAAGCTGTCAACGCACTTATGTATTTTACTTTTATACAACTACATGCCCAAAGAGTTGAAATTAGATGTGACCAAGATAATAAGGCAAGTATAAGAATTGCTCAAAAACTCAATTTTACTCTCGAAGGCACTCTTATTAATGAAAGACGCAAGATTAATGGCTTATTGCGCAACACTTGTATATATGCCTGTTACAATGAATATAACTTACCTAAACTTAAGGTAAAATGGTAGTCATAAACTTTGCTCACCGCTATACTCCAAATTTTTATGTCTCAATCAGATAAAAATAGATTTTTATCTCAAATATATTGGAAAATCTTAAAAAGTTTAATTAAGTAGAAAAACTATAAAATTATTTATTTATATTATTGACTAAATATTAATTGACATTTTGAAAATATAATATATAATAAAGATACAGATAATAATTCAAATAAATGGGGATATTCTTATGAAATTAGGTTTGATATATACGTTAGCACTCATATGTACGCTGTCAGCGCACTCAGCAGAACTGGTCAAACAAAAAGCATCCACTACCATTACCGCTGAAGGCAAACACTTCTTGTGCCAAGATATGTATGACAAACTGCTTGCCATATCGGGCACATTGCAAAATGATAACGCAGAGCATGGTACTCCTAATCCTGTATATTTTCCCAATATTCAAAAGCCTTATTATGAAATTGGCCATGATACTCAATACTTACAACATATCATTGATTATATATCAACTGATAATACTCATGAATATCTAACTACTTTATCTCCGACACAACTTATTCATCTGTATCAAAATGCTGATTATTGGAATTTAGATGCTAGGTTGTTACACGATCTACAAACTTACATTACAATACAATTACAAAACAAAGATGTTCTTACTCAAATACTATCTACTCAAGAAAGCTTAGATACTTTTCTCAATGCCTGCAATTCTCAAACTAAATTTACTCTCACTAAGCTGCTATGGTCTTGTATTTGCAACTTTTTCTGGCCTTTGATTACTAAGCCGCAACAAACCTTGGATCACGCTGAGAATGTAATAAGTATAACGGAGCTAGCGGCACATACTGATGGCACTCTATTCTCAATCTCACCCGATCGTTCTAATACAACATTGCGCGTATGGAAAAAAAATACGCGAGGTCAATACTATTGCACGCAGACCTTAACAGGCCATACTCGTGGTGGTTTAAACTCAGTGGCAGTGCATACTGATGGTACGTTGTTTTCAGGCTCATACGATAACACAATCCATATATGGAAAACAGATGCACAAGGTCAATATTATTATATGCAGACCTTAGCTGGTCACACGGGTGCGGTAAAGTCAGTCGTAGTGAATACTGATGGTACGTTGTTTTCAGGCTCATACGATAACACAATACGCATATGGAAAAAGAATGTACAGGGCTTCTATGAATGCGTGAAAACGTTGACTGATCATGCTTATCGGCTAAATACATTTGCAGTACGGAGCGATGGCACTCTATTTTCATGCTCATACCACGGCGTGATCTGTATATGGAAAAAAAATGCACAAGATTCTTATGAATGTGTACAGATCTTAGAAGATCATACTTATGGGGCTTCACTAGCAGTACATACTGATGGCACCCTATTTTCATGCTCACGTGAAACGATCAACGTATGGAAACCAAACTCTCAAGATATATATCACTGTAAACAAACCTTGACAGATCATACTAGTCGAGCAGAGAATTCATTGACAGTATATACTGATGGGACCTTATTCTCAGGCTCGAATGATGGTACAATTTATATATGGAAAAAAGATATACAAGGGAATTATGACTGTGTACAGATTTTAAAGGGTCATATTGATTCGGTAAGAACAATGGCAGTACATATAGATGGCTATTTGTTTTCAGGCTCAGATGATAGAAAAATCCATATATGGAAATTACCCAGAGTACCATTATTATCACTAGAACAAAGTATGGCAGTAATACACTGTTATAATCTATTTATGAACAATTATAGTCTGTTTATAAACAATAAAAAATATTTTCCCATTTTACCAGATCATATACAGGCTATCTATAATACTTTTCCTGATTCTATTAAAAACCTCGGTGTACCAAAGTACAAGTCTCTTACTATTCTCTCTAACTGGAACATTCAGCCCCTTAAATTATACGCTAGGTCTAAATACTCATACAAAAAACTTCTTCTTGGTGGTTTGACTACAAGTATTGTAGGTGCCGGATGCTACTTATACTACAAATGGTTTAGAAAATAAATAGGTAAAAATAGCTTTTCCAAGATAACTTGAATAACGTGCTGATTTTAATTGTTTTATTATTGTTATAAGTAAACAATTATAACCTTATACAGTAAATACTTTATTTTCCTAATAACTTCTTTAAACAATACTTAAGTTTGAGCACTCTTGACGAGGACATCTTGCAAGTTAGTCTTATATTTTGTAGAATTTAATACTTTCTAAATGTTTCAGACTGGCAAATTATAATACATTTTGTATAATTATAATAAAATAGTAATACATTATCTTATTTAATAGATACATTATGTTATTCAAAGAGTTACCACCGTCAACTACCCTTATTCCTATTGATTTTAATAAACCATGGTGGCAAATAATTTTTCAGCAGAAAAAATTGATTGCTATAATCATTGGATCGATGACTATAGTTAATATTTTTATAGCCTTAGCCCTTTTATCATTGAGCATGTTCTTACCTCGACTACTATAAGTGCTTATATAGGGGCACTATGTTTGTTTATAGGTTCAGAATGTATTTACATGCTGGTTCGAAGATTTAATCCTCAATTTCAACTACGCTGCATTCATAGCATTTTCTATAGTGCTCACTACTATTTACTCGCAATAGATCCTTTATACCATACACATCGATCAAGCGGCACTATATTGAGTAAAATTGATCGCGCAGCACGGGGATTTGAAGATTTGCTCGATCAAATTACCTTTGAATTTATTCCGCTTACCACAGGACTTATCACAACACTTGTCATATTAAGTAGATACTCGCTTCCTATGACAGCTGTCATAGGAGCTATGTTTATTAGTATAGTAACTGTAGGATACTATTTTGCTCGCTATTCATGCCAACGATGGGAACAAGATTTTATTGATACCGACGACTCATTTAAGGCTACTGCTGTGGAAAATCTAGCACAAGTGCAACTTGTACGCGCCACCTTTGCAAGCGATTTTATGAGTAACAAATTAAAAAAAGCTACCCATACTAATATGCTATGTGAAGGAAGGTTATGGTATGCTTATAGTAATATATTCAGTCTATTCAACGCTCTTTATATCATCTCACTATTTAGCGTTTTAGGTTTTCTTATCCATAAAATTAATTCGCATACTATGTCAACAACGTTTGCCATCAGTTTAGTATTGGCATATATACAAAGCACGAAAGCACTTATCACTATTATAAAACCATTGCGTCGTTATATGCGTGGATGGTCGGCCGTAAAAGATTTATTTGCATTTATACCACAATGTGGAAATCAAAATTTCCCTATCAACGATACCGAGACAATACCTGCATTTTCACATTCTATTTTAGATATTCGTGCGATAAATTTTACTTTCAATTACTCCAAAGTATCATTATTTAACAACCACACTTTTAAACTTACTTGCAATGTTGACCAGCCTAATAAGCTATACGGAATAATTGGACCTTCAGGCAGTGGCAAGACTACACTTTTATCTATTTTGGGTGGACAAATAAAACCAACTTCAGGAATCGTCTATATTAATTCAGTCGATATTTATGCCGTAGGTGATCAAACACGTCGTCAATTGATTGCACTTCAGGGACAAATAGCTACTACCGTAAAAGGAACTGTGCGCTATAATCTTTTGCTGGGTCTGCCCGAAAAGCATCTGTACTCAGATGAGTATTTGCAAAGCATACTCAAGCGTGTAGGACTTGATATTATACTCGATGCTCATCAAGGTCTTGATACCGAACTGGGTGAAGGTGGCCACAATCTCTCAGGAGGGCAGCGCCAGAGACTAAATTTTGCAAGTTTATATTTACGCGCACAGCATTATAAACCTGTTCTTATTCTCATTGATGAACCAACTAGCAGTCTTGATGAACTGAGCGAACAGGCAATAACTACCATGATACATGAACTTTGCCAATCTGCAGTCACCTTAGTAATTGCCCATAGACTTAAAACAATTGAGCATGCGCACGGTTTAATTGACTTATCATTACTATCATCTGATCAAGAAATTAATGTTTATACCTCCAAAGAGCTTATGCAGCGCTCACATTATTACCAAAAATTACTTTCAGGTAAAGAAAATATAAATAGCTAAGTTATTCATAAGTAGCTGATAATTAGACATCTCTAATAATACGCCATGCTTAAGCTATTTTGGCTTTAAGCCGGCCACTAAATCTATACATCAAAATGTTTTTTATGATTTGTAGATTAATAATTTGCCCAACTAGACTTGTGCACATAATGGAAATAAATTGAACTGGCCGATACAGCTCTACCTTAATTTAAAGTATGGCCAATAAAAAAGCAGGCTGTACATGTACAGCCTGCCAGTATCTATAAACCTAATATTTATTTAGCTTCGTGCGCTGTAATTGCTACTTTAATATACTCAGATTCTTGCACAACACTATTGTCATATCCAATAGTCAATTGGCCTGATTTTCCTAACTTGGTAACCAGAGTAGGATTTGCAATTACTCGATACGCATCGTTATCACTATCTTTGTATTCGACCGTATACATTACTGTTACTTTATTATCATCTTGATCAAGTAAATGAGCAGTTACTCGTCCAACGTGGTCTGCAAATACTTCTACTGATTGGCCTTTATCAAGTACAGGCTCAATATCTATTGTACGCACATAATCTAATCGCGGTTGATTAATATCAATATGCGTCTCAAGTCTTACTTGTCCTTGAGCTACTGTGCCAACAGTTAACAGAGCTAATGCCAAATGTTTTGATACCATTGGAGCCTCTTGCTGATAAAAATGTTGTAATAATGTAATTATCACAAGAATATCAGATTTGCTGCATAAATTCAAAAATAGGCTTTATTGCAACATAGCAATTATTATGATGACTGATAATTTAGCTTCTACAAAAATATATAAGACGCAATACTCTACATCATGGTTATTTATATAGCTCTCACTCATAGTTACCATACACAACATATCGTTCATACATGGTAAGTCCTAGCTTACTGTAAAGACGAAACCCTTTATCAGATGCAAGAAGCACAGCATAAGTACATCCGCGTTTGTAACTATCATTTAGTACATATTCGGTAAGCATTTGCGCAAATCCTTTACCTTGATATTCAGTAAGTGTGGCCACCATATGTATACTAACAACACCATTTGGATGACATACTCTCATACAAGCACTTACCGACTCGCTATTATACATGGCAATGTAAAGCTGTACGCTTTCAGATGAAAGGTCCTTACTAGTATATTTGATAAATTGCACCAATTGGTCTTCATTATATTTAAAAGCATGACTTACTATATGAATCCACTCCGCCAGAGAAGACATATCAACCAACTTAATAGTTACTTTATGTGGCAAATCATTTAATGTAGCATTTGATAAACTTTTAATCATCGCAGGAAACGTAAATTTGGTGCATAGCCCTTGATGTTCTAATAATTCTTTTGATGCACTATCTGATTCTGCTATAAGCCAGCTAAAAGGAACAGAACTGAAATAGCACTTAATTTTATTAATATCTTGTACCGAAATTGGCAATAGATTACATACTCGATTACATGATCTAATAGCGGTTTTGCTATCAAAGACTATACAGTCCTTAGTCGCATAGTTCGTTGTATTTACACCTCCTATATCCATTAATAAGAGGTATTGTAACAAAATAAGTTTATTATACATAATCTATATTGCTAAAATATAAGAATAAAATAACTATTTCCAGAAACCCACACTGTAATTATTATTTACCAGCCGTGTTCCGAGTAGCTAATACCTTTGACAACACTTTCAATTATTTGTTTATGTGCGGGCAAAATATTAACAGGTAGTATATCGCAGGGAAAAAGTTTCATATCACTATGTTTGTCTGGCTCATTATTATGTATATCATTTATTGAATCAATATGAGCTTTAAAGCATAGAGCAACAAACGGTCCTTCGGTTCCTTGGCGATGCAAAGTATGTACCAAGGTGAAATCCTGCTCAGGAATATCAAGCGCAAGCTCTTCTTTTACTTCACGTGCTATTGCCTGACGCGCTGTCTCACCCGATTCAACTTTACCACCCGGTAAACTATACAATCCACTACCAAAGTCTACCTGAGCACGGCGAAGCAATACTATGTGATCATCTAAATATAAAAATACCAGTACAAACAGAGTAAGCATACTAATTAATCCTTTATATATGTACAATTTTGATTCATTAACAATAGTAGCTCTAGCATGGCCTTTGAATAATACCTATAATAAATGTATATGTATTCATATATAGTAAATGTTATAGAGATACATTAGTAAGAATACATATAGCTGCGCCAAGAAAAGAATTATGCCTTGAAAACTGATTGAGGACAATAAAATAATACTTTGAAAAACCTATTAGTAAAAATCATATATCGTTAACTATTTAACACTGGATGAAAAGATGTATATGTTCTCATTATTACTGCACTGGGCTCTTACTATGTTTATTCTTGGAGTCTTAGGATATCTATTAAGTTACAATAAGTTAAGTGCGCAAAGTCATAAACTCGCACGCAAGCTTCTGATAAGTTCTGGATTTGTTTTACTTTGCATACTTGCATTTGTCACACTGCGAGACGGACAAAACTATTTTATTGCAAGTATGCAACGACCAACACAAACCACGAATGCACCATTATCTTGAATAAATCATTTGAGGTTCTCGAGGTGGCTCGGGCGCCACAGGTGCATGCTCAAGTATAAAGTCCTGAGTATTACTATCTTTATGGGAAATATTTTTTTCTATTACATATCTTGAATGAATAAATCCTTGAGGTCGTGCACTTATAGTAGTATATAAGCCTCGGACGCTGCCAGTTCTTCCTAGAATAGTCATATCAGTAAAAGGATTAACTGTATGACTTGCAGCTATAGGACTATAGGAAATTACTTTACTTGCTCCCGGTACAAGATCAAAAGAAACTGTATTAATCGTTACATAATTATTGTAACGATTTAAAACTTTAGCCTCTAATTTTATGTGTACACTACCGGAAGTATTATTAACAATTTCTGTACTCTGGGTTCTATTTCTTACTATTCCCGGTCCTGCTCCGTCATCAAGTATAAGTTTAAACTCATTATTTTGATCAGGAAGTATATCAACAACAAAACTTTTACATAAATTAACAACATCACGGCCAAATATGCGCTCGCCTTTCCACAAATCTTTAAATTTTGAGGTTCTTGTTACATTTTTCCAACTTACTGTCAGGTGCGAAGGACACCATCCAAGAGTATCGAATTCAACTTTTTGCTCAGGCAAGAGTGCTTGTCTACTATAAGTCTTACCCCACACTGTTTTAAGCTCAAGATTAACTGGCTCTGATAAATTGTTGTGTATAGTCACTGTGTACGCATGGACATACGACGTAATACAAAGCATGACAAGCATAACATAGAGGCTCATGTGTTTGGTCATAAGATAATCCTTAGGTATAAGGTTTATATGCACTTATTATAACAATATAATATTTATATTTGCAATTATATGTAAAATCTCTATATGCTTATACTAGATACATGTATTCTGCGCAGCCCAAAAAGGAATATTTATGAATACAAAAAAATTAGTAATAAGCTTATCATTAATAGCAGTAAGTCTTAGTCAGCTTAATGCAGAGGATGGTGCGCTTAAAGGTGCATTATTTGGAGGATTATTAGGAACTGCTATCGGCGGCGCTGCAGGAGGTGGCCGTGGTGCGGGAATCGGTGCTGCAGTTGGTATAGGCACAGGTTTAATCGCTGGATCAGCGTCTGATAGTCAAAATAGACGCTATAATAATCAAGGATATGAATACAATCAAAACCCTGGTTACTATCAAGAAGAATCATATAGTAGTGCACCTGTTTATTATCAGACTCAAGAAGATCCTGAAGTCATTAATCAACGATACGCAGCTTACAGTCAAAAAGGTATATCAGGACGAAATGTTGTTCGGACAAGGAACGATCGATCCAGTCGCCGACAAATAATTGAGCAACGTCGCGCTTCACGTAATCAATGGCGTTAATCCTATCCTGATCTGTCAAAATATTTAATACCTACCAAGGGGCTCATAATAATATGAGCCCCTTATTTTTTGACATCAGTATTCCTTCGTACTACGCTCAGGCTAAATTACCCCTATATCGAACAAGGAGTTCTAAATGCGTACACAAATTCTTATCGTCTTACTTACCATCACTAGCATATTATCATTGTTTGGTAATAACTCATCTACTCAAAGCTGGGCTGAAAATACACTTGCCAATATGAGCACCGATGAAAAAATTGGACAACTTTTTATGGTTACCGCAGTTACCGATCCTGAACTTAATCCCAAATGGTTTGCTGATCCGCTCATATGCGTGGAACCATGGTATGTACAAGATTTAATCACACGCTACCATATCGGAGGAATAATCTTTCTCGGACAAGGCTCGATAGAAGAACAAAATAAATATATAAATCAATTTCAACAGTCAAGCTCCATCCCTCTTTTAATCGGCATGGATTATGAATCCGGCTTGGGCAGCAGAAAAAACAACGGGATACGTTTTGCCGATGCAATGACACTGGGGGCGACAGGAAATCCTGAATTTGCTTATAAAATTGGCAAAGAGATTGGTGCACAATGCAAAGCGACCGGGGTACATATAAACTTTGCTCCTGTTGTTGATATTAATAACAATCCTGACAACCCTGTCATTGGCTTCAGGTCATTTGGAGAAGATAAAGAGAATGTAACGCGCCATGCATTGGCATATATAAAAGGTTTACAAGAACAAGGCATTCTTGCATGCGCTAAACATTTTCCTGGCCATGGCGATACTGCCGTAGATTCTCATTTAGATTTACCTATCTTGCCTTTTGACATGCAACGACTCTGCACCACCGAACTATATCCTTTCCAAGCAGCAATCAAAGCCGGAGTCCGCTCAATAATGACCGCGCATTTGTATGTACCTGCCATTGATTCTGATAAAGCACATCCGATTAGTTTATCATCAGATGCAATTAATGGTCTTTTACGCAAAAAAATGAACTTTAATGGCCTGGTCATCACTGATGCTTTGATTATGCGTGCAGTATCCGATCACAATGCGCCCGGCCAATTAGAATTGAAAGCGCTACTGGCAGGCAACGATATATTGTTGTGTCCGACTGATGTACCGCGCGCAGTAGCTCGTATACACCATGCATTAAAAACGGGCGAACTTTCTAGCACCGAGCTTGATGAGCATGTACTACGTATTTTACAAGCAAAAGAGTGGGCTTTTAATCATTGCAACTGGAATTTTGAGGTGCCTGATGAGTATAAACAATCAATTGATAACACTTATTGCACTACCTTGAAAAAAGATGCTTTCCAAGCGAGCGTTACTGCAGTCAATAAGATTCCTACCCTACAGCACAATAAACCTATAAGTATAATACAAGTCGGCAATCCCAAAGATGAGGATTTAATTGAGAACTTATCACACAAATTTAAATGTGATGTATATAGATTATCTTACGACAGCACACAAGAAGAAATTGCTCATATAGCAACACAAATTGCTCCCAACACGCCCGTTATTATCGCTTTGTTTAATATGACGCGTGACCCTAAAACTAAATTTGGCATTAGTGATGCCATTCTAGATTTAACTCAAAAAATAGTTACTAATGAGAGCATACTATGTATCTTTGGGTCACCCTATTGCCTGAAATATTTCAAGAAAAATAGTGCTGCTCTTGTAGCCTATCAAAATGATCCAATCGCACAAACAGTAGTTGCTGAAATAATTGCGGGAAACTATAAAGCACCGGGTAAGCTACCTGTGACTATTTCTTAATTTTAAAAATATCTTAGTAATCTTGAATTGCTATTTAAAATCCTGTGATTGAAGGCATGATACCATTGTCTTTTTAATCACAGGATTTTTATAATAAAAACGTTTAAAAAAAATAATCTAGGCATATGCCAGATCTGGCTATCCAGATATATGCACATATGTTATTAGATGCTGATTTTTTTATAATGCGTACCGCTTTGCACAGTAACTACTCTATCCACATTTTGATCTTCAATTGTAATAATCAGAGTGCGTATCGGCTTTAAAAATAACAAAGTAGTGTAAGACCCTGTAAATTGAGCGTGCTTATACCAGCCTTCTTGCGCACATGCATCGATTAAATAATCAACAAGTTCCTGCATGCCCAATTGCGTAGTATATACAAATGAAATAAAAGAATCTTTTACTTGATAAGATCTGCTGGTGTATTCCAGAGGAAGAGGGATATCACTTGCGTGATTAGTAAGAAAAGTAAGTAGTGCTGGATGTTGTACAGATGGTGTTTGCTGAATATGCATGTGTTGTTTTGTACACCCACTGATCATCAGCACTACTATACATATATAAATTATAAGTATATGCAAACGTGGCATACTTACAATTAAAGCTGAGCTGACTGCACCGAGGAAGAACTAGTGCCATGTGACTGTGCTTGTTGCTCACGTTGTTGACGTGTAATAACTTTTTCTTTAACACGAGCCGCACGTCCTACGCGATTTCTCATATAGTACAACTTAGCGCGACGCACCTTACCTCTACGTACAAATTTAATTGATTCAATTAAAGGTGAGTAGTAAGGGAAAATACGTTCTATTGCAACTGAGTTTGCTCCGATGCGTCGAACAGTAAAAGTAGTTGACATACCATTATTGCCCATAGCAATAATATCGCCTTCAAAATTTTGAATACGCTCTTTATCACCTTCTTTAATGCGTTGGGCTACAATAATAGTATCGCCAATGCGAAAATTAGGAAAATTACGCTCATACACGCCCAAGCTCGCAATAGTCTCGCGTGTATATTTAGTTGCTTTCATTTATATAATTCCTCTGGTTGCCTTATGTGCACAGCATTTAATTTATATAAAACAGTGGGTTTTACATAAAAGTATACGTTAAAACAAAGAAGTTGCCAACTACTAGACCGGGTTGATTCCTAACCATCGGTCAAGAATAATAGCCGCTGCCGATCTGACCGACAAATGATTGAATTCTGAAAGTCCTTCTACTGGAATCAACATATAATCAGCACGTTCTAAAAGTTCAGGTGCCAATCCTCTGCCTGTTCCAAGTATAATGAGTACCGGCCTGTTATGTGCAAACACCTGCGATTGATCATGGTAAGTAACTTTAGGGATATGTTCATAGTGACGTGCAGCGGTAGTAATAAGAAGTGGATTTGAACCATGTGCTGCGGTAATAGTATCGATCACTTGCTCCAGATCTGATGCCAGTTGAGTATTTTGCAATGCGTTGTGTCGCGATTGATTGTACTCAATACCAACGTCACTATTCCAAAAATCTAGAAATGTTGTGACTATTTTTTGCTGATCAACTAAAGGTGTTACTACAAAAAATCCTTGTATTCCATACGTCCGACTTGACCGAGAAATATCATGAATATCAATAGAAGTCACTGAAGTAGTTCCAATGGTACGCTCAGGCCCAACCATAACTTGTGAATGCATAAGCACTACATAGTGAGGAGGAACATGTTGCAATACAAGTGCCTTGTCTTGCTTATGCGCAATATGGGTACGCAGCCATGAAAAATGATGCGCCAAGGTACGTGTCACAGATTGTACCCGTCTCCAATGTGCAAGTGCACCATGATCGCCCTGACGCACGACTTCAGGGACCATAAGCCCTTTCCAGACAACCGGCGCACAGAACTCAGGATAATCAACAAATGGTCCGAAAAAAGAATCTGCCGTTACCGACTCATACTTTCCTACTACCCCAGGCAATAAACGGAGCATACCCTCTAAAAACATCATAGCTGGTATATCACCGCCCATAAGAACAAAGTCACCTACTGAAATTATCTGGTCAGCATATACTGCCTCAACACGCGCGTCCATGCCTTCATAACGTGCAGGCAATAACATTATGTGTTTTTTCTCAGATGCTTGTTGATAAATATGTTCAAGTAATTTTTGGTCCAGTTTAGTGCCAGCTGGTGAGAAGAATATTTTGTAAGCTGTACCATGAACAGACTCTATATCTTGCACTGCTCTTTCTACTACTTCAGGACGAATGAGCATACCAGCTCCATGTCCAAAAGTAGGAGCATCAATACGCTCTTTTGGTTCCACATACTTGAAAAAACTTTGTACATAGCAACCAATAGTTCCTTGTTTGATAGCACGAGAAATTAAACTTGTGCCTAAAAAAGGTTGGTACAGCTCGGGAAATACTGAGATGATTGATATCTGCATACGCAATTATTTTTGGACTTCAAAAGATACTATAGTCCCCGGATCTGCTACCATCTGGGCAAGATTGCGCAATGATTTGATAGTTTTACCATCACGGCCAATCAGCTTACCCATATCAGAACCGTGTACTTTAATAATAATCGCGTATTGTTGTTCAGCTGGATTTGCTATGTCTATCACAAGATGTGTGGGGAAATCTATAACAGAATTAACAATATACTCAAGAAAAGGTCTTAGCATATTATTTCTTAACCTTTACGCAGCTTTTACAGCAGAGTAGTTGCGGTATATTTTTTTAACAGCATCGGTAGGAATAGCACCTTTTGAAACCCAGTCGTTAAAACGATCTGCGCGGAAAGTGATAAGTGCATTGTTCAAACCGTCAAATGTTCCTAAATCTTCAATAAACTGGCCATCACGTTTTTTGCGTGAATCAATAGCTACTATTTTATAAAATGGAGTGGCTTTTTTACCAATACGTGCCATACGAATTTTTACTGACATGAATGCCTTTCTACGATGTATTACAATACTTGGAGATAAGATTACCGTCCAAACCTCTTGAAAAGTTTAACATATTGCTGCATTTGTTCAAATCGCTCAAGCAAAATATTTACATCGTGCACTGAAGTTCCTGAACCTGAAGCAATTCTTTTTTTACGCGAGCCATCCAAAATCTTATGATTTCTCCGCTCTTTGGGGGTCATCGAATCAATAATGACCTTAAACTTTTTCATCTCACGCTCACCTTTTTCCAGAGCTCCGGCAGGTACCTGTACACTGTTGACTCCAGGAATATACTTCATCAATGACGTCAAAGACCCGAGTCTGTTCATCATATTCATTTGATTGGCAAAATCTGCCAGAGTAAAATTGCCTTTTACAAACGACTGGTATGCCGCTTCTTGCTCTTCTTGCTTAATTTTCTGATCGGCTTTTTCCTTCAATGTGATCAAATCACCCATTCCTAGTATGCGATTTGCCATTCTATCGGGATAAAATTGTTCCAAGTCCCCGGGCTTTTCACCTGTTCCAACAAATAAGATCGGCTTGCCAAGGCTATAACGGAAAGCAAACGCCGCACCGCCGCGGGTGTCACTGTCCATTTTGGACAATATCGCCCCATCAAAGCCTACTTTTGAGTCAAATGCTTTTGCTACTTCTAAAGACTGTTGACCCGTCATAGAATCAAGGACCAATATTTTAAATCGAGGCTTGACCGCAGAAATTATAGCCTGTAGCTCATCCATAAGCTGCTCGTCAACGTGCAACCGGCCCGCAGTATCTAAGAATAAAAGATCATAGTGACCTTTTTTATAATACTCATATATATCGAGAGCTGCAGAACGGGGATCTGATTGTGGTGAACGATAAAAATCTATTCCCACTTGGCCAGCTACTATTTCAAGTTGATCAATAGCGGCTGGACGATAATAGTCCACTGACGCACACAGTATATTTCTTTTTTTACCTTTAGAACGAGCACTATCAATAAACCACTGCGCTAATTTTCCAATGGTAGTTGTTTTACCTGAGCCCTGGAGCCCCAACATTACAATAACGGAGGGAAAGGTATTTGATAGGGATACATCGTTTTGTTTGCCTAAAAACTGCACTAATTCATCGTGTACAAGTTTGGCAAACTGTTCTGCTGGTTTTAAAGAAGCAGTGAGTTTCTGGCCTACTGCCTTATTTTGTATCTGGGTACAAAACGCAGTAGCAACATCATAAGGCACATCAGCTTCAAGCAATGATTGACGTACGCTTTCCAAAGTAGTTGCAATACTAGTTTCAGTGATTTTACCTGATTTGCCAAAACTGCCAAATACTGATGAGAATGTTTTGCTGAGTAAATTAAACATATAAAGCTACACATATAATGGTTATAATATTTAATTATCAGTATACCAAAGGGTACAATATGAGCAATTGAAGAGCTCACCAACTGTATCACTCTTCAATTTCCGACAAAAATAAGTACTATACCTATCCGTTAAAGCATATTGATAAATATTTTAATCTATATATAATTACAGTTATAAAATTAATAATTAGCCGATATGGATTTAGACATGAAAAATATGAATAAAGGTTTACTATTTATCTTATTGGCAATGTGGAATATTTATTCATATGCCGCCCACAAAGAACTTATGGAGGAGCAAACTACTTCTTATACACACAAAGCAGCACCCATTCTCAATTTTTTAAAAGAGTGTCAGTACAATGTCTATGAGCAGTGTCCTACAATTTGCAAAGAAAAACTTGCAAGCATTAACCTTGCCTTTACAGCCAAGGAAATAATTACTTCACAAGGTATTTATTACTATGATGAAGAAAATAAACAAGCTCATTTTTATAGTCTTATCCATAACAAGCTTGTAGACATACCTTATAAAACAAGAAGTCATATTGCGCCAATCAATTCCGACTATTTGTGGAATAAAAAAAATCAATCAATAACTAACATAACAACGCAAGAAACATTTGCAATCACATTACCTTCCTACATAAGTATTGACCAAATTCACGCCAATAGTACTAATACCCATTGGGCACTGGTATGCTCGCAACTTGTAGGCCCATCGAAACGAAAATATACACTTTACTTATATGATGTTGCCGCACAAAAATGCCTTGAACAAACATATCATTTACAGTATGCAGACTCAATTAATGCTTGCCCTCGTCTTATTGTCTGGAGCTCTCATCCTCATACTTTATATGCCGCAATAAATAGCGATGAAAGCGCGCATATTGCACATATAGATATATTTGACAATAAGATTATAACAGTAGCTCAATATATGTGTCCGAGCCCGATACAAAACTTTACTGTCAGTCCTGACGGTACTATGTGCATTATAGAAGGATATCAGTTAAAGCGTGTAGATCGGACAAGTGATTATGACAAAAATATACAGCCTACATGCTGGATTGGGCGCCTGAGTGCTACCCAAAAGATACTATGGAATACTACTGATATTGACTCTTTGTGGTGTTCTAATATCTGGGGTATAAACGAATTTTCATGGATTTCAGACAAAGAACTTGTACAAGTCAGAGCAAAAGATGGAACCTGCTCTCATGTAATACGATTTAAAATTGGGAGCACTATCGATACAGCTGTAGAAAAAACTGTTCGTGAAATACACCATAAAAATATTAGGCTCGACAGAATTTTGCAAGAAAATAATTATAAAATTAATACAGTTAATATTCATCCAGCTGGCACTTATGTAATGCTTAATTTTTTAAAAAATGATATTCATATATCAAATCTACTAACATGGAACGGCACGTCGTATGAATTCACTCATTCCCATAGTGATAATGTTCCTATGCCCTTTGAAAATTGTCGTACCGCACAATTTTCAAAAGATGGTCAATACGTCCATTTTATAGATAGCTCTTTTCATAAAATATGCGTAAAACTAACAGATATATATAAATATCTCAATTGGATAGATTCAAAAATAACTCCTGAACTCTCTCAATTACTTACGGAAAAAAATAATTATTATCAACCACATTTAAAAGACTATTGCATTGAGCAACTTTTTCCGGGCAGAGGTCGGATACAGCGACCAATTACTTATTCAATCGAATTGCAGGATAAAAGAATATATACATTCAACGCAGCTGAGCTGAAAAAATTATTTCAATACAGCGAGTATTTCAAGACAGTTATTGAAGATACTAATTTCAAATCATCCCAGTTTAATTATTTAATTAAAAATACTGATTTTACCTATAAAGATGTGTCTAGTTTTATGCAATTGATTCCATGCTCATTTTTGTCTAGTCTTCCTTATTATTTGCAATATACATATACCCTTGAGCACAACCCCTTAATCGAAGAGATTAAAAATAATGATTTTAAATTATTACCTAATTTTTTAAAACTCAGTCATTTTTTACTTATCGATCCAAAAGTATGCGACGAACAAATATGGTCCGCAATCAAAGTTATAATAAATAAAATATGGCCACTTGAAGAAAAATCGCTTACTGCAAAAATTTCTAGAATAGCATCACTGGACATAAGAAAATTTGAATTACACCTTACTCCTGAAAGTACTACCAATGTCACAGATACTGTCTATGATTTCACCATAAAAGTATTACACCGATTAAAACTATCGCCGCATCACATTTACGATCCTCATTTGAGCAAGGTAATTAAGCATTTGGAAAACTACTGCAAATCTAAAGCAATATTTATACAATCAGTCGATTGTTTTAATGTTATTGCACATGCATATCTATTAATAGAATTCATTGAATCATTATACTTTGGAGAAAATGTACTTAAGGCAGTACATTTGGAACCTCTGTATATTCTATGGCCTGAACTAACGGCTCATCAGGATAATCTGCCAGAAGCTATTAAGGCGCGATATGATACCTTTGCAAATACAGTGCAAGAGGTGGAAGATAACTGTAAAATGTTCTGCGCCGAATGTAATACCTCCAGAATCACTGCTGATGTCAATAAATATGTAACCAAACCATCAAATCAAAATCAGCCTAAAATTGCTGATATACTTAAACTACACAATAACTATCACCACAGTAAAAATCCTGCAAGCACTGAATTAAGTATAGATCAGGTATCTCAAGAAAAACTTACTGTTGAGTCACCGCTTAGTACAAAAACTAGATTATCTGGTTATATAAAAACTTTAGCTATATTAGGCACCACCCTTACTGTTGGTACTTATTTGAGCTGTTATATCATATACATGCTAAAACCGTACATAAAACCGAATTCTAATAAATTATAATAACTCTAGTGGCAGAGAAATAAATAAGGCATTAACATACCGCTTTACCCTTAGGTAGTATTTTTTAATTGAAAAAAATTTATAATAATATATAATTTATAATGTATAATAAAATAATAATTTAATAAATGTAAGGTTATATATGAAACAACGATTATCTCTTGCCCTAGCTCTTTCAGTTGGTTTGTGTCTACAGACTGGTCTGTACGCAGGTGATGCTAAGGCTCAAACACTTCAAGAAAAAGCCAAAAACTACACCTATTCTGCTCTTTTGGTTACAGGCGGATTAACTTGCCTTGGCCTTGCAGGTATCTATAGTTGGGGTACCTATGGCTTAGGCGGCATAAGTAACTCGTTAGCTGGTAGCGCACGTACATCTTCAAACAACTTTTCGACTATAGGCATTAATATAGGTGGTGAATTGTTCACTGGTATTCTTGCATTAGGCTCGGGCATTGCAGCGCTTGGATTTGCAGCGTTAGGTTCAATTTCCACAACACTCGGCATTAAAAAACTCTATAATACATATAAAGCACCTAATGTTGCGCCCATTTCTTCTATGGAAGAACCTGATTAATTTTATTTAGCTGTTGCAAGGGACAATTATTATTAAGATCAATTTGTCCCTTGTAACTCTTCACAGTACACGGGTAAATACTGAACTATGACCACTGAATCGCATTGATAAAATTCATATATTTATTATATTTGAAAATAATATTTAGATTCGCAATTAATTACTATATAGGAATTTGTATGTATTGGTTAATACTATTGGCAATAATTACACTAAGCACCTATAGTGCCGAACAAATAAAAGTATTTTATCCTGAAAATCAGGTTTGTGGTACTGAAAAATTGGATCGCTATGCAAGTGCTCTGTATGCTTTACAGGGAAATGGTTGGGATATCACAGAAAGTATCTGTAATAAGCTTTTGGGTGCAGCTCCTCTCAACGATGCGTATAGCTCACAGGTCCACGAATGTATTCACACAAATACAGTAAAACTAACCTTTATTAAAAAAACGCCTCATCTAGAGTTCAAAACAACTAATTTTTGTGTATGGTATAATATAAACGACAAAAAATTTACTATAGTACCTGAACACTTAATAGAAAAAAGTAAAGATAATGAATTTAAAACTATTGATGGCACCTATATATGGAATACCGCCAACAGCAATATTGTAACTCACATAGCTTCAGGCAAACAAATTTGCCTATCTGATTCCTTTCTCCAAACATACTCTGATATTAATCCAAAGGTGTATAAGGTTTTGGATATCAGCGTCAATCCTTCGGGCACCTATATGGCAGCGCTTGTTCAGGAAACGTCAATATACTCAGGGAAATTAACTAATTTTATTGCATGTTACAAAACCGATACCTTAGAACAAGTTGGTAAAGCTTATCAAGTAGCAACCTCAATAAGTCCAGCTCAAACTAAGCTTAATAAGTGGATACATTGGCATACATCTGATGCAACGTGCTCGGTTATTACTGAAAATAATGATACTTATTTCATTTCAACTATCAGTATATTTAACAATCAACTGTATACATCACATAGCGTTGAATGTCCTTGTCTACCAGAACATTTTGATGTTAGTCCTGACGAAAATAATCAGTTAATAATCGGACGCCAACAACATTACAACTGGATATTTGTAAAGTTCAATTGCAATCATCCTACATCAAATGATTGGTCTAAGCGCGTGGCAGACAGCCTGAATTATAAATCGTATAAATGGATAACCGATACTAGCGTACAATACCAATATGACAAAGGTAATATCAGGGTAGCTAGATATATTGATTGCGATCCTATTAAAAATAGTACAGATGAATCTAAAGTAAGGTATGTTATAGGCGACTATTTTAAATTATCAAAAAACAAGAAATTCATTATCTCCGATCATCTTTATAAGGGTCTTAATCAAACACGCATTTTTCTGGAAAACGGATCATCCCATAGACTATTATTGCTTGACAGCCCTGGTTATAAGCACCAATATGTGGATTTTATAAAAAATGATACAGCTCTCATATATGTATCTTTGAAAAATAATAATTTAGAAATACACGAAGTTAATTTAGAAAAATTCGAAAATATCATAACACATTGCAGTGAGGACAATATAAATGAAGTCCTTGAAGTAGTTGACAATCATAATGAGTATTTTAATCCACATGTACTTTCATACTGCGCATATAAACTTGGATTATCGAACACAATATATCCTGAAAATACATTTTACAAATATAGTCTTAGACTCAATAACGGTAATATACACACCTTGAAATCTTACGAATTATGTCATTTATATCAAGAAAGTACCTTATTCAAGAAAATATTAGATAACTCTTTGGAATGTGACATTAAAAATGATATAAACAATGGCACATATATTATTAACGATCTTGGCATCAATGAACTTGAATTTCAGCTATTTGCTGAAGTTATTGCTTCATCCACACCTATGAGATCGTCTTGTTATTATTTCTATTGCAGAAATTTCTGTAAGAATTTAGCAACTGCAACGCTCACTCAAAAGATTACCAAGTTATTACAGGATATAGATACTTTAAATAACTTGTGTCACTATTTTATATGCGAGAATGATGAGATCAAAGAAACCTTAAAATATTTATGTACAAAACGCCTTAAGGCAATAATTAAAGAAACTATATTTAAAGTAGAAAAAAAATTAGGAAAAGATGGCGCTCTATTAAAACTCAGCAATATTATTGAAGAAGTACGCAGCTGGGATATAAGTGCTTTTAATCACCTTACACCTTTTTTTGGCATAGAAGATATTAGCAACATTGACGCTATTATTAGTAACTATTATGCCACTATTGGGGATCACTATTCAAATATAATTAGTCTCTTGGACTCAACATTGTTTACTCCTTCGGATGTATCATCTTATCCATTTATTCCCACTATTACATTTATTAATAAATTAAAATCTGTCTATGAGAATCAACAAATTCCTGCTCATATTATATTCCAATACAAATTTTTAAATGAATTTATATCTAAACTATTTAATTCTGATAACTATGATCTTATTACAGAAGTTCATAGTTTTGGTGCATTGTTTGAGCTTATATTATTGCATGACACACAGGAATCGAATACAACTGTACATGAACGGATTGCGGCATGGGATAACTATATAAGCCCTATTATGAGCAACCGATTTAAGAGTCGTCAGCAAAAAAGTTCTATAGAGCGGAAATTAGCAAGACAAGACCAAGACGCCGTACAGGGAACTGTATTAGATATAGATACAGAGCAACCATCAACACTCATTTCTCGGTGTTTGAAAAATAAATATATACGCACTGCAATAATTATTGGTACAACCGCGTGTCTTGCAAAACTATTCATAAAAATTGGTCAACTGGGATACACTTCACAGAAAACTAATTATATATACTACAGGTTTTAGAAATTACTAGATATGTAAAAATACATATCTAGTAATTTCTGGGCAATCTAGACAAACCTACAATATATGTACATTGCTTTTATTGTATTTATCACTTTGAATTCATTGAGATACATTTTTAAGTATGTCTACTATTCTATACGCCAAATCATTTTATATTAGATAGCTTATAATGAGCTTATTATGTTTGCCACAATGCTTCTATATTGTTCCAACTTACTTATGAGTATATTGGGCTGCTCAATAAGACAATCAATTTCATTACCAGTTTTGTCACGCCAAAAGTAAACATGATCAGGTCTTTGCTTGATGTTATAATAATGTTTACATATTTTAGAAATCATTAATAATTCAAAAATATTTCAGCGCATATAACAAGTATCAAGTTGCTCAAGCGTAGTAATACCAAGCAAAGAACACGCAAGTCCTGCATCATAGAAATACAATTTAGGTGTCTTAATCATACGTTTATTAAAATTCTGAAAATGTGGTTGCAGTAAAAAGACTATGTAACTTGCCTGTAAAATTGAAAGCCAGTGTTGTGCAGTACGAACATCAATGCCACAATCATTAGCCAATTCAGATCGTTATATTAAGTACAGTAGTGTCCAGGAAAGGTAGAAAAATCATGAGTATATTTTCATTTGTGCCGCCTTCTGTTATACATGCACTATATCTTTTTTGGTAGAAAGATTTAATTGAACTTACGTGCATATGGTGGATAAGTTACCATATATGTCGCTGGCTTGCAGCAGATCGCCACAAACCTTTGCTTATTATATATCACCCTTATGATGATAAGTTACTGGTTATATAGCCTGGGTGCCTATGGCTTAGGCGGCCGTTAGCTGGTAGCACACGTACATCTTCAAACAACTTTTCGACTATAGGCATTAATATAGGTGGTAAATTGTTCACTGGTATTCTCGCATTAGGCTCAGGCATTGCAGCGCTTGGATTGGCAGCATTAGGCTCAATTTCCACAACACTGGGTATTAAAAAATTCTATAATACGTATAAAGCACCTAAGGCGCCAATTTCTTCTATGGAAGAACCTGATTAATTTTATTTAGCTGTTGCAAGGGACAATTACTATTAAGATCAATTTGTCCCTTGTAACTCTTTACAATAAGCTAATAAATACCAAATTATAAAAGTCAAACTTTATTGATAAAATTCTCATACTGCTTACATTGGTAAATAACATTTAAATTAGTAATCATTTATTATACGAGAACATACATGTATCGACTAATGCTGTTAGCAACGATCATGCTAACCACTAATAGCGCTGAACAGGTACATACTACAGCACAAGTAAAGTCTCACATAATAAATTTTATAAATAGTAATAGTGACAATGTTTTTGCAACATCATGCGACATTACACAAACTATATGCAGCCAAGCACAACATACTGTTCACTTTAAAACACTTACACAAGAAGTTAAAAATTTTTACGTAGATTCAGATTCTATTGTTTTTGAACTTCAACCTCATACAGAAAATATAAGTGATACTTCAATTATCAAAGAGTATAGTCCTTATATTTTAAAATATAATCTTAAAGATGAGCTCATTACAACTTATTCTTCTAGCGACTATAAAGATGGTAAATTAACATTAGTAGGAACAAAGTATGTGTGTAAAAATACCAATACAATATTTCCTACACATATCGATCGCAATTTTACACTTGATAATTTAATTAATAAACAACTAAATGATATTAATTTTAGAACTGGTAATATTACTGCTAGCAAACCGTTGGCCCACACAGAAATTCTAGACCAAACATTAAGTCCTATTAACTTATCTCATGATATTAAACACCCTGTCAATTTCAATATTGATCCTTCTATTAGACAGCAATACACCACAAAAGCATTAATACCTAACCGTCAACGTACAGCGGCAGCCGTTATAATCGAATATCAAGAACAACCTCGAGGATGTCCTTGGCATTTTGTTGCATGGTACGATTTGACTACAAACACCTTTATAGGCGAGCTCATACCTTTTTTTAATGTCGAGATAGATTATTATGAATCTCTAGATCATACCGTTCAATGGAGTAACGATGGAACAAAGTTATATGTAATAGGACGCACGCAAATAAGCGGGGAAAGGAAAGGCAAAAGATCTATTGAATGTATTGAATACAAAAATAATACTTTGCATGTATACCCAGCACATACATATTCTTCTGCAGACTACTTTAAAATAAGTCCCAACTTTGATCGATGTATTATTGCCACAGAAGCTCCTAATGGCTATTACATCAAGATTTTTCATAATAATAAAAAAGTAAAAAAAATAATAACTTATCAGGATAAAGATAATTTTGTACTGCTACCAACTTGGCTTTCAAATTCTCACATAGTATATGCATACTATGAAAAAGAAGAATTTGTTATTGAAAACATTAAGCTTACAACAGCTGGCAATATACTTGATCGTGAAATAAGAAAGATAAGTCCACCCTTTTCTCTACCCTATCAGGGCTTCAAGGGTATGTGCTATGACAGCCTTAAAGATTTACGTCATGTACAGTTGTATATGTGCCTTGATGGACTTTATGTTGTTATACATAAAAAAGATAAAAATAATAATTACTATATATATCGTTGGAACGGCTCAGAATATAATCTTTTAGGTAATATTGCCGATCAGATAAATTCATGCCACATTATATGCGATCATGATGGCAAATCTCTTCATTGCGTTGGGGTCGACAAAAATAATCCATCAGAATTTACTTATAACCTTATTAATTTAGAAAAATTTGAAAAATTATTTTCTCGTTTAGATATAAAGTCAGTCAAAAAATTGTTTAATAAACGGCTCTATACATTCAATCCACCACTGGCACATATGTGCGCTGCGCAATTAGGGATCAGTAACAATAAAACAACAATAATTTCCAAAGAAATTTATAACTTTGCAATAAGTATCGCTCCAGAAAATAACAGCAAATACCCATACTCTTTGCTGTTCAACAACGAACAAATAAAGCTCCTTTATCAATACAGTCAGCTTATAGAGGAAATTATACAAGGACATATAACTATGCCCATTTCAAATTCTACTATATATTTTGATTTGCCCTATATTACTACTACTGCTATCGAGAATTTTTTTCAAATACTTAGTTCTCTTGAAAAAGTTGATACATTATATCTATCAGCACAAAAATCACATAAAAAGTATCAAGATCTTGCATTTAATGAGTACTTACATGTTATGGATAATATGCTTCATCAAGTTTTAACTTTAAAAAACTATTTTATTGTCACATCACCTAATTATAACTATTACTATATATGCTTATTAAAGCTCGTATTGGCCAATATTGTAAAGAAACTAGAGGTATCCTTTTTGTCAGATAAGCAAGTAAGTATTCTTAAAGATATTACTTTGCTACAGGCAGAATTAGAAAAATTAGAACCAAGTTCATTAGATAGGTTTCTCAGTATGTTTACTATACATCAATGCTTTGATGATTTATATAAGTCGAATGAATTTCATGCAATTAGTTAAAATGCTGGAAACAATAATGCACAAAATAATTTATAACTTTGTACCTCTATTATTTATTACACACTTACTTTATGGAGCACACAAAGAACCTATCTTAGAGCAAAATCTTATCAAAGACATAACCTATCAAAATTATGTGACTATATTAAATAAGATCGTTTCCCATGGATACGATATCTGCGCACCAGAACGAACGCGAACACAGATTACGTATCAACCTGATCAATTCGCCATAAGACATGCATATATACTCGGCAATATTAACTTACATCAGCACAATGCTAATAAAATTGTTCAATTTATTGATACACATGAAAGTTGTATTTATGATCTAGAAACCCAAAAAATATATCCCTACCATAACTTACCCACTAAATCAGGCGAGATTATTGGAGGAAAGTATATATGGGATATGCATACCAATACTCTTACTAATATCATCACTCAAATCAGTCATATAATTAACTTACCTTTAGACAACACCACTATAGCGAGCGCACGGATTATAAAAATCATTCCTAATAATTGCTGTACGCATGCAGCAGTTGTAATTCAATATAAGAATGATGATAATTTTAATCGCTACGTAATAGGCTGGTATGATTTAATTTCTCATACGTTTGCACAAGGAGTATCTCTATTTTATTATCCTGAGTATGAACAGGCAGAATCATATCAAAATATAACTAAATTTTTACAATGGTCACACGACAATACGACACTGTATGTATGCTTGCTTAAGGCGCAAAAATACAGAAAAAATTACATAGTTAAAGCATTGTCAGTCAAAGACAATAGTTTAATTACACAAACTGCATTTTCTCTTCCAGATAGTAATCAAGAATATATTCAGGTTAACTCAGCAGGGGACCTATGCTGCTCATATAATACTTATAGCTTCCCTATAGATTATATTTCTCTCTATATTACCAAAATTAATGAATCTACATCACCATATTGTGCTTATAAGATAGAATGTACCGCAGAAGACATAGTACAAGAACCTATATGGATAGCACCTGACCAGTTGCTTTATGCATACCGAATTAAGAATAATAACAACAGTACAAGTGACCATATAATAATCAAAAAATTAAAAATACATGAAAATACTTCCGTGCTCGAGGAATGTTTTTATTCTACCATACCTGTCGACAGCTCCGCCCAGTATGTTCTAATTTCTTTTGACATAACTACTCGATATGTAGTTATAAGAGAGCTATTTTCTCTACTTTCCTTTGAGCCCACTACTACTTTATACCGATGGAATGGAGTTAGTTACCAAAAAATAGAACTCGTCCATTACAATAAAACACCCTGGGTCACAATTGGCCCTGATGGCAATTCTATTGATTTTTTTATACTTGACGAGCTGAATAATCAAATTATATATGATCAAGTCAATATCAGTGAATTTGAACACAAAATTAATACACTTTATGAAAATCGCGACATACGCCTTGAACTTACATCAATAATAAATAATTCCCGTTACTACTTACATTCACATACTGCAGCCAAATGCGCTCACACTCTTGGCTTTACTTCAGATGTGCCGGCAGCGCATGTAAATGCACGGTATGCTATTGAAATAGTTGATGACGAAAATAAAATAAATGTCATGGATTTCAAAACATCACACCTTACTACACTTTACAAGAAAAGTGATTTATTCAAAACACTATGTGATGGAAAGATGCATATACCAAGCAGCATTGATGGAAAAATGACAATTGAAAAACTCGAGGTAACTAACGAAGATATTACTGATTTTTTTACAATATTACGCTACTTGGATCTTACTGATAAACCCGATAGCCGAGTTGCATGGATAGAAAAAGCCAATGCTCAAGCTGAGACTATGAACCATGCAGACATTATGACATGCGTGTATAATAATATAAGCGCACTATCGCGACTAGGTGATTATTTTATGATCTCGGATCCAGGATATAATGCGCATCTTAACGCTAAAATAGAATGGATACTAGAGTATATAGCAGAGCAATGTAATCCAATTGATACATCGTATTTGGATAACACTCAGATATCTCTTGAGCAAAAAGTTCATGTTATTGCTACTACATTTAAAAACTGGTATGAGTGGGATTTGTCATACTGGAATGACCTTCTATGCGAAGAAAAGTTCAAACCCGCAGTTGATAGAATAATACAAAAGATTCTCTCCAGCACTTATATAAAACAATATTACAGTATCAGAAGTACCGTAAAAGATCTCTCTTTTCAAGAACGTATGAAGACTAACTATAAATCTATGCTTACTAATTTTTACTTAGCAGCCGAACCTTATGAAGAACTACTAAAAACTAAATCTTTTGATAAGTTTGTAAGAAGCGCAATAGTATATAAATGTCTTAACGATGTACGTATTAAATCACTTTCTGGTATGTTCAAGTTTTTATACTCACATGCTGTTGATATGATACCTGTAAGTAATAAAATACAATTAATCCTTGAAGAGGATATAAACACATGGAAAGATCAATTTATTATTACTGCCAATACTTTCAAAAATGAATCTCCGCTGGATAAAACAGGCTTTACACGTTTTATGCAATACATCTACGGAAATTTGACTACAAGACGCGTAGTATACTCTACCTTAATCACTGCAAGTATCAGTGCAGGTTTATATTTATATGCTAAATTAGTGGGAATTAAAACTTTCAAACATATATCATTTTATAAATAAATCATAATTAATACATAAAGCTCCGACATAGTTTGATAGTATGGTAAATATAAGAAGCTAACTAGATCAAGAATTCAGAAGATTGATGATACAACCTAATATGATTAGTCAAGTAATATAGTAAAGCAAATTAATCTAAAAATGGTGTACTGTTTTGCAAGAAATATTGATTTTAAATCTAATTATTATTTACTATTATAAATAATATAATTTGATCAAAATTGAAAAATAAGGTTTTAATATATGAATAAAATAATAGTACTCTCATTATTATTTTTAGGTATAAAGCAAATCTATTGTGCTGAAAAATATAATGAGTGTATCTCAAATCTAATTTCAAAAAAAGATGTTACTAAAAACGACATTAAAACCGTAAGATTTAAGAAAACAAACGAATTTAAGCAGGGAGAAATAGTATTGGCTAGAATAGGTATGACTTTAAAATATGGTTGTTACCAGTCTGTTATTGCAGAGTATCCCTCCCATACTACTCCTATGTTACAACTGGCATACATTCAGAAATATAACACCACTTTAACAGTACATTCTATAATAATAATTAATTCTGATACCAATGAACCTGAAATAATAAATTTAGATACAATGAAGATTGGTAAAATTAGTCAGTAAAATAGATTTTTGATAAATACATATAATTTTATTTATTTCAAATAATATACTGTAATTCATGCACCCAGTACAAAAATTTTTGTACTGGGTAATTTTAATGCGTTACTAATAGTACCTATTATCTTCAAATTAATATTTTAATTCCAACCATTGCTTGCTTAAAATTTAGATTAAATCACGAGAGTAGAATTTAATTATTACTAATATTAAGAAAGCTATAACTCTTTCACTCCAAAAATGTATCTAACTTAATTATTAAATAAATTTATCGTCAATATATTCTCTCTTTACAGCAATAATTATGATAAGATATATAAGAACTGCATAACTTATATTATAAGGAGACTACTTATGTCGCGTACAAAACCCTATATTACTAGTAGCCATCCTAAAACTTTAATTTTAGGAATTCACGCTCCTTATAATCGCACTAACGATATAGAATCTTATTTTCATGAATTTAGAAGCTTGGTTAAAACTAATCAAGTACAGTATGATCAAGAAATATATTTAAAAATTCGTGAGATTGACCCTACTTACTTTATTACCAAAGGTAAGCTTGAAGATCTCATTGAAGAGTGCGATAAAAATGAAATTGAAGAAGTAATTGTATCTGAACCATTAACTGCTCAGCAAGAACGTAATTTGGGTGATATACTTCGCTGTCGCATTTTCGATCGAACAAAACTTATCTTAGAAATCTTTGAAAAATCAGCGCATTCGGCCGAAGGTAAAACTCAAGTCCAGATAGCTATGCTCCAACACCGCAAATCACGACTTGCAGGCAAAGGTATTACCATGTCCCAACAGTCAGGTATGATTGGGGTTAAAGGGCCTGGTGAAACCGCTAAAGAAAAAGAAACGCGCCATATTGAACAAACAATTCTAAAGTTAAAACGAGACTTGTTAGTCATCGAGCAATCAAGAGAAACGAGACGAAAAAAACGTCTTGCCAACAAAGTACCTCATATATGCTTGGTAGGTTATACTAACGCAGGCAAGTCGACTCTTTTGAATGTTCTGACTAAAAGTAATGTTCTGGCAGAAGATAAACTCTTTGCAACTCTTGATACCACAACCCGTGAATTTTACCTTGATGGTGTCAAAAAGGGCATCATTTCAGATACTGTAGGGTTCATACAGCTATTGCCACCTAATCTCATTCAAGCGTTTAAATCAACACTATCAGAGTTGCAATACGCAGATTTACTTTTACATGTTGTGGATGTTTCAGATAAAAACTGGCCTTCTCAAATCCAGGTAGTACAAGAAATACTTGATGATCTTGATGTAGATAAACCTATGATTTATGTATTTAATAAAGCAGACAAAGTAAATAAAAGCCTTGAACTTGACATACAATTAAGTCAATACCAGCCACGCTGTATGACGGTAGCTTCTGAAAAACAAGTCAGTGAATTATTAGACTTATTACGACACTGGCCGGTAGAACAAGTAATTTAACAAGTAGGGGCATTCCTTGGATGAGAATGCCCCTATAATTTATATAAATATGATTTCAAATCATTAAATCATCCGTAAAATTGAACTAAAATCTAACGGCAATTCATGGTCTTTATACACACGTAACGCTCTAATAAGCTGTGCCTTAAGCGCTTTATCTTCAATGCTATCTACTAGTTGTTTGAGCAATTCTTGTGCTTGCAGAATGTTTTCCTTCTCTCCGGTATTAAATAAATATCCTATGGTAACTATATTGGTAATAGCATTTGATTCAACCTCTTCAGCGCGTTGTATATAATGCATAAAAAAATCTCTATCTTTATCATAAAAAGCTTTTATAGCGCCCATTATATAAATGTTATAAAGAATCTTATCAAGCGACTTGATAGTATCCTGATCTGTAATGAGCTCCTTTAAATCATCTAGATATTGTTTTACGATTTCTATATCCATCGAGTCACACATAGTTTGGTATTGACTAGTAAACGTAGTTTCAAATGCTCTTCCATAATATCCGCGCATTAATACAATAAGCGCTGTAGTACGTATTTTTACATCTGCTTTGGTGTTATAGGCGTATAAGGTTAAATCATCAATCACTGAGGATGAATTAGAACTTTTTTCTGAAATCAAACTTAAAAATTTATCCCACTCTTTTTGATCAATAAATTGCATATATATGTCTAAATTCAAATCTTTCATATCGCTGATCAATAGTTTATTCATACGGATTAATCTGTTAAGAATATTTTCCATATTCTTAGTTCTTTTTCCATACATCACAAGTGCAGACAATGCATTTGCAAACATTGGATTGAAAGCGCATACCGTTAGTGCATCTTCTTTATCAATAGGATATAGATCATAAACCCCACGCTCTAGGTTAGACTTGATAACATCAATAGTTTTTAATTTTTTCGCTAATATACTTTGGCTACTATTATTGGAAAGTAATATCTTGCATTTAGCCTGTAAAAACTGCTGTTTATCTAAAGTAACTATATGTTCTGCAGCTATATAAGGATGTCCATACATACTTGCTTGGCTGTTAATAATGTTAAAAGCATTATTGTATTTTTCTTGAGACCTCTTTGTCATAGGTAACAATTTTAAAAGAAAAAAATACGAGTTGATTACCTTACCATACAATGAATCATAAATTAGAGATTGCTTATTGTCTTTCATGTACGCGTTAAAAAAATATTCAATCACTTTAAGCACCGGTGATACATGCCAGTCCTCAAATAAAATTTGAGAACTATCCATCGTTTGAATACCCCTATAGAACATATCCAGATGCTCAGTGCTGATTACTTTATCTTTTGTTTTACCTGAAGCGGCATCTGCTTTTAAAATATGGGCAGTGGCCTGCATGTAATAGAGCAATCCTTGTTCATGTTGTGTCAAACCTGGTCGTTTTAGCATTTTAGCCGATTCGGCAATTACATTGTCGTATAAATTTTGTACAAGGCTTATATGAATACGCTCAATATAAGCACTGGTACTAATAGCCGATTGGTCATCATGGGAATTAATTATTATATTAAGTATATTCAAAGCATCATTATAGCGCTTTTGTTTAATAAAAATTTGCGCTTTCAAGTACAATGCATGGTAATAGTCATGAAATGACAATTGTTGATATAATTGTAAAGCTTTGTCCAAATCTTGAGGGATAATACATGTTTTATCTGTGCACGAAAGCGTTATATTATAAATGTAGAACCCCCGAGTGTACCAATGTGCCAATTTTTTAATATAATTATTATCAACTATGTTAACTATATTTATAGCACAAGCGCGCTTGCTCATTGCCCCTATAAGTGAATAAAGTGGACGAACATCATCAGATTCACTAAAAAATCTATAAAATTGAGCTGTATAGTCCATACAGTCCATTACAGCTTGTTCACACGCATTACAACTTATCAAATTAGAACAGCTTGAGGTAAAAATAGTTTTATATAATTCAAATGAATTGCTGTAATCCTTTTCAAGCAAATATAATTTTGGCACGAGTGCTTTAAACGGACAACGCCAGACAGTCTCATTATTGTTATCTGCGATCGCTCTACACAAAGTAATTACTTCCTGCGTATTAATTCTACTTTTTTCAAGTAAACTTTTTTCAATTTTACCTGAAACCATAACTGATCCCAAAATATACAACGCGGGAAGAGCGTTGCGCGTTGTGAATGCAGAGTGTAAAGCATGCAAAAATCTTTTTGCTGATCATATTTAAGATAGGGCAAACTGGCCGTAATAATAGGAACACAGCAATTTAATATATTTGCACTAAAGTTTCCTTTATTCATAAGAGACGTGTGTGCAATAACAGCAAGTATATGAGCGCAGGCTTCGATTGCAGTATCTTTATTATGTATATGCGCTGCATACACAGACAAAAACTTAAGCCATGTATAAAACACATCATTTCGATGATTAGTAGAAGTATTGATACCTGAAGTACTTGTATCATATAGTTCTGCATATAATAAATTGAACCAGTGTGATACAAGCTTACATACATTATTTTTACCTTGTACCTGGCCAACGCGTGTATTAATTAAACTGTTGCATACCTGTTGTATGGTAAGAAGATTACATTTTTTTTGCATGCAAGCATACGTTTGTATTTTTTCAATTAAAGTTAATTTATTTTTATTGCTCAAGTCCGGTGTTGCCAAAGCTGCTAACTCGACAATCATAAGATCAAGCAGTACAGGCTCAGTGCTTATAATATTTTCAATAAATTTTTGAGTATGTTCAAGGATAGTAACTAATTCCTGGTGTGCATCCTTCAATTCTAATACAAGCCCTTTCTCTTTACCTGTACTTACTGTATTAAGATGAGGATATGAGCGAATAAATTTAACGTTTTTATGTTTATTGGTAAAAGACTCTGATGTTATATGTACTTGATGCAATAAGGTATTATAAATAGGAATAAACCGCTCGTGTAACCTATTTTTCATAGAATTATCATTCTGAAACTCTGTAAGTAGCTCTTGATAATGAGATATAAAGGATACAAAATTGCCACACAAGCTTTGGTACGCCTCTGAGTTATTATATAAAGTTAAGGCATGCTTGACTGAGACAACTTCCTTAATATCATGCGCAGTATAATAACTACGTACGAGTCGATCAGCTTGCGCTTGTTTTTCACATGCGTAAGCGTAACCTGAAAAATTCAGCGCAAGGCCGAGAATAATACTTATAATAACCTTCACGATACCCCTAAAACTTGTATATGAAATATAATGCGTAATTATACACATTAGTGTGACGTAATTAATGAGATAATCAACTCAGAAGATGGGGTGGAGCCTTCTTATAAACACTAGAATTTATATATTTGTTAAAAGCTTTGATAGTATTTTGAGTCTGATAAATCCAACGAGCAATAGTATCAAGCAGCTCAGCATCAGTAACGTCATCAGGCTTGCATGAAGGACCAGCAGTATGAATAGTAAAAGTCTGCGGGATATGGGTGCGAGCTACCATATCTTGATAACCTACATCAGGCTGCATAGACAGTATACATACTGTTCCTGATAGAGGAACCGTAGAAAGCCATGTTATAAAAGTATCAGCAGTATTAGGTCTGCGCAATATACCTTTGGTATCTGACTGCAGGGGTGTATTAATATAAGATATTGAAAGTGAAGATAATAGCTGAGGTCGAGTAAGTTCAATAACAGCATGCATCATGTCCATCTCTGTCAACCCCAGATGAGCAATACGTGAATTTACAAAATATTTGGACACCAATAATTCATTATAAACTGATTCATTTTCAATCAATTTATCAAGTTTTCTGTCACTGCCAAGGATTATAACATTTTCAAATTGATAACCTTGGTGAATAAGCTCAAGAAAAAATATCCATTTTTTAATTACACATTCAAGGGTGGTACCTAAAATAAGAATGTATTGATAGTTATTATATAAAGGATAGATAGAATCAAACATACCAAGTTTTTGGCATGCAGTAATAATAGTATTTCGTAAATTTATATCTGGTTGATTTTTCAGATGCCAGCGTTCGCATCCTGGCTTTCTTAACCATTTTTTTTGTGTTACTCGGCATATCGAATCAAACGTATAATCATGATTAATACGTGCATCACGCAACAAGGTAAGAAGCGCATGATGCACGATATGTTGAGAATCAATAAGTAATGGTATGTGCGTATTCACCGCAATTATGCTGTCTGTTTTTTGTAATACTCTCGTGTCTGATAAATCCAACGGGCAAGTGTATCTAATAAAACAGAATCTACTATTTCATCCTCAGGACAGTGAGCTCCGCAGGAGTGGCATATAAAATCTTGAGGTAAATACGTGCGCGCTACCATATCCTGATATCCGATATATGGCTGATGAGATATAACAAGAGTAGAACCTGCTTCTGGTTTTGTTGAAAGCCATGTTGCAAAAGTATCACCTGTTGTTGGTCGTAGGACCTTACCATCAGGCATATTTTTCAACGGAGCATCCACAAAAATAAATGGCGCATTAAAATTATCTGGCCATGCAATCTGATCTACAACCATTTTCATCATGTCAGTTTCAGTTCCAGGTGCAGTGGCTGGTTTATTCCAACCTGATTTAATAATAAAATTTTTATCATTATTATATAAAATTTCAGTAGATTCAATAGAAGGATCTAAGGAACGTTGGCCTCCTAAAAGCACTACATATTCAAATGTATATCCTTGATTGATCAAATTAAGCACATACAGCATACGAGTGCGAACGCGTTGAACTGTTGCACCAAGCACTACCGCATACTTGTAATGTTTTTGCGCAGGCTTTATTTCATTAATCATACCAAGTTGCTCACAGCAGTTGAGCAAAGTAGTTTGTATCTCAGGAGTATATATATTTTCCATCTCCCAGCGCTCTTTTCCTGGTTTGCGTAGCCAGCTATTTTGTGTTGCAGTTACAATATCATTTAACTGCGCATCGGCAGAAATAGAAAATATTTTTAAAAGCGACTGTAACGCAGGTACTGGCTTTTTATATTCATCAAAGAGCATTGGCACATTACAAGTAATAGTATCCTGTTGCACTTGCTTTTGGTAATACATAGCTACGGTAATACCACCGATTGCCAACATACAAATAAATAGGATGCGGATATAACGTTGTACTCTAAAATTCATATATACACCTTGTTAGTAATGAGTGAATAATGAGGTTTTTACGATAATAACACATAATGGACAAACAGCTTAGTAAAATCAAAAATAATATTGAATTTTATAATACAATTGAAATTTTTATGTAAAATTAAGTATTATTAATTATGGAAATTTATAACTGTCTATGGAGGATATTACTATGAAAATTAAATTATTACTTATCAGTTTTATATGTGCAGCACCATTACAAAGTATGGATAACTTACAAAAAACTCTTGAGGAAAGTATAAAGCAAATAGAAAAAGCTTTTACTCCCAAACCTAATCTTGACAATTTTCCTGAAGCCAAAGAACTGGTAAAAAATCTGACAAAAAAACTTATTGAGGTCAACGCTGCTATAGATAAAGCAAAATTGTCCAATGGAGCCCAGATAAAAACTGAATTCATTAAAGCAGTTTCTACAAATATTACTCAATCAATAAATACCTTTAAAAACGAATATCTTGAACCTGCCCTTACAGAAACGCAAAGAAAAAATAGCATAACTCCTAGTTCTATGGTAGTGGATGCGATTAAAGAACAAATCCTTAATTGGCTCAAGGGTGATGTGAAAGTTAATCTCAACGCACGAGATAAATTTAATCAAATAAAAGAAGAGCCTACCAAGTACGATTCAGTACTAGTAAGTCTTGTTGAATGGTGGGATGGAAAACCAACTGATAAAGATAGAGGAGAATCAAAAAAATTTATCCAAGCGCTCATTGAAAAAGATACTACTATTTTATCCAACATTTTAATGAAGCTTCAAGAGTATTTTGATCTACTTACCAATCAGTCATTTCAAGCTCCTAATATATATAATTTTGTGCGCTCACAACTTAAAGGAAGCAAACTATATAAAGATGTTATATTATAATCATAGGGCAAGATAAATCATTTTATAAATACGTGTGACAAAATGTTGTAAAACATGAAATAGTTAGAATAAATTTTGACAATTCTATTGCACTACTTATTCTTAAAAATTGTTTATTATACTACATTTTGCTGGAATAAGTATGTACAAAATAACTAAAAATTTAATTTTAATTGTGACAT
Organism: Vermiphilus pyriformis; assembly: GCA_022559525.1. GTDB lineage: Bacteria > Babelota > Babeliae > Babelales > Vermiphilaceae > Vermiphilus > Vermiphilus pyriformis. The sequence continues at coordinate 1,024,834 of CP074345.1, read as the reverse complement.
TCTTTATATCAACTATTATTGCGCCAATACAAGCAAGCCAAAAAAAACAATTTATTCATGTTATTCCAAAATATGCGTACATTACTGGCAAAAGTATTGCAAACCTGGCCTTTACGCAACCTATGCTTACCTCCGTATGTTGTTTATATGGTATATTTGGGATAGAAAGTATTAAAAGAAATCCTACATTAAGCTTGTTCTTGGGCATATTAGGAACAACAAATCTTGCAAACGAACTGTCAAAAACTTATAACAAAATAAATACTACGCTCGCCGCTGACCGTAATGAATCAGCAGAACAAGAAGCCAAAGTCAAAAAATTTTCTCCCATTAGTTTTAATCGGATTGTATTGTTTATATAGTTTAGCTCAAAGTTATAAAACTCTACCCTCATCCCTCGCTCAGCCCTTTCTTGATGTATCTGTTACTACTGAATATAGTGCTGCTCTATTATTTATTCCCTACGAAAAGTTTGATGCTCGAGGATCAATTTTTACTATTATCATGGGAGCATTTGCAGCGTATACATGCGGAACTATATTCGGTGATTAAAGACAGTGCAAATAATCTGATGATTTAAAAATAACTTACTACTTATAGTAGGTTACTATATAATACTAAAGTTTACTGTTAGTTTTTTTATATCAGTCAGCTTTTTATATGGATTCAACAACACCATCTACCTTCAACTTAAATCCTCATCAAGAACAAGCAGTAATGCATGGCAAAGGCCCACTTTTAGTAATATCAGGAGCAGGGTCAGGCAAAACACGCGTTATTACAAGTCGTATTGCGCGTTTATTGGAACAAGGTGCACATCCTAGTCAAATCATAGCGCTCACTTTTACTAACAAAGCTGCACGTGAGATGCTCGAGCGTATTCAAAAAATGCTCGGTGCTAACTACTCAGAATTACCTTTTATTGGCACATTTCATTCATACTGTTTGCGTTTGCTCAAAACAAATAGCCACCTTCTTGAACATCCTTTTATTACTTTGCTTGATCAAGATGACCAAGAAAAACTTATCAAAGACATCGCAAGTAGATATAGCAACGATAAAAAAATTAATGTTAAACAAATTTTACATCAAATTTCTCAGCTGAAAAATAGTGGCCAACCATTGAGTAGTTTAACTACTGCTCATGCCAAGGCATCCATTTTGCAGATATATCAAATATATGAAGAAGAAAAGAGTACCAGCAGATCACTTGATTTTGATGACTTGCTTTTGCATGCGTGCAAACTTTTTACAAATCAACAGTTCAAGCGACGCTTTCAAAGTTCAATTTGCCATGTGCTTGTAGACGAATATCAAGATACTAATGCAGTACAGCACATGTTACTCAAACATATGACACTTGATTCCAATAAACAATGTGCTATTGAATCTGTATGTGCCGTAGGTGATGAAGATCAATCTATCTATTCATGGCGCGGCGCTACCGTTGCTAACATGCTTGATTTTGCTCAAGATTTTCCAAGTACTACTATTATAAAAATTGAGCAAAATTATCGATCAGCACAACCTATATTGCAAACAGCTAACCACGTTATTTCCTTCAATACCGGACGTAACCCTAAAAATCTTTGGTCAACAAGAACGGGTACCGAACGAGTAAAAGTCATTCGTTGTAATTCTGAATATCAAGAAGCTGATGGGGTTGTGCAATTTATAAAAAATTATAAACGGAAGTATCCTGCACGATCAGTAGCAGTATTATACCGAAGCCATTTTCAATCACGTGCAATTGAAGAAGCATTAGTACGGCAATCTATCAGTTACTCTATGATTGGCGGCGTACAATTTTATGAGCGTAAAGAAATTAAAGATATTCTTGCATACCTTCGTCTAGTGATTAACCCGTATGATCGAATATCGTGGTCACGCATTTTGAACGTACCAGCACGTGGACTAGGCGCAAAATTTGAAGAACTATGGAATAGCATATGGTTGCAAGAACCTCTATGCACATTTACTGAAATTGCAAACGTTTTAACAACACGAAAATTAGTTACCGGGCAAAAGCTCAGTGCTATGCAAACATTAGTTGATATTTTTACTGGCATAAATTCAATTGCGCAGCCGAGCATTGTAATTGAGGATCTTATCAATAGAACTGACTATATCGCATATCTATATCAAGAGTATGACACACAAGATGCTCAAGCTCGCGCACAAAACGTAAAAGAATTTATAGCAGCAGTAAAATATATTGAACAATCACGTACTTTATCAATTGAGCAACTATTGTATGAGATCACACTTATGCAAGAACAAAGTGCAACTCAAGAAAAAGAATTGCCTACCGTTACATTGATGACTATTCACGCTGCCAAAGGATTGGAATTTGATGCAATAATGCTTATCGGGCTCGAAGAAGGTATTCTTCCAAGTACCCGCGCTCGAACTGATGATAATGCTATTGAAGAAGAACGACGCTTATTATACGTCGGTATTACCCGAGCAAAAGAGCATCTATTAATGACTCACAGTAGATATAGATATACCTATGGTGTTATGGCAGAACAAATCCCTTCTCGATTTATTGAGGAGCTCCCTGCACACAGCGTACAAAGTGCTGATGGTTTATACTGGAATGGATCATCATTCGATCATTTTATCCAAGAGTGGATGATGCGCTCAGAACACAATCGCACACAAAATATAACTTTTTCAACACCAGTATCACCGCAGAATTTAAGTACTCAAGCAAGTTCACCTACTACAACTATTAAAACTGGAAGTAAAGTTCGACACAGACTGTTTGGTATGGGCACAGTGCAAGAAATTGAAGAGCGTGCGGACTCTAAAAAATATGCGATAGTATTATTCAGCTCAGGTTTGAAAAAGTTGATTGTGCTTTTCTTGAGCTAAATTAAATATCCTCATCCTGATCGTTTAATTTTTGCATTTCAGATACCATAGTAGCCGTTGGAGTGATAATAACGGGAGCAGCGAGCTTGTGTGCATGATACGTCAAAGGACCGGTATTGATCAATGTATCAATATCAGAATTTTCAGTAAGTATTAAGTCTACACCCATCACACGTCCATCCGGCAAACGTGCGCCGTGACCAGGGATAATAAAATATCCTTTATCAGTTTTGATAACCTGATATTTTACACTCTGCAAGCATATATGCTGCGAGACATAAGGGCCATTCCATCGCTCTGGTCGAGCCAGTATAAGTGATCCTACCTGGGAACCTAAAAACCCGTTCTTTTTAATAGTCAAAAAATCAATCCAATTAAATGTATGCTCAAATTCAACAATACCCGCAGTCGCATCAATATCAGCAAAGATAGATACTAACTGAGTAATATCTTCTCCAATTAAATATGCCTGCATTGATTGTTGATTATAATGCAAACCAATAATACTTAAAATTACGAGCCCTAATAACGCACATGAAATGCACCACGAACTCCAAGCAATATACCTTGCACGCGCCATATGTTACTCCCCCTTTGTTATTTACTTGCCAAACAGGAAGCATATCATAGTCGGCACTACAGGCACAATAAGTTTATTTATCAGGAATTATAATTGATACTCATAGCGCTCTTTACTTCAAGTAAGGTCTGCTGTGTACGCTCTTGTGTTTTGGCGGTACCATGCATAACAACATCCATTACATACGATTTATCTTGAGCCAAACTATTACGACGCTCACGAATAGGTTCAAGCATAGTATTGAGTACTTGTATCAAACGTTTTTTCAATAACACATCACCCAACCCACCCTTTTGATAGTGCGCCTTAAGTTCTTCTACAGCTGCGCGATCTGGATCAAAAGCATCTAAATAAGTAAATACCGTGTTACCTTCGACTTTACCCGGATCACTTACTTTTATATGTGTCGGGTCAGTATACATAGTCATGACTTTGCGCGCTATCACATCTGGAGAATCAGAAAGATAAATGGCATTACCCAATGATTTGCTCATCTTGGCAGATCCATCAGTTCCTGGCAAACGCGTATAGGTAGACAATAATGGTTGAGCTTCTACTAGTACTGAAGTGTTATACAGACGATTGAAAGTACGTACAATTTCATTGGTTTGTTCGATCATAGGAAGCTGATCTTCACCTACGGGGATTATTGATCCTTTAACACACGTAATGTCAGCAGCTTGGCTAACAGGATACATTAAAAATCCTGCGGTAATATTCTCACCGTACCCTTTTTGTATACTCTCTGTTTTCACCGTTGGATTCCGTCTTAACCGCGCTATAGTCACAAGATTAAGGTAAAAAACTGTCAGTTCAGCAATAGCAGGAATGCATGACTGTATAAATATAGTACTACGCTCAGGATCGATTCCAACAGATAAATAATCAAGCGCGACTTCAAGTACATTGGCACGTACTTTTTCTGGATGTTCATAATTATCAGTCAGTGCTTGTACATCTGCAATTAAAATATATTGCTGATACTTCTTTTGTAATTCAACTCGTTGAGCAAGTGAACCAATATAATGGCCAAGATGTAAAGGACCTGTAGGTCTATCTCCGGTCAATACTATCGGATTGTGCATGTAAATTCCTTAAAGTAAATATATGTAGGCTTTAAGATAGCTGGTTTAAAGATATTTGATAATCCCTTATGACAACTCTATACATTGGATCGCTATATTAAGTACAGTAGTGTCCAGGAAAGGTAGAAAAATCATGAGTATATTTTCATTCGTGCCGCCTTCTGTTATACATGCACTATATCTTTTTTGGTGGAAAGATTTAATTGAACTTACGTGCATATGGTGGATAAGTTACCATATATGTCGCTGGCTTGCAGCAGATCGTCACAAACCTTTGCTTATACATGTGTGTCTGTATATCACCCTTATGATGATAAGTTACTGGTTTATGCTGCCTAACTTAATGTTTTTAAGCTTAGTAGGCAGCCCCCTTGCGGCAATTATCGCGGCAACCCTACATCAGAGGACTTTACAGAAAAATTTTGTGCTTATGCGTTCGACACCGCAATCATGCACACCTTCACTTGCTGATTGGACTGAACAATGTATTAAAGAACTGTTATGGGCAATGGGAGAAATAAAAAATGCCAACATAGTTATTCAAAAAAATGACCAGCTTTTTGATATTTTAAAATCACCTATTATGCCCTATGCATTACTTCGGCCCTTAGTACTTTATTCATTCCTTGAAAGCTCTTTGTACGAATCTGATAAATTAATATGGATTAATGCACAAGGAACACTGCTAGGAATTAATTCTCAGTGGAACTTAGCACATGAATGGACTGAGAACTCACGCGATGAGCAAGAACATCACTTATGGCTCTCTCACTCTCTTGATGCGATTTTCATACACACCCACGCCCAAGAAAGAACATTCACTATATATGCAGCAGCTCGTTCATGGCGCGCATTGACAGGGCCGGCAGCATTGACATTACTCAGACACCTTTTACAACACAAAGACTTATCACTTTTGTCTCAAGGCAATTTTCATGAACAAATTCAAAATTCGCTTTATGGCAACACCCAGCAGCTTAACACTTAAAATTGTATCTGGCTGCCTTGCATACAGTATATGGTCACTTACCAGTTCATTTCAGCCATATTCAGTTTCATGTATGGTACCAGTATGTTTTTACCAAGACACCGAAGTCGGGCAAATTAGCGCACCTGAATTTGTTAATGTCACTCTTGTCGGGACACGTGCTCACTTGGTAGGTATTGACTTTGATGCGTTAGCTTTTCACGTTGACGCACATACCATTACCACTGATATGCCTATACTGTTAACGCGTAATCATCTTTTTATACCCACCCAAATACAGATAAAATCTATTGAGCCAGCTTATATATCAGTTAATTTATCACCAACCAATAGCCAAGACGATGCAAGCTGTGCATACTAAACACAAGAACATTGAGATATATACAAGGAATCACCATGCTATTTGATAAATTAAATAATTTTTATAGCTATATAAGCAAATGGCTTTGGACTATATTTGTTCAAGGTTTGGCAACTATATTACCTTTAGCGTTAACTGTTGCTCTTTTTAATGTAGTAATTAGAGTATTGCGCGATTGGTTAGCACCCCTGCATAGATTTGAGCCTGCATGTTTTAAAGCAATACCTTTTTCTGAGATTATTCTTGCCTTAATTATTGTATTTGGTCTTGGCTTTATATTGCGCTTATTTGTCCTCAAGCCATTAATACATGTCCTTGAAGGTCTTATATTTAAAATTCCTCTCATACGCCCTGTATATTCAGGCATTAAGCAACTGGTAGAGGCATTCAGTCCTAGTGAGGATAACGCCAATTCATTTAAGACTGTAGTATTAGTAGAATTTCCTCGCAAAGGCGCGTATAGTGTTGGGTTTTTGACCAGTGAGCTACCTGTTCATCTCAGCCCTGATAGCAATCAAAAATATTATAATATTTTTATTCCTACAACACCCAACCCTACTACGGGATTTTTAATTATTGTGCCTGAATCAGAAATTATTGTAACTGCAATGAATCGTCAATCTGCAATGACACTTATTATATCAGGTGGTATCATTCAACCTGAGAAATCATAAACTACTCAATTACATGAGTGCTATAGTAAAATAAGCGTCCATATATCTATTGATAAATACATAGGGGCCTATTTTACCTATAGCAAAATATTACTAGATAGCTTTTAAAGCGTACGTAGCTTTTTCGATCCACTCAAATACGCAAGAATCAAATAGTGGATTTGGGATTTTATTTTCCTTGTAGGCAGTATATATAGTATTTTTTAGCTCAGGATTATTACCATATACCCGATTGAGTAAGTTATGCCATTGCAAGGCAAGATCTTTTGCTATAGCACTAGTCGGGTCTTGGTGTAAGTTTTCTTTTACACGAGTAATAAGTTCAACCCACGCATCCTGATAATTTTCTATCTCTTGATCAGTATAGCTCTGTTTGAGTTGTGCAAAAGTATCAAGCTCTTTCTCAGTATATATGTCGGCTGCCCACGTTTTTTTTAAATCTTGACTCATAGTATATCTTTTCATTAAATGTAACACAGCATGTATATTAACTTCACTGCCAGCCTGGCAGTGATTAAGGATGTATTCAAGGGATTGCTCAACGGATACAAGACTGGCTATATGATTTTTAACAAGCTTATACTGTGCATGAAAATGATCGAGTATTGCCAGATCTGAGCACAATATACGTTTAATTTCTTGTAAAGAAAAACCAAAAAACTTCAATGCAGTTATCTGCTGCAGCCGAAGTACATGCGTGGCTGTATAGACGCGATACCCATTAGATAATCGAGTACAAGCAGGTAACAAACCGATCTTATCATAATGATGTAATGTTCGAACCGATACGCCTACCAATTGTGCCAATTCTTTTATATACCACTGAGCCATAAATATCTCCTGTACATAATCGTAGAGTATGACGTAAGGTAAGAGTCAAGAAAATTTTACTAGATTACACAATAGACAAGAGACCATCAAGTAACAAGGTTTCCAAAGCGATATACGTAGCACCTTGTTTTGCTTTACTATCAAGTTGATATAATTGAGTATGCAATTTTTGTAGCGCTATATGATCCCACAAGCGCCAGTCTCGTTCAATAAAGCTGAACGGAAGTCTGAAGGCAATTTTTTTAGCTTGAGTATGTTGTCCTTGCTTAAGGTAATTAAGATAAAAAAATGCACGCCATATTTGATCGCTCCAAAATGAAATCCAAAACTGTTCCGGATATATCTCGCTGTGCTCTTTCCATAGAGATAAAAATAATGGAATTTTACCCGAAAAAAACTGCTGCGAAAGTAAAAATAATGAATGTTGAAAGCCATACAATTGAGCAAAGTAGTTAGCCATGGCAACTGCCGACGGACTATTAATATCAAATAAGGGCGCGTAATAGGCAAGAGCACATATTGTCTCAAGTGGCCATTTTTTAGATCGCTTGAACAATTGAGTTGCAATGTAATGTGCATTTTTTTGGTGCTCTTTATTAGAACATATCACGGGAAGTAAATCTACACATCCATTAAAATCTATAAACTCAGGTATTTCAATATACTGGATATTATCAGTCATCGCGTCTGATACATTCAAAGGATCAGTAGAATAGACTACTATGCAATGAGGACCGCTATATTTATTCAGACGCTCCTGAAGTAGTTCGTGGCTACCCTTATCACCAACGCACATAATGCTATACAAATGAGATGAACCTAAAAACGTTGTATACAGCAACTGATCAAGTTTAAGACGATCAACGTCTGTACTCTCAAGAGAAGTATACTGATAAGTAATATAAGTACGTTTTAAATGAGTGATAATATAGGAGAATGCAACCCGCACGTCTGTTTTACTATAAATCCATACAACAGGTTTATAATTATCAGCTATAGAAGCGGGTAATGTTTTAATAAATTTTTCAAACGGAAAGTTCATATATTTTGAGTTTTAGAACGATTATATAAACTAAATAAAGGAACTTTATCAGGCGCTGCGGTTTTTGGTGTACCATAAGCAATGTGATGCTGTGCTTGATACTTATCAAAATGAGCAAAAATTTCACGAGTAGCTTCTATTGACGCTTGTTTAATGGTATCAAACAAGTCCCATGATACTACCGATTTTTCGGATGTACCCTGTAATTCTATTATATGTTCAGAACGAGTAAGTACTATGGTATAATCTGCATCGATTGAATTATCTTCTTCACATGATAAATCAGTAAAGACTATATTATTACGCACTCCTATTGATATAGCAGCAAGCGTATCAGTAATAATAGTGCGGTCAATATATCGGCGCTCAATCCAATATTGAATAGCGTCTGTTAAGGCTAAATATGCACCGTTAATACATGCAGTACGCGTACCACCATCGGCTTGCAAAACATCACAATCGACCGTAATTGTCCGCTCACCAATTATACTAAGATCTACAATCGCACGCAAAGATCTGCCAATAATCCGGGATATTTCAACAGATCGACTATTACGCTGCATTCCAGAAAATTCGCGTGTTGTACGATTTTGAGTAGCGTTGGGAAGCATCGCATATTCTGCAGTAAGCCAACCAGTTTTTTTACCCTTAAGAAAATGGGGAACTCCAGGACTCATAGTAACGGTACATAATACCACGGTATTTCCCATAGTTACCATTACACAGCCTTCAGCATATCCAAAGGGAGAGCGAGTTATGGTAAACGGGCGGAGCTGCCGTGCAGCCCGCCCATCTAATCTTATTGTATTCATTAATCTGATATTATACTATCTTCAATCGAATACGTCCGGTAGCTTCGTCGTAGTCAACAACTTGCACATTGACGATATCACCAACTTTTGCGTTTTGTAAGAAAGTTCGTTGTTCTTCACGAGGTATGCTCGATATATGAACAAGTCCATCAGTACCTGGTACTAATTCGACAAACAATCCAAAATCTGCAATACGTTTTACCTTACCTACAAATAATGCATTCGGTTCAATTTGTCCTGCCAGAGTTTTAACCCATGAGATAGCAAGCTCAAGATCAGCATCTGGTCCGCCAAATATTTTAACCAAACCATCATCTTCGATATCAATAGTAGTACGAGTTTTTTCAATAATCTCACGAATGGTTTTACCACCACCACCAATAATAGCACCAATTTTATCAGTAGCTACTTTAAGTGTGATCAGCTTTGGTACTAAATCTGAAAGTGTTGGGTTCGGTGCAGTCATCACAGTACGCATACGTTCAAGAATATGTGCCCGACCTTTTTTGGCTTGTGCTAACGCTACTTCAAATACCTCACGCGTCAAACCACCTTTATATTTAATATCCATTTGTACGGCAGTAACAGAGTCTTGAGTACCTGCAACTTTAAAGTCCATTAATCCAAATGCATCTTCAAAACCAGAAATATCTGACAATACTGCAAAGTTACCTGCTTTATTTTTCAACAGACCCATAGCAATACCACTTACCATAGCACTAATAGGAACGCCAGCTTGCATGAGCGCCATAGTAGAACCACATACAGTGGCCATTGACGTAGAACCATCAGATTCAAGCATATCTGCCACAATACGAATGGTATACGGGAAATTTTCTCGACTTGGAAGTACTGCTCGCAATGCAGACGCAGCCAAATGTCCATGACCAACTTCACGACGACCAGGTCCACGCATTGCACGAACTTCACCCACTGAAAATGGAGGGAAATTATAGTGAAGCATAAATGCTCCGTCTTTCGAGTCGTCCTCGATGATGCCTTCAAGACGTTGTTCGTCTTGACCACCACCTAATGTTGCCGATACAAGTGCCTGCGTTCTACCTCGTGTAAATAAAGCTGATCCATGAGTAAATGGAAGCAATCCAACTTCAACTGAAATAGGACGAATTTGATCGTATGATCTACCATCTACACGTTTTGAAAGTTCAAGAATAAGATCAGTAATTTTATCTTTCAGGATCATATCGATCATATAATCGACCACCGCAAGTGGAAGTTTTTGATCAGTAATTTCCTGTTCATTATCTTTGATAAATTCTTCGCGTAGTGCAGACAAATACTCGTTACGTTGGATCTTGTCAGGAATATAGGAACTTTGCACACGGGGAGCAGTAAGAAACTGATCGATCTTAGCTTGCCACGTATTCCAGTCATAGGAATGAGTTATTGCTAATTTAGCAACTCCTACTTGCTCAACAACTGAATTTTGCCATGCTATTTGCTCTTTAATTTTTTCATGCGCGCCAAACAAAATATCAATGATATCTTTTTCAGAGATTCCAGCAGACGAGCCTTCTACCATAGTGATACCTTCATTAGTACCAGCTACTATCATTCTTACGTCTGAGCGTTGAGTTTGAGAAAAGCGAGGGCTATATACCCATTGATTATCTACACGAGCAACTTCAATGACACCTACAGGTCCCATAAAAGGAATTTTGGAAATAGCTAATGCAAGTGATGTTGCAATAAGACCTAGTGTTGCGGGCAAATGTTCTTTGTCATAAGAATATACATTCGTAACAACTTGTATTTGATCGAAATAATTGGAAGGAAATAGAGGTCGTATAGCCCGATCGATTAGACGCCCTGTAAGAACTTCTTTATCAGTTGCTTTTCCTTCACGCTTAAAATATCCTCCCGGTATTTTACCTGCGGCAGAAAAAAGCTCTCGATATTCGATAGTAAGTGGTAGGAATCCAGGGAAATCTTTGGACGGAGAACATACTGCAGTTGCAAGTACTACTGTCCCACCCTGTCTTATCCACACTGCGCCATCAGCTTGACGCGCAAACTTTCCTATTTCTACTTCATATTCAAAACCGGGTAACCGAAACGTTTGTACCATACTAACCTATCAATAAAAAAATATTTTCAGCCACTTTTATCTAAGTTTATCTTCTCAGACCTAAGCGCTCAATAACTTGCTTGTAATGATTTTCATCTGTTTCTTGTAAATAACGCAATAGTTTACGACGACGCGAAACTAATTGCAAAAGACCACGTTTTGATGAAAAATCTTTTGGATTTTCTTTCAAGTGCTCAGTAAGGTGAAGAATGCGCTCAGTGCATAGAGCTACTTGTACCGGTGCTGAACCCGTATCTTGTGATGATTGTGCAAATTGTTCAATTGTTTTCAATTTAACTTCTTTTGTTGCCATGTGGTATATAACCTTTTGCTAGGTAGTAGATATTTTATCTATTTTTAACATGTGGTGGGCGCGGGCGGGATCGAACCGCCGGCCACTGCTACGTCAAAGCAGTGCTCTACCACTGAGCTACACGCCCCACCCCTATTTTATATCCTTAAGCAGCTGGAGGAACACTCATATTTTGTGTTCGTTCTTTCAACTCTTCACGTTGTGCTGCATTTTCAAGTTCAGAAACTTCATCACCTAGGTATTTTTTTCTAAATGATGGAATTCCTGTACCTGCTGGTATTAGTTTACCAACAATTACGTTTTCTTTTAAGCCATATAAGTGATCAACTTGTCCGCTAATTGCTGCTTCTGCCAAAATACGAGTCGTTTCTTGGAAAGATGCCGCTGAGATAAAGCTTTCAGTTCCCAAAGATGCCTGAGTAATACCCATGAGCACTGGTTTACCGATTGCTGGCTTTTTACCTTCAGAGCGAATTAAGTTATTAACTGTTTGGAAATGTATACGATCAATACGATCTCCAATTAAGAACTCAGTTTGACCTGGATCTACAATACGCACTTTACGCATCATTTGGCGGACAATAAGTTCAATATGCTTATCGTTAATATCAATACCCTGTAAGCGATAAATTTCTTGAATTTGATTTACCAAATATTTTTGCACTACATCAGGCCCTAATATACGCAAGATATCATGCAATACCGGTGCACCTGTAGTTAATTGATCGCCAGCGTTTACTCGTTCACCATGTACTACGTTAAGCTGTTTACCACGAGGTACAAGATAATCAAATGTCTGAGTACCTGAAACCACGCTTACTTTACGCATACCTCTATGAAGACCTCCAATGACTACCTCACCATCAATGTCTGAGATAATTGCAGGATCTTTGGGCATACGAGCTTCGAACAATTCAGCAATTCGGGGTAAACCACCAGTAATATCCTTAGTTTTGGAAACACCACGTGGGGTTTTGACAAGAATATCACCAATTTGAACCTGCTGACCATCGGTTACTGTAAGATATGATCCTGTAGGCAAGAAATAAGTAACTTCTTGACCGTCATTGGTTTCAACTATAATAGCTGGCTGATATTGCTCACCTCGTTGCTCAAGTACAACATAGCTTGAACGACGAGTAGCTTCATCATAACGTTCTTGGAATGTAATATTTTCAATAAGGTCAACAAATCGCACAGTACCACTTGCTTCAGTCAATAGGACTCTGCTACCAGAATCCCACTCTGCAAGTTTTGTACCTGCTTTTATTTCTTGCTTATCGTCTACTAGGATAATAGAACCATATTCAAGATCATTACGTTGTAATTCACGACCATCTTTTGAGGTAATAAGTAATTTTGCCTTACGGCTCATTACTACCATTTGATCATGACGATTTTTTACTATACGAATACCGCGCCATTCAATTATTCCGTCATGTTTTGCAACATAGAACGGTTGGTCAGCAAAACCACTTGCAGTACCCCTATGTGGAAGGTTCTCATAGTAAGCTGAGTACCCGGTTCACCGATAGATTGAGCTGCAATAATACCAACGGTGGTCCCTGCATCGACAATGGCGCCTTTTGAAAGGTCAAATCCATAGCAAAGTGCACAGACACCTCTTTTTGCTTGACAGGTCAATACCGAACGAACTGGCAATCGAGATAGGGCTGAATCCGCAATCTTAGTTAAATCTTCACGACTGATAGCATGGCCTTGAGAAAATAATAATTCACCAGATACAGGATCTTTTATGTCCGTTGCCACAACACGTCCAAATGCGCGAGTTGCCAAGGGAGAAATTATATCACCTGAATCTTTTAATTCTTCTATTTCACTATATCCAAGTGCTTTACAATCTTGAACACTAATTACAACATCTTGTGCAACGTCAACCAAACGACGTGTCAGGTATCCAGAGTTTGCAGTTTTAAGTGCAGTATCTGCTTGACCCTTACGAGCACCGTGAGTTGAAATAAAGTATTCAAATACACTTAGTCCTGTTCTGAAGTTAGTTTTAACAGGAGTTTCCATAATTTCGCCGCTTGGCTTTGCCATCATACCACGCATACCAACCAACTGCTTAATTTGGTCTTTAGAGCCACGTGCTCCCGACTCAAGCATCATAAATATTGGATTGAATGGGCGGAAATTATGTTGATCATTTAAAAACGCTTTTTTATCTTGGTTTTCAAGCTCTTTGGACATTTCGCTTGCAACGTCGGCAGTAGCGTGACCCCAGATACTAATTACTTTATTAAAGCGTTCACCGTTAGTAATAACACCATCCATGTATAGTTGTTCTGTTTTTTGTACTTCCTGCTCTGCGCGAGAAATAATCTCATTTTTGCGCGTTGGCATTAACAGATCTTCCATACATATGGATATTCCACCATTGGTCAACGAGGTAAATCCAAGTTTTTTAATTTTATCAAGTGATGCGACAGTCGCATAATTACCAAAGCGATAATATATTTTTTCAACAAGTTTTGCCAAGTCACTTCGTTTCATAATCTTATTCACCCAATGGAACTCAGATTTTTCAGGAAGTGCTTCATAAAGAAGAACTCGGCCACATGTTGTTTCTACCATTTGGTCATCACTCAGTCGAACATTAATCTTGGCATGAAGATCAACTGCTCCACATTGATATGCACTGATAACTTCAGACAATGAACCAAATGTTATTCCTTCACCTTTGGCACCCATACGTACTTTAGTAATATAGTGCAACCCAAGGACCATATCTTGAGATGGGACAGTAACCGGGCGACCGTTTGCAGCCGAAAGAATATTATTGACCGAAAGCATTAAGCGTTCGCTTTCTTCCCGAGCATTACTGCTTAAAGGTAAATGTACTGCCATTTGGTCACCATCGAAGTCCGCGTTATATGCCGCACACACTAAAGGATGAATTTTAATAGCTTTACCATCAACCAAAATTGGATAAAACGCTTGAATACCAAGTCGATGAAGAGTAGGAGCACGGTTAAGAAGAACTGGACGATCTTTAACTACATCTTCCAATACATCCCAAATTTGTGGATCCGATTCTTCTACCATACGTTTGGCAACACGCAAATTAGGTGCTATCTCACGCTCTATCAATCCTGCAAAAATATAGGGCTTGAATAGTTCTAATGCCATAATTTTTGGAATACCGCATTGATTCATACGTAACTCAGGATCCACAACGATCACTGAACGTCCTGAATAATCAACACGACGACCAAGTAAGTTTTGACGGAAACGACCTTGCTTACCACGCAGCATTTCACTTAAAGATTTAAGTGCACGACGGTTAGTACCACGTACCGGTTGACCGCGACGACCATTATCAATTAAAGCATCGACGGCTTCTTGAAGCATTCGTTTTTCATTTTTAATAATTACTGAAGGTGCTTCAATTTCAATCAAACGTTGAAGACGAATATTACGATTTAAAACTCGACGATATAATTCGTTTAAATCAGAGCTTGCAAATCGACCGCCTTCTAAAGGTACTAATGGACGCAAGTCAGGAGGTAATACAGGAAGCACCGCCATAACCATCCACTCAGGACGCATATGGCCTTGTAGCATTCCAGCAAAAACCTTCATACGACGCATAAGCTTATGACGAATAGCTACTGATAATGTCTTATGATATTCATCATTCAAACGAGCTATTTCAAGCTTAAGATCTATCAAGCTTAAAACGTCTTTAATCGCCTGCGCGCCAGTATCCGCTTTAAATTCAAAATCTTCTGGATGCGCTTCTTGATACTGTTCTAATTCATTCGTACTTAGTAAAGTTTTACGTGGATACGGAGAACGGCCTTGGTTAATAACCATATATGCGTCAAAGTAAATTACACGCTCAAGGTCCTTAACTGACATATCAAGAACAAGACCCAAATAGCTTGGGATACCTTTTAAATACCATATGTGACATACAGGCGAAACGAGTTCAATATGACCCATTCGCTCACGACGAACGCGTGACTGAATTACTTCAACACCACATTTTTCGCAAGTCACACCACGATGTTTCATACGTTTGTACTTACCGCAATTACATTCCCAATCTTTTACGGGACCGAATATACGGGCACAAAACAAACCATCACGTTCAGGTTTTAAGGTACGATAGTTAATAGTTTCAATTTTCTTTACTTCACCATACGATAAGGATCGTATTTTTTCTGATGAAGCTAACCCAATTCTAATTGTATTAAATTGAGTCGTATTTATATATTCTTTAAAACGCTCAAGTAGTCGATTACTCACTGACTTTCTCCTTGCCGCTCTTGAATAGATCCACTTGGAGACCCAAGCTTTGCAACTCTTTGATTAATACGTTAAATGACTCTGGAACACCGGGTTCAGAAACGTCTTCGTTACGCACGATTGCTTCATACACCTTATGACGACCACTTACATCATCAGATTTGTAAGTAAGCATTTCTTGTAAAGTATAAGCAGCACCATACGCTTCTAATGCCCACACTTCCATTTCACCAAGTCGTTGACCACCCAACTGTGCTTTACCACCTAATGGCTGTTGTGTGACAAGAGAGTATGGTCCGACAGAACGAGCGTGTAATTTGTCATCAACCATATGGTTCAACTTCATAATATATATGGAACCTACAGTAACTGGCTGATCAAAATAATTTCCGCTACGTCCATCGCGTACTTTAAATGCTCCGGAATCTGGCATATCAAGGGATCGCAGTGCAGGAATAATGTCTTCTTCATAATTTGCTCCATCAAATACAGGAGTTTTGAATCGAACACCTTCTTTTGCAGTTCTACGAGCAAGATCCATCAAGCTATCATAGCCATACTTTTGTTCGTATGAATTTACGAGCTCTGCACCATAATGCTCAACAAGCCAAGCTTTTGCCTCATCCAGACCTTTTGTCTTAATAAGCTCATCAAGTTGTTTACCTAATTGACGACCTGCAAGACCAAGTGCGGTTTCAAGTATTTGACCGACGTTCATACGAGAAGGCAAACCAAGCGGGTTTAATATGATATCAACAGGAGTACCATCATCCATCCATGGCATATCTTCGCGAGGAACAATAGTAGAAACAACACCCTTGTTACCATGACGACCTGCTACTTTATCACCAACTTGTATAGTACGCTTCATCGCGATATAAACTTTGACCATTTTAATAACACCAGAGGCCAAATGGTCACCTTTTTTAAGGCGATTGATACGCTCTTCTTTAAGTCCGTCTAAAATACGCAGTTGGTTCTCATAAGAGTCACGCAAGTGCTTGATACTATCGTTCAAATCTTTAGATGCAGCCTTAAGACCTACTAACTCTTCAAGAGACATGTTTTCTAGATGCGAAGCGCTAAACAGACCATCAGTAACTGCTTTTTTAGAACCAGCTGCTGCTTTTGCTCCGCGAATCAATTCACGCAACTTGCCTGCGATCATAGAAGTTAAAAATTGTGCATGATCTGCAAAATCCTGTTCTACTTTAGCAGTTTGTTTTGCTACTTCTTCTTTATAACGCTTATCTTTTCTAACACCGCTGCGAGAGAAAATTTTAACATCTATAACAGTACCTTCTACGCCAGGTGGAACTCTTAATGAAGTATCTCGCACTTCACGAGATTTTTCACCAAAAATTGCTCGTAGGAGTTTTTCTTCAGGTGAATATTGAATATCACCTTTAAGAGTAACTTTACCTACTAATATATCACCGGGCTTCACACGAGTACCGATACAGACAATACCATCTTCATCAAGGCCAGCAAGAGCAGCTTCGCTAATATTAGGTATATCGCGAGTAATTTCTTCAGGCCCAAGCTTGGTGTCACGTGCTTCAACCACATACTCATCAATATGCACTGAAGTTAACGCATCATCAGATACAAGTCGCTTATTGAGTACAATAGCATCTTCAAAGTTATAACCATTCCAAGACATGAAAGATACTAATAAGTTAGATCCTAATGCCAATTCACCGGTATCAATAGCAGATCCGTTAGTAAGTATATCGCCTGCATTTACCTGATCACCTGGTTTGACGATAGGAGTATGATGAATCCAGGTATAAAAACTTGAACGCTCAAACTTACGTAAATGATAAGTATCAATACCATGACCAATCCAGTCATCAATATTTCTAAATTCAGTTTCATAAGCTCGTACTATAATTTTCTCAGAGGATACATATTCGACAATACCAGAGCGCTTTGCAGTAATAACTGCGCCCGATGCTTTAACAATTTCTCGCTCCATACCAGTACCTACTAAAGGCGATTGTGTACGTATCAATGGTACAGCCTGACGTTGCATGTTGGCACCCATAAGGGCACGGCTTGCGTCATCATGCTCAAGGAATGGAATAAGTGCTGAAGAGACAGATACCAATTGTTTTGGCGAAAGGTCTACGTAGTCAATCTTATCCGGATCTACATACAAGAAATTTCCTTGATGACGGGCAAATATCGCAGAGCCTTCAATCTGTTTTCCGTCTTTAGAAACCGCATCAGCTTGCGCAATCCATGAAGATGCTTCTTCGAACGCATCCATAAATGTTACTTCGTCTTGAATCTTACCATTTTTAACTGGTCTGTATGCTGATTCAATAAAACCAAGGTCATTTACTGTCGCATAGGTTGCAAGGGAGGAAATAAGACCTACTGTTTGACCTTCAGGTGTCTCTATAGGACAGATACGTCCATAGTGAGAAGTATGTACATCTCGAATTTCGTTAGTAGCTCTATCTTTTAAAACACCGCCAGGCCCGAGGGCTGATAGACGACGTTTATGAGCAATTTCAGACAACGGGTTGGTTTGGTCCATAAATTGAGAGAGTTGACCAAGACCAAAAAACTCACGTAGCACTGCTCCTAATGGCTTTACATTAAGAAAATCTTGTGGCATTAAAGCCCCATGAGGCTCCTGCATACGGAATCTTTCACGTACAATACGCTCAATACGCAGGAATCCAAGATATACTTGGTTGGTGAGCAATTCACCAACTAAACGTACGCGACGGTTACCCAAATGATCAATATCATCCAGTTCACCCTCACCACGCTCACGAAGATTAACTAAATAGCGAATAGTTGCAATAATGTCTTCCCGAGTCAACACTAGTGTGCTTTCAGGAATATCTAGATTAAGTTTACGGTTAATACGTACACGACCAACTCGAGTCAAGTCATAAGAACGCGAATTGAAGAACAAACTGTTAATACGTTCTTGCATCTCTTGCAATGTTGCAGTATCACCAGGGTATATTTTAGCATAGAGATCTTTTAACGCTTCTTCTTCGTTGAATGATCGATCTTGCGCTAAAGTCATAGCGATAGTTGGTTGGAATACATATCCTGACGACTGAATCAAATCAAAGTCAATTTCTTTTAACTTCTTAAATAACTCAAAATGTTCATCAGTAAATATTTGACCTTGTTCTGCAAGCAGTTCACCACTTGTTGGATCAATGACGTCTTTTCCGAATACACGATTTACCAGTGATGTTTTGCGCACCGGTAAAGTATAAATATCAGCTTTATGAAGTTTAACGATTATATCTTTAGTGATTCTTTCGCCAAGATATAATTTTTCTTCTTTTTCAGGAAGCATATCTCGCTCAACACGACGGCCAAGCAAAGAGTCATCTACTTTTCTGAAAAATTGTCCACTTTCAGAATATATATGTTCAAATGAATAAAAGAGAGGAATAATACTATCACGTGCAATACCAAGAGCTTGCAAGAAAGTAGTTGCTAATAATTTCTTCTTTTTATCAATTCGCACATACAAATTATCATTACTATCAAATTCAAGATCTATCCATGAGCCACGCATTGGAATAATGCGAGCTAGATAGTATGGACGACCGCGTAAATCTTTTACTTTTTTACTTTGCGAAAATACGACACCTGGAGAACGATGCAGCTGACTTACGATTACTCGATCAACACCGTTAATCAAGAATGTTCCTAAGTTGCCCAGCTTAAATCGACCATTACTTTCATACAGGTCAGCCATAACGGGCACATCTGCAAAGAATATATCTTGTTCTTTAATATCATTAATAATTTTTTTGCCGTTATCGTCTACTTTCCAACTGATAAGCTGGATTTTAACTTTAAGTGGCATTGCAAATGTTTGGCCACTAGAACGGCATTCATCCAAGGTCATAGGTAATTGCAAAGCTACTCGAGACAAACAGTTTGAACATGTTTTATATCGAGCAGTTTTCTTTGTACATCCAGGGCAATGCATATCTTCATCAAGACGCTGCACACCTGTTGCTTTGCATGAGGAACAACTCCATTGATAACGATTATCAATGCCTGTCACCTTACCGCAGGTACAAGCCCAGTTACCCAGTTCATAGCTTACATACTCCAATGACAACTTATCGCTATATTCAATAGGAAAGATATCACGAAGCACTTTTTCCAAACCAATTAGTTTTCGTTCATCAGGTAAAAAATCCAGCTGTACAAAATCGTTAAATGACGAAGATTGTATTTCTATTAAATTAGGCACTGGCGCAATATCTTTAATTTTTCCAAAAGACTTGCGAATATTCGTCTTGCTCATGTGCAATCGGGACATCAAGTCGCTCCTCATCAAACGCAAAGCATTAATAATTTAAGAGTTCAGAACTCGGTTGTGTAAAAAATTACGCAAGTTCTACTTTTGCTCCTGCAGCCTCTAGCTTCTCTTTCATTTTTTGAGCTTCAGCTTTTGGTGCAGATTCAGCAATAACAGTAGGAACACCTTCAACCGCGTTTTTCGCATCGGTCAAGCTAAGCGTAGTAACTTCACGAAGTGCTTTAATGGTTTTGATTTTTTCAGAACCTGCAGTCGCGAGTGTTACTTTATAGCTTTGCTTTTCTTCAGCTGGTGCTGCCGCCGCGCTTGCGCCTGCAGCTGGTGCTGCTGCCGCTACTGGCATTGCTGCTGATACGCCGAGTTTTTCTTCAAGTGATTTTATCAAATCCGCCAATTCAAGAACGGACATTTTACCTATTTCGTCGATCATTGTATCAAATGAACGTGCCATGAGCTTCTCCAGAAAAAGTGATTTAGATTAAAAATTTAGTTTGTATAGTTTTACTGTTGTTGTGACTCTTCGCGTTGTTTTGCCACAGCTTGCAATGTCCACAAGAATTTGAGCGGTACCATACTGAGTACACGAACAAGGCTTGACATTGGCGCTTGCATAGTACCAAGCAATTGAGCCAGAAGTACTGGTCGTGCTGGTAGACTTGCAATGCGAACAATTCCAAAACCGTCTATCATCGAGTGCTCTAAGGAACCTACCACAACTTTAAGTGCTTGGTTTGTTTTTGCAAAATCTGTTAAAACTTTAGCAACTGCTGGCGCTTCGCCAGGAGCAAACACTACTCCAAGTTGTAATTTGCAAAATTGAGGCAAAAAGTCTGATTCAGGCATGCCTTCTACAGCACGCTTGATTAAACGACCTTTAGCAACTTTTAAAGATCCACCTTGCTTGCGTAGTTCTTTTCTCAGAACTTGCATTTGGTTTACACTCAGCCCTTGATAACCAATGAGAAAGGCAGCTTGGCTGTTTCCAAAGTTATCTTTTAAGGACTGAATAAGTTCTACTTTACCTTGTCGATTCATTAAGGGTCCTTATTACCATATTACGAGAGTAATTCATCAGGGTTTACCTGAATACCAACACCCATCGTTGTCGTTAAGGTCATTTTCTTCAAATACTTGCCCTTAGAAGCTGCTGGTTTGGCAGCAACAAGTGCTTTGATAAACGCGACAAGATTTTCACGAAGCTTTGGATTATCAAATGATGCTTTACCAAATGAGAAGTGAACAATACCTTGCTTATCATTTTTAAAGAACACACGCCCTTGCTTGAGCTCTTTTACAATTTGTGAAACATCAAAAGTAACGGTACCTTGTTTTTTATTAGGCAACTTACCTTGAGGTCCCAATATTTTTGCAAGTTTTCCTACGATTCCCATAAGGTCTGGTGTTGCTACCGCAAAATCGAAATCTGTCCATCCGCCCAAAACTCTATCGACTAAATCGTCAGAACCAACTACATCAGCTCCAGCTTTTTCAGCTTGAAGTGCATAGTCACCTTTTGCGAAAACAACAACGCGTGCTTGTCGACCTTTGCTGTAAGGCAATGTAACTGAGCCACGAACTACTTGATCACCTTTATCAGGATCAATGCTCAAATTGACATCAACATCAACGGACTCATCAAATTTAGCATAAGCCAAATCTTTAAGCTTTGCTAATGCCTTATCTATTGGCAAAACATTCCCTGTTTCGTGCGCCTTACGGGCTTGTTCGTATTTTTTTCCATGCTTAGACATAATGCGTCCTAATTATTCAACTACTTCAACACCCATACTGCGCGCGCTACCAGCAACAATTCGCTTTGCATGCTCAATATCGTTTGCGTTAAGATCAGCCATTTTGACTTGTGCTATCTCAGCTACTTGACTCCAGGTAATCTTGCCTACTTTATTAGTATTAGGACGAGATGAGCCTTTATCAAGACCTATTTTGCCTTTAATAAGCGCTGAGGTTGGAGTGGTTTTTGTTATGAATGTAAATGTTTTATCAGTATACACCGTTACTATTACCGGGACGATTTCGCCCTTACGGTTAGAAGTACGCGAGTTAAACTGTTTACAGAACTCCATGATGTTCACTTGCTGTTGACCCAAAGCAGAACCAACAGGAGGAGCAGGAGTTGCAGCAGCCCCAGGAATAAGCAACTTGAGGGTAGCTTTTATTTGTTTTGTTGACATAAAATTAACCTGTAAAGATGGTTTTAGCGTTTAACTTGGTTAAATCCTAACTCTACTGGAGTCATTCGACCAAATATACTTACCATGACAGTAAGACGTTCGTCTTCCGTGTCAACCTTGTCAATAAGACCAACAAAACCAGCAAAGGGACCATCTTTAATTTCCACTTCGCTGCCTACGACAAAGTCAATCTTCTCGGTAGGAAGAACTACTTCTCCCTTCATTTGGGAGATTACTCGGTCTATTTCTTTTTGACTTAATGGAATTGGAGTTTTGCCACCCAAAAAACGAAGAACTCGAGAGTTTGAAGTCACGAGCTTAATGGCCTGAGGATCTGCTTCCATTTGGATAAGCATATAGCCAGGAAACAATTGCTCATCTTGCGACTCATCTACCGCAAAAAAATGCTTAAGCCGAGCAGAAGGAACAAGGATTTCTCCAAATTTCTCTTCAGTGCCCGTCTCTTGTATTCTTTTCAAAAGATCAGTTTTTACTGCTTCTTCATACCCAGCATATACTTGAACCACATACCATCGTTTCATTGTGTTTGTATCCCGACCCTACAATAGATCATAAAGAACTGTACCATTTGAAGATAAAACCTATAAGTTTTGAGCATCCTTGATCTATTAACCAAAGATAAATTGCAAAAAGGCACACCAAAACGATTACTACAAGTGATGAACCAACAAAGTCGTTCCATTTTGGCCATACTATTTTGGCAATTTCTTGACGAACCTCAACCAAAAAGTTTATGACATCTTTCATTACGTACCCAGTTCGGTTATTGTGATAGCCATTCATACTGTTTGTGTATGGCAGGCCAGGAGGGATTCGAACCCCCAACCCGCAGATTTGGAGTCTGCCGCTCTACCAGTTCGAGCTACTGGCCTGTAATACTTTAGCTTACTTGCTTTCTTTATGCTTAGTATGAACACGGCAGCGAGAACAAAATTTTGAAAGCGATAAAGAGCCTACTGACCTCTTTTTACTTGCAACCTGGGAATAATTCCGTTCTCTGCAATTTTCGCAGGTTAAATGAGTAGTCACTCTATTTTTTGCCATACTTTTATCACGCGCCTAAAAAGTTGCTCTGCTTATTGTATACAATGTACATGGAGCCCGCGACCGGGCTTGAACCGGTGACCTCTCCCTTACCAAGGAAGTGCTCTACCAACTGAGCTACGTGGGCATCCTTTTTTAATAGTTTTTGAACATAAGATAGCAGATTATCTAATATTCAAAAAAGCGACCAAGATACAGACACATGCTTTATAAGCCATATGATATAGAGTATCGTAGATCGCTGCTTGTAATAAGAATAAAGCAAATATTTATTTTAGCAAGGGGTTTTACACAAAGAAGTGTGGGTAATTTCAATTAAAATTCACCATATCGCGCTAATTTCAATTGTGCAATAAAATATCGCACCGAATGTTTTATTTTAATTATATCCAAATAAGTCTTTTATGAAAATAATTTTGCAGAGATTGTAAATAGATAAAAACAATTAATCTTACATAATCATCTGATTGTTATCATAACAAGTCACATGAGCTTGGAGCTGGCGATTGGACTTGAACCAACGACCTACTGATTACAAATCAGTTGCTCTACCAACTGAGCTACGCCAGCAAAAAAATGGAGCGGGAAACGGGACTCGAACCCGCAACCTACAGCTTGGAAGGCTGCCGCTCTACCAATTGAGCTATTCCCGCATATAAACTGGTGGCGAGAGTAGGATTCGAACCTACGAAGGCGTAAAGCCAACGGATTTACAGTCCGTCCCCTTTGGCCGCTCGGGAATCTCGCCATATCAACAAAATACGTAAAAAATACATATCATGATTGATCATTACTATAAACGTTTTTTACGCTCATTGCAACTCCAACTCTATTTTTTTACATTAAAAAGGATTGCTATGCTTGATAGTCAAATTATAAAGTTATATCACTATAAAAAAATTATTATTTTGTATGTAGCATGTCACCTATACATACCAAGTTATTGTGCACTTGAATCGCTATTTATTTCAATGCCGCTTCCACTTACCCATGAGCAAGTAATCAAACATGTACAACTACATATTCAAAATTCTTTACAAAGCATACCTTCATTGCTTTCCTACCCAATTAATAAAGCTTTTTTTAAAGCAAAACCTGATTCATTTCACATAACCTTGCTCAGCTACAAACGCACTTTACAAAAAAATAATTTTAAAAAAATACTCGATGCTTTCAATTATGTACCACAACCTACATTTTTAAAATTATCTAATTATATAACAACTGGAACCTTGACCTTGTGGCCCAAAAAAAGTCGTGTTCCTCGCGCATTAAAAAACTATGAGTATTATATTGTGCTTATACTTAAAGGCAACTCTCAACTTGACAAACTTCATCACGATTTGACTGAAAACTTAGGACTAAGCAATAAATTATCAAATCGGATGATGTTTAAACCACATCTTACTTTAGGAATGTTATACGTAGAGCACGAACTTTCTGATAAAGACATACATACTTTAGAAGCACATCTCAATGACTATAACTTTACCAATCATCCGCTGTTAAAAAATGACTGGCTTATAACCAGTATTCGTGTCCAGTACCAAAGAACGAGACCATTTGTAGTTCCCTTTGCAATACCTTTACAATATGCTTCTAACATCTCCGACAGAAAAACTGTTGCTAGAATTTAAAATATCGTTTTATGATACAGAATAAGTATTTCTATAAAAGAAAGGATATTGTATGTTACTTGATTGGGTTGTAATATTTCTCGTTCTTGCGCTTGTTTCTGGATTGTTCGGCTTTACCGGTGTCTCAGCGCAATTTGCTTCAATGGGCAAAATTCTTTTCGTTATATTTCTCGTTTTATTTGTTGTGTCTTTAGTAATGCGTATGATGGGCCGTCGTCCACCTACAGTGTAATAATATAAAATTAAAAAGCAGATTGTATAATGTGCAGTCTGCTTTTTAAAAATGTAAAAATAACCTTACTTGACCGCTTATCCCTTGAGGGCGAGATCTTACATACTTTTCAAAATATACATTCGCGAATAACACCACATTATAATTCTTAGTAACTTTATACAGCACTCCAGGTCCAATGGCAAACAAACGTTCACGATTATCTACAATGGGAACACCTTGCACTCTGTTATCACTGATTTGCCGTAAAAAATATCCATTAATACCTGCCAAAAAGCGTGGCGTAATAAAATAAGCAAGAGCATAATTTCCATGTATTGCTTGTCCTGGTTGGAGCTCAATAGCATGATTTTTTCCACACCATAAGTAATACAAACGCCAATCAAGTACAAAGCGCTCAGTTACAAACAGCGTTGCCGCCCAGTACGGATTTATAAAAAATAAATGATTTGATGGATTAATATCTTGAGCCTTATGATAAGTACCTATAGGTATATTCATATCACATTCAAGACGATAGACAAAAACTGGTCTACCTTTATAAAAAAGTGAATCGTATTGAAGATAGAGTCCAAGACCCAAGTCGCCTATACCCCCTTTTGTACTGGTAATATCAAGCGCATTTTTATTAATATGAGAATAATATCGAATAGGAAGAGCTAAGCTTATTCCAGGACGAGCTCTTGTGGAACCCAATCTTTCGGTAAATTGATAAATAACCTGTGAAATGCCTGTCAAGGCGGTAAATTGAGGATCTTGAATACCTATCAAAGGCACACCTTGATTATCTAAAAATTTATTAGAATAATAGGTCTGCAAAAGATGCTGGAAATACCAACCTGGCCGAGGTCGCAAAGGTCCGCCATCAAGAAAACTACTCAATCCCAAGTTAAGATATGGTAACCCATAACCCTGTATTGTTGATGAAGTGATAAAAATCAGTGTAAATACGAAAAATTGCTTGATTGCACATTTATTAATAGCACACACCTTAAATTTAATAAATCTCACAACGTACACTTAGTATGAAAATATTTATAAATCATGTACAGCCCAATTATAGATTTATTAGAATATATATTATTTTACCTACAGGAGACTCGCTAATGAAGCAGTTTATGCAGAATTTATTAATATGGATATTAACTACTATTTTCGTAATATTTATGTTTAAATTTTTACCCAATGCATATCACCCCTATTTACGCGCTATGCTTGCACTATGTGGAATTGTAGGTTTGTGGTTATTTCTATCAACTTCCTATAAAAAACATTCAGGTAATTTACAGGGTTTTCTTTTCAAACCTATAAATTTAATTATTATAGGAGCAATTATTTCCTGTATTTTTTCATTAACTCAAGAAATAATCAGTCAACGATTACATAGAAAAACGGCGAATAGTATTAATACAAAAAGTATCACTGCATCTTCTGATGAGCGTGAACTATAGACTGAACTTCATCAATACAACTTGAGCATCCGGAGCCTATCATAAATTGATCTTTAAGTGCATTCAGATCAGCCCCTTCAGCCAAAGCTTGCCATAGCTCTGAATACATTACTGCCATGCACGTACATACTAAATAATCAGGTCCTGGTATATTCATACAACAATCTTTACATTAAATAGTTTCAAATTCTAACTTTCTTTGTCCATCAAGGCCATATGAAATTCTTACAAAACAGGTATTTGGACTCAGCAGATTTTCAATAATTTCAGGCCATTCAATAAATACAATAACGTTAGGCTGGTATAAATACTCATTAAAACCAGCCTGCATAAACTGTTCAATACTTTTAATTCGATAGAGATCGAAATGTATAAATTGAGTACCTTGGGCATTAGAATAAATATTCATATAGTTGAATGTAGGACTAGTAACTACATCAGTCACTCCAAGCTCTCCAAGCATATGTTTAATCACCGTAGTTTTTCCAACCCCTAGCGGACCATAAAAAGCAAATACTTGTACAGTACCGATTAGTTGACACAACGCATGTACAGCATTTTGCAATGTAGAAGTGTCAAATATTATAGATTTATTACTCATATGACATACCTTACCATATTAGGTATTATAGCTTTTTTAATTTTTTATACAGCTGCCGCTCAGATTTTGACAATTTGTCAGCATTTTATCACGAATTGTGGGATTATCTTCAGGTTTTGATACATTCATCAGGGCAGCTTCTTGCATCAAAGCATCGAGTTCAGGAGAGCTATCTTGAGTTGTCTTTATAATAGAAGCACTGGTAGAATGATCAGCTTGCTTGATACTATACGTGGATAAAATTTGTAAAAAGTCTGGCGCCCCCATCGATGCAATATGCCGTTCACTGGCCCAATACGCCAATTCATTATCGGAACTTATTAATAAAAGGTTATCCGCACGCTGCTTTGACATATAGCGCTTAATAGCATCATCAGCAGATTTACCATGACCTGCATATATCACTAAAGCGTCATGGTCTTTATAACTTGATTGCCATTGACTATCTCCGCCATCAAACACAATAACGATAGAATTGTTTTTAAAGTGGCCATATCGAGCACATCGACGTACAAAATGGCGGCGCTGCTCTTCTGATACATACAGCTGACCTGCATTATATTTAAGTATATTATATCCATCAATTACAATAATCATGCATTCCCAATATCCCCTTATTTAATATTTAAACAATTGCTCAGTTTAACGGGTATCAGTATACTACACAATAGTAGCATATCATGATTGCACGCCAGTTTTTTTAGGATACTTGTTCATGTCCCAGCTTATTCAAATGCGTCAGCAGATTAAAGCAATTGAAACTATTAAAAAAATTACTCACGCCATGAGGCTCATTGCTATGTCAGCTCATACACGCTTACGAGCGGGACAAGCTACTATTGAAGAATACAAAAAAGAAATGGAACATCTTTTTACGACAGTAAGTACAAATTCACCCGAATGGGTCAATCCCCTTATTGATATTCCTGAAGCACAAAAAATATTAGTTATATTAATTGGTTCAGAAAAAGGATTGTGCGGGGCCTTTAATAGCTCCCTGTTTTCATATTCTAAAGAAAGTATTAATAATTATGCTTCTCACGCTACGTTTATAGGGGTAGGCAAAAAAGCAATTGAGTTTTTACGCGCGCAGTCGATAGAACATATTATTGAATACCCTCGATTGCAAAGCAATGCTATAAGTGTAATTAGTCAACAAATAACAGATCTTATTACAGCCAAAGCTCAATACTCTCATGTAATTGTTTATAGCAACGTACTTAAAAGTTTTTTCGTTCAACGACCTGCGACTACCTTTATTGTACCATTACAACATTCTACAGTCGCAACTCAACCAGTAATTGCTGAACCCTATGTATGGGAAGAACCTCAAGAAAAGGTTCTTGAAGGACTATTTATACAGTTAGTATATGCACAACTATATTATCTTTTATATACCTCACTTGTAGCAGAACAAGCAGCACGGTTTATTTCTATGGACGGAGCTACGCGCAACGCTAACCAAATGATTGAAACTAAAAAATTGCATTACAACAAAGCTCGTCAAGCACAAATTACTAAGGAACTTGCAGAGCTAAGTGGTAATTTATAATATAATTTGAGATTCAGTTGCCGACAGTGAAGGAATCGATACAGTAGACACTGGTTGATCAGAAAGAGTAATTCCAGCACCTAAAAGTTGCAATTTTTTCTCAAGCGCCTCATAACCACGTTTCCAATGATGTAGCCCTGCTACAGTTGTAGTTCCTTGCGCTACTAAACCGGCAAGCACAAGTGCACATGAAGCTCTGATATCAGTTGCAGTAACATATGTTCCAGTCAACTGTTCAACTCCAGTAATATAGACTTTGTTGTATTCAACTTTTATACAAGCTCCCATCTTGGCAAGCTCATATGCGTGAGACAGTCTATTTTCAAATACCGTTTCTTCAATCACACAACTTCCTTGCGCGACAGTTTGAGCTGCCATAAACGTTGCTTGAAGATCAGTAGGAAAACCGGGATAGGGCGCAGTTTTAATAGATACTGCACATGGGGTACTGGTTGCTTGAAGCGTAACCCCTAAACCTTGAGCTCCGACACTAATTGTATGTCCCATTTCTGATAGTTTTTCCAAAAATATATCAAGTAAATACGCTGGCGCATCAGGCAAATAAATAGAGCCACCTGTCATTGCAACAGCTGTTAATAATGCCCCTGCTTCAAGCCTATCGGAAATTAACGTATGTTCTACAGGAGATAAAGAACTGACACCTTGAATAACAATAGTAGCTGGTGGCTCAATAGTAATTGAGGCACCCATTGTTTGCAGTACACGAATAAGATCAAATACTTCTGGTTCTAATGCGGCGTTAATAATAGTAGTAGTACCCTGAGCTAGAGTTGCTGCCATTAATGCATTTTCAGTTGCTCCTACACTCGGGTACTCAAGTACCAATCGCGCTGAACGTAATGGATGAGCAACTGCACTAATAGTTCCCGAGCACTCAGAGATAGTAGCACCCATTTTTACAAAATTTTTAAGATGGTAATCAATAGGACGTTTTCCTATAGCATCACCACCAGGTAACCCAACATGAGCTCTACCAAATCGTGCTAGCAATGGACCTAATATCAGTATCGATGCACGTGTTTTACGCATCGCTTCAACTGATCCTGTCCAACTGGTAATAGTGCTTGTATCAACTACAATAGTGTGATCATGAGGATGAATGGTTGCAGTTGCACCTAAACTTACTAAAAGTTCTAGCATCTGATGCACATCTTCAGATAATGGTACATTACGAAGTATAGATTTTCCAGGAGCTAATATTAAAGATGCGATAATAACAAGCGCAGCATTTTTAGCGCCCAAAAGGTGTGTCGTTCCCGCAAATGGCTGACGATATCGTTCTACAACTATATATCCATGTGACATAGCGTATCTATCCCTTATAGCGACGTTTAATACGTTCTAACTCGGCATGCGATAAATATCGCCATGCACCCTGCGCAAGACCACGCTTGGTTAGACCTGCATACTCTACTCTATCAAGTTGCTTGATAAAATATCCAAGTGATTCAAAAATTCTTCGAATAATTCTGTTTTTACCGCTATGTAAACGCACAAAAATTTCATTATCAATAGTAGGATATACATATTCAATTTCATTAACTTGTACAGGACCATCGCTTAATACGATTCCTTTACGGATATGCTCTAAAGCTTCGGCAGGAATTGCTCTATTTAAAGTAACTCTATATTTTTTATCAACTTCATAACGAGGATGTGATAATCGCTGTGCAAGCTCTCCATCGTTAGTAAGTAATAACAATCCCGTTGTGTTTGTATCAAGGCGTCCCACAGGATATACACGTACAGAAAGTGTGCCTATCAAATCCATAACAGTAGGTCTATTCTGTTCATCACGGGCCGTTGTAATAACATGGGCAGGTTTATTCAACACAATGTATACTAAAGATGTGTTCGGCTTAACATGTTTTCCTTTGACGGTCACTTTATCGTTTTCTTGTACACGATAAGCGGGTGAGGTGACTGTACGACCATTCACCTTTACCTGACCTTCTTTGATTAGTAATACGGCTTGACGACGAGAGCAATACCCAGCTTGAGAAATATATGCATTAAGAGGTACGCGTTTTTCTTCTTCGGGTGTAGATATAACCGGTTTCATCCAAACAAATCCTGAACTGGTAAATAATGTATATGTTATAAAGATTACTATAATAAAGTAAAAATATAATGTATTGTTTTATCTTTATACGCGAAAATTATGTATTGTAAAATTATAACAAAGCATATGCAAGAACGATAGTTTATTTAAGCAACAGATCTATGTGTAATATTCTTTATTGTCTTTTTCAAGAACCCTTTATTAAATTTAAATATTTTCTTGAACAAGTTATACTGAACATATCTTACTGTAAAAAATGACTTAATATTTTCTTATTTTTCTAGAGAAAGTTGTATTGTATGAAAAGTGTGACACATGCCGGTTCTCTTGAAGTAATTTGCGGACCTATGTTTTCTGGAAAGTCAGAAGAACTCATACGCAGATTGCGCCGTGCGCGTATTGCGCGAATGAATGTTTGCACTTTCAAACCTAAAGTGGATGTCCGCTATAGTCCTGAGCATGTCGTATCACATGATGGTAATGCTCTTACGGCATATTCACTTGGCGATCCTTATGAAATAGTTACTATAGTACAAGCCCAAAACATCAATGTTATTGCAATTGACGAAGTACAATTTTTTCCAGAACCTTTAATTAATGTAATTAGTACATTAATACATTCAGGCAAGCGTATAATTGCTGCAGGCCTTGATACTGACTTTAAAGGTGCACCATTTGGTATTATGCCTCATTTACTTGCACTGGCCGATTCGGTTACAAAGTTGCAAGCTATATGCACTTTATGTGGACAGCTTGCAATACACAGTCAACGGATTGTTAATGGCCAACCTGCCCGCGCCCATGATCCTATTGTTATGGTTGGCGCGCAAGAGTCCTATCAAGCTCGTTGTCGCAGCTGCTATACAATAGATCACCCTTATGGTTTATTGCAAATTTGATCGATTAGATTCCTGTATACAAAAATATGAAACTTTGTATGCAACAATTTTAATTTTTAATTTACATATCACATTCAAATTTAAGAATGTAATTTTACCTTTGCCAAATGTTCTTGATATTCTTTTAATATCTTAAGTATCTTCTGAGCATGAAGCAATTCTGAAAATCGCTCAACACCTTGGCTAGGTTTATCAATCTTCGCCACTCCTTGTGTTATAGACATAATTTGGTGGTCAATGTGTTGTTTCCAGCCCTTAAATTCATCGGGATGTTTTGCAACTAAAAAATCAATTACATTGAAATTACTACCTTTTAGTAATACTTTTTTAGCAATATTAGGAAGATTTTCTATTGAAAAGCTAAAACCATAAAATATTTTAATAAATTCATAAGCATATGTATCTGGTATCAAAATTTTAAAAATACGTTGTGAACCTAGTGAAGCCGGTTTTTGTATACTAAACAATGGTGAATTCCAGGGAATAATACTGTTAATGGAAAACGGTTCACTCGCTATAAGCAAACGGGTCACAATGATATTTAAACTATCTTTTATATTTTGTGCTTGACTGGGCAATAGTTTAATGCTTTCTGTAATCCATGCGATCGAGCCAGGGGTAGCAAGTAGAAATGCTAGTACAAATTTTGATAAACGACATTTACCATCCTTCTTACTATATTTATAAAATCCAACTAGAGTTCGAGATTTTTCAGTATAGGCATCATAATCCTTAATCGGTTCTCGGGTGAAATATCCAGCATGCAGATATAACGCCTTAATCAGTCTATTATTAAATGTGTGTGATAACGTTGATGCTCTAAACTCTCGACTTGTCGATGCCAATCTATTAATTGCTTTACGTATATCACAAAGTGTTCCTGAGTTAACAATATTAGTAATAAGAACATCAGATCGTTTTATTTCATCTCTAATTTCAGCAGGAAGCTCCATATAATAAGATAGTTGAGCTGGGTTTTTTTCTGTGCTATAAGTCGCAATAAATATAATATTTAGAAATGTAAAATATAATATTTTATACATATATATTCCTTATTTTCCTTAATGATATAGATGGCAAATAACGATCCTATTATAGAGAATATTAAGCTTAAGATTAAAATTAGTATCAATATCAGTTATACAATACCCATAAAATTTATTGTTTTAAGGTTATAACCAATTAAAACTCTTGTTTTATAATGACCGTAAAATATATACTTATATGTATGAAGTATTTATATATATGTTTAGCGCTTAGTCTCAATACAGTTCTATCTTTAGTAAGTTCTGAGCAAAAATCGCCCCATAAAGATTCACTACCAGAAGTTGAGCTTTCAAATTTAATTCCTGATATACTCCAACAAATTATTACTTTGCGTATTGATAGTATGTATACGCATATACCTTACTACATCACAAATGTAACTTCTTCAAATCCCGTTGACCCCGAGCAAATACGCCAAGAATTTCAAAGCATGATCAATTTTTATTTATCTGACTTTGTCACTATAAGTACAAATCTTACACAGTATATTAATATACAACTTGCGCGGCTCATTATTCCTGAGTTTACAAAGCAGCTTTCAAATAATTTTATTTTGCACTCAGGCGTCAGCAAAGGTTTGAGTACCACCGAAGAATGGGTATATCCAAATCAAA
This sequence comes from Vermiphilus pyriformis, assembly GCA_022559525.1. Classification (GTDB taxonomy): domain Bacteria; phylum Babelota; class Babeliae; order Babelales; family Vermiphilaceae; genus Vermiphilus; species Vermiphilus pyriformis. The sequence continues at coordinate 991,222 of CP074345.1, read as the reverse complement.
CCGTACCTCTTATGTATGCATATATCCCTGAAATATTATGGGCATCGCTACTGAAGAATACCACCGCAGTTCGCTTGTATATTACTAATTACTTATTAAAAAATAGATGTTTGGGAGAAAAACTATTGCTGGTATTTTTTGAACATTTCATTGAAAATATCGGAATTATTTATCGCCAATACCATGCCAAAGGTATTTATGTACCCTTGGCTAATGGAAACAATATTGTAATTGACGAAACTACGTTAAGCAATGCTCTTGCTGTATTGCTGACATCGGGCCTATCGCCTGATTTTGGATTTGAGTTATATAAGCCAACCCTCAACTACAGCCCTCTACTTATTACGTCTGCTGATAACAATATGTGGAAAATAACAGAACTTCTTATCTCATATGGAGCTAATATAAAGGCAACAACATACTTTGACGATGAGGACAACAAACAATATAATCTCTTTGATTTAATTGCTACTCGTATTCAAGAAATACAAGAATTTGAAATTAACCAAGATGATATATCTGAACTTAAAGAAATACAGTCAATTTTAAGTATTTTAGCCGAAAAAAATCTTACCTGGTACACTCAAGAAAATAATAGAGTTGGTGATATATCAAACATTGTTTCAAATCTCATTTTAGAATATCAGCAAGAACAGATCCAAGAATAAGTCTTGCTCTTTCTTATATTCTAAAACTTGAGAGTATGCTATAATTATTATAAAACAATTTCTTTGTATATAAACATTACATGGCAAAAAATACTACTTACTATGTATGCTCACAGTGTACTTATCAAACAATAAAATGGCTTGGCTGTTGTCCTGAATGTAAGGAATGGAATACCTTTACAGAACAAACAACTCACACCCCCTTTGGCTCTTCTTTGCAAGCCAAATCGGCAGGAAATAAATCTGCTGCATTACATATGCAATCACTTAGCACTATTTCAACAACGTCCCGCCCTCGCATGTATAGTGGAATCCAAGAATGGGATAGTGTAGTAGGTGGTGGTCTTATGCCTGATAGTTTAGTGGTACTAACAGGCGATCCTGGCATAGGCAAATCAACCTTACTTTTACAAATATGTAATGCTCTTGCACGTGCGTATAAAGTATATTATTTTTCTACTGAAGAATCCCTACTACAGGTTAAAATTAGGGCTGATCGTCTTGCATGTACCCAAGAAAAGTTATTGTTTTCAGATAATGCGTATTTAGATGCTATTATGACTACATGTGAATCTGCCAAGCCCGATATTGTCGTTATTGATTCAATTCAAAATTGCTATCAACAATCCAGTCAAGCATTTCCAGGAACAGTCAATCATTTGCGGGAAAGTACCTTTCAATTAATGCGTCTGGCAAAAGAAAAACATATCACTGTTATCATGACCGGACATATTACCAAAGAAGGAATTATTGCAGGACCAAAAACTCTTGAGCATATGGTTGATGCAGTATTTTATTTGCAAGGTGATGACCGTCTACATATTCGCATGTTACGTGCGGTAAAAAATCGCTTTGGTACTATCGATGAACTTGGGTTCTTTCAAATGGGCGGACAAGGTTTGGAACAAGTTCCTGATATTAATGCTGAACTCATTAAAAGTGCTTCACAATCACCCGGCTCAGTGCTTATCAGTGAATTGGAAGGTTCACGAGCATTACTTCTTGAACTTCAAGCACTTGTTGTACCTTCAAAACTTGCCATGCCTCAACGAGTCATTTCGGGAATAGACCAAAAACAAGTGGTACTTATTGCAGCTATCCTTGAAAAATACCTTCACATTAAGCTAAGCACATTTGATATATTCTTGAAAGTCAGTGGCGGCTTTAAAATTAAAAGTAGTAGTGTTGATATGGGAATTGCTCTCGCATTGCTTTCAAGCTATTTTCAACAGCCAGTACCAGGTCCATCTTTGTGTATAGGTGAGATTAACCTCACTGGAAAAATACAACCTATTAACTATGTAAACACTTATATTAAAGAAGCAGAGAGATTCGGCATTAACACATTGCTTGTATCATATGATCAAAAAATAGATACAAAGAATTGCAGAAAAAGAGGTTTTAAATCTGTATATGACTTGCTTAGTTTATTTGATGAAAAATAAAAACAATAGCTATGCCTTAATAAATTAAATTATTCTTTTATATAATTAAAGAAAAATCTTACTTCAGTGCCTTGATTTAAATCATCATACTATGCAAAGCTTGAGTGGTCTTTTGTTTTCTAGATCAGTCGGAAGTATGTCGGCATGGAATAGTTTGTTATGTATAATATCGTTACTTGCGACACTGTTACATGTAACACCAGAGCACAGTAAAGACAAAATTGTTCATATTGAACCGAATCTTAACAAAATTTATTCATGGACTATTATTGGAGCTGGCCCTGCAGGTATTGTCACTTTAGGTTTGCTCCTTGAGCAAGGTATCCAAGCATGCGATATACTTTGGATAGATCAGTACTTTAATGTAGGTGATCTTGGAAGATACTACAAACAAGTACCGGGCAATACACCAACGCAATCATTTATTGAATTTATACAATGTTGCTCAGCATTCAGAGAGTGCGCAAGTCCAGCAATTGATCGTTTGTATACGTATGATTTGCATACGACGTATCCGCTCCATATAATTATTGAACCTTTACAAGATATTACCTATCATTTGCTAAAAAAAGTTCCTGGCCTTAAAGGACATGTTCGCACAATTGATTATAAACAAAATGAAAAATCTTTTGATATTACTACCTGCAATGGAGTATATCGTTCTTCTAACGTCATACTTGCAACAGGCTGCCATCCACGTACACTCAATTATCCTTGCAAAGATGTAATACCATTGGAAATAGCACTTGATAGCAAGGCGTTGGAAAAAACTATTTCCAAGCGTGATACTATTGCAGTCGTAGGTAGTTCACATTCAGCAGTGCTTACTCTTAAAAACTTATGCGATATATCAGCTTCACGTATTATCAATCTTTATAAACAACAAATAAAAACTTTTCTTGATACCGATGGCAGCACCATCGTAGGTACACGCCCACAAGAGCCACTTGGTGGGCAGACTGCAGCATGGGCACAGCAGACATTACTAGGCACGTGTCCTGCGCATTTGATAAGATTATACAATAATAAAGAAGCCCGTAATGCGTGGCTACCTATTTGTACTAAAATTATTTATGCTATAGGATTTGACCGTAATATTATTAGAGTAGATGGCCAACCAGTTACTTCCTATGATGATCACACCGGTGTCATTGCGCCCGGACTTTTTGGCATTGGAATCGCATTTCCTGAACGTATTGACGATTCAGAATCGTATAAAATAGGACTATATGACTTTATGGAATATGCACAAAAGACTGTTCCCCTTTGGGCTATGCGTCGATTCAATCATTGTGCAAAATTTGATGAATTATTTAATATTGTACAACTATAATATTATACACACGTACATGCATATATTTTTATATAGGATATAAACAGTGAGTAATCTGAGTGTATTGAGCAAAGGTGTTATATGAAACGCATTGTAGCATCACGATTATTTTGGAGTATATTCATTATTGCCAACCTCCTTTGCTTAGCGTTTGTACATAAATATTTTAAAAAAGTATTTCCTCTTGTATCTCTTACTATTAGCATGGACCGTCCCGGTGCTACCGCACGCGCACGCCAACTTGCAGCTCGATATCAATGGAAACCTGAAAATCCTCGCGTTGCTGTAAGTTTTAAAACAGATCATTTAAGTAAAACATACATAGAACTTGAAGAAAATCACCGCGCATTTAAAAATATTCTTACCTCACACGTATATAGTCCTTATACATGGAACGTTCGCCACTTTAAAGAACATGATCCTTATGAGCTTTACATTCAATTTACTCCTGAAGGAAAGCCGTATAGCTTTCTGCAAATCCTTCCTGAGACACATGGATCAGTAGCATGGACTTCCGAACATGCTCAAGAATATGCCCAGACTATAGCTACTCAAGAATGGAACATCCCTCTTGAAAAATATAACCTGATTGAATCGTATCAAGAAAAACGAGTTTCAGGACGCATTGATCATACATTTGTATATCAATGGCCCGAACGCATTAATCAAGGACTTATTCGTCTTCGACTTGTGGTAAGTGGCGATACACTTACTGAAATAAGCCCTTATTTTAAAGTGCCGGAAGAATTTATTTTACGATATAAAGAGTTACGATCGAAGAATAATACTATTGCTTGGTTTGCTTATATTGCAATGCTTATTCTTTATATGTTTGGAGGCTGCTTATTTGGACTTTGGTATCTTCTGCGTAAACGATTTGTATTATGGAAAGCGCCCTTATTATGGGGGTTTGGTCTTGCGCTGGCAGGATTTATAGCAGAAATTAATGAGTTACCGTTGGCATGGATGAACTATCACACGGCACTTTCATATACAGGATTTTTAGTCTCCTACATCGTACAAGCATTCCATCAAATGCTATTCCAGTTTGCTGAATTTTCACTCATTTTTATTGCTGCTGAAAGTCTTACTCGTCGTGCGTTTGGAAACCAACTCCAACTGTGGAAAACGTGGTCAGGACGGGTTGCTGCAAGTAACACTGTTTTGGGAAAAACTATTGCAGGATATCTGACAGTACCGCTGGAATTTAGTTTTCTTGTAATATTTTATTGGTGTGCTACTCGAATATGGGGTTGGTGGCTTCCATCAAATGAATTATTTAAACCTGATATTTTAGCTACATATGCTCCTTGGCTTGCCGGCCTTATTCCTTCACTAAGAGCAGGGTTTGTTGAGGAATGTCTTTACCGCGCTATTCCGCTGGCAGGAGCTACTCTATTAGGCCGCCGATATGGTCGACCTGGATTATGGATTACTATTTCTATGATTTTGCAAGCTATTGTTTTTGGCGCAGCACATGCAACATATGCTGCACAACCGGCATATGCTCGCTTGGTTGAATTACTGGGCCCATCAGTACTATTTGGGTGGATTTACTTTAACTATGGGCTTTTACCTACCATTATTAGTCATATTATATATGATGTGGTATGGTGTTGCCTGCCCATATTCATCAGTAGTGGATCCTGGGCGTACCTCAATCAAGCTCTTGTCATCATATGTGCTGCAATACCTATTGCAATCCCGTTATTGGCGCGCATAAGATACAAAGGTTCTCAGAAACTACACGTACAAGATTACAATAAAAGTTTTGTGCCACATTTGTTTACTAAACGGGTAAGTCACGCAATTCCAGCCCATCCGATTGTCCTCAATAAATTCACTACAATCGGAGCATTAAGTATAGCTATCTTATCAGCTATATGTTGGACTTCAGGATTTATGCAACGCACTAACTCGTCTGAGGTCAAGCCTCTATTGCTTAACCGAGCTCAAGCTTTGCATATAGCACATCAGGCATGGCAAGAGAAAGGAACAACCTTTGACAACCAGTGGCATAGCTATGCACTAACGCGCGCAGAAGATTCATTATTTTCAACCGGACAAGCACATCGGTATACATGGAGTAAATTAGGTCACCCTGAATATTACGCACTACTTAATCAATACTTGTTTCCTGCATACTGGATTGTACGCACTATTCGCTGGAAAGGCTCACCTGTAGAGCGCGCTCATGAGTATCGCGCATATGTATCGAGTGCCGGCACAATATTACGGTTACAAGAAGTTATGCCTGAGGCTGCACCGGGCCTGACTATTTCCAAGACTCACGCAAAAAATATAGCACAATCATATTTACAAACATTGTATGGCCCACTGACACCACTGCTGGAAGAAATATCAGCTTCATCTTTGGCACATCCTGCACGTACCGACTGGGAATTTACTTTCGTAGACACGAGCGTACCCGCCGGTGAAGGCCAAGCACGTATAGATATTGAAATTGCGGGAAACAAACTAGTCAATACACGAAAATTTATGCATATCCCAGAAGAAGTACAACGCGCATATGCTCATGAGCATAACTGGGTCACTATTATCGATACACTCGGTACTGGATTGTATTACCTTTTTCTTTTGTGTGCATGTCTATGTGCGTGTATGCTCATACGCTTTACCCCGTCACAAGTGGCTTGGTGCTATTACCTATATTATTATGACCATCTTGTATATACTCCAAGCTGCCAATAATATTCCTTCTGCCATTGCAGTTATGAATACCGCACAACCATTTTATAGCCAATTAATTCCGTACATAAGTTCTTTATTTATAAGCGGCTTTGTCGCAAGCGCACTCTTTGGTTGTGCCTCTTTTATCGCAACAAGTGCTTTTCAATACTGGTATCTCGCGCGATGGCGCGACCGTATTATGCTCGGGCTAGGCGGCGGAGTATTACTTGCATGTGCCCATGATTTGAACACTCTCATTCAAAGTTGGTGGCATCCTGTTTTATTCGATTATGCTTTATATAGCAGCTGGTCACCTATACTCTCAATAGTTATCAGTAATAGTATCGGGTGGATTGCCAGCACTATAATGCTCCTTATTTTTGTCTCAGGAATTGATTATATTAAATTAACGTATCCCGCATGGGCAAAAGTAGCAGTACTGTGCTTTGCATTTTCCAAAGCATTTAGTCTTGAATTTTCTGAACTTGCTTCTCTACCAGAACTAGCGCTGAGCATATTATTTATGACATGCGTATATGTAGTTTTGTATTTAGTATACCTTCGCTACGATCATGCCATCATACCAATGGTAACTGCTACCGCTCTCATTTTACGCCTTCTTATCAATAGTACTTTATTGCCATGGAGTATAGGAGTTAGCAGTTTTATCATTACTACTGTTATACTAAGCACATGCACATACTATTTGAGCATCTTTTTAACAAGCAAACGCACCTAATATGTATTCAGTTCAAGCAATTATTCTCGCAGCAGGACGCTCTTCCCGCTTTACCGGTCCTACAAGTAAATTACTTGCACCAATTGCTAATTTACCTATGATCATGCGACCTATTAATGCGTGTCGTAATCTTGATATTCCTACCACGCTAGTAGTAGGCCACGAAAAAGAACGTGTTATCGACACAGTTCGTATCTATGCACCTGAAGTTTCCTATGTTGAGCAAAATGAGCAACGAGGTACGGGACATGCCTTGCTCTGTTCACGTCCTGCATGGAACACATCTACACTCTTAGTACTCAATGGCGACATGCCTCTTGTCAATCCTGAACTGATCAAACAACTTATTGAGCATCATGTTACGCAAGCTCATTGTATTACCTTTGTAACATGTATCTATGCACAAGAAAAAAGTTCTTATGGCCGCATAGTACAAACCGAAAGTTCAATTTCAATAGTCGAAGCTCGTCATTTTACTAAATCTGCATACGATTATCCACTTATTAATGCGGGGATTTACCTTATAAATCGTCATTTTTTAGAATCTGTGCAAACAGAGCTTTTACAGTCTAATCGTCCTGAAGTGTATATTACCGATTTAATTGAAATTGCAAGTATACACAAGCAATCTGTTGGATATATTATTACTCCTTTTGATGTAGTTCAAGGAGTCAATACTATCGCTGAATTAGAGCAGGTTGAGCGCTATTTACTTTGCCAAGAAAATAAAAGTATAAAAACAATTTAAGCAGTTTGATCATATTCTAACTGATTGATTTTGCTTGTTTTATAATATAAACATTGAGATTTGATAAATTGCATCTTAGAGTAAGTACAATAACTTCATTTATTAGTAGTAAGTAAGGCATATACTCATGAAACACTTCTTTTTATTTTTACTAACTAACGTATATATACATCAGACAATCTATGGCCTTGAAAAAAGTATTCCTGCCACTCAACTACAACAATCAATTGAGAATAGAATTCATGATTCAGCCCAAAAAATTTGCTCCCAGCTGCAACAGAAGAATATAATTAAGTATGAACGATTTGATATTCTCACCCCAGGGTATAGCATACTTGATATTATGCGCCAACATACTGGTATCCCCACTATACTCTACAATCTTCAATTATCTGAAAATAGCACCCAGGAAATCAAAAATATAATTTATCAAAACCTAATCGAGGGGTCATCAGAACCTGTTCAGATCCATGCATGGACTGGCAAAGATTCTCAGGCAGCATTTGCTTATTACTCGCCTGACAATTGTAAGATATTATGCGGGGATAGGAACAGTGCATATCTAGGCACATACAGTCAAAATGCCTGGAAATTTATACCATGTAAAAATTTTACACTTACCAACCCTTATGATCAGCTGCATGTATCGTGGTCTGAAGATCAAAGATATATTTATTTGCATGCAATCAATCGCCAAGAACGATCTACTGACAGTCTGTGTATATCAACTGAAAGTGGTACCATTGATCGACTCTTTTTTGAGTACTTTATACAAGATGTCCGCTGGCAATCAGGTAAACTAGGTATATGGTACATAGATCAAGGCAGTCTCATGCTTTTATATTTTAATCCTACTACCCAAGAGTATGAGGAACCTCGTAAAGAGTTTGAACTCTCATCGATTTTGCAAACAGAATCACTGCATTCTTACATTGTATGTGTTAGTAATGATGGCTTACAAATTCTTATCGCCCATCCAACTAATGGGACATGTACATACATTAATAGATCGACAAGCACTGTCGTTACACACACCTATTATAATGACCCTATAAAAGTGGAACATATGACACTTGATCCAAGCACCACTTACGCTATTATATACGCTCGTATATCAGAAAAAGAAAGTAAACAAGTGGTAATAATTATAGATATGGCAACGGGAGTAATAATATATTCTTATCAACATCCACAAGAGGATACAAAAATAGTTCAAAGTCAGTGGTGTAACGACACGACTTTGGCAATTTTACAAAAACAAGTACTGCATATGTTAACACTTGATCAATTGTATAACACACGCATTAAACTTGAAAGCTCACCTTCCAGAGAATTGAAAAATTCTGACGACACAATACCGCATGTTCAACCTGCATGGTATTACAGAATTTTAAGAAAGAAACCCGTTATTGCAATTACAAGTCTAGCTGCTGCAATAGCACTATTTTATACGAGCCATCGCATACGTACTAGTTAAAAAATTTTGTTACTACTACTGATAAAAATAAAGGGCATGTAAACTTTACATGCCCTGTTGTTTTTACTGATTAACAAGTCCATGAATACCACACAAGAATACATAAATATCAGTCATGATAATATGAGTGCATAATTGTGCAAGTTGCGAGGAATGAGAAGAGGGGATATGAAGAGATTGCTCAAGAAATTGCTGCAACCCATCTTGATCTAAAGCTCCATATACCAGTTTAAGTAGCTCTTTAATTTTTTCTCCTGCTTGCATATGATTCTGTAGGTAGTTATTTTGAATGTATTCAAGCTCTTGAGAATAGTGGGTCCAAAGTTCCTGCTCTATGTGTACTCGAATAAAGGCAATATATTGCTGTAGCTGAGTGACAATAGGATTGACAGTATTAGTATCTTGTAATGTAAGCTCATCAGATTGTTCATCAGAAGCACACGTTTGCACTGAACATAACTGTCCATACATACATGGGGTTATGGCGCATAGCAGGATATATAAAAATTTTTTCATAACTATTTTCCTTATTGCGCGTTATTGGGCATCAGTATAATTATGCCCCGCTTGATATGCACGAATAGTTGATCTCAAGTGTGCTTGTTCTTGAATATACTCACCAATATAATTTACGAAATTATTTAAAAGCTCTTGCTTAACCTCAGCTATACTATCGTCAGCTACCTGTAATCTACTTACTAAATTATCAATTGCTTTCTGTATGCGTGGTACAAACGCGTTAAGTAATTCTAAGAGTTTGCTTTGCGCTTCTTGCGGATACATACATGCATTTGCTTCTAACCATTCAATAGGTTGCGCATAATTTGCATGCAACTCAAGTTTCAAACGATACGACATATCTTTGAGCATGATGGACCATTGTTGATTTGTTGTTAATTCCTGATTAGGCTGCTGATCGGCATATACAGCCGATGAGCATAACATGCTTACTACTAATAGTGCAAAAAATTTATATATCATAAGGCATCCTCTTTAATTAAAAATTATAACAGGAGGAGTCTAGCATGATGCAACTAATATATACAAATAAATAAGGCTACTTGTTTTAAAACAAGTAGCCTTAAATAAGTTTTACAAGTAAACAAACTTTTAATTAAGCTCTGCATAATTTAAAAGTTGCTCAAATCCTTGCTCAAGGCCTTGTATAAACTCAGCCTTCATAGTATTTTGTATTGTAATTTTTTCTTCTCCCGTTAATGACCTGTCACTTAACGTTTCCTGATCAATAATAGAATTAAATGTTACCGTAAGCTTTTGCATAAGCGTACGAAATATTACACGAGGATCACCAGTTTTGATCGCTTCACTATTGGCAGTAAGATAATTAATAATGAGTTGCTCTGCTTCAGCTTGACAATGCTTGTTAATGCGCGCCATGCAGCTTTCAACTTCTTGAGGTCCTGCATATATAATTCCACTCAGAGTAAGTAGTGACGCTAATGAAAAAGCACGTATTATACGATTCACCATAAAAAACTCCTGTCAGATGGTCTATGTTATATGGCTAGTGTATGCTTAATTGGAAGGATTGTAAAAAGGCTTTTGCAATACCATGCAAATTAACCTTTGAATTCATTTCCTCAAACTACAAACGTACTCTGGCTTAGATTATGATGCACAATTTATTTGATATTTACCTAATATCAAATTTGTAAGTATAGTACGAGCTTGGCCTTTATCTAAAAATTCCTTTTTGAGATTATCTTTGGCTGAACCAGCACGCACTACTGCAATGTTAGCGTCAATATATTTATCTTCTATGGTAGATATGATCACACTAATGTTTTTCTCGTCGTTATTTTTTATAAAGTTAACAAATTGATGCGCATTTGTTTTCCAATACTCACAAAAATTTACTAAATCTTTATTAAATTCTTCCGGATGCAATATTATAACTTCAAGCTCATCAGGTATAACTACTGACAATGTATTTATAGTGTCTATAACATTATTTAATACATGTTGGTACGCAATATCACTATTAAAGCTTTGCTCATCTTGAGCGTGTTCTTTTTTTAATGTGATTAATAATTCATTTAATTTTCTCTGAGAATCTGTTATTTCAACGGTAGTCCCAACATCCTGAACATTATCCGTATTGTGTATAACGTCACTTTTTTTGATATCGTTAGATTTGCTTTTACAAATATATGTGCATAAAGTTCGTGCAAGTTTGTACATACCGAGTGCTCCGACTATAGTAACAGCGGTTACTGCCGCGTGGCGCGTAGAAAAATTACTTACACCTATTTTTTCAAATCCTGTATGTAAAGATTGATTAATGTATGAGTCTGCTCGCCCTATCGCCCGCCCAATGGGAGAAATAAATCGGCCTATAAAATTACCTATGAGCCCGAATGATTGAGGATAGCGAGCATTATATTTTGGTACATATTGCATCGACTGAGAAGAACTAAAAGCTAAAGTGCTGGCAATAAGAACAAAAATTTTAAAACATTTCATAAAAGAACTCCATTTATATAACTTATATGTATAATACATATTAATACAATAATACACTAATAGAAAATATTGTCAATGTGGCCAATAATTAATAAATATATCTTGTTACGTGTTATTTATTCAAACTGTCTATCATTACTATTAAATATTCGCAAAAAAAACAATTTTTTGATTTAGCGTATAATAGTTGATCCAAACTAATAGAAGTATTTATTGAAAGGATGCCATGCACTATAAATATCTAGGATTACTCGTAGGTCTTTTGGGATTATATTTGCAGTCCCACACTATGGAACGCGATCTATGCAAAGTAGCACTACCTGCAGAAATTAAAGCCCGCACAGAATTTATTAAAAATGTTGTACAGCCTATAATAGCGACAAGTATTACAGAACAAATGTACAAAGATAGTGTCGCTTTCACGGATAAAATAATTAAAGTTACCGGTACTGGTGCTCAAAAGTTGTTATGTTTCAATACATATACGCCTAAATCAGAGCTCGTAAAATCAAACATATATACACAAGAAGCACAGAATATTAATTGGCATTTGCTTTCTACTCCTTCTTTATGCAAGCCAGATCAAGGACGTTGGGGTGAGGAACGTTGGAATAATTTCATTGATAATATTAAAAAAGGGGTAGATTACAACGAACACAATCAACTTATACTTACTCAAGTTCATTGTATCGGACAAGACTTTAGTAATTCGTTAATTTATGAAAATTGCTTGATAAAATCAAAACATCTTGCTCAAGCTAAATGGCCCTATTGTGCATATGGAGACTCATTATTGACAAAAGTATTAAAAAATATCCTTATCAGTCTCCAAGGAATAAATTTAGAACTTGAAAAATTTTCCAATCCCTATGATCCATGGGAACTTTTAGAAATAATCCAACAAGAACTTCGTCGGGTTAAAATTATAGATGACAAAGTTGATCTTATTTATCTTGCTTATTACTTTTATCCTGAGATAAATACCTTGGGTTCACGTGAAAGCATACAAGCATTTGTAGATAAGCATTGCCAGAATGATAATAAACTACGCCTTGCACTTTGGCATAAATTATTATTAGTAGGCGCTGAGACCAATAAAGACCCAGTCTACAAATTGCTTATGGGGGGCACAGGTCCGCAGGAATACGAAAATTTTGTAGCACTTGATAAACATATATTATGGGCAACAGAGCAAACGTTGTGCGCGAGATATAATACCTTGTATTCTCTTGACACGATTGATCATAGATTTATAAATGATGATATTGATCAGATTGGATACCGTTTTCTCGATACTGACAAAAAGATTAAATTAGCTTTGTGTGGTATTTATGATCTACTTTTGTATGCAATAAGAGCTAATTCAACAACAATTGTTAAATTATTTATAGATATTTTAGTTCATAATCCTGCAATAAGTACTTATTGGAACGATACACCTTGTCGAGCACGATTTGTATTAAGACTACTGCTCACTCGTAGTATAAGAAAAGACAATTTTAATATTGTGTATACATTATTACATAATATTGATCCGGAAAAGCCATGGTATAGGTACCGTGATATTATTACTGAAGATAGATTATCTTATATTAATTCTACGTCTTTATATAAAATAGTTCCTAACGCTGCAACTTCTTGTCGTGAGCTCCAAATTCCCAATCCTTTAATAAGTAGTCCCGTGAATAAATCGTATATGTTTTGCATTCAGCATTTGCTCAAATATAGATATTCGGGAATATTAGCAACTAATGATATCATACCTAAAAAACTTAGCACTTATATTGAAGAATCTTATCAATCGGATTCTGAAACAGCTGATAAATATTTTGGAGGATACTCATTTTGGGCAAACATAGCTTATAATGATAGAAATAACGAATCAGGTTCCTTTTTCCCAAGGTTTACGTTCAAAACATTCTTTAGAATTGATGATAAAAAGTACTATCATGATTTTCCCTTAGTCGATCTTTTGAGGGACGCAATTAAAGAATATCCTAACGATATTAACCTAAAAATTTTATTAGGTAAGATCAAAGACAATCTGTTTCCTATCTAATTTGAGATAAAATCATCAAAATGAGACTAACTTTGAGTAAAATTTAACCTACTAAAAATTAGTCTCATTGTATTACAAAAAATATTCTTCAGAATTTTACTACAATATTTATAGTAGTTTCAAAACATTACTACTTAATGTACAACACAATACGTTGAAAATTGTTCTATTAGGTTTTCAATTTCTTCTTTATTTTCTATATATTCAAGCCAATCGCCTGGCAAACAGCCCTGACCATTATAGGCTCCTACCAACGCGCCTGCAATGGTAGCAATACTATCACTATCTCCGGGTGTAATAACCGCCAAAGTAATAGCACGTTTCATATCGTAAGGGTATCTTAAAAAACAGTACAATCCTGCTGCTAAAGCTTCATGTGCTGCCCAGCCAAGTAATTGCTTGAATACTACAGTTGAATCGTATTTCTCAGGATTTTGGGCATACATTAGCGCTTGTTCTAATAATTGAGCAGTACTTGGGTCAGTAACCTGTGCCCTATCAATCATACTGCGCGCTATTTGTTGGGGAGATATCGTTGAGTTCATTGCATGCGCAATACCAATTGCAAATGATTCGCATGCAGCAATAGCAATTGGTGCTGCATGTGTAATAGTAGACTGTAACCTACTATAAAAAGCAGCCTTGGTAGGATTTTGAAAATACAATAAGCCAAACGGATGAGCACGCATCACCGATCCACATCCTCCGTCCATAGCTCCACCCACCATCCAAAGGGGTTTTTCCTGTGAAAAAGAGATGTATCGTGATCACTATTTCCTTGTTTTAGAACAGATGCAAACTTTCTTACATTCTTAAGACAGGCATTTCCAGGAGCACGAGACGGTTGCGCCCATCCTAAAGTGTTATTAAGATCATTTACAAATTCACATGCTATTGTGTAAATAATACTATGCTCTTTGTTATAAGAGTTATGCCAATTACAAATACCTTTCAAAACACATAAAGTCATACCAGTATCATCTGTGTAAGGAATAATACGTCTACCACTCTTTGTAGTTACGTACGGCAACAAAGAAATATCAAGACTATCGTTTCTTATGTATTTTTTAGATATGTCATCAGGATCCTGAATAAATTCTACAGGGCCGCCTAGCATATCGCCCACTACTGCACCAAGAATACATCCGCGTATTTTTGAAATATAATCATGATTTATAGACAACGTATTAGAAGAATATAGTACACTTGAACATATAAATATAAGTAGCATAAGCAAATAGTTTTTATACATTTTTATTACTTTATATAATGTGTTTGAATAGTGCATGTCTTTAAGAATAATGCAATGGATCATGCATTACAAAAGGCTCAATATTAGATAATACTTTTATCGTTATTGCGTATTATGCTCTACAGTCTTTTACAAAATAATACATACCTTATAATACTCATCCTTTGATTACAAAAATCAGACTGGAAAACGTATTAAACATGCTATCTATGGCATGATATATAAGAGTAGTTGATAAGGAATCGATTTTTAGTCTTATTGAACCATCAATGACATAGAGATAAGAACAAAAATAAAGCTCCAAGTATTAGTTGGAGCTTTATTTTAATCTGGCAGTACCTATTTTTCCAGGCCGTTACCAGCCAAGTATCTTGAGCGCTTACGAGCTTAACTGCCGTATTCGGAATGGGAACGGGTGTTTCCTCGTAGCTATACCCACCAGAAATTTTTATGTACCTGCTATCGGAACATATAATTTAGTGAAATTTTTCTCATGTTCTTTGAGATATATGTAAGTCAATTTACTACATGTATTTTGTAGCCGAAATTTTTCAAGATTAGATAGTAATTAAAACTTTCGACCTATTAGTATTGGTTAGCTAAACACATTACTGTACTTACACACCCAACCTATCAACCTCGTAGTCTTCAAGGGGTCTTAATGTATCAGATCTCTCTGATACGGGGTATCTTATCTTGGAGCGAGTTTCCCACTTAGATGCTTTCAGCGGTTATCTCTTACAGACTTGGCTACCCAACGCTGCTTGTGGTAAACAATTGGAACACCATCTGTCTGCCCATCCCGGTCCTCTCGTACTAGGGACAGCCCTCCTCAAATACCCTGCGCCCACGGAGGATAAGGACCGAACTGTCTTGCGACGTTCTGAACCCAGATCACGTACCGCTTTAATTGGCGAACAGCCAAACCCTTGGGAACTTCTCCGCCCCCAGGATGCGATGATCCGACATCGAGGTGCCAAACCTCCTCGTCGATGTGGACTCTCAGAGGAGATCAGCCTGTTATCCCCGGCGTACCTTTTATCCGTTTAGCAATGGCCCTTCCATGTGGAACCACTGGATCACTAAGTCCTGCTTTCGCACCTGTTCGACCTGTATGTCTCACAGTCAAGCTCCCTTTTGCCTTTGCGCTCTACAGACGATTTCTATTCGTCATGAGGGAACCTTTGAACGCCTCCGTTACAATTTAGGAGGCGACCACCCCAGTCAAACTACCCACCAGACACTGTCTTCTACCCGGATTACGGGACAAAGTTAGATTTTCAAACCAATAAGGGCGGTATTTCAAGGTTGGCTCCATCACAGCTAGCGCCGTGACTTCAAAGCCTCCCGCCTATCCTACACAAATTAATCCAAAAATCAATGTCAAGCTATAGTAAAGGTGCACGGGGTCTTTCCGTCCTTCCGCGGGTAACCGGCATTTTCACCGGTACTACAAATTCACTGAGTCTATCATCAAGACAGCGCCCAACTCGTTACGCCATTCATGCGCGTCGGAATTTACCCGACAAGGTACTTCGCTACCTTAGGACCGTTATAGTTACGGCCGCCGTTTACTGGGGCTTCAATTCAAAGCTTCGCTCTTGCGAGCTAACCTCTCTTATTAACCTTCCAGCACTGGGCAGGCGTCAGACTCTATACTTCCTCTTACGAGTTTGCAGAGCCTTGTGTTTTTGTTAAACAGTCGGTTGGGCCTCTTTGTTGAAACCTGTTGCACGCTTTTCCAAGCGAACTCAAATAACGTGACAGGCACCCCTTATCCCGAAGTTACGGGGCCATTTTGCCGAGTTCCTTAATGATAGTTATCTCAACGCCTTAGTATTCTCTACCTGCCTACCTGTGTCAGTTTGCGGTACGATCACTCATAAAGCTCGCTAGAAGTTTTTCTAGTCAGCGTAGGATCAGTCAAATACATCTTTCCTTACGGATCGATATACCCATCATGTTTCAAGGATTGTTGCTCTACGGATTTACCTATAAAGCACCTCTTTACATTTAGCTTGGCATCCATGCGCCAAGTTAACCTACCTTTCTGCGTCACTCCCTCGCTCAAACGCTCATAAGTGGTACAGGAATATTGTACCTGTTTTCCATCGCCTACTCCAATTGGCCTCGGCTTAGGGATCGACTAACCCTGAGTGGATGAACCGTTCTCACGGAAACCTTAGGCTTACGGCGAATAGGAATTTCACCTATTTTTTCGTTACTTATACCAACATATTCACTTCTCTGATCCACATTTGTCCTTACGGTCAAACTTGTATCTATCAGAGAACGCTCCCCTACCCCTGTACAAATAAATGTACAAGCCATAGCTTCGGTGATTCGTTTAGCCCCGTTCGTTTTTCAGCGCAAAAACACTATACCAGTGAGCTATTACGCTTTCTTTAAAGGATGGCTGCTTCTAAGCCAACCTCCTGGCTGTCTAAGCATTTTCACTTCTTTAACCACTTAACGAATACTTAAGGACCTTAGCTGATGGTCTGGGCTGTTTCCCTCTCGACTATGAAGCTTATCCCCCACAGTCTGTCTCCTGTCTTCTAACGCAACGGCATTCAGAGTTAGTAAAGGCCTGGTAGGCTTGCGCCCCCAAAGCTTCAACTGTGCTTTACCACCATTGCGGATTCAACAAGGCTATACCTAAATATATTTCGGGGAGAACCAGCTATTTCCCAGTTTGATTAGCCTTTCACTCCTATCCACACCTCATCCGAGCAGTTTTCAACCCACACCGGTTCGGGCCTCCATCTCATGTAACTGAGATTTCACCCTGGACATGGATAGCTCACTAGGTTTCGGGTCTATGTCGTGTTACTTGTCGCCCTATTCAGACTCGCTTTCGCTACGGCTCCGTTCTTTCAAAACTTAACCTTGCAACACACCATAACTCGTTGGCTCATTATGCAAAAGGTACGTGGTTGCGGATACGTATATCCCGCTTCCACCGCTTATAGACAATTGGTTTCAGTTTCTATTTCACTCCCCTCCCGGGGTTCTTTTCACCTTTCCCTCACGGTACTTGTTCACTATCGGTCATCAAGGAGTATTTAGCCTTATCCGATGGTCCGGACAGATTCCCACAGAATTTCACGTGCTCTATGGTACTCGGGAGAATAATCTTAATCTTTTTAGTCTTTAGTTTACAGGACTGTCACCTTCTTTAGTCGCCCATCCCAGAGCGTTCAACTAGAGTAAAAAGTCTTAAGTCGAGGACTGCAATCCTCAAACATTACATCCCACTACGCTATTGTTACAACGCTTGCAGGCTATCACGTAACAATAATTTAGGCTCTTCCCATTTCGCTCACCACTACTCAGGGAATCACGTTGTTTTATATTCCTGGCACTACTTAGATGTTTCAGTTCATGCCGTTCGCCTCTTTACCTTATATATTCAGATAAAGATTTCTTGGGTTTGCCAAGAAGGGTTTCCCCATTCGGACATCTTCGGATCATTGCTTGATTGACAGCTCCCCGAAGCTTATGGCAGTCTTCCGCCTCCTTCATCGCCTCTTGATGCCAAGGCATCCACCAAAAGCCCTTTTCAATTAATCACTAATTTACTAGGCTACTCAAATGAATTGTAGTCAAATTGACTTACGTATATTTCAAAGAACACAAGATATTTTCTATCATGTACTACTCTATTTCACGGAAAGCTTACGAATATTTAGGCCAGTCGTCCATACTATACTTGTTCTTGGTGGAGATGAGCGGGATCGAACCGCTGACCTTCCGCGTGCAAAACGGACGCTCTACCAGCTGAGCTACATCCCCGCTACTCACAACTTATTACACATAATGTATAAAGTTGCCAGAAACAGTAAAATCTTTATGGTGGGCCTAAGTCGACTTGAACGACTGACCTCTCCGTTATCAGCGGAGTGCTCTAACCAACTGAGCTATAGGCCCAAAAATTAATATATGCCTACCGCCGCAGCTTATATTGCTGCAGCTTTGAACGATAGTGTGTATTTACAACACCTGAGCACCTACATAAATGTAGTGCTTTATGGATTCTCCCTCGAAAGGAGGTGATCCAGCCGCAGGTTCTCCTACAGCTACCTTGTTACGACTTCGTCCCAATCACTGCCCACACCTTAGACGTTCGCCTCCCTTGCGGGTTGGCTAAAACGGCTTTGGGTACAAACAGCTTTCATGACGTGACGGGCGGTGTGTACAAGGCCCGAGAACGTATTCACCGCGTCATAGATGATACGCGATTACTAGCGATTTCAGCTTCATGAGGTCGAGTTGCAGACCTCAATCCGAACTTAGACTAGTTTTATGAGATTAGCTTCACTTTACAGTTTCGCAACCCTTTGTACTAGCCATTGTAACACGTGTGTAGCCCTGGACATAAGGGCCATGAGGACTTGACGTCATCCCCACCTTCCTCCTGGTTTCCCAGGCAGTCCCGTCAGAGTGCTCTATCACTAGATAGCAACTGACAGCAAGGGTTGCGCTCGTTAGAGGACTTAACCAAACATCTCACGACACGAGCTGACGACAGCCATGCAGCACCTGTGCAAATGTCTAAGTAAACTTAGAAGATCGTATTTCTACGACGGTCATATGCATGTCAAGCCCAGGTAAGGTTCCTCGCGTAGTGTCGAATTAAACCACATGTTCCACCGCTTGTGCGGGCCCCCGTCAATTTCATTTGAGTTTTAGTCTTGCGACCGTAGTCCCCAGGCGGATCACTTAACGCGTTAGCTACGACACCAATTTCGTTAAACGAAACTGACGTCTAGTGATCATCGTTTACGGCGTGGACTACCAGGGTATCTAATCCTGTTTGCTCCCCACGCTTTCGTGTATGAACGTCAGGAATGGACCAAGAAGCTGCCTTCGCCATTGGTGTTCCTCTCGAGATCTACGCATTTTACCGCTACTCCGAGAATTCCACTTCTCTCTTCCATCCTCAAGTCTACCAGTTTTGCTTGCGAGCCTTCGGTTAGGCCGAAGAATTAAACAAGCAACTTAATAAACCGTCTGCACACCCTTTACGCCCAGTGATTCCGAATAACGCTTGCACCCCTCGTATTACCGCGGCTGCTGGCACGAAGTTAGCCGGTGCTTTCTCTAGCGGTACCGTCATCCTTCATCTGTATTAGAGATGAATCTTTCTTCCCACTTAACAGGAGTTTACGATCCTAAAACCTTCATCCTCCACGCGGCGTCGCTGCGTCAGGCTTTCGCCCATTGCGCAATATTCCTCACTGCTGCCTCCCGTAGGAGTCTGGACCGTGTCTAAGTTCCAGTGTGGCCGTACACCCTCTCAGGCCGGCTAGCCGTCATAGCCTTGGTGAGCCATTACCTCACCAACTAGCTGATAGCCCGCGAGCTCATCTTTTAGCGACAGCAAAGAGGCCATCTTTCTCCCGTAGGACTTATGCGGTATTAACTTCGATTTCTCGAAGGTATTCCTCACTAAAAGGTAGATTCTCACGTGTTACTCACCCGTTCGCCGCTTTACTTACTCCCGAAGGAGCTTTCTCGCTCGACTTGCATGTGTTAAGCACGCCGCCAGCGTTCATTCTGAGCCAGAATCAAACTCTTCATCACAAAATCTAAAAGCTCAAAGCTCAATTATTTGAGCGGTAGGCAAAAATTTTTGCTTTCCGTGTATTTCAAAGATATGTAATTTTTTTGTTGAGGCGACTTTTTTCGAGTCATTCACTCAACGAGTGTATTTATATCTTACAGTCATTTTTGTGATTGTCAACATTTTTTAAAACTTTTTTTATTTTGTTTTTCGATGTTTTTTGCTTTTTTATGGCAAATACACCTAAATTATGTTGACCGAAAATGACTTAGGATTTCAATTTGTTTTGGTTTCGTGTACCAAAGCTTTTATTATTGTAGGATCTTTTATAAGAAATGCAAGAGTTTTGCGATATTTTTTAAAGTTTCTTCAAAATTAGCGTTAATTATCCAATATTTGTATATACCAGAGCTATGGGCAGAGCGTATCTCATTAGCAGCTTTTTCAAGCCGAGTATCGATCTCAAGCGGGTTTTCATGAGTAGTGTGGCCTCTTTTGGCAAGTCGGGCTGCGAGTTCTTTCAAATGAGGCGGATCTATCCATATGGTAATTGCGTCAGGAAAAATTTTGAGTAACTTAGTAGTACCTTCTTGATTGATGACAATAAAACACCATATACCTTGGGATATATAGTCAATTAAGTTTTTATCAATTCCATAATATTGATTATAGATATGTGCCCATTCGATAAAAAAATCTTCCTCTATATATATTTGGAACTGAGCGGGCGAAATAAAATAATAATCAACGCCCTCTTTTTCATGGTCTCGTTTCGATCTTGTGGTATAAGTGACTACTTTTTTGCATGGAACCTCTAAAACATTGCTCGAAATAAGAGCATCTACTAAACTTGTCTTTCCTACGCCCGATGGACCTGAAATTATAACAAGACGTCCAGATTTGTTCATATGACACCTTTTTATGATTACACTACACTATAATTGATATAACACTTATATATATATGTGCCACATATCTAAAGGTATATGCATGCTATACGATGATTTACAGGAATTATTAAAATCTCTATCCACCCACATTCAAACTATTACTTCATCTTACAAACAACAAGAAATACATAATCGATATCAAGAACTACAAAAAAGACTGAACATGAAGAATTTTGGAAAAGCTTAGATCAAGCAAAAACCTTGAAAGAGTTTCAACACCTAAAGGAACTTTTTAATAATTACAATGCTATTGTCAACGCATACCAAGAAGCACCTGACTTGCTAAATTTATTCAAAGACGATCAAAACGCTCTTGAACAAGTACAAGCTGATTTAAAAAAGTTATATAAACATACTATAGAATTTAAAGTACGGTTATTACTTGATGGACCCGATGACGAGTCTAATTGCTTTTTGAGTATTAATGCAGGAGCAGGCGGTACTGAATCGCAAGACTGGTCTGAAATTTTGCTTCGTATGTATATACGCTTTTGCGAGCGCGAAAAATTTAGTCCCCAATTAATTGACTCTCAGCCTGGCGAAGGAGCGGGAATCAAATCAGCTACCTTATATATAAAAGGGCTCAATGCATACGGATTACTCAAAGGCGAACAGGGTATTCATAGGTTAGTACGAATATCGCCTTTTGATGCCAATAAACGAAGGCATACTTCATTTGCAGGTGTCATGATTGTACCTGAGCACCCTGAGGTCGATATTGTAATTGATCCTACCGATTTACGTATAGACACCTATCGAGCAGGTGGAGCAGGCGGGCAACATGTTAACAAAACTGAATCTGCAGTTCGCATCACACACTTGCCCACCAATATTGTAGTACAATGCCAAAATGAGCGCTCACAAGGTCAAAATAAAGAAATAGCAATGAGAATGCTTAAGGCAAAACTCGTACAAAGACAAAAGGAAGAGCAAGATGCAAAACTTGCAGCGGTTGAAAAAAAGAAAATTGAATGGGGCTCACAAATAAGATCATACGTCCTGGCACCTTATAAAATGGTAAAAGACCATCGCACCAATCATGAATCCTTTCAACCCGACCTTGTTCTTGATGGCGAGTTAATCGATTTCATTGAAGCATATCTAGTAACCTCTTCGTCTGAGTAGATTATTAGACAATTATTGGGTAATATTAAGTTGATTAGAAATTTTAAATATTTTCCAATTGACATTTTTAATTATTTCTTTACTATAAAACTTAGATAGGATCTCGTATTTAATTATGGTTAAAATAAGGTTATAGTTATGAAATATTACAACACCAAATTCATACTTTATTGTATCGGCGTGTTACATCTTCCTTGCATATCATATAGTATGGAAAAAAACGGTACGCCTGAAGGCAGTAGAAAAAGAGCATTGGCAGTTACTGCACCAATAGCAATTCCTCAAGCAATACGCAAAACCTGGAGCCAAGAAACACTTTCTACTCAGTCGACAAGCTCAACACGATCTACTTTAAGCGATGAACATAGCCAAGCTGAACCTATTACTACAGGAAACAGTTGGCATAAAGCTGAGAAGAATAACAAACCAATCAAAAATAGCCACGAATTCTATTTAAAGACATATCCTATACATTATGTATTGAGTAATTTAGCACTTATCGAACAAGATCAACGCTATCATGCTCTTGCGCAGAGTATACGCACCAATTTAAGCCGCTTTTTTGAGCATTCATTTGCATACAGCACTATTATCAATCCTGACAATAAAGGAACGTATATTCTTCACCTTGCATGTAGCCATGCAGGACAAACAGGAAGCTATGAGATTATTGAAAAAATTATGCAACGCTTGCAACAAGATATAGACCTACAACCCCGACACACTATCGGCGGATCTCGAATAATAACTGACAAGCCCTTTATTCATATGCTCGGAGAAAAAATAGTATCATATTTCTCTCAAAAGGACGGATCAGGTTATACTCCACTCGATTACTATATAAAAGCGTATCAATCACGCAATTCTGAAATATCAGCAGATGAGGCAAAAGCTGACTTTGAAAAACAAATACTATCTTTATATGACAATTTCAAAAAAACTACTCCTATGCGCCTTAACACCTTGGTCCCTCAGCAGCAACCAAGTACAGAAGCACTCTCATCCAGCACAATAACTTCTCCTCTATCAACAAGTACTGCATCTGTAGGCGAAGTGATGGAAGGGTTTTTTAAAACTGTAGTATATAAAATAAGTGATTGGCAAAAAGCTTTACAACAAAAATTACCCAAGATTGATCTGTCAAAAACTGCAAAAAAACATTCTCCTCGTAGCAATACCCAAAACCCACCTTCTTCTCCTCTCTCAATTGATAGAAAAACTATCAGTTTGCCTGATTGGATTAATGACATAATGCTTTATGACCATCCGCTAGAAAGTGGTGTAAGTCCACTGGGCGCTTGGATAAACTCGTCAAATGATAGCCCAGAAGAATTTATGAGATATATTAAAGGTCACATAAGACTAGGCTGTGAAAATAATTTTTCCGATGAACGATTGTCAGAGTTAACTTCGTTTCTTATCAATTATGTACGTTCACGATACTCAGATAATACATTGTTACACATGTTGACACGCAAGGGTGACAGTAAAAAAATTAAAATACTTATGCAACATGGCGCACAACAAGTTACAAATCAAGACAATGAAACATGTATACAAGTGGCAGAACGCATCAAACGAACAACAAATAATACTAATGGATTTGTCATTGACGAAGATCTTGACGATGCTCTTATCGATTGGGATGAAGTGATAGCTACTCTTAAAGGAGAATAGTTATATAAAGTTAAATGATAGTATAAAAACATACCCTTCAAGAAGGATTTTAATATAACAATACATATGTTTTTTAAATCGATAAAAAATTACAGGGTAATATATGAAGCAATGTATAAAACCGAAAATAACTTTAAATATACTAATGATGGGGATATATGCGTACTTTAATATTACTTACTTTACTCTTACCACTAAGTATCCAGAATATACTTAATGGTATGGAGAAAAACAGTGCAAAATTAGTGATCGGCAATTCACGTCAATCACAAAATAATACCAATCAGGCTCAAGATACTAATAACGCCACAGACTATTCTCACATTGTTTTTGAAGAATGGACTTATATTCCTTCTTATGCCAAAAAAACCATTGCCGAGTTGAAAGAAGAGGGAGATGTATGCATCATCAGTACAACTTCAAAATCACATGCAACAGAGGGGCGTGAAAAAGAAACGGAAGAACAAATGTTCGCTCGTCTGCAAAGAGAATATAATGAAAGACTTCAAGAAGAGCGAGATTTAGAATATATAGATCTTAATACAGATGAATCTTCTAAGAATAATAAAGAAAAAAGCATACGAAAAACAATTAGTGAAGCATTTTCTGACCTTAAAGATACAACTAAAACAATTGCGGGCATAGTAAGAAGTAAAACAAAGAGCGTCTACCAGCGTATTAAAGACAACCAAGATAAAGAAAACCGTAAATCTTTGTTGAAAAATAGTACTAGCTTTGTTAAAACCAAACAAAGAAATAGTCCTTTTACTATTGGTAACAATAGAATAGAAGATCATGCGCGACTATTTTCCGCTATTCAAGAAATAGGCCGGGATCAAAGTCAACGCCTCAAAGATATGTGCAAAGAACTCAAAGAAAAATATCCTTACGATTCTGATCAACTTGAAGCATATACCAACGGAGCTCGCATAGATGATGGCAGAACACCATTGGAATTAGTATTGTCAATGAAAGAACAGTACCCAGCACAAGCATATCAGGCTGCTATTGAGCTGGTCAAAATTGGTGCTCATGTGACCACCGATGTACTAGAGTATGCGATTAAAGAAATTAAAAAAAATGGAAAAGAACTTTACGATAGTGTAATCAATACACTTAAAAATAGAGAAAATTGCGCTTATATTATTAATGATTTTACCTACAACGGTAACAAAATCATCAACATTGCTGCCCATGAAAAACATGATGATGTTATTATTGATTTGCTCTCATTAGGAGCTGAACCTACGGTGGGCTCAATGTTCTACGCGATTGATAATTATAATAATAATACTGATATACTCAAAACAATGACTACTATGATAAAGTTGAATTTTGCTCGTCTGAGTAAATATGTTGTAGAGATTGCTATTGATATTTCTCGCTATAATGCCGTGGAATATTTAGTCGAACAGCTAGAACCTACTGCATTTTCAATATCATTTGCACTTAAAAAATATAAACGTATATCAGGTCAAGAAGGACAACTATTTAACAAAATAATAGAAATTATAAAAAGTAAAAAACTTGAAAAAATAGTTGATGAAAAAACTTCATTTAGTATCCCTCTTTCTGTTGACAAAAAAAGAACTACTCCTAAAACAGCCCTTGAACGTGCAGTAATCGACAATAATGGCCCTGCTGTTATTAAGTTACTACAGTTGGGCGCAAGCGCTGCAAAATTTGTAAATCAAGATAATAAGAAAAAACTTGCAAAATTAGTTCTTTATGAAACAACATTAAATTATGTACCTATGCAACGTTTACAAACATGGCTCCTAGACAAAGAAAATTTAAATTTACCTTATCAAGGGCTTATGTTGGTTATTGATGCCTGTTTTAACAAAGACACCGTTAGATTTATAGGTAATAAAGATGTTGCTCTAAATGAATTTCTTAACCTTGGTATTGAAACTCGCTCAGAAAAATTAGACCGCATTACACACCTACTCAATAGTGCTCGTACTATCGACGAAGAAGGCAATACTATTCTCATACAGGCAATCAAATCTCGCGATGAAAGTAAAATCCTTACTCTTCTACAACTTGGCGCTCACCCTGATGTAAAAAACAACCGTGGTGTATCACCCCGCCACATGGTAGAAGAGCAGATTGAACGGACGAACAATACAGATGTGATAGATTATGATCTTCCCGGTATTAATGAAATAGATTGGAATAAAGTTAAAGACCGCATGAGCAAAATTAAAAGTAAAAATACAAGTCCAGACAATACTCATTCTTCACATTCTATGGATGAATAAATAGTGCACAATTACGTTAGTGCCAGGAGCATCATACAAGAAGTTATGATGCTCCTTTTTTTTGTAACCAGTAGTATACTAGCAACTGAGTTACTTATATAAATTTAAGAAAGGTATACATATTTATGAAATTATCAGTCATGTTCATGCTAATCGGCAAATTATGGCTTGGAACCTTTTGCGCATATACACAAGCTATGGATAACGAGATCTACAAGCCTGTTATATCTTACAAAAGTAAGCCTTCGTCTTACAATCCAAGTTTAGCAACACGCTTATATGTATCAACAGTCCTGGGGAGCACCATAGCAGGATTGGTAAAAATGAGCTCCACGCTACTCAATAGAATCAAAACAAATGTGACACCCGAGTACTTTGTTCAGATCCAGAATAAATGGCTTCCTGTGAGCGCAGGTGTAATAGCAACAGGAGTTATTATTGTAGCATGGCAGATAGCACGTTGGTTAAACTCTTCAACATTAACCTATCGTATTAAACATCCGTCTAATGAACATACAGAGCATTTTATAGTAACAAAAGCATCCGAACCCACATCTGAAGCAGAAGATTCAGAAGAGTCAGAAGACGACCTTAACACAGCAGAAGAGATAGTATAATAATTTATTTTTCAATCTACTCAAGAGCACTACATAAATTAGTGCTCTTTTTTTATGCAATATTTTTCTAATCTAGCTTTAGCAACATTACATTGAGTATAGTCACACAGTAAATATCTTTCGCGCTAAACTGTGCTATATAATATGCATAAACACCTCATATTTTTTTGCTGTATCATGTCTACAAACCTTGACGCATTGCGTATTGCTGTACTGGGATACGGAAGTCTTATGCACCAAATACACGCACCTTTTTCGAAAATTCCTCTATGCACGACAAGTACATGGGCATTGACACCCTTCAAGCTTCCTATCGATTATCTACAACTTGCATTTGCCAATACACGCAAAGCAAAACTTGCTTTGGTAATTCATGAAGATTCACCTCTACGTCCCGTATGGTACACATTTTCATGTTACGGCTCATTGGCTCATGCACGAGCTAATTTGGCTGCTCGAGAAGAAACGCAAATACTAGAGCATATTCCATTCATAATACGGGATCATCACAGTACTGATAAATATATATGTTCATTTAAATATAAAGGCTGGAAGGGCAATCTGGCAAAGCTGCCAGAGAAATATATCTATGAAATCGTACAGTGGGCTCAAGACAATAACATAGATGCTGTTATTTGGGCTTCTTTTACTGCCAATATAACAAAAACACAAGCAAAAGAACTATTAATAAGCAACCCTATTATTTTAAAAAACACTCAAGAGTATATTAAAAAAGTCCCAATGAAAACTCCTAATGAATTTGAACACGCTGTACTTTCCAATACACTTGAGAACATTCCTTAAAAACAAAGTGCACTTAGTATCATCCATAACGAACTAATTGCAAATACTCCTGACCAAAATGGGATATACCGCTCATAATCAGGGCATATCCATGCAATTAATGCACCGACTATTAATCCTAACGACAAGGGTAATGGCATTAAAATCCCTCCCAGCACAAGGGCTGGATTTATATTAACATAGGTAAGAATAAGTCCGAATATCATACCACAGCCAA
Organism: Vermiphilus pyriformis; assembly: GCA_022559525.1. GTDB lineage: Bacteria > Babelota > Babeliae > Babelales > Vermiphilaceae > Vermiphilus > Vermiphilus pyriformis. Next base: position 963,106 of record CP074345.1, on the reverse strand, counting down.
GTGCTGCATAGTTAAATGTGGTAGCAGCAAGCATAAGATGCCGTGCGTATGCTTTTTGCACACATAAAACTGAAGAGCCTAACTGAAAGTTCGTAACCAGCACATAGAGAAAAATACCTGCAGCAAACGCACTGATACACAGGCCGATCCATTGAAACATACGTACTCTATCAGATGATATACCTGACAAACGCGCAAGCCTCTGACCGAATAATATATCAGCAGCTACTCCGCCGCATAATTCTACGAACGTTGCAATAATAATAAGTTGAACGGTATCAAGTTTGAATAAAAACAATGCAGGGATCATAACAAATGTGGCAAATCTACCCAAAGGAGCAAGTCCTATACGACCGGCAATCAGCAATAATTGATATGTCATCACTACGGTCAAAACAATAGTATAAATTTGCACATACCAGGCCATTTGAAAATACGAAAAGAGCACTAATATTGCACTCAATATAAGTACATGTTCAGGCCCAATAGTGTGAGAAGTAAGTATACGCATCATTTTGTTACCATCAAAAGACGGAACCTTACGTGTGCGCATAAGATAATACAAACGTCTAATAGGCTTTGAAAACCCTAGCACTGTACTGACAACAATCATACCAGAGCAAAAAGCTAAAATAAATTCTGAATAGGACAACTCTGTAAAGGCAAGCTTGCTCAATGGATCAATTATAATAATCTTTGACAATGCACCTACAGCCAAAGGCAACGCAATCAAATGGCCAGTAACAAATCCTATTGCCCACACAAACGGTGAAACGTCAAACAATAGTGCTGGCAGAGCCCAAGCCCCTACAGAAACAGTACTGGTAAGCGCATAGGAGCGGGCAATTAAAGGAGCTCCCCGGTAGGTAATTATTTGAGCTGCATACATAGCGCATGTCAAAAGCGCACCAAATATCAATTGGTAGGCTTTACCTACACTGTCAGATGCTTGGATCAGTTTGTAAACCATCTCTCCTATAGGAAAAGGAAGTTTTTGGCGGTCAAGTAAGGGCGCTTCAAGCATTTGTGCACAGAGCAATCCAAGGCCTCCACCGGCAAGAACCAAGCACGCAACCAAACAAGAAAAAGTAAATGGTGATGCAGTCCATTGTGCAAAGGTATGAGGATCACTAAAATAAATAGCAGGAAAAGAAAAACCGAGTGCTGTTGCGACAATTCCACCGACAGAAGCTCCTGCGGTAACCAAAGCTATGGAAGTATTATGCGAACTACGATATCGACTGAATTTAAATAATATAAGAGCAAGTAAGGCTACGGTAGGAGCAATCCAGGGGCCAATAGGTGTAGCCATAGAAACATAACTCATAACGCCTGTTGAAAATAGAGAAAGAATAACACAGAGAATTACGCTATAGCTCACTACCGCTCCTTACCTTACAGTACTATCGTTGGTTTAATTATTTTTTTGCTGATCATCGCTCTCTTGGTCGCTATTAATCACTACAGAACCAGTATCACTTTCATCTTCTGATTCGGAAGCATACACCTCTTGGTCATCAGGCCATTTATTATTTTCAGAAAATTCCTTATCAATATCTTTAATACTATTTCTTTTTTCGGCTTTTGATAATTTAGGTTTAGTTGATTTTAGTTTATAAATATTTAAATCATTTTGAATAATTCTATATACCGCAAGAATACTGCGAATAATACCTGGATAACCATATCCTGCAATCACTTTAAATTCAATCTCACGGTAGTTACCGTTATATATTTGAGCAAAATAATTGTTAAGCTTTGCAATTACTTCTTCGGTGGACGCATACAAAGTGTAATTGTTTCCAAATATAAGAGGGTATTCAATGTCTCTTATCAAAGTAGGCGCGTCAGAAGTACCAAGATATACATCTAATAAATACTTGTTCTCATCTTGTATCTTTTCAATTTGCTTATCTTTACGTAATTCTGCCAAATCTTGCGATCTACGTTGCAACCTTTTTACCTCTTCTTCTGCCATGGCAGAAAGTACTTTACGGTGTCGAGGCGCAAGCTGTTTAGAATCGTGTGGCATTAGAGTGTTTTTTGTACGCTTAACATCATGTCGATCTTGAGTATCTTTTATAGCATGCACTTTGGAGTATAAGTAGTTTGCTATCTGCACCACTTGAAACTTCTCAATCGAATTCTCCAAATTTCGCAGCAATGTTTTGGTTAAAAGTACCGCATACATTAAACCTTTTTTACATTTTTCATCAGGTGTAGCATACACCGATGCCTCAGAAATACCTTTGTAAAAGTACTCTTGACTCATCTCATGTATTTCTTTGGCAACTAATTTATCCGTAAAAGAGGTAAATAAGTGTAAGGGAACAATATTGACTACATCAACTTGCTCAGGATTATCCTGGGTACTACACGAGGGCTCATCTTTAGATGAGATAATTTTATTTTTTTGAGCTGCTTTCTTAACTCTAGACCTAGAAACTACATTTTCGACTAGTTTACATGTGCTATTTACGTGACGCTGAATACGTAACACGCTTTTTAAGGTATCGGTAAATTGAAACTTCTCAATCGCATTTTCGTAATCTTTTAGCAAGGATTGAGTTGAAGATATTGCGTGCATTAAACCTTGTTTAAGTTTTTCATCATCAGATGTATTATTTTCAGATGCTTCAGAAATTTTGTTATAAAAGTACTCTTGGCTCAGATCATAAATTTCTTTGACAACTAATTTATCTGTAGAAGAGGTAAATAAATGTAAGGGAACAATGTTCACGACATCAACTTGCTCAGGATTATCCTGGGTACTACACGAAGGCTTATCTTTAGATGAGATAATTTTTTCATTTTGAGCAGCAAGCCTGATATCAGGTTTTGAAATAAAACTTTTAACTATTTCAAATGAGCTATCAACGCAGCGTTGAATACGTAGCACACTTCTTAAAGTATCAACTAATTTATTTACTACAATGGAAGATTCAGTAGTCTTCGCGTACCTAAATCTTAACAGTGCTTCTGAAAGTCCATAATTAATTGGCTTACCCGTTGTTTCGTACTCACTTGCTGTTTTTTCAAGGCATCCCGTAAACATAACAACACTAAAGGCAAGACTACTCACCATGATAATAAAATTCTTTTTCACAACATATCCCTAATGTATGTAAAATATATATAACGTAGTAAATACAATACATATCTTACCATTATTTTTTCAACGAGAATAATTTTGAAAAGATTAATATAAACTCATAGATATATAGACAGAAAATTTTGTTATTAAAAGATGGTGCCGAGAGCCGGATTCGAACCGGCACAGTGTTGCCACCGCCAGCACCTGAAGCTGGTGCGTCTGCCAATTTCGCCATCTCGGCACATAGATAAGAATTATGTAATGTAGTATAACTTGTTGATCACAAAACGCAAAACTCAGTACTGATCAATAATTAAAAATTCGAGTAGAATCCACCATGCATAATAAAAGGTATATGGCCCGGTACATAGGCACGCGCAATTTCTTTCATATCTTGCGCATTCAGACAGACAAGGTATGACATACCAGTCTTTCCATCAAGTACCGTTGATAGAATTACACCTTCATCTTCAGAACAAGCATTAGGTGAAGGTACAAATGTTGGCTGCGTAGGATAGGATAATGGCTCATGCCATATACATGCGTTACCGTTAGTAACATCTATCTTTACCAACTGGTCTGCCAGCACATCAGGACGCTGTGCTGTCCTTCCAATACCATACACATATTTATAACTACGATGCGCATACTTTTGATTAATATCAGGCATTTCAAGCGCTACCGGACATATAGTAGCCGAGTGTCCTTTTTTATTCGATAGATCAAGAGTATATCGGGTTAAATAGGCACACGGGAAATGCGTTCTTTGAGAACCATGCATCTGACCAAGCTCTAAAGCTTTGATAATAGATGCGTCTGAATAAGCTGCAATATCTATTATTATTTTTTGATTCATTTGATATGCATTGACTTGATGCAATGCAAATACTGCAGGCATTTTATACGTTGCTATTTTTTTTCCTGAAATACGATCAATAACCGTTATAAGAGTTGGTTGTTTGGCATTCCAATTAAAATTTTGAATAAAAGGTTTTCCATTTAATGCCAAATCATACGTGTTGACAGTAAAGGGGTACTCGAGCAAAACAATATAATCAGGTGTAAGCCCAAAACTATGAAGATAGGTAGGATAGGAACTTGCTATACGCGCAATAACAGTACGCTCAAAGGAATGAGAATTAAGACTATAAAATATATATTCGCTTGTATGGCCAAATTTAATTCCACATCCAATCCACTGACCACGTGTATTATCAAAGTGAGGGTGTGCAGATATAAACTGTGGATCTAGAGCATCAGAGTAAGTAACTTGCTGTGTATTTTTTAAGGTATCTTTTTGAATAACCCAACCATGGCTACTTTCAGCCATAGCACACAACTGGCCACAATGACACATGACGTTAGTATTAACATTATCATATACAGGGCGCTCGGCAGAACTTAAGGCACTAGCTACACGCGAGAAAAAAGACCCTTTAGATTTTGTGGTTCCAATCCACTAAAAGTACCTTTGGCGCAAGATTCTTTATAGTACGTAGTATCAAGTAAAGTATTTGCATAAGAAACCGATGAACCGTTCAGAGTAAATCGATGTATACCCGCAAACCCGTCAAGCCAGTAATGTGCCGATGCTTGTGCTACTTCAAATCGTAAGGGACCAACTTGTACAAGTGAACCTGTGAGCCAGTCAGGAAAAGTACCCTGTATGCTCAGGCAAGGATAGTGTACATTAACCTTACCGCTTGAAAATCCTTTTAAGTACTGATCTTGTAATGGCTTGACCTTACGTTCAGTTATTTCTCTTGCAGGAATGATTTCCTGCTTTACGATATTTTCGACCTCTATCGCTTGAACATCAATAGAATTTGAAGACAGAGGCAAGGATACAAGCTCGCGCTCCTCGCAAACTTCAGACCCTATATAATTGGAAGAGCTCCTAAGGGCTGAAATTCCGGCTGGATATAGCCCAAGCCAATAGAGCATACCTGCCGTACCTGTTACTAAAGTTAGGGCTGAAAGCAGATAGGTATACCTGAACGAAGACAAAAACATACGACCACACTATAGTTATAAACACTAGAAATCGACTCTTTTTCAGGCTATTACCTGTGCCTGATAGAGTCAATAGGTCGATACACTTCCCTCTTTAATTATATATCTGCATAATTTTCACCAACATTTGCATATTTATCAGTATAACCCAGGTACCCTTCATCGTAGAGAACCTTTTCTTGAAGAATATATTGAATATCTTCATCCATGGACTGGTAGTCTGCAAGCAAAGAATTATTAGGAACCACTACTTCAGGGAAAATTGCCTGTTGACCCGTTTGGCGAAAGACCGGTACATCAATCACTCTTTCAGGCCACTGATAACTTTTATATTCCTGTGAAGTACCTCTAAAATTTGTAGCCATTATATTAAAAGGCACCATGACTAAAATACTTATATACATCTTCATATAGGTCCTTTTGTACATAAAAAGATGTGCCTCGATTATTGGCGAGGCACATCTTTAAAAACCTGTGTAGGGAAAGTATCCTTCGTAGCGAATACCTTTATCAACTACAGCACCCGGAGCATTATTAATGAGTCGTGCTTCATTTGGGCGTTGCTAATCCATTAATACCTTGTACGTCAGGACGACCTTTCCACTGACGTGGATCATGCTTCATAGTGTCATATTCTCTTGAAAACAATTTTCTATTGTTTTCTACCGCTGGCTTTGAAAGTCCACGACGATATTCAGAGGTTGCAGCAGATTTGCCCTGTACGTCACGGCGGCCGTTCCAATCACGAGGACTATGGGCTTCCATATACTTGTCGCTATATTTACCAGTACCAATTTTACGTTTATGTTCATCGTATTTGGCATGAACATTTTTAGAGCCACCTTCTCTTACTAAGTCTTTTTTATGAGTGCCCATCCAGCCTGATGGATCATATTTTTTACCTTGTTGAGCGTATTTGTCATACTTATTTCTGACATTGCGTGCCTGTGCTTTTGGGCTTGTATTGGCTTGACTCACACCGTAATGTTTTTGGTAATCCGCTGGTGACATTACTTTGCCTGATTCAGCATTCACTAAACTTACTGCCGCTAACGACAGTATCATCAAACGACATACGTTTTTCATACGTATCTCCCCTATATAAATTATGGTACATATACATCTACTGAAAAATGTACCAGTACCAACCCATATTAATCAATACTAATTGTAATTAATATATAAAAGATACGTATAAATCAACGTTTTATATTATAATGTTTAAAAATTCTATTTGCATGTTTCAATACATGTTTGTATCACACTGGTACATTCATTACAGGCCTGGATACACTCAAAGCATGCGTCGACGGCAACTTCACGATCGTTCTCAATACAAGAAAGTAGTGCCGCACAGGCATCCTGATAGCGTTGGGCTTTTACCATAAGCTCCTGACATAAGTTAATAGATGCAGTATCGTCAGTAGCATTCATATATTTTTGGCACTGCTCCATCATAGCACTACAAGCATCAATACCAATTGAACATGCTTGCACACAGCGTCCTCGCTCAAGCGCACACTCTTGCATTACCGTACTACTACATGCATCAATAAATCTTTGGCATGCGTCAATTGTTGCCTCACAAGCGACAATAGCAGCAGAACATGAGTTATGACATTGGGAAAATAACATAAAACTACTCCTTATACGGTATTTTATCCATCTAAAACTATAATTGACTAGCCACTTAGTGCCAAACTACCACTTTTTCCAATTATTTTCTCTATAAAACAATTAAAAGTGCATCTTACGGTGAAACAGTCCATTTATAATGTGTACAGTAAGATACTTTTAAAAAACAAAGTTATGAAAACCATATGGCGTATCTGCATATATCTTAAGCATTGAAAGAAACATGGCAGTCTTTTATAAAAAATATTTACAATTAGAAAAATTTTAATATATGCTATTGAGTAATCACCCACTATTCCACGTACGGATCACCAGGAGAACTCTTCTTGTTCTCCTGGCATTTTTTAATGCTTATTGTTATCTTGAAAACCCTCTATAATCTGCTGAGCATGATGAGTAACATCAACATTGGTAATTATATTTTTAATAACCCCTTGAGGATCTATTAAAAACGTTACCCTTCGAGCAATAGGAATTTCAGCTTGTTGTTTGCCAACCTTCATAGTAGGCAATACTCCATACATACGCGCAACATAAGAGTCAAAATCGCTTAAGATAGGAAATGGAAGTTGGTGAGCCTGAGCAAAAGACGCTTGAGTAAGTTGAGTATCGCAACTAATGCCAAGCAGCACGATATTATGATCTTTTAAGGACTGATAATTATCACGCAATTGACATGCTTGATTAGTGCATCCAGGAGTACCACTTTTAGGATAAAAGTAGAGTGCAACTCTTTGACCTAGATAGTCTTGTAAACTACAAGGCATACCCTCTTGATTAATAAGTGTAAAATTAGGGGCCTGTGAGCCTACCTTTTTAAAACGCACTGTTTTAAATGAGTAAGCAACAACACATACTATACCTACTATAAGTGCGATAAGCACACTAATAATTGCCACCACATTCATGCTAATCCTTATCTTTCAAGCGAAGAGCGGAGCATCCACGCAATCTTCTCATGACGCTCAAGCAACTCGCATAAGAAGTTATTAGTAGCCATATCACCAAGCTCTTGAGTTTTATCAACCCCGAGGCGAAGATTACGAATAATAGCCTCATGGCCATCAAGCAAATCCTTAAACATTTGTTGGGTTGAAGGAATACCTGTAGTCGACTCGGTCAAATGACTAGTTTTTAAAAATTCACTCATAGATCCGCCAGCTCGGCCACCCAAAGATCGCACACGCTCGGCAATTTCATCGATCATTTTAAATGTTTTTTCATACAATTTTTCAAAGAATAGATGGTTTGAATAAAAATCATGACCTACCACATTCCAGTGATAATTGAGGTTTTTAGTATATAAAGCATACTCATCTGCAAGCAAAGCATTGAGTAAGTTACAGACTTGCTCACGAGTAAGGTCAGAAAGATCTATATTTGGCTTCATTCTATATTCCCTTCGAGGTTGTACTATACGATTATCTCTTTCAGGAGTCACACTTGTAATATCACCATACTGCGCAGAACATAGCAAGGACACAAGCAATATCCCTACTGTTGAATTAACTAAACTCCATCGTGTTTTCATACACTATCCCTTACACTTGAAATGATATGACGTATTTTTATGTCATTTTAAAAAAGAGTACACTAGTAAAAGAATAATTTCTAAAACATGTACTTACAATACCTTATAAAGCTATTGATATATTATGCTTACTCACCTTTATACACGCAATGATATTAAACAAGCGGCTTGTGAGTTGCTTCGTGGCAACATCATTGCATTTGCAACTGAGACCGTTTATGGTCTTGCCGCGCCGGTTTTTAATGTCGCTGCTATTGAAAAAATTTTTATCGTCAAAGGCCGGCCCAGTGATAACCCTTTAATTATTCATATAAGTCACTTGGACCAGTTATCGCAAGTTGCAGTACATATTCCACCACTTGCGTATACTCTTGCACGAGCATTTTGGCCTGGTCCACTTACCCTTATCCTTGCCCGCCATCCCCATGTACCTGGCATAGTAACCGGAGGACTTGACACCGTTGCAGTGCGAATGCCCGCTCATCCCGATGCGCTTACATTAATTGATGCAGTTGGCCAACCGTTAGTTGCACCTTCTGCTAATATTTCAGGCAAACCAAGTAGTACACGCGCAGAGCATGTCCTGGAAGATTTTAATGGTAAAATTACCGGTGTGTTGGACGGAGGAATATGTTCCCAAGGAATAGAGTCTACGGTAATTGATATCACTACATCAACTCCTCTTATATTGCGCCCAGGTCCGATTACCAAAGATAATATTGAAAAAGTAATTGGTCAGTCAGTCATATATAACCCAACAAACGAACATACTAGTGGTACTCTTAAATCACCTGGCATGAAATATCGTCACTACGCTCCAGAAGCTAAAATTATAGTCCTTGCAAATAAAGACCACCTTAATCAAGTACTCAGTACAACTGAAAAACCTCTTATGATTTTAAGTAATGAATTTGCCACAACAGAGAAAAATATACATGTCTATCCCCTTAATCCAAAAACGTTATATCATTATTTCCGCCAAAGTGATAAAAACAAGATTTTTACTATCATTATTATTCATGATGCAGTCAGCCGACTTGATACAGCCTTACTAAATCGGATTAATAAAGCTGCTCAAAAACAGTAATTCTACAGTGTATTACCTTGCAGAGCGTATATAAAAAATTTATAAATATTGCTATTTTTAATATAAATATATTATTTTTAATTAAAGTAAGTTTATTTGGCAACAATAAGGCTGAGGATGAAGAAGATAATCTACTATATATTCACTATTTTGTTATATCATGATCTAGCCAATGCTCATAGCAGTCAGGAATGGAAGAACTTAGATTTATCATTGGCAGAAATGGATACTGCGTTAAAAATCAATCAAATACCTTTCAACAATCCATCTACTTACAAGCAATGGAATTCTCTTTACAAACAGATCCGTGATCCAAAAATAAGAATCGGTGCAACCTTTGAACAGATTCAGCTTCTTCAGTTACTTGAAAGCTTTATTGAAGATCTCGATACAATAATTACCAGTCGCACTGCTTTTTATAGTAATCTTACTAAAAAGATTCTATCTACCATTCAAGTTCTTAAGACAGCAGGTACATCATATTTACAACTTTATAACAATTCAAGCTCAACGGACAATTCAGACGATGAGATGAATGATGATATATTCAAAGATATTCCCACTATCAAACGTAGTTACTAGAAATAGGTATCTCTTGTAAAAAATCATGCAATATACTTATTACGCCTGCATTATAAGAATTATGAGAATAAATATAATGGTAAGTACCACTTATAGTATTATAAGAGCACATAAGCTCTTTATGCACTCTAAACAATATTAAAAACAGCTCCAGTAAATGAATATTATTGCTTTCAACTGCATATTCTAATGAATCTTTTCCATTTTTATTTTTAAATGAACTAACAGCTACTTTATTTTTTAAAAATGCACCAATTACTGCACTAAAATACTCACAAAATTGGTCTGTGTCGTTGGTGCTAGATTATTAAATTTATAAAGATGAGATTTTTCCATAAAGCTCCAGTAAACTTCTTTCAAGCAAGAATCATGACCATCATGCACTATCTTACAAAGATTATTAATATGAGAGATTATGGTAACCTTATTAGTCACACGCTGAGTGATACATCGATCAATTATCTTTGTAATTGATCGCTTATACTGATTACACTTTTTTATATTATCCGTTAAATTTTGTTGAGTTTGGTTATCATACTCATCCGGTAGATGAGAAGATATTTCAGGATCACCCTTATTTACACAATAAGAATCATGCCAGGGTTCAATTATATAATTAAACGACTCATCATTATCAATGTGTACCATATTTGATTGTGAGCTTAAGCTTGAAACCACTGTGTGCGCATAATTAATGTTATCTACAATATTATCCATAATACCACCAAAATTATTATAAATTTGGGGCGCAACACGCCGATACACCTCCAGAGCTTGCACCTGTTTTACTAAATTAAGTGACGCATCAGATGCCAATTGAAATTGCGCTTGAACATCTTGGTATGTCAATAAATTATAGGGTTGTATTTCTTGGGATGAAAATTGTTCTACTGAGATATCTAGTTTACGTTTTTTAAATAACGGCTCGGTTCTTTGCATGGTTTCATAATGGTCAGACAGAGCATCTTCTTTGTGCGCAGCATATAGTGTTTGTATACTGCTACCTATAGCACTAGATAGTAGTATTTTTATTACAGTATACTTCATACAGCCCCCCTTAAAATACTTTATCTTCTTGTCTGAAGTCTCATAAAGTATACTTATTCTACTTGGAATTTTTCCACGATCGTGGTAATTATTTATTTCTTAAGGGAAGGGAAGAGTACGTTATACAGTCCTCCATTTGAAGGTAATAACGCTCCATCTTGAATACATACACTTATCAAATCAGTTGCAGTACGCTGATCAAAAAAGCGGTGATAAAATTTACCACTTTTACCATCTTTTATATATATAAATACACCAGATTGCTCAATACCATTACTATCAGTAAGCGCACCCGCCATAATATATGCATAATCTTCTTGATCAGACTTTTTTCTACTTTTAACTTTCTGCACAAGGCTACAAAAGGGAATAAAATAATCAACAATAGGTGAAAATGCATGAAGCTCGACTGGCTTGAAAAAAGAACTCTCAGCCAATCGGCTTTTAATACCAGAATTATACTTAAAGTAAGTAAGCGCTTGGCCAGGATCTGTGCGCCAGAGCATAACACTCGGATAATAGTTCAACGGAATTTGTACATCAAGATGTGGTGTATTTGCAGTTTTAAATATTCGGATATTGTTATAACACCCATGAGCAGTAGAAGAGTAAATTAAAAAGCAATCTTTATATTCTTGAATATTATAGCAAATCTCCTGATATACTAACGAGCTAGTTTTAATAGGCGTGGCAATAGTTGCGTATTCTTGAATGCCCTGGGCCTTATATCTCTCGAACATCTCATGTTTATCAAGTAAAATTTTAAACCATGCTGAAACATCGATATATCTGAAAAATGTTACAGGAATTTTATTATCGTCGTTTGTATTTATAGCAGCGCTACAAGATTGGTATAGATTTTTATATAGGTGCCTTTGTTCTATATATGCATTACTTATAGATAAAAAATGCTTATGCTCTTGCTCATTGAACGCTTTTTTCTGACGTACTTTTGACATAAAAATATCTGTGTACGCTTCCCGGTACTTAAAAAGAGATGCTAGCTGACAAAGCGCCTTCTGATTAACTACTTTAGCAACGATAATGCATGGATTATAGCTTTGACAGTTGTCAAGACAAGTATGGAGATTTAAAATATTTAAATGCTCATAGGCCGCGCTAATAGCTTCTGCAACTCTTTTATATTCTGACAAATCATACGGTTTTTCAGCCCGATTTATAACTTGAAAAATACTTATTTGGTGTAAAAACTTTTCAGCAGCATGCATTAAAGCTTCAATATGGATAAATAAATCGCTATAAAAAAGACTATTACCTACGTTCTCGAGCACAGGGTTAGAACTTGCAAAAAATTGAGCCGCCCATTCAGCTCCCACTTCTGTATTATTAATAAGTGCAGCTGTTCCTTGGTCATTCAAGGTATATTCACGCTGAGAAAATGAATGAAATTTTCGCATGATCCACGCCGCCTCACGCGTAGAAATAGCAGCATCTTCTAATTTAATTTTTATATAAGAGCCACTTTCAGTCTTTATGTTTTCTACCTTATGATGAATGTAATCTTTTTCACGCGCATGATGGTATTTATACAGCAATGAAGCACAAGAATATATATTGAGAATCTGATAAAAAACATCTTGAATATATAGGGAAAGAGCAAGATCACGCAAAGGAACATTAAATATTTTTGTAGCGATTTTTACCGCCTTGAAGTCAAACAATGGGGGATACTTTTCAGACAGTTTTTCTATTTTTTCAAATCTGACTAAAGGTTCAAACTGATCAAGAGTATCAGTAGGATATTTTAATTTCTGCAAAATTTCATAAACACCGGATGTTTTAGTATCTGATTGGTGCTTTCCACTACTGGTATCTACATTTTTTTCCATTCCATGCACGTACAAAATAGTACTAGTTAATAAGAAGTAACTTATACCTACTAAGTAATGTGACATTGGTGGGCTTTCTGCTGAATTAGTTAAAGTGCTCGTTTTCTTATACTACACAATTGTATAATAGGTTAACTTATTAATACATACAGGATCTTGTATCAAGTAAATACCTCAGGATATTTACTTTAAGATAATATTTTTCATAGTATTAAGTTAATGTGAAAGGACCATAGACTATGAAAAATAAGTTATTTGTAGTATTTGCTGCATTGGCAATTATGTGTGTATATAACGTACCGACAATAATCGGTCTTACACCTGCTTTGTCAAATCTGGGGAAAAATACCTCTGAAAATAGTGTAGATTGGGAATCTATCAGTACTACATTTATTAATTTTCTTTCAAAGGCACAGGCTGAAGATATATACAATGCTCCGGAAATAGTAAATAAATATATACGTTCAAACGAGCGCCTTGGCTCAACGCCCATACCGGGCAAACAATGGGATAAGATGGTCGATGCTATTCATGCAAAATTTATGCAGCTTCCACCGTCTGTTGCAACTCGCATTACTGGTCCACTTGAAATATTAGGAAGCCTTGAAACCATTTCTGCTGCAGCCTATTTAAAGAGTCAGTTTACATTACACCCTGAATACCAAGTAGCTTTTACCTATCTTTTATGTTCAAGAATTATGTTTGAACAGGACAGTACTATATCAGGGCAAAATGATGACACTCAAACTAATATACTCATCAATAATCTTAGGAACAGTGGTTTTTCACCTTTAGGAGTTGTACGAGAATATTCACTAGAAAAATTTAATCCTTTATACACTGCGGCAAATATATGGATAGTGTCATATCCTCAAGTGCCCTCAGCATTACTTATAGGATTTAGTTTTAACCCCAATACCCATAATAATATTGTCTCTTTACTCAACGGATCGGGCGTAAGTTATACAAAATTTGTCCAAGGTGACACAGGGTCGTGGTTTGAAACACCCGCGTTACGTATTAATACAACTGATATTAATACGATTACGAAAAACGTTATAAGTAACTATACTTTAAATCTAAAAGAAATCGCACATAAATATCGTAATAATAGCATTACAGCGCACACAATTATATCTATATTTAAAAATTAGTGCTCACAAATTGTATATGTATAAGGTTGTGGCATTTGCTCATGTGCCTTATCAAGAATATTTACAAACTGAGCGCGTGGGATATAACGAGTATCAAATAAAGTTTTATAAAGCTCACGTTCTTGCTCGACAGAAAACATACCTTTTTCTGCATAGTAATTATATATATCGATAATATAATCATGAGTATAATAAATATAAAAAACATTATTAGGTGTTCCAGGCACAGCGTCACTCAAATGATCAGTGGCATCTGCGTTCAACTGAAGTAATATTCTGCATAATCTAAAGTTTCCCTTACTGATAGCATATTTTAATGGAGTCATCTCATAAGCCACCCAAAAACTTGTAATATCAATATTATACAGCAAAAATAATTTAAATAATGAATCAAACAAACGATAGAATGCTTGTTCAGGCCAAATATTAAAGTTAAATTGATCTGCTAACAATAAAATTTTCCATAACATCCAGCGAACACACTCAATGTTAAAGCGTATAGTGGAATTATTGAGTGTATAATTTAACGCATGGCACCAATTTTTTGTAAAAGTATCTATGTCGGGAATATATCCTTTGCCAAAACACCCAAAATATCCTTCTAATGATTTTACTTCAGGAAAATCAAAAACGGTATCAAGTAAAGTAGCCAACTGCACTTTCTTACCGGTCAACGCTGGTATTGGAAAAATAACTTTTTTTACATGATTTCTAGATGTTGGTTCTTGGGAATCTAACTTACCATTTTCAGTTCTACAAAATTCACCACCCCATGCAAAGTGGCAATAATTACAACTTAGAGCAACAAGCAAACAAACTATTATATATCTAATCATTTCATAATCTCCATATTTATATTTCTAATTGAATTATATCAGATATATTAAATTTATCAAGTTTTACTGCATTAGAATACAATCTATATCCCATACCCTACATGATTTGGGATCACTAAAATTTTCAAGATATTTTTATAATGTTATTAAAGAGATACGCCTACTACTCTAAAAATGATAGGAAGACACGCAAGTAGCATTACTTCAATCTATTTAAAATTAGTAGTTAAGGTATACCATTGGCGAGTATAGATATACTTATTGTATCGCTACAATAGTATTGAATTTCATTTTTAAAATTAATGATAGTTAGTATATAATATAATTATTTTAAATCTTTGGCGTGAAGCCAACAATGAATCAGATGATCATTTACCATGCCAGTAGCTTGCATATAAGCGTACATAATTTTAGGACCAACAAATATCATGCCCCTTTTTTCAATTCTTTAGATAATTTAGTACTTTGATCAGTGCAAGAAGGAATTTCGTATACACTCTTCCAAACATTTGTTATGGGTGTATTGTTAACAAAATTCCATACATATTTGGCAAATGAACCATATTCTTGTTGAATTGTAAGAAAAACTCGTGCATTAGTGCGTACACTAAAAATTTTCAAGCGGTGGCGAACTATGTTGCTATTAGTACATAGTTCTTCAAGCTCGCGATCAGTAAGGACCGCCACTCTATGAGGATCGAAATTAGAAAAGGCTTTTTTATAATCAGAACGCCTTTGCAAAATGGTATACCAACTTAGTCCTGCTTGTGCGCCTTCAAGAATGAGTAATTCAAAAAGCATTCTGTCATCAAAAACAGGGCGTCCCCATTCATTATCATGATAATCAGCATATAAAATTTGATTAGGTTTATCACCAAAGCATCTTATAAGATTTTGCGTGCCTGATGTCATAATGCTCAAAAAGTAACAATTGTTATAGTGTAATAAGAATGGATTATCTGAAAAATTCTGGAGGAGAGGAAGGGATTCGAACCCTTGATTCCCATCTCTGGGAATAACGGTTTTCAAGACCGCCGCAATCGACCACTCTGCCACCTCTCCGCACTAATAGATTTAGTGTAGTAATATTGCTTATAAAAATCAATAGTAATTGGCTCATTTGCAAGCTATCTAAAAGGCTTAATAGCTTTATATGTTATTTAACAAAACCTTACTATTCAGACTTACAATACTCATCTTGAACAATATCATCAATAATGCACTCGATAAACCTTTGTAAATACGGGCAATTCACTCAAAAATATGATAATAAACAAAAAGATGGGGTGAGAATAAATATTTCTCACCCCATAGAAACTTATCAATCTGAGTATGTTAGTGTACTACAATTTCTTGGCCTAGGACCGGTTTCAGTTTTTCACTTAATTTTTGCAACATATTTGTATAAAGATCCTTATCAACCTTATACAATATATTTAATATAGACCTTACAAAATTATTAATAATTTGCCTATTGTCTTGTAATTGCTTTTCAGTATATTTAATACTTTTTATTGGATGAATAGCATTAATGGCTACATAAAGTTTATGCATATCGCTTTTTATAATTTGCGCAATATCACGAAGATTAATAGTGTAAGCTTGATTTTCAGCAATTAAATCATAGTCAACAGTTGGACAGAGAATAGCATTTTGAATATCTAAGCTATCTGTCAAGTCAGGCCATTGAATGAAGGAACCAATATCCTCCATCAAACGGTCACATAAATTAGAAACAATTTCTTGCTCAGTCATAAGATAAAATTTATTATAGTCAGTTTTATATTTTTTTATAAAAGCAATGGTATCTCGCTCTGCCTTTGCATCAACGTTAATGTTATCAAATCTGACTTCTAGAGAAGGATTTGTTCGTGTATTATCTATCTGTGTTAACAAACTCATAATTTCTGCAATTTTATTATGAAGTTCAATATATTCTTTTGCTCGTTCTTGTTGGCTTGCTTGTCTATCTTTTTGTTTTAAGTTGCTAATAATCATTTCCAAATAAAAACAATTATTATAAATATAATTAGCAAGCTCAACTACAGCTTTTTCATATGCTGTACTCTTATTATTAACAAGATAACCTTTTTCAAATACAAACTTGTATACTACAGGCAAGCTTATCCCATTATCAATATCGTCATTTGACATATTGCGTAATAACCAACTCTCTACAACTTTTCTATGATCAGTGTTATGAATATATGCGTATAATTTAGTAGCGTTCTGATGCTCTATATATTTATTATACGCCCACTTAATACCTATGGCACCCGCTATAAGTACAGATCCTATCAGTGCTCTTTCTTTGGTCACATGAGGAGCAACTTTAGCAGATAACCACTCTGATAACCATGAATTTGAAATATTAGTGCGGGTAGTATTTAATGCTGGGATCTTGAATGACTTTAAAACTTCCATACCATATACAGGCATAGAAGCTAAAAAGACTAGTACAAAAAGACCAGTATATAAAATGCGTTTGTTAGACTTAAAATAAGAGTTCATAAAAATCCTTGGATCTATTATTCTTTAATTACTACGCCAGATAATTATAATATAAACATTATTCAAATGCTGATAACAGGGTAATATAGCACTATAAATTAGAATATACACTTTGCTTAAAATGTCAATCTGTATTTATAAAATGCGTTTTGTAACTATATCAAATATTCACCTATAGCTGACAGATTAGAGCGCAAATTTACCTTCAATCCCTATCATAATTTGCTTACGCACTGTGCCCCAGCGATAGTTATGAAATAACCCAGACTGCATAATAACCCGATGACAAGGAATAAGGTATGAAATGTTGTTGGCTCCTACTGCAGATCCTACTGCGCGTGCAGCGCGCGCTGAACCAGCCAGTTGAGCAAGTTGTTGATAACTAATAAGATTGCCTGCAGGAATTGTAAGCAAAGCTTGCCATACTTTGATTTGAAAATTAGTTCCTTGCACAACAAGATGTATAGGTCCCTGCTGATTATTATCAAAAATTTTGTCTATTATTTTCTGTGTGACAATAGTGTCTTCTATTAACGTTGCACAGGGCACCTGATATTTCATGATTTGCAATGCGTGATCGTATGAACCATCAATAAATGCAAGATAACATATTCCCAAATCAGTCAGCCCAATAAGACAGGTACCAAATGGAGTGCTATGAAAACCATACGTAACAACAACGTTTTTTCCCGCAGACTTATATTGAGCGGGTGTAATCGCTTGGTATGTTACAAATAAGTCATGAAGTCGACTTGTACTTGAAAGTTGCAAATCATATGATGCGTGGAGAATATTTTGAGTTTTTTGCAAACGTTCTTTGGCATGTTCCAAAGTTAAAAATCGACAAAACTGAGTGGGGGGTAATACCTGCCCACTCTTTAAATACACGATTGAAATGAAAAGGACTCATATTCACATGTGCTGCCATATCTTCAAGAGATGGATGTATGCGATGGGATTTATTAATAAATATAATTGCTTTTTCAATTAGTGAATATGTATCCATATTGTCTGTCAAATCAAGAAATATAGTATAAAATTACGGTAAACATTTTTAGTATAGGTGGATGAATAGAAGAAATAAATCTGAATCTTGCTAAAAAATATATCTGCAAAATAAAAGAATATTTTTTTGATATAATGGTGCGCCCGTGAGGAGTCGAACCTCAAACCTTCAGATCCGTAGTCTGACGCTCTATCCAATTGAGCTACGGGCGCATATAAATGGTGGAGAGAGAGGGATTCGAACCCTCGTACCCAGTTCCCCAGGTCCTTGCTTAGCAGGCAAGTGCTTTGGACCGCTCAGCCATCTCTCCAAGTATATCATAGAATTTTATACATCCAAGGATAGAGTATTTTAGATTTTATGCAACATTAGTAATAGGTATATAGTACAGTAGTACGTATATTTTAAAGGATGCATCATGTCACTTACATTAACTATCACGGTCATACCTAATTCAAGTCATCAAAAATGTATTATTGATAAAGCGGGACGCTTGAAGTGCTATATACACAGTGCACCTGAAAAAAATAAAGCCAATTACGAGCTTATTGATTTGCTCGCGGATAAACTTACTCTCTCCAAGCGTTTGATCACCATTATCAAAGGCCAAACCCAAAAAACTAAAGTCCTTCATATAGATAGTCAGATAAGTTACCATCAATGCCTTATGTTACTTGGCATAGAGCAACAGTTAAATATTGAAAGCTCATAATAACCTCAGTATGCTAAAAACCAATTATTTACCTGTATTTTTGGAAAATATATGCCCTATTATATTTGGAAAGGCGTCCATATAAGCGGTTCATGGCGATATGGACTACGAAGTGCTATCAATACAGATATACTTTCTGAACAATTGTATAAAGCAGATATTGGACTCACACGCTCTCGTTGCTTATATTTGCATCACAGGTCTTCGTGGAAATCAGTTCGCATACCTTATCTTCGTGCAGCAGGAGAACTGCTTGAATCAAAGATACCTTTATTTCAGTCTCTTACTATTGCAGCCGAACTTACCTGTCATGGTTATCTTAAGGAAAGTCTCATACAATGTGCACGTGATGTTGAACGTGGCACCTCAATTGTTGAAGCATTCATGCGTATAACTATTATTAATGATCCCTTATTGCTATCAGCATGTCAGGTCGGACAAACCAGTGGACAACTATCCACTACACTAACAAGTTTGGCAAAATTTTATGAAAATAAATTAACTTTAAGTACGCTTCTTACTCGGGCGTGGAGTGGACCGCTACTGACTTTATCAGCAGCTTTTATAATCATGTTAGCGCTCATTATAGGCGTCATACCTTCTTATATGGAGCTTAGTAACCTCACAGGTACTTCACTGCCTGGTTATATCCATACTGCACTGGCAATTCGCACCATAATTATATCACCATGGTTACCAGCGTTAGTTGTTACCCTCATTATTTTTATATATAGCTCATACCAGCTTGCACGAACTTATGCCCCAAACCATTACGATTATTTGCTTTTAAAAATACCCTTACTTGGCAAAACTATAGGATACATTTCCGTTAACTTCTATTTTGCTTACCTAGCACTTTTATTAGAGCATGGCATATCCATCACTCAAGCATTGAATATGACAAGTAAAACTATATCAAACAAGCATCTTAATAAAACCTATACTCATATTGCAAATCTAGTAACCCAAGGCCATACCCTTGCCGACGCTTGGACAACAACGTCGGGCACGTATCTTGTCCCTCAAGGTATTTCTTTACTTTATTTGGGACAAACTACAGGTTATATGGCACGCGCCGCCCTTCAAATCAGTAGTTTATATCACCAGATGCTTATAACCTCTATTGTACGGTGGGCAAAACGAGGCAATATAGCACTTTTAATCCTCTCAGGTATAGTCGTAGGGGCAATGGTGATTGGCTTATATCTTCCTATTTTAAACTTACCAGATATGGCAAGTCAGTTTGATACCACCATGACCACTAGTGTTTGAGTAAAATGTATCGTATATTAATGGAATAGAGCTCATACTGTACAGTTTTTGCAACGCTCCAGGACAATATATATGAAACGCACCCAATTATTTCCAATTAAAATAGCAATATGTAGTACTTTTCTCCTTTACTCTACATACACTACACCTTCAATTTTAAATACCCTGCAGTCTAAAATTGCTCAGTATTCAAAAGCTTGCAAAGAATTTTTCATACCTCCTGTCACTCATCAAAGCCAAGAAGAACAAGATAAATTCAATCAAGATCAAAATCTTGCCTTGCAGGATATTGTAAATCAAATGAGCTATAATAATGAATGTACTATACTGGGCGCTCACGAGTGGGATGAACTTGAAATTGGACTTTTGTTTGGAAAAATAAACAGAACTAAAACAAAAGTTGGTAGTCAAATATTACGACGACTACTCATACCTATTAATGATCTTGAAACAATTTTAAGTCGCCAAAAAGCTATTAGAAAACTAACTTATTCACCAGAAATGTTAGAAAACTTTACCGCTGATCTTACCAAGATTGCCTTGGCAGAAAATGATCTTATTGGATATTGGAATATTGCACATCCTCTTGATGCAAAAGTAGCTCCCTTATATTATAACGTTGCAGATTGGTTAAATGATAGCCGCTGGCCATTGGAGGTCGCGTACGCAAGCGAAGTAGGTAAAACATCGTTTAACTTAGTGCGCATTTTATGTCTACCCTATATTGCACGAGAGGCAATGCTTGCCTTATTTAACTCTGATCGCGAAAGCGTATGGCCAATGCGAGCTACCAAACATTTAGGAAAATCAAGCTATATAGGATTGCGCTACTTATTATATGGAGATGATAAAGATAAAATTGCTGCACGCGATCAGGCAACAAAGCTTAAAAATGCTTTAGGCTATGGAATAACCAGCACCGTTGAACTTGCCGGACGTGGCCTTATTTCTCCTATTTCACGTCATTTTATCACTCCTCATTTATATGGTGAAAACGGAGAGCTGCTTACTGCACAAAGTAAGAAGGTGCTTGGTGACAGTATGCTTGATGCTATTTGCAAAGTAGTACCAATTCCAGCAGATAAAAAACAATTTACTCATCAAGAAGTGCAAGATCTGAAAGCACAGTTATTAGGTTATTTAGAACATTCAACCGCTGACGCGACGCAACAGACACTAATCCGTGATGGAATTAAAGCCCTTGAAAGCCATAATTTTGCTGAACATGCAACTGCTTTTGATCAAACTAATATGGGCGATAAGTATCGGTTAATGAAATACAATTATGGCTTCAGACATGCTGATTTTTCTATTGGAGAGACTCATGTTCCTGTAGGATCAAGCCTTGCTGCCATTGCAGCATTAGCGTTGACTGGTGGCGCTGACTGGATGTTTGGTCTTCAAATTCGAGACCTTTCGCGTCATTTGGTAACAACGTTGCGTTCATCCAATGATTTGAATGCTCAAATAGTACATATCGCTTTGTTAGTGCGTTCCGCTCATCGTATGTACCTATACACTCAAAATTGCCCTGAGCTACAAAATAACGAAGGAACTCGTTTACTTACAGCTTTTTTTAGCGACAATCATCCTGATATGATACGCATTAAAGATATCTTATTCTCATCAACTTGCGATATTGATAGTAAGCTTACCTCACGAGGTAAAACGTTACTTGCTCATCGCTTGATCAAACAATATCGATATAAGTTTATACCATTACTCCAAGCGATAGGATACTTTGATGCTCTTTGTTCAACTGCACAGTTAGTCAAAGAACATCAGAATGCGCCGCATCATTATTCTTTTGTAGAGTTCACAACCGATACTGCACCATACATTAGTTCACAGAACTCCTGGCTTCCGCTTATTTCGTGTGGTGATATAAAAACTAATAACCTCAATCTGGGTTCACAAGGCGTACCTACTAAATTGATAATTACCGGTCCTAATGGCGGTGGAAAATCAACTACTATGAAACAGTACGCGTACTTGGTCATTTGTGGACAATCTTTAGGTATAGTACCAGCTGATCAGTCCCGACAAGCGTTGTTTACACATATAAAAACAGGCCTTCATCCTCATGAAGATATTAGCACTGGACAATCTAAATTTATGGCTGAAATGCGACGTATGCATGAACTAGAAATAGAAGCTCGTCAATTAAAGCAGTCTGAGATTATGTTAATGCTTGTAGATGAACCATACAGTGGCACCGAAGAGAGACTATCGGCAGAGAAAGTAACTGAATTTGGGCTTAGCATGGCATGCCATGACCAATGCTCACTTATTATGGCAACTCATTTGCGCAAACCGGTAGAGCTTGAAACAATGACTGCTGGTAAATACGCAAACTATCAAATGGAACTACTTGAAGACGAAATTGGTCAATTCACTCGCACATACCAGTTTATTCCGGGCGCTGCTCAATGGTGGTTTAACGATAGTGAAAAAGCAAGTCGTTTTATTAAACATTTGTTTTATGAACAACAAGAAAATAGCTATAAATTCGGAGTTGTCGCAGCTCAGACTTAAGCTATAATATAGTTGACCAGCTGCTAATTTTACAGTACCTTTTACTGTATACGTTCTTAAATTACAAGCCGGGATGGCGAAACTGGTAGACGCACGGGACTCAAAATCCCGCGGTGGCAACATCATGTCGGTTCGAGTCCGACTCCCGGCACCATTAAGGCAAACACTATGCATGAATGTATATTCTGTAAAATTATTGCAGGCATAAGTCCAGCACATAT
Organism: Vermiphilus pyriformis; assembly: GCA_022559525.1. Classification (GTDB taxonomy): domain Bacteria; phylum Babelota; class Babeliae; order Babelales; family Vermiphilaceae; genus Vermiphilus; species Vermiphilus pyriformis. The sequence continues at coordinate 940,020 of CP074345.1, read as the reverse complement.
AATCCTGCGCACACCGGATGTTATCGTTATTAAAGATATTAATCCCAAAGCACCAATACATTATTTAGTCATACCTACCAAGCATATCGCTGATTTGCGTGAGCTTAGTTCGCAAGATGCAACTATGGCTGGAAATCTTTTGTTAACATGTACCCAAGTTTCTAATGAACTACTGCAGGGAAAACCATTTCGCCTGGTAGTGAACAATGGAGCTGCTGCAGGACAAGTTGTATTCCATGCTCATATACATCTGCTGGCAGGCACTCCAATGAATAATTTCTTTTAAACCACACAATCACTACACACAAAGGCATCTATGCGTATATTAGGGACACTAGTATGCACACTGCTCGTACCTCATACTATGTACAGTGCAGAGCTTACTCACCAAATGATTACTAAATTAAATAACATCATTACCAGTACTAAGCCATATAACTTACATATTGGATCTGCTGCTAAAGAGGATCTATATGCAATTAATATACGTGATATTGAAGAATGGTGTACAAAAGTTCAATATTTGCCTTATAACATCAATTTAATTACTAATCCTGTCGGACAGGCACAACCACGCCCAGGAATAAATGTCAATATAATAAAACAGGCTGAAGTGTATTTATCTTCATTGCGACAATATGACTATAACCAAGCTTGTAACTTAGTACAAACTAAAAGAGATATGTTCGCTCCATCTGTAGACAGAAAACGTGTAAGAAGACGTGAAAATTTGGGAAGATCATTTTATAAAATATTGAAAAAGAATAATCTTGTTATACTTATGTGGGCGTGTTTGGAGCACACTGTTTTAGAAGATAATCTTCGAAATCTAAAATTTCGTAGTTTGGCAAGACGATTAACTATTATTACTCACAAAAAATATAATGGCCAAATACTAGAAAAATATAATCAAGATATATTGGCAGCTTTGGGTATGGCACGTTATGCTTATTTTTCTAATAACCCGGGACTATATGGAGCATGTATTGCAATGCTGCAGCATATAGTATTATTTGATTATAAAAATATATAGATAAGGGGTGCTTTGAAGCACCCCTTATAGTTTGCAAATATTATATACGTACGATTTAATTACGACGACGTCCCATAAAGCGCAGTAAGTATAAAAATAAATTAATAAAATCCAAGTAGAGCTGGAGTGCCCCAAACAGCGCAATTTGAGATAGTGCAGTATCGTTAGCAAGCATACCTATTGCAATACGTTTAATGCGCTGAACATCATAGGCAGTGAGTAAAGTAAATATAATAACCCCAAAAGCTGAGAGCATGGTCTCAAAACCTGAGCTTTGTACAAATATATTAACTACCGTGCTAATTATTAACCCAATTAATGCCATAAAGAGAATATTACCTAATCCAGTTAAATCAGATTTAGTAAAATAACCGTATAATGACATAACGCCAAACATCCCACCTGTTATTAAAAACGTAGTGTATATAGAAGAGTAGGTATAAAGTATGAATATTGAGGATAAAAATAACCCGGTCACTACTGCATACGCTACAAACATTACTAATGCAGTAGTAAAGCTAATGCGCGGCAATAACATTGACAAGCCTATTACCAATCCAAATTGCAGTAAAGCTAACGTTACTGTAATGGCAGGCGAGCTAAAAATTGCCATAAGTAATTGTGGTTGATGGGCAACATAATAAGCCGTTGCCGCAGTCATGGCAAGGGCCATACTCATCCAACCATAGACACGATACATGAGATTGGAAATGGTATTTGATGAAAGTATAGCGGGGTTATTATGATTATTGTAGATCATATCAGACCCTTTCAATATAGAAAATTGTTGCAGACTCTTTGGGATAATCTATCACAAACAGTAAATTTTGTCTAAAGGTTACCGGGTAATTTATATTCATTATGATGTTATAAAAACAAGAGAGTCATAGGAATTTTTTAGTAAATCCAATCAATATATACAAAATATGTTTTTTTTTAACAATTCAATTCATACTAAATACGTCAATTTAACAGCTGAAAATATGCTGTTACATCACGTAGAGATAAGGAGACCATTAATGAAGCGACTTGCGCTATGCACGTGGCTTGCAGTAGTAGGTATACTATGTATCAACATGAGTGACCCTAACAGTTCACTTGATGGTAAAGTTAAACCACGCATTAATTTTTACGGCACACTTATTACAAAACATAACAAAACTTATAATGTTGAATATATTACCATAGGACATTTGATAAAAGACATTAAAGTATTTGAATTACCCCCCGAAAGTACTGCCTTCAGTGCCCCTACTCCTTCTTCCCCATCTCAAGAACAACATTTTGAAAAAATATATACACTCGAAGAGGATCCTCGTAGTGATGTCAAAAGCTTTCTTGATTTATCAACTATTAAAAAAATAGTAGTACCTCATCCTCGCATAGTATGGCGATACAAACCAAAGAAGAAACACTATATCCATTACTTTACTCAGATTGATGTCTACTCCAATGATGTGAATCTCACCAAAAACAGTTATTTAATTAATTTGGAGCGAGAAATACAATTCAATCAAATACTCACGAGCGGTTCTATCGATAAACATGGCACCTTTCCTTCAATTAAAGAAGTCAGTATTGAAGGGTATCGGTACAAACACAAATCCCCTCAAAAAAAATCTGAAAGTAGCATCGATACGCCTCCTAAGGCTGCATACCGCCCCCTACGACAAATACGCCAAGCATAATATAAAAATAGAGCCGCTACCGTAGATCTTCTACATACTATTGTGTACGCTGTTATGAAAAGAAAAGATTTTTTGCCAAAGGATTTTCCATGTCACTCACCTTACTTGATACTACTAATTTTGAATCTGAAGTAGAACAAGCTTCTATTCCAGTTGTTATCGATGTATTTGCAACCTGGTGTCCTCCCTGCAAAATTATGGATCCTATTTTAGAGGATCTTGCAAAAGAATTTGCAGGAAGGTACAAATTTGTGAAAATCAATGTTGATCAATCCCGAGAACTTGCAATCAAGTTTGGAGTAACAACAATTCCTACGTTCCTTTTCTTCAAGGACGGTCAACTTAAAGGCCGACAAACGGGCGCTATGACAAAGGACGAATTCAAGAAAGTGATATCAGATCATCTTGGATAACACATACTTCATACTTTCTTATCATGAATATTATAACCTAACAACGACAGCCGGTCGCGCAGTTCGTCGGCTGTCTTCCAATCTTTTCGTGTGCGTGCTTGTTCTCTGAGCATAATAAGCTCAGTAATTTCAGGTGTTAACTCCACTTCTTGTACGGGCAACGGAACAAGACTAAATCCCATAACTTGTTGCAAGAATTTTTTAATAGTTTTTTTACGGTGTTGGTAAGTATACAAAGTAGGCAACGCTTCAAATAGTACTCCTAACATTCCCGGAGTATTCAAATCATCGGCAAGAAATTTTACCATACGATCAGTCACAGGATCCATTGTTACTTCATCCATAGTCAATGGCTCACTGTGATCAAATGAAACGTCAGCAAAAGTACGGCACAACCGTGCATAACTTTTGGCAACTGCTCGTACATCATCAAATGCAAATTCAACAGGGGATTTATAGTGATGAGAAAGAAGATAATATCGGATAACCATGGGGTCAAATTGCTCAAAAAGATCTCGTAAGGTAAAAAAATTACCAAGCGATTTTGACATCTTTTCCTTATTAATCTGAATAAAACCATTATGCAACCATAACCGTGCAAATGGCGCTCCAAAAAGGCCTTCTGATTGTGCAATCTCATTTTCATGATGCGGAAATATTAAATCAGCTCCGCCTGCGTGAATATCAATGTGTTCTCCCAAGTAAGTACGTGCGAGTACAGAACACTCAATATGCCAGCCAGGGCGGCCATAACCCCACGGACTTTTGTAAAAGTTACCAGCAGGTTCTGCTTTCCAAAGAGCAAAATCAAGTGGATTTTTTTTATCGGTATCTACTTCAACACGTGCGCCTACTAACAACTCGTCAAGCTTTTGCTTGGAAAGTTTTCCATAATCAGGGCATGTATCAATTGAGTAATATACACTTCCGTCACGTGCTACATACGCTTTGCCTGCATCTATAAGCTTTGCGATAAACGAAATAATTTGATCAATGTGATCAGTCACACGTGGCTGAACTCCGGGCTCAAGACAGTTGAGTTGTACCATATCTTGTTCATACGCTTGTATATACTGATTGGCCACTTGTATAAATTGTTTTTTATCACCGTATATCTTCTCAGCTTTGGCAATAAGTTTGTCATCAATATCTGTGTAATTTCGACAGTATTTAACTTGATATCCAGAAAGCGTTAATAATCTATAGAGTACATCAAATGTTGTATAAACTCGTCCGTGACCTAAATGCGCATAATCGTATGGAGTTATACCACATACATACATAGTTATTTCAGAGCCAGGGCGTGCATTTAATGGTTCCTGTTTTCCTGATAACGTATTTGAGAACGTCAACATGATTTTCACATCCAATCTATTAATAAATCTGTCAAATACTAGTCAATTTTACAGAAATGAGTATGCTATTTTCCTACATTACCCCCATAAGCATAGCTTATTACGGTAACACTACAAGAGCGTGGGAGCAAACGTATATGATGCATAAAGCACTGAAAAATAATAACTTCATTTTACATATGAGCTGGGTACTTGTACTCAGCGCTCTTGTACTACACCAAGCACCGGTATGGGCACAAGATATAGACAAAAATAGCACGACCAACTCCTCTGTACAAAACGAGCCTTCAGGCGCAGAGACTGAGTTTGAAGACGATGATCAGACAGATGAACAGGACAATGATGATGATCAATCTTCACCTATTACTAGTATTGCCTCAGGTCCTGATGCGCCACGCATAAGATCTATTTATGTGCAAGGAAACACGTACATACCAACTGAAGCTATTGTAAATAGAATACCTTTTCAAAAAGGTGAACGCTTCAGTCAACCAAAAACTCGTAAATTGATAAGCAATCTTTATTACGAATTAAAACGTATAAAAAACGTACAAGTATATGCAGACCCTGCGCCGGATAACCACATTGATCTATATGTAGTAATCGAAGAAAAAACTCCTTTATCTTATATTGGCGTGCAGGGAAATAAAAAAGTTAGCGAAAAAGAAATAAAAGAAAAAGTTCCTTTTGATAAAATACCAGCTATTGACGATCGAGAGTTACCAGCACTGGCAAGTCGTATTAAAAAGCTCTATGTAGAAAGAGGTTTTTTAAATGCTCAAGTAGAACCCATTATTACCACGGACGAACAAGGAACTGCACAAGTTACTTTTGAGGTAAAAGAGCTCGCACGTTCGGTCATTAAACGTATTGAATTTTGTGGAAACTCTGCTCTTAGTGGTAAAAAGCTACGTAATGCTTTGTATTCAAAAGAAGATTGGATTTTAAGCTTTTTAGATCGCGCAGGTATTTATCAACCTGAACGTGTCGAAGCTGATCGATACATGATCGAACAACTATACCAAAATAATGGGTATGCCGACGCACAAGTTACTGACACGCATGTTGACACCGACGAATGTGGTAATTATTTTATTACCTTTGACATTGAAGAAGGCATTAGATACAACTTTGGCACTATATGCATCGAAGCGCAAAACAATAACGGCGAAGTACTTGAAGATAGAGTGTGCAAGCTTCTGGCAGCGCAACCAGGCAAAATATATTCACGCGAAGCCATTATTGATTCTATTAAAACTATAGAATTTATCTGGGGTGATCTTGGGTATATTTTCGCGCAAGTAACTCCACAACCTGTGTATCATCCTGAAACGTGTACGGCAGATATTACTTTCTTGGTAGAACCGGGAGAGAAAATAATGCTCCGTACTCTGACTATTAAAGGTAACACTAAAACTCGCGACAAAATTGTACGCCGACAGATCGTGATTGATGAAGGCAATTTACTTACCAATTCAGGTATGGAAATTTCAAAAACACGTATTGAGTCACTCGGTTTTTTTGAAGTACGCGATGGTGTTAACTGGAATATAAATCGCGTAGATCAAAGCTCTGCTGATCTTGATCTGTTCTTAAAAGAAGCAAAAACAGGTAGTGCTCATATTCAATTAGGCTTTGGTGGCTCTGCTACTGACTTTACTTCACCTGTAGGTGGCATGTCTGCAGAACTTAACATTACTGATACTAACTTATTAGGGCTTGGTATTAAAACGAGTTTAGTGGCCAAACTATCTAAAAGCGATAAAGATATTGTACTTAACGTAACGCAACCATGGTTATTCGACAGACCTATATTAGGCGCTGCAGATTTCTATCAAAAACGCCTGGCTTATGAGGACTTAAATTTTACCGAACCAGTCAATGAGCGTCATACTGGTGGATCTGCTACTATTGGTTTTGTAAGTTCCTTTAACAGCAGATTTATTTCTGACGCACAATTTCGCTTTAACGTCGGCGCTGAAGGTATTCACTATGAACGTATACCACGCGCTACGATTCGAGGTATTGATCCACTCTTAATTCCAATTGCACAAGGCTTTTATAACCAAATTCTTGATGAAGTATTTGATCAAGGGGTATATGGCTGGGTTGACTTTAGTGTAGGCCAAGAAAAGCGTAATCATCCTATGCATCCAAGCAACGGCCATGCATGGTTTTTCCGAACACATAACGCCTACCCTATTCACAGTTGTATTGGTTTTTCAAAATTTGATTTTGATGCGCATTGGTTCACTTCACTTATTAATGACTATGATTTAGTATTCCATTTACATGGTTACTTGGGCTTAGTAACAGGTATTGGTAACAAACGTATTCCGTACCGCGAACTATTTCATTTAGGTGGACCTGCAAGCGTACGAGGATATTTATTTGGTGAGATTGGACCACAATTTGAAATTGCTGATCGACGGGATTCAATTGGCGGCACTAAAGCTTTCTTTGTAAACGCGGAATTACTATTTCCTATTACGCCTGATTTGAGTATTAAAGGTCTTGCGTTTTACGACGGCGGTGCTGGCTGGGATAATCCTGTGGCATTTCGCTTAGCTCCTCAATACTTGATCCGCAACAATTTTGATTATCGTCACTCAGTAGGTGTAGGGTTACGTATATTACAGCCAATGCCAGTGCGTATTGATTGGGGCTTTAAGCTCGATCCTCGCGACGGCGAAAAAGGATATGAGGTGCACTTTGGTACCTCATATGATTGGTAATGCATTTAATCGCTATATTCGCCCACGCCCGCAGGCCAACAACCATCGTATAGATATTGCGGAGTAATAATTCTTGCAGGTTCAAGACGTGCTTTTAATTCATTTACTTTAATAACATCAATCACTTTAAGTGCAATAAGTGTATTGAGCAATTCTTGAGAAGATAAGGCTGCTTTACGTTGAAAAGTGCTTGGGTCAGATAAACCTTGTCCGCTTACAAGTCGACCTATGAGAGTATATGATTCTGGTGACAGTAAACTAATGGCATTGCTCGGTTGTAGCTCTTTTTGTCGAGCAATAAAATATAGATAATAATCTATAAAAAAGTATGTATTAAATAAATCAATTTTGCAACAGAGGAGCAAGTTGTACCAGGCGCTCTTGTACATTAATGTCACCATATTTGGCAATATACTCTTTCTTCCTAGTGAGATCTACTTCAGTATTTACGCTTATAATTCTATGTAACTCTACTAGTGCCATAAAATATTTATTTTCAGAGAGTTTGTCATGTGCTTGTTTGTACGCATCCTCCCAATGTACATCTGTATTTAATAGATAAATCGCCTCTTCAAAGCCCTTATTGGATACTGTATCTCCTCTATTTTGTATTTCTATTCCAAACAGTTCGTAAAAAGAAGGAAATTTAAAGATTAATTTTTCAAGAAATCGAGTTCTGGTAGTAGTATCTTGAAAAATCATATGAACACTTTTACTCACCCTAAGTAACTGTGCGTATCGTTGTAGCGCTTGCAAGGGCGTTTGAGATTCTTCAATAATCTCATTAATTAAAATTTTCTCTTTTAAATGTGATTGCTCGAGTACAAAATCAAATAACTCATTGTTTTCCATACAAGTGACAGAAGATGCTACAAATCCAAGCATAAAACTAGCGATATATACAAATTTCATTTTTGCCTTCCATTGTCACAATTGCTTTAAAACACTTAAAATACTGCTTTTTCTCTAATTCATAGAATAATGAATATAAAGCAAAATAGTCAATTTATTGCATAATATGCAAAATAGTTAAAATAAGATTATCATTGATAAATAAGGCATTAATAAATTATATTTATAAATATAGAATTAAATTATACAGATAAATTATATATTCTAGAAAAAATGGAGAGTAGTATGATCAGTCTCATCAAGCACATATTTTTATCAACTATAATTACTCTTGCAACGCATGCAGCGGAAATGAATTTAGACGAATACTTCCCCTTTACCGCTTTACCCTTAGAAATACAAAATGTTATTGTAGAAAAACTACCTGAAAATAAGCGATTTTTCACATGGCTTACTCTCAGTCAAGTGAATAAAAATTTAGAAAAAAATTTCAATACGGTGTATTACCAAAAATACCTTACTGCAAATCAACAGACCATTAACACATTTCTAACTAATCTTGCACAAAGCTTGGGAGCTGTTCCACGTAGACAAATGATAAAAATACGGGAAAACATTTTAGATGAACGACGATCAGTAATAACTTACAGTGCTTATGAAAACTTATTAAATAATGAAAATCTCGCACAGCCTATAGAGGACTTCACGTTTGATTTTCCTTACCTATACGGGCGTTATCTTGCAGACCATGAAGGTGAAAAGCAAGAAGATGGTGATTTACAACAAATACCTGTTGAAGTCAAAAATAGATTACTCTATGTTCCCGAATTATTAATTGCATTACTACTAGATTGGCCTTCAACCCAAGCGTGGATAGAAGCAGCATCTCCATTTGCAGAAATAATTGATGAAAGCAGTAATGAAAGCATCGATGAAAACAGCAACGAAAGCAGTAATAAAGAAATTATAAACCAACCATTTGATAATTTTATTGATTACTTTACTCTTTCTGTCATTGCGCATGGTGGCCTTATAGTGCCTCGCAAAATTATCAAGTTAAGCACCCATCATCTTGAGCAACTTATTAAATATGTACAAAAAGAACTACTAAAAAACACATCTGATGGAGATGTGAAATATCAGGACTCGGTAAATATTAATTTATTTCTTTCCACCGTTATCTTTGGAGATCCGGTAGTACAAAAAATATTTTTAAATGATGAGTACGCTACTTTGTTGAAAGATAGGAATGATCCGCAAACTATAAAAAAAATTATAAGTTTGTCTGATACATTATATAAATCAATGCTTGAAAGACTTTCAAATCATATAGAATGTAGCTCACTCAGTACTATGTCGTACCGCTTTATTGCGCAAATCTATAAACTTCTTCAAACTTCAATAAGCGCAGATGATTACACCTTATTTGATGAGCATACAAACACTGTATTAAGCCAATATCCTCGTACCAGAAGATTGATTAACACACTTTTACTGTTAAACAGATTTATCGCTCAACTTAAAGATGTGACTAATACACAGTTACAAGAAAATAAAAATTTGAAACGTGCACCAGATGAATTCTCAGATGAAGAAAATCCTTCAAAACGAAGAAAAATAATCACTTTAAATTAACTACAATAACTTCCAAAAGTAATATAACAATTATAATTGTTTTAAAATATACAACTTAGTGAACAATTAATAAGTAAAAATACATTAAATATATAGTGAAATTAAGTATAAGATTGATTTAGTAATATTAATCTTACTATTATAATACTAAAGCTCGCTAATGATTTTGCTCTTCATACAAAAATACTAAAAAGTTTTACTAATAATGCTATTATTGCTGAGCGCTACTCATATTTACATAAGTTGGCAAACCTAGTGCTCTTACTTAATAACTTTATATGCACAGAAAGTATAAATAAAAAAATAGTATTAAAGCATCAGCTGACAGGCACTAAGCGTACCGCGCAGAAAAGCGCCGATGAACCTCCTGCAAAGTATAAAAAGTAATATAATTTTACTATTACTTTGTCTTTCAATACGTTAGTATAATTAACATATAACCTCTGCTACCACTTGCTCCTATCAAGCTTGGTTCGGTACCATAGTATATATTACACTCAGTCATACTTCTCAGGAACTTACTATGCTTTGGATATATGCTTTTTTATGGAGTATTGCGAGCGCTTTCAATCTGACAAGCCAAGAAGTTCATCCTCTTTTAGAATACATACCTGCGACATTCGAGCAAAAACAAGAGATAGTGCAATGGAGCTCAGTTGAAAATCCTTTTAGATTAGTGCACGCCACTCATTACGATGCACAGCACGTCACATTATTTCAAAAATTTCCGGGACTTATTTCAACGATTCCTTATATTAGCTTAGGGTGTATGCCTACCCCCTTAATGTGTGCTGATAATCTTGCGCTACACCTGGGTATCAAAAAACTGTACATTAAACGTGATGATGCGCTAGGCGGACATACAACACAGCATCGCTTACCCTCGGGCAATAAAGTACGCAAGCTTGAATTTCTATTGGCTGACGCTTTAAGCTGGGGATGCACTCATGTAATTACTTGTGGAGCGGCAGGATCAAATCATGTATTGGCTACTGCAGGGTATTCATATCACCTCGGTTTGAAATGCACTGGCATGCTCACGCCACAGTATAATAGTACTATAGTACAACGTAACTTACTTCGACATCTCCTGTTTTCTACCACGCAACTTGAATATTTTCCTTCAGCACGTGAACGTGATGAATATATTAGAAATATATGCGCATTTGAATATTCATACACCAAACAATTACCTTATTTTATTCCCACGGGCGGATCAATACCGCTGGGTGTAGTAGGCTTTGTAAATGGAGGACTTGAATTAGCACGACAGCTTGAAGTTTATCATATCGCTCCCGCTGATTATTTATATGTCCCTGCCGGAACGGTAGGAACAATGGCTGGTCTTGTGTTAGGACTAAAAGCAGCGGGTATTTCAACTCGTGTACGTGCGGTAGTAGTAGCACCTGTGGTTAAAAAAAGTGCCTTTATAGAACGTATTATAAAACTAATCACTGCCACTAATATGTATTTGCATGAACGAGACTCCTCATTCCCACTCTATACTATTACTGAAGATGATTTTGATGTAATTTATACTCAAAGTGGTCAACAGTACGGAAAATCTACTTCCGAGTCTGAACACGCATGTGCAATAACATCCCATTTTACTTCGTTAGCACTTGATAATACTTATTCAGGCAAGGCAATGGCCGCTATTATTAAAGATATAAGCCAACTTGGAGACAAATCAGTAATATTTTGGAATACATTTGACGGATATACATGGCCTGAAGAACCTGATTGGTCAGAAAGCAATTATACCCAAAGTTTATGGTATAAAAATTATACTCTAATGCCTGAGTCACTCCACGTTTATTTTGAACGTAAATAATTCTATTACTTTTATATATATGTGTGTGACATACTAGCTCTGCAAGGAGGAGTACATGAATGCACGTATTTTATTTGTAACAGTTTTTATTATCACCCAACCTCTATTGCTTGGCCTTTATATTACTGCATACAATCGAGCAATAGAATTAAGTTATGCCGCGCAAAAACTTGAACGTGAGATAGAACAACTTAAAGAGCATAAACAGCAAAGCCAACATACTTTGTATGAATTACAAAATAGTACTCACATTCAAAAGTATGCTCGTGACGTTCTTGCCTTACAGTCAATACAATTGTCTCAAATTCATAAACTCAATATACATGATGTACACGCGTAACTGGCCATTGGCAGCTCTATTTGGATTGTTGTGTTGTGCATACGGCGCTATTGTAATTCATTTGTATATAATACAAATTTCTCACACGCATAAATACATACAGTTGGGACAGCGTCAGTATCATATTACGGTCACCAAACGACCTGAGCGTGCAGCTATTTATGATCGACATGGCGTTATACTTGCTATGAATAAAAATGCAGTAGCAGCATTTGTCACTCCTTACAAACTGCATACACCAGAACGTACACGTTTATTTATAAAATCAAATTTCCCTGAAGCTTACAAGCGTCTGGAGGCACAGCCGAACTCATCGTTTTTATATATAAAACGTAAACTCACTGAATATGAACTTGAAATGATTGCACAAGAAAATTTAGAAGATATTAAACTTTTGCATGAGCCAAGCAGATTCTACCCTCACCCTACGGTAGCTCAAATTATTGGATTTACTGATATTGACAATAAAGGTATTGCGGGTATTGAACAAATGTATGATATGCATCTGTCAGGATCACCGACAACCTATCAAGTTGAGCGCGATGCACGATCCGGAAGATATTATTTTGCACGTCAAACTACTCAACAAGGAGTATCATCTCTTCCTATTAATTTGACTATCGATGCCCATTTACAATTCCTGGTAACAGAACACCTTTATAAAACTATGGAACGTACTCAAGCCAAAAGTGCTGGAGCTATTATCGTTGATCCTGCTACTGGCAATATTCTTACTCTCGCCTCTGTTCCAAGCTTTGATCCAGAAAATATTAGTGCTCAGCAGACCGATTATATTAGCTCTCCTTTATTGGTGCATGCATATGAGTTAGGATCAGTCATTAAACCATTTTGTGCGCTGGCGGCATTGGCAGAAAATTGCGTTACTATGGATGAACTTATTGACTGCAAAAATGTTGCTACGACTACCATTGGGGGCCGTAAAGTCAATACTACTCGCTCGTCAGTACGCGGTATTGTTTCTTTTAAAGAAGTTATTTCATCTTCAAATAATATCGGTATTGCACAAGTGGCAACACGGCTTGGCAGTCGGTTATATGATCATTACATAAAATTAGGTTTTGGCACACGTACTAATGTAGGATACCCTGCTGAACACGCAGGAAAAGTAAATCATCCTAAAAACTGGTCGCTTCAATCATTATTGTCACTGTCTTACGGTTATGAAATCTCAGCTACTATGACCCAGCTGGCACGCGCTTTTTGTATTATTGCACGTAACGGATGGGATGTACAACTCAACTTGGTTGCATCACATCAAGACAATGCTCCTGCCAGCACACGCATATACCCACCTGAAGTAATTGAGCAAGTACAAGAACTATTGCGCCTTACTGCCCAGAAAGGTACTGCTCAGCGTACCCAATTGCCCGGCTATGATGTTTTGAGTAAAACAGGGACTGCAAATCTTATTGAGCAGGGACAATATAATCCAGACAAGAATCTATTTACTATCGGAGGCATAGTACAAAAAGGCTCTTATCAGAGAGTCATAATTGTATATGTTAAAGAAACTAACCAAAAGAATGTGTATGCCTCTACAATTGCAGCACCTCTATTTGCAGCAGTAGCGCGCACTATGGTAATCCATGAAAAAGCCTTCTAATGGACGCTCAAACAGTATAATTCCTCTTGTATTTATACCAAAGCTGGCATAAGCTAGGAGCGTGATTAAAAAGGACTGTACATGAAACGATTTTTACTCCTTGCAATGGCGTTGTTACCATTTACCTTAAGTGATGCGCGTACGCGACGTGAATATAGCAAAACTTTTATGTTTACTCATCCCGTATTTGAAAGAGTAAATGTAGAACTTGCGGGATGGCACACATTGATAAGCAACGAACTTGGATGTACCCGCGTTGCAGTACAAGTAACAGGCATCTACCAAAATAGCAAGCCAAGCAAAGGCGCTAATGAGTACTTTTTAAAGCGTAATCATTCTTGTTTATCGGTAGCCGGCGACCAATCGTTTGATGTTCTCAATCGTGACATACGTGCTGAATGGCTTGGCATTAATAATCCGCAATTTTTTGGTACCTTTACCCTAAGCCCGAGTCAACGACAATATGCTGTTATTCCTCAGCTCCTTATTGATTTAAATCCACTTAACATTGGTTTTTTTAAAGATTCATGGCTTGATATACGTATACCAATCGTATCAGTACGCAACAACATTAATCTTTGTCAAAGTAATATCCAAAATAGAGGCACTGGCCCGGTCTATGATATTGCAAGTGCGTTTGTACAACCGGACTGGTGTTACGCCAAGATGGGTGGAGGTAACCGCTCTCGAGCAGGTATTGGTGAGTTCAGAATATTAATAGGCTCAACATACTTGGCACGCAACGGTTTTGAAATGAATTATTACACAGGATTTAGTATACCAGGCGCTGGCGGCCAATCTCCTGAGTACGTGTTTCCAACGTTTGTAGGGTATAATAGCCATGTAGGTTTTGTGACCGGAATTAATTTCCAAGTTAATCTTAACAATGACACAATGGTATACCCTCGTGTCGCGTGGTTTGTAAATTTTGATTCGATCTGGCTTATCAAAAACCGACAATATCGTACACTCGACTTGCGCTTTAGACCCTTAAGTCGATACCTTCAGTTTAATAAAATAAATGGCTTACCTGATCAAAATATTCCGGGTGTTAATATTTTAACATGTCGTGTAAGCGTCCGACCGTATGATCTCGTTGAGTTTTCAACCGGTCTTCGTATTTTTTCAAATTATTGGCAGGCCGAGTTAGGATACGGAATTTGGGGTCATGGCGAAGAAAAATTACGCCTTGCCCAGGATTTTCCTGAAATTTATGGAATTGCGGGCACAGGTTCTGCCGTAGGGCCTTTTGGCCGAGAGGTTGCTACTTCTGCAAGCTGCAGCACTATTGCATACCAAGCTCCTAACGATGTGGATAGAAACGGCACACCTGTATTTATACCTATCACTGCAGGCGACCTAGATTTATGTCATGGCGGTTCTTCCAGTGCACTCAATCATATTGGCCATGCAAGTATTTCTCTCTTTTGGAACCGAGAATGCACTGATCGCTTTATTAATGTGGGAGGATTTATTGAGTACCCACAGTATAGAGGCGCACTCCAATTGTGGGGTATTTGGTGTAAATTTGCACGACAATTTTAAACATACTTATATTGTATTACAAAACGAAGATCTTAATTGGTATGATGTCGCCGACATGTTACCGTACTTCTATTACAGGAGAGACTCATGATCTTTTTACGCACTTCTTTACTTACTTTATCAATAGTATGCACTCTGGCTGGATCCACTGCTACTTTCTGTGACGAACAAATTTCTATTTCTCAGCAAGACTTAATACATGAAGCTGAAAAGCAATTTACTATTGC
The DNA here is from genome assembly GCA_022559525.1 of Vermiphilus pyriformis. Lineage (GTDB taxonomy): Bacteria > Babelota > Babeliae > Babelales > Vermiphilaceae > Vermiphilus > Vermiphilus pyriformis. Next base: position 924,739 of record CP074345.1, on the reverse strand, counting down.
TTCCTTTAACCCTACTTCTGAAAATATACAAATATTATTTACTAGCTTGAATACTGCATATGCAAGTTTATCATGGTACCAAAAATTGCCTTTTTTCAAGCCAAAAAGCTTCATTTTTAATGATATGCTCCGAAAACTTGTCGGAATAGTATTTTTACAACTCATACACAATAGCCTTGATGTGCGCTTACTATACTCCCTTGCAGACAAATATGGACATGAGAACGTAAGGACAGTACTACAAGAATCTTGCAAGCGTATAAGTGGTGGCCTTGGATGGGAATCAGGATATTTACATCACAAAAATACTTCTGCTGCATAAAATAGATATCAATTAGGCAGTTACAGGGGTCTTACTGCAAAGACTCCTGTAATACATGTCACACCATAGTTATTTTCAATTTTTATAACGGACTACTTTCTGCAAGTCATACACAGTTTTAGCCAATAATAAACCGCCACCAGCACCTACAATAGCAGCTGCACCAAATGGACCTAATGACTTTATAGTTCTTAACGCTTGAGAATAGTCATCCCCTTGATTCCTATCCACTACATTATTTCCTGCATGCCCCAGAAAAACCGCTACTGCCATCATAATAACAGCACTTACTGCTTGTCCTGCTACCGCAACATAGGTATTAGTTTGAATTTCCTCTGTAGGTTTTATCGTTATAGTACAACACATAATGACTATAAAAAATGCTCTTGTAATATTATTCATAAGTGTTTTCTCGAGTAAAATCATATGATATATCATTTATAGCATAGCACACATCCGAACTATATTAGCTTTACTCAGGCACCAGCGCCAGCAACCGAACCGGAGACTCGGTCGCTCCTTCAATTAACAGAGGAGCAACAACCACCTGCGATCCACAAGGCGGTATGTAATGTAAGTTTGTAGCATTTTCAACGATAAATATGGATTTTTCCAAAAATATATGATGCACAGGATACCCATTGTCAGGACGATCCGGCGACAAAGTATCGACTATAATACCTTTTATATTACGCGTACTTAAAAGCTGTGCCGCCTGTGCACTGATACTCGGAAACTGGTGGTTATTACGATATAAATCTTTATCGCTCCACCGAACACCCCAACCAGTGCAAATACATACTATTGCCTGGTCGGGAATAGTCCCATGTATATATTCCCACTCAATAATATCTTGTTCACTCACCACATATGAAGAAGTAACTTGAGAACGCACATCAATCATAACTGCCAAAGCTATCAAGTTATCAACATGTATCTGATCAGTTGTTGCGCCATGCGTAAAAACATGTGCCGGTGAATCAATATGAGTACCCGCGCTTGCCAACAGCGTAAATTTTTGCGCTTTAAAGGTATACGGCCCTTGGCATTCATGATGATCAACAAGAGTATCGATAGTAAAACCACACGAACCATCCCATGTCGGTATTTCAGGATTAAGCGTATGAGTTAGATCAATCACTTTGTTTTTATACGACATGATATACTTATTCATTTTGCAACTTTCAATAATTTAAAAATAAAATATTATTTTTTTACATTGATATTTTATTTTTTTTAAATAGGATTCGTTTTTAATAAGCTTTTATATTTAATTTATCATTATCAAAAGACAGTATCGATAGATCAATTTTAATGTTTCAAAAAAGGATAGACATGAACAGATTTTTGTTGTTATTAGTTGTAGTATATCCAGCAATGGCTATGCAAAAAGAATACCAATTAACAAAAGCTCTCTCGTTTCATAAAGCTGTTGTAAGATCGAGAGAATCATTAGGCATGATAGAATTATTAAAAAATGAAAATAATTTTTATGTTATTAAAGATGGATCAATAAAATTAATTAATAAATACGATATTGATCCACTATTGAAAAATATGAACGAGGAAAAATTTCAAAAATATTTTGAACAAAATGGATATATTCAAGTAGATCAATTAAGCAATCAGGATTATGTACTTAAAGCTAAAAGTAGAATCTTGGGTGGAGGTTTAGGCGGAGCAACTGCAGGAATGTATATTGGCAAATGGGGCACATATATTATAGGTCATGGAGCAATTGTAGTAGCATCTGCTCTTACGGGTCCTGGTTTCCTAGCAACATTTGCTTCTTTGGAAGCGCAATTTCTCCCAGTAATAGAAGCTGCGAGTAATACAGCTGCTGTTGGCATGGGGATAGCAGTTGCTGTGGCAACTGGTCCCGTTTAATTGAAAGAATAATAAAATATTGAAAGATAGATAAAATGTACTACAGTCAGCAAATAACTGATTATATTAAGCAAAATCGAGCAAAATTACAGCAAGAACTGCCTTCCATACTATTGTTATCTATCTTTCAAATAATTTTAAGCTATTATTTTCCACCTTATATGATATGGGGAAATAGTTTTAGAATCTTGATCTGTACATTTGTTAATATTATTTCTATGTACGTTTATTTGACAACATTCTCATCTGCTCATAAGTATAAGTATTATATTAATTTTGATAGTTATGACTATTTTATACATGCAAATATATTAAAAAAAATTACTAAAGTATCTTTGCTTTTAGTAGCCATTGGAACGCTCTATTTTTATTGGCGCATAGATTTATACAGTGTATCAAATATGTATTATATATTACTCTATAGTTACTATGGCATTGGTTCATTTTTATTATATCGATCAGTTTACAGAGCACCCATAAAAATTTGAATTTACTTTAATATTGGGCACAATTTTATTTGTGCAACATACTTGAAGTTTGGTAATACAACTGCATTAAAGCTGTTTAATACATTCAATGTTAGTTATCCTCTCTGTTCATCTACTATATACTAACAACTAAAATAAATTACACATTATAAAACAAGTAAATTATATGGCTTTCTTACTTCTTCTCGTACTCTTTTCATCTCTATTGAATACCACTTCATGTCTTGAAATTGAAAATATAGATCCATACAATGGGACGCCTTTGAAAATGGAGTGGAAATATGAAAAAAGCGATCTAGATTTACTATGCTTATTAAGTTTTGTATATGATAAAAACAGTACTGTTTTTAATATCACATGCAATGACACTATATATAAGCAATTTGACCCACATATGAAAACTTTATTTAGCTCAAACAACAATACTCACGAGTATCATTATACGCATGGAGAGCAAAATAATAACTCAATTGACTCTCAATCAAAGATAGTCTCTTCAAATTATTACAAACTCTATAACAATAAGAACACACATATCTCCTCTACCGTTGCAATAGCAGAAATTATAAAAAATAAAAAAGTTGCATTATATACGGGCGCAGGCATTTCAGCAGGAATAGTACCCACTATGAAAGAGCTTGAAAGTAGTTTGCATTTTTATAAATATCACAAGCTACTTCCTGACTTTTGCATGTTTTTGAAAAAAATTATCAAACATCAAGACTCTCTCCTTCAAACAATGTCACATTTTTATAACGCATGTATTAATGGTAAGCCAAGCATTGCACATTATGCAGTTGCACAATTAATGACTAATACTAAGTGGCAACTTATTACTGAAAATGTCGACTTACTTCATCAAAAAACAGGTCTTGTGCCTATACTGGCCACACAAAGCGAAAATGTAGCTCACATTCAACAACTATGTACAGAGGTTGAATATATACTCGCAATAGGGCTGAGTGAAGATCAATCAAGCTTTTTAAGTTATTTTAAAAAGTGTAATCCTACGGGCATTATCATTGGATGCAATCTGGTACGTCCTGATTATCTATCTGACACTGATATATGGCTTGCAGGAGATATTCAAAAAACGCTGCCTGAGTTGGCTCACACAATGTCCTTATTTACGAGCAAAAAGTAAAAATAGTGAATAGTATGAAAATCTCGTCAATACATTACCTACGCACGCCTCTTGAATACTATCGGTATGAAGATTTGTCGCCATACGAACAAAGTGAATATAGTCTTGAAGAATATAATCGATATTGTACGTCTTTAACTACAATAAAACATATAATTACATGGTACCGCCTAATTTATCAGGTAGATGATATAGACATACAAGGATATATCGGAATGCCTGCTTCAATCCAAAAGCTAAAGTATCCTGCTATCATTTACTGCCGCGGCGGTTGCGGCGACGAAGGCAAAATTACACTCAAAACTTTGTCCGATAACCTTAATCATTACATCCAAGGTGGTTTTGTAGTACTGGCAACACAATATCGAGGTATCGCATATTCGCAAGGCCATGACGAATGCGGAGGACAAGAACTTGAAGATGTCCTTGCTTTATACACTATTGCCACACAGATACCCGAGGTTGATATTGAACGTGTGTATTTAGTAGGATTTTCACGTGGCACTATTATGGCCTGGCAAGCACTAGCACGTAAACTACCCGTCAAAGCTGCAGCAATGATTTCAGGAATTGCCGATTTACGGGCAATGGTAACTCATCGGCCAGTTGTATATGATATATTACTTTCAGCAATACCTAACTTTACCGACAATGAACAACAAGCATACCAACATCGCTCAGCATTATATTGGATAGATAAAATTAATACACCAGTAATCTTAATTGCCAATCAAAAAGATCCTATAGTCGATGTCTTGCAAACTTATACAATGAGCGCAGAACTTGAAAAACATACCAAGGTATATAGGAGCTATGTATACGATGGTATGTCCCATTCTCTGTCGGAGTGGTATGGAGAACTTCACAAACGCATCATTAATTTCTTTAATATGTATTGAAAAGCTCAGCGCAATAAAAATTTTTACACATAATTCGCCCCATAAAGATTATTAGCTATTTGACAAATAATATAATTAGTGTAAAGTTATATATAAAAACTTTGATAACAATTTTTTAAATAATATATATAGAGTAACTATGATCTTAAAACACCTGGCACGCGCAACAGCTCTTTGCGCAATGCTGGCAATACCATATAATCCTCTGTATGCCGCTCAAAAAAGCGTAGTGAATACCGTTTCCAATACTTATTCTCATCTTTTGGCCAAACACATATTACCCGCTCGGTTGCTAGAAAATAATACCTTGCCAAGAATCGCGTATTTTATTCTTGGAACCGTGGCAGTTATTACCGCAAAAAAAATTGCTAACAGCTTTGCAACACGCATTACAGATGCTCGCCTGAAAACCCTTGTAGATAAATACAATGCATGGAAGAATAATTCAGCAAACAAATATGCTGCGTTACAAGATTTGTTACAAGAGTGGAATCGGACTATTCCACATCTTAAGTTTTACCATTACTGGGGCGATATTGAGCAATATTCAACTAAATGGACTCTCACTTCTAGAACGAGTTTTATCAGACGTGTTGTGTGGTCTATTTTAGATTATGCAGGTCAAGAACCGACTAGACTTGATAAAGTTGATAATTTGCTTACACTACTTTTGAGTTATATTGATAAAAATATAATAAATAGTTCAATGAAAGACTGTTTTCATACCATTATACCTCACAACAGGAACATTGTTAATGGAGTTCTTGAAAGCAAATTTATTAATCAAGGTGCCGCCGTTAGAAAGTTATTGCAAGGTAAAGAACTGACTATTACGTTCCATTGGTGGGGGCTTGACCTATATCCAGAAGTAATTGATGATCCATTTTGATTATAAAAATCTTAAAAAATCAATTTACATCATCGAATATAGAAAATATTATGATCGATTTGCGTACAATGAAGTTGAGAGTAAAACACAGATAAGTAACGCTATAATTATTACCATTAATTACGTTTACATTCACTTGATTCACCAAGAATAATTATAAGTCTTGTTAGATTTGTTAGAGTGGTAGAATAAGGCATTTGTAGCACCTTTTCTCATCTGCTACACTAATAAAAAATTAATACATATTTTTCAAGGAAATGCATTTATGTCCAAGCGTAATTTATATCTGTTTATACTGTCATCTATTATTTTCAATTACAGTGCTATACTTGCAACTACTGACGCTGAAGATTATAAGACCTGTAATAAAAATGTAAGCCTTGTTAAAATTTACGAATATTTTCAAGCATGGAAAAATTCAGAAAATGTATCTCCTGAACAGCTGGATACTTTAATACAGTGCTGGAAAACGAGTCACGCGCAACTTAGCTTTTGGGAACGTTGGAATTTAAGAAATCATAAACAATATAATATTTTAGTCTCAGAAGACAAATTTTTATGGCATATCATTTGTAAAATTAAAGATGAGCAAATCCCACAAAGTACCCTCAATAGTTTATTTGACGTAGTAACAAAATATTTTGATAAAGAATCAATAAATAAAAATATAGGCTCACTCGTAAGATATAACTCGCATCCAGTAGAGACAATTGCTCTCCGTGAAGTTATCGAGCAACATGGGCTTACTATTAATTATCAAGAATATACAACTAGCTTGATAGTAAAAAATTATCCGGTGGTAGAATTAATATATGTAATTGACAAGTGTCCTGCTGTACTCAATTGTCCAGAGGTATTTAGTACAGCACTGGAAGTAGCGATTGGATATTATGGTGAGAAACGTCAATCCCTTGCACACCTTGATGTACTCCACGCCAAATTACAGCAGTATAATAAAAAACTTGATCGTGACATATTTTATAAAATTATTACATATCGCGATAGAGAGAGAAATCTCGCTACTCAACTTCTTTTATTCCGTTATGGATATAACCTTAATGATACCAATAGTAAAAATCTTACCTTCCTTGATAACTTTGTCATAGCGCGTAATATGAGCATTTCGGATGTCAAAGCAACAGCGCTTTTTGGAAGCAAAAGAAAAATAAATGAGACAACGCTCAACTATTTTAAGTATCTTATTAAGCAAGGTGCGCATTTTGGCGATATCCAGGCAGTCACACAAGCATTGCCAGGAATTATTAATCATAATAAAGCGTGTGGCAACCAAGCTAAAGCAGAAGAATTTGTAGCTCTGGTACTTGCGCAAATCAATAAGCAAACTATGGCTATATAAAGTTTATACATAGCACAATACAAAGTAATATCAGAAAAAACGGCTCACTTATTGGTGAGCCGTTTGTACGTTAACTTAAGATTCATGAGAAGTAATATATCTCCATAAATTTTTGAGTAATTATATTACAGTATATTTTGTAATAATTGTAACATATCTTTTCCCTCTTGGCTGGTTACGGTAATCATTGAAAGCAATTGAGGGTTTATTTGAGCCGCAGGAATTAGTAAAAATAAAACCATATAGGACATAATGTCATTACCGTTAATCGGTGTTTGTCGCTCTGCGTTATTCAACTGTTGTTTAATAAATTGCAAAACACGATCTTTGTGCTCGACAAGGCAACGTTGAGATAAAGGTAGGATTGGTGCAGATGTAGCTTCAACTTCATCAAGCAATTCTGTAGTGATTTTTGTACCTTTAGATCTTTACACTTTACGCAAGTCTTACTAAACGAAAAATAACGACAATATTTTTTGTCTATTAAAGACGCACAAGAGATTCTCTATAAAATTATTCTCATACTATATCTGTCATCATAGATTTTTACTATGCGATTACAGCGTCCAAGAAAACAACTTATATATAACATAATAACTTAAAGAAAGTATGAACTTATATCGTTCATATTTTTTAGAACGCAATATTCGTCTATTTCAGAGTTTTTTCGCTCAATTAATTCATTGACAATAAATTGAGTCGAATCAACTATTTATCACGTCAACGTATTCAACGCTATTTATATGCCTGATAATTTATAAATTGGTAATATCAACCAATGTTAGCCGCTATTCATTAGCTTCAATTACAATATGTCAAAAAATGTTAGAACAATTGATTTTATTACACAGTATTTCATAGTATTGTAAATATTTTTAATAAAATTAGTAAGTTAAATTCTTATAAAAATAAGGAGATTGGATAAGTGACAAGAACAAAACCAGGAAACAAGATACCTATTACATTAAGCGTGCTTATGTTCTGGCCAGCAATTCATGGAGCACAAAACGATAAAACCCCCGTAACGCAGGATAACAGAGCAGTCACAATGCTGCCAGGAGCTAATAGTAGCGAATCTTTTTGTAATGTAACGGTAACCGGATGTTTGAATACAAATTGTATAATAGGAGATCCTAATTTGGCAATATTTGCCGACAGCACAGTTCTTTCAGGAAACTTAGTTGTCAATGGCAGCATAATTTCAAACGGTATTTCTCTTACCGGTATTGTAGGACCAACAGGAGCTACTGGGCCAATCGGACCCACTGGTATCGGAACTACCGGTTCGCAAGGATTTACAGGCGTCACTGGAGCTACCGGTATTTCAGTCACTGGCGCTACAGGCGCGACCGGAGCTACGGGCCTTACCGGCGCAACTGGTGCTACAGGCGCGACTGGACCTCAAGGTATTACAGGGGCTACAGGACTCTCGATTACTGGTTCCACTGGTCCTACCGGACCTCAAGGCGCTAGCGGAATCGCTGGACTACGAGGCGCTACTGGTACCACGGGAGCTACTGGCGTCACTGGAGCTACCGGTATTTCAGTCACTGGTGCTACAGGCGCGACCGGATCTACGGGCCTTGCCGGCGCAACTGGTGCTACAGGCGCGACTGGACCTCAAGGTATTACAGGGGCTACAGGACTCTCGATTACTGGTTCCACTGGTCCTACCGGACCTCAAGGCGCTAGCGGAATCGCTGGACTACGAGGCGCTACTGGTACCACGGGAGCTACTGGCGTCACTGGAGCTACCGGTATTTCAGTCACTGGCGCTACAGGCGCGACCGGCGCAACTGGTGCTACAGGTATTCGAGGTGCAACTGGTGCGACCGGTGCAGCGGCTATTTTATCTTACGGATATGTTTATAATCAAATAACTAATCCTACTCCTATACCTAATGACTTAAAAATTCCGTTTAACTTTAATGGCCCCTTGACAAGTGATATAAGTCACACGCCAGGGAGCAACACAGTAACTATTAACAATACTGGTACCTATAGAATTGACTTTATAGTACAGACATTAGTAATACAATCAGTACCTTATGGGTTTACTATTTTTGGATTATATGCAAATTCAAATCTTATTCCCGGGTCAGCGTACTACGCTGGGTATGTAACATCGCAAAGTACCGGTAATTCGACTCCAAACCGAAATCACGGTTTTGTGGTAATTAATGTTACTACATTACCGACAACGATTGATTTGCGCCTTATACACGCTAGCAGCTCAGGAGTCGTTCTAATAGGTAACACACCAACACCAGTTGTAAATGCTTCTTTGCTAATAGAAAGGCTTGGAAATTGACGGGTAATTGAGTTTTATAATTTAGGTCCCGTTGAAATGCTTGAATATAACGGTAACTATTTACTGTTATATTCAAGCATTTGAAGATTTACAAACATATAATTTATTTGCTAGTAAGGAGATTGCGTAAGTGAGAATAATAAGACCAAAAACCCTTATATTTATTTCATCAAGTATCCTTATTTTTTTATCCTCAATGTATGCTGCGCACCCCGACAACACATCAGGACCTTATATGTTTGATAGAGCAGTTACAGTGGTGCCAGGCGCAAGTAACAGTCCAGCCTTTTGTAACGTGACAGTAGCAGGATGCTTAACTACTCCATGTATTAACGGCAACCCTAACCTTACTATATTTGCAGATTCTGCATTCTTATCAGGAGATTTAGTAATAAGTGGTAACATAGTCGCAAACGGGGTTTCAATTACAGGAATTATGGGCTCTACTGGAGCTACTGGTCCTCAGGGTACAACTGGTGCTACTGGGATTCAAGGTGTTAACGGAGTTACGGGGGCTACTGGACCTATCGGGCCTGTAGCTGTCACATCGTATGCCTATGTTTATTCTCAACTGACCCAATCTATTAACGTTCTTGGCTTACTTAATATCCCTTTTAATGTGAGTGGACCTATCACAAATGATATACTATTTAGCCCACCAGGTAATACTGTAACTATCAACACGCCAGGTACTTATAAAATTGATTTTATGATTGATACACTTGCATCGGGAGTATCATCAAGCTTTGTACTTAATATTATTTTTGGGGTGTATGCAAATTCAATTCTTATTCCTGGCTCACTCAATTTCAGCCGTGGTATTACAAGCCCGAGCGTCAGCTCGAGTAGAAACCGAGCTCTGGCATCTGTAATAACTACATTCACTACAGTACCAGTAGACATCAATTTACGTATTGTCGCCAACAATACTCCCACTAATTTACTTCTGGTAGGCTCAACGCCTGATCTTCCATTTGTAAGCGCGTACCTGGCAATAGAGCAGCTTTCCTAATTTATTTATATTTGGTGCTACCAGGCTTACAGACAGATCAAATCCTTAATACATTAACACTAAATAACGACAGATTCTGCGGACATCATTCATAAAAATATTATCAGACAAAAAGCGGCTCATTCACGAGCCGCTTTTTGTATACAATTCAAAATAAATATGAAGCTACTAGTACATACCACCCATGCCGCCCATACCACCTGGACCGCCATGTGAGCCATGCCCTTGCTCTTTTTTCTCCTCAGGCAGCTCACTGATGGTCGCTTCAGTGGTCAACAATAATCCTGCAATAGATGCAGCATTTTGTATTGCAGAACGAGTTACTTTGGCCGGATCAATAATACCTTCTGCCATCATATCAACGTATTCGCCACGTTTTGCATCAAAACCATATGACCCTGATTTTGATTTCACCGTATTGACTACTACCGAGTCTTCATAGCCAGCGTTAGCAGAAATAATACGTAATGGCTCTTCAAGTGCACGACGCACAATACCTAATCCAAAATCTTGATCGTTTCCAAGCTTTGCAATGTTATCAATTGCAGATTGTGCACGTAATAATGCAATGCCACCGCCAGCGACGATACCTTCTTCAACTGCAGCACGTGTTGCAGCAAGTGCATCTTCAATGCGATCTTTCTTTTCTTTCATTTCAACTTCAGTGACCGCACCAACTTTGATAACAGCAACACCACCTGCAAGTTTTGCCAAACGCTCTTGCAATTTTTCACGGTCATAATCAGAAGTAGTGTTTTCAATTTGCATGCGAATTTGTGCAATGCGACCTTGAATTTCTTGTGAGTTACCTTGACCTTCAATAATAGTAGTATGGTCTTTGGTAATCACAACACGTTTTGCACTACCCAAATCATTAACGCTGATTGCTTCAAGCTTAAGGCCAAGGTCTTCAGTAATTACAGTGCCACCAGTCAATGCTGCAATATCTTCAAGCATTGCTTTACGACGATCCCCAAAACCAGGAGCTTTTACAGCAACGGCATTAAGCACGCCACGCATTTTATTGACAACCAATGTAGCAAGCGCTTCGCCTTCTACATCTTCTGCAATAATCAATAAAGATCTGCCGGTTTTTGCCACTTGCTCAAGTAATGGCAAAATGCTTTTCATCGTACTAATTTTTTTCTCATGAATGAGAATAATAGGAGATTCAAGATTAGTCTCTTGCTTGTCTTGATTGGTAACAAAATAAGGGGAAATATATCCCTTATCAAATTGCATACCCTCTACTACATCAAGCTCATCTTGCATACCTTTTGCTTCTTCGACAGTAATAACGCCATCGCGTCCTACTTTTTCCATCGCCTGAGCAATAAGCTGACCAATTACGGTATCCGAGTTTGCTGAAATAGTCGCAACTTGTTCAATTTCTTTTTTATTGCTGACAGTACGTGCTTCTTTTTTAATTGCTTGCACTACTGCTTCTACTGCTTTTTCAATACCGCGCTTTAAATCCATAGGATTAGCGCCTGCAGTAACGTATTTATTACCTTCACGGAAGATAGCTTGAGCAAGTACGGTAGCAGTAGTAGTTCCGTCTCCTGCCACATCAGCTGTTCTGCTTGCAACTTCACGCACCATCTGTGCGCCCATATTCTCAAGCTTGTCTTGCAATTCAATTTCTTTGGCAACAGTCACGCCATCTTTAGTGATAGCCGGTGCGCCGTATGAACGTTCATAAATAACATTACGCCCAAGAGGCCCGAGAGTAACTTTCACTGCATCGGCAAGCGTGTCTACGCCTTTGCGGATCTTCTCACGCGCTTGCGATCCAAATATAATTGTTTTTGATGACATATGGACTCCACATCAATTTATTTTTGTGTTCTATAATTTATTCTAATACACCCAAAATTTCATCTTTACGCACTACCAGAAAATCACTTGAAAGCTCTGTTCCTGCATATTTGCTAAAATAGATAGTGTCTCCTTCTTTTACCGGCAAAGGAACAATAGCTCCTGTAGCACTTATACGCTCCCCTTCACCTGCACGAACTACTTTGCCCATTTGAGGCTTTTCTTTGGCAGAATCAGGGATGTAAAGACCACCAAGGGTTCGCTCCTGCTCCTGGGTACGACGCACGAGTACACGGTCGCCAAGGGGACGGAATTTTTCAAACATAAGTACCTCCTGTAGGTTTTTATACAAAGTAAGTAATATAAACAAACATAGCATAAAAAACAGTATAGCATACCTGTTTTTTTATGATTAAATTATAGTAAAAAAATCTTCCACTTTCAAATAATTTTTTTTGATAGGATAAGACTCAAGTTTTAATGCGAAATATCATAAGAGTGCTAGCAACAGGACTGTTGTTTTTTACAACAACCTACCTCAGGCGCTGGGGTATGCGCAGCTTGTTGTAAGCTCATATCTTTTTTGCAGCATTGATTTTTGACATGCTGCTCAAAAGCGACAGGTGTAGGTTGATACAAGTCTAATAAGTTACCTGAAGGATCAACCACGCGCGCCATAATTCCATGAGGGGCTGATACAGGAGCGTATAAATATTGAATAGAGGTATGAGTTTTTTCATACAGTGCCTGTATATCGTCTACGTGAAATACTACGCCAGTTTTGTGCTGACCCGCAAGTGGTTGGTTTGTGTGGCATAACTCAATTTTTATTGATCCTGCTTGAAATTCTGCCCATTTGCCTGGTACGCAAAATTTAAGACTTAGCCCCAGTTGAGAGTAAAATTCAACGGACTTTTCTATATCCTGTACTTGGATAATAATCATGCCTACACGTACTGACTGATCATGAGTAATCAACGTATAATCCTTTTTATAAATACAAAATGGTTATACTACTAGTGTATCAAGGATACCGTACCCCTACAACCGCATATCACAAGGACATATATGAAAATATATCCTTCACTTTTGGCTGCTCCAGTCTTTGAAATATACTCTGCAGTGCAAGATCTGGACCCCTCTGTGCCTGGTTATCACATCGATATTATGGATAACCATTTTGTACCTAACATTGGATTTAATCTTGATTTTGTGCACGCTTTAGACAAAATTACTTCCAAGCCATTATGGCTACATCTTATGGTGACCGATCCACTTTCGCTCATAGAGCGACTTAAGGTAAGCAGACCTTGCTTAATATCCATTCATATTGAAGCACCCTGTGACCATATGTATGTATTACATGAAATTAAGACTCAAGGACATATTCCGTCTCTTGCACTCAATCCCCAGACACAAGTCGATTTAGTGTATCCATTTGGAAGGTCTGTCAATAACGTATTAATTATGGGAGTCAACCCAGGTTTTTCAGGACAAGAATTTATCCCTGAAACTATAGATAAGCTCAGTACACTTTCCAATTGGAAGTACCAAAATAATGTTGACTGTTCACTTGCGGTAGATGGAGGAGTAAATCCTCATTATTTTAAGGATTTAGTGCTTGCAGGAGCACACATGTGTGTAGTGGGTAGCGCATTATTTAACCATCCTCCCTTTAGACCTACTTATTGCAATTTTATAGAAAAACTACGGCGCTCTTGAGTATAGCCATATTAATAAACCAATAAGGCCCCGGAATATATCCAGAGCCTTATTGGTTATTTGAGAATAGTATAGATTTTGAATTGTACGTTAATTACTGATTTATCAGTGTTGCAATTGTCGCACGTAAAGTGTCAAGACGATTTTGCAATTCTTCTGTTAAACCATTTTGACGAACTAGAAGAGCTTCTTTATACCAATTGTATACGCTAGCTGCAAGTCCTTTAATAGCTTCTTGTTCTTCTGGAGTTAATGTTTTAAGTCCAGGAACTATTTTGGATACAAAACAGCCATGAGGACCAAATTTTGAAAGAGCTGCAGGTTTATCTTGTGATAATTGAGCAACTTCAGCTTCAAGTACTTGATTCATTGCGTTCAATGCTATTGTATAAGTATTGACTACCGGCTCAACTACTTGATTTACTAGCTCTGGTAATATTTGATCTTCATCTTGATCATCAGGTGCAGGTAAAGCTAACTGAGCTTTTTTGGCAAACAATTTGTTATAGGCATATTTTATACCGTATAAGCCAAGGCCACCAGCTACTGTTGCACCAACTGCGGTCATAACCGCTTTTGTGTCAACATTTTTTACTTTTTCAAGTGCTGAACGTGCGCCATCGACTATTACATCTTTGTTTGCAAGTGCTTTTTGTGCGCCATTGTAAGCCGCATACATTGCACCGCTACCAAGACCAGCCAATACAAGATCTGTACCCATACGCTTTGCAACGGTTGATTTAGTATCTTGACGAGTAAAACCTGTACCGTATTTAAGTGCACCATAAGTTGATGATGCTAATTTTGAACCGACAGATTTTGCTTTACGACCAACTGTACCGAATGTACCATTCTGATACATCTGAGTCATAGTCGCACCAACTGCCATTCCACCCATACCTAATGCTATGTAAGGATTTTCTGCAACTTTATTTGCAACTGTATTAGCTACTTCAACAGTTTTATTGGTAACTACAACTGCTGCATCTTTGGTTGCGTGGCTCGCTTTGTGCGCCCATATATCAAGTTTAGCTTGGATTTTATTACCACCGTGTGCTAACGCTTGACCTACTTTACTTGCTCCTGATTTGACTGTAGTTAAAAAACCACCTCTTACAGGATCTACCGGATTAACTGGTGTTACAACCACTACTTCATTTGTAGCTTCTTGTAAATCACTCACGTCAACGTCCATAGCGCGTACTGATTGAGCTGCCAACAAAGCGCCTAAAACAGTAAGCTGTAATACGTTAAATTGTTTCATAAAAAATAACCTCCAATTGGTTTACATATATTCCATTTCTATCTCTCATGGTACATTAAATTCATATTATGTCAATTAAGTATAACTAAATATATATAATTTATTTTATTTGAATTATTATTTAGAGCTTTATAGGTATAAAATCGGTAAAAAATGTACACATCTTGAGTACTTGAGGTAGGGGTAAGTGGTAGGAAAAGGCAATCATACTCTGACTGCCCAATTTCTTGAAGGCAAATTAAAGCTATAAATTAGGGCTAAAGGTGCCCCTTATAAGCATTTTTATACCCTTATATCCTTTTATCTGCACCCGTGGATAGGAGAAGCGCCCGGACTATCCTAATACGATATCGGCTTGACCGAAGCAAGATTTCGATAAAATTGAATTGAAAGAGACGACCCTAGCTGGAAAAGATCTCTTTTTCAAGAAAATCAGAAAATGTTTCTACCGATGCATCCGGCAGCTCTGAGCGTACGTAGCCCGCTTGTAATATTACCTTACTTAAACTATTAAGCTGGGATTTAAAAAATGTGTACAAGACAGGGTTACGATTTTGAAATAAGGCAATTACCTCTTGATTGGAAACGGGATAATATTCTTCAGTATTGAATACCGCGTGCAAGTAATCTAGTGCATTTTTATTACCATACTCAGCACATGGGGCATGAAATCGTATGAGTGCTCGTGCTAAATTAACTATTTTTGGCTCAAACTTATCTTTAAACGCAAGGATAAGCCTGCATTTGAGATCATTAAAAGAGACAGAACTATGATAGGAATTATTGTCAATTCCATAAAGAGAAGGTATAAATTTCGATCCTATCAAATCAAATGCTATCTGAGCAGAGTCGCGATTGCAGTATGGTCTGAAGTTGGAGTTTTTTTGAATCGCATGCTCATATACCTGACAATATGCCTGAAACTCAATATCACGAACTTGGGACCCAGAAAGAAGATCATTCCCCGCTAACCTTTCTAATTTACAGCGTAATTCAATAATATAGTTAACTAATGATTGTCCGCAATTGCCTGCCACAGATATATCATCAGAATCAAAAATCAATTGCGGCTTGCGAACACTCATTTCCCAAACTGTTTCCAGCAGATTACACAAAATAGATTTGTGTTTTTGGATTAATTTAGCAGCTTCAAATGCATTTTGAGTGTATCGAGGCTCCTGAAGCGTGCGTTTGAATTGCCTATCTGTCCGATCAAAATAATATCTTTCTGTTTGATTATCCAAAGCATCTTGCACCTTATCTCCTATTTGCACCTGATCAGGATCGTTAGATACTAATACCTCATCAATGTACTGGCGAGCCTGATGTATCACGTCCTGGGAATCTCTATCGATTGACGATTCCAGAGGCGTAGTTTTATCTTCATGCTTTGAATTAGTACTTTTCTTCCACCACATATATACACCAATAGCGACTGCCAATGAGACCGCACTTATAATAGCTGTGGTCTTTATAAGAGTACTGCTCTCATAACTTTGAATAAATTTATTCACTAAAGGTGCTGAAACTTGTTGAGAACCATTGACTGTAGTGGCTACCCTATGTCCGGCATATAGTTCTTTATTGCCACACACCATCAATAGCACAAGAAAAAAAGTTGATTTAATTTTCATAATAGCCTAATACGTTTTAAATATGTCTTGATAAAAAAATTAGGCATTTACTATGTAAACACCTAATGTAATAATAACAAAATATTTATTATATAAATATCTAAAACAGCCACAAAAGATATTTTTGCTGTAATTTAGATATTGGTTTTATATAAATAAGTAACTTGTAAGAGAAAATTACTCTTGATCGTCTTCTTCGTCAGAACCGTTGCCGCCGTCAGCCAAAACTGCACCTATACTCACTAGAACTAACGCAGGAGAAATCTGTTCCATTGCACCAAAGCCTAAAGTACCTTGTTCAATTTGTGGCATGGCACGCTCTAAATCAGGCAGCATAGTTTGTGCGGTTACCAAGAAATTAGGATGTCTTAATAATTGACCTAAAGTTTTTTCCAAATGCTCTGCTTGTTCGACAAATTCAGTTACCATACCAAAGGTATAATATCTCATCAAGCGCTGATATGAAAAGGCAAGCGAACCCATATAATGAACACGGCCTTCTTTGTCTATAGAAGAACAAAAAGCAAGATGGTACAACACTGAGTCAAGATTTTCACACAATGCTTCCATCAAGCTTTGATCTGTTGAGACCATATGCCAATCTGGCTGATACATCTGATTTAAGAAATCGGAAATAAATTGATTGAATTGTTCCAAAGAGGTCATAACTTGATACCCTATAGCAAAATGCGTGAATAATGTAACTATTTATACCATGTATTTTTATTTATCTCTATATCTTATAAATTTAGCGCAATACATTATACATCTGAAAGTGTTAAGTTGCTTGCACTTTCATCTGAATAGTATTTATATTCACTAAGAATAACTCCGGCAGGCCAAGGGATACAGCGATACAAAAAGTACTGTGTTTTTGCTGAGATGTACGGTCATGCTTTCTTTGTAAAATATACTTATCGGTAAATTCAGGAGTATCATATACCAGAGATAAAAGAAGAGCAGTGTATATAAATCTTATAATTCTTACATGAGCTAGATCTACTATCATAATTAATGGGAAACTAAGGTTAGTAGTAGGTAATATAATATCTCCCAAATTGAAATAAGTATTGTTACGCAATCCTAGCAAATAGAAGGCATTTAATACATATGCTGTGGTCAGATGAGCAGTGTAATGTTTTATTTTTTCTGTTAATTTGCTTTTCTTTGACTGTTTTTGGATTAACGTATCTTCAACAAGCGGTGTTGCAGATAAAGGTAAACTAATTAACAGTAAAAATATACTCGAATAAATTGCATTAATAATCCTTATAACAAGATAAATATTTGAATTTTATAATTTATATTCATGTTTTCTTGCAAGGTATAGTAAATCAGAGTTATACATACTATTTAAAACTATAACACAGCGTATAAAGTTATAAAAATTTTGTATTAATTAAAGCCATGATAGACGTTTCTGCAATATAGACCTTGAAAATATAAATACCATATTTACTCGTGATCGAAATACACGAACTATATTAATATTTTGTTGTACACGCAGCAAAAATGCAAAACATATTTCAACGGCTTTTGAGCATCTTATCCTCCTATAAAATCATGACATAATTTAATGTGTATCATAATAAATTAAGCTTTATAATAAGCATTTTTATTGAATTATTATATGCAATTATGTTATTATTTTTACAATAGAATATTTTTATTTAAAATTTTGACACTACGGTAACTAAAGAGGTTCAAAGTGAAACGTCTATTATGGTTTAGTATCATGCTTACTTTATCAGTAGTGGCAATGGAAAAAGAAAATACTGCTCCTGCCATCTTTAACGTAAAAGAATTACCCGCAGAACTGCAGGATGAACTGCTGAATACTATAATTATTAATGCAGCAAATGCTTTGAGCGCAGATCAGGCAGTGAATAATTTTAAACAATTGAGATTAGTATCCTCTGATTATGCTCAAAAAATTAATCGAAAATCTGCTATTTTTACTTTTTTAAACGCTGCACGTACTCGTTTTCCAGGATACGAAGTTAGGTTAGCACGATTATTGGCTGGAACAAGTGGTAACAATGTATTATATCAATACAAATATCCATCTAATCTTGAATTCAGTTATCCAACGCGAAAAAGTTGGACCTATGCTCGTGACTGGTTGGAAGAAATAAAGCCTAATTTTAATATTTTTGCTCCAAAATGTCCATTTTACCCTGAACAAATTACTGAGCTAGAAAACATAGGTCGTTCTATAAAAAACAACAAACTTGAGCTGTTAAAAGAATGGTTAGAAAAAGGTTACGACCCCAATTGCCGCAGAGGGTATTTATTATATACATCAATTACATCCGGCAATCTAGACGCCATTAAGTTATTAGTACAATATGGAATGGATTTAAATCTTTCAATTCGTGAACACGTGAGCACATTATCTGTAAAACCACTTCGGCTATTATTTGATTCTCTTAATAAAGAACCAGAAGATAATCCTGAAGAATATGCTATTTTCATACGTAAAGTTTCTGATATAAATGACTATTTACGCAAACACGGTGCTCGTGATTAGTACTGCACGCTCACCTGATTGCAATAATTAAAGAAAATCAGATCAGTATAAATTTTTTTGATTTACAGGTCAGAAAGTCAATAATCAAATCTATAAAATTGTTTCTCGAATGAGCCATATTTTATCGGAAATAAAATACTGATTTAAAAATCTGCATAAAATTTCCATTTGTTCTATGATTTGGGTATTTTCTTTACTGGTTCTAAATTTTTTCAAAATTTTAGTAATTTTATGTTCTAGTTCAAAAGGTAAATAATACACTGCATCACCCTCTTTTATCAGTAATTTATTTATAGTTTTAAGCTGTTTCAAAATCATATTGTCCCTAATTTTAGATACAATAAAATCGAACAATATCGAAGCTGCAGGAACACCAACCCATAGAGTTGAAGCTGTAATAGCGAGCACTCCTGATAGATAATCAGCTTTTTTCCTGAAAATTAAAATTAGCATAGATGTGCAGCCCAAACCTAGCGAAGCAAAAAGAACTTTGCCAATACGCTCTTGACGTGTAGCATAGGTAACTAAAGTTTTTTCTAATTCATTAAATGCTTCAAGAATAACTAAATGTTCTGGGTTACAATCACTTTTTAGTTCTCGCGAGACATGATTTTTAATTGTGTCATCAATTTTGGCTAGATTCTGTGCGCATTCAAGAGAAAGACAAGCTAAACAAAAGGTAGCTAACGCAGTAAAAAAAATCATATTTAAAAATTTATTTGTATTAAACATACAATAATCTTTATCTAATTTAATTGATAAAAAATTTGGTTAACTCAAGGTTTGATTGACAGTGGTGTGCCCGGCAGGATTCGAACCTGCGACCTACGGATTAGAAATCCGTTGCTCTATCCAGCTGAGCTACGGGCACACTAAATTTTATATTCTCAGTTATGTATTAGTATAAAAGAATATGACAACGATGCAACAGTGCTACTTATATAGTTTTTTTACTGATAACCGTTCATACGCATAAATGTATTCCCAACTTCACGCAAAGAAACAAGATTCAATTCACTAAAATCTTGAGCTTCAGAAATCTGCTGATATAAAGACCCATGAACCATACGAACAAAGCTTACAAATTGTAGCGCATATTCTTGGACTTTATTGACAGGTACTGTATCTAAAAAGTTTTCTTTAAATAAAAAGAGCATAAGTACTTGATCAGTCACACTATACGGTGACAGTTCAGGCTGTTTGAATAATTCAATAACCCTTTGTCCACGCGATAATCGTTGTTGAGAGAGTGCATCAAGCTCAGTACCAAACTGCGCAAAATCTTGAAGTTCATGAAATTGAGCAAGCTCAAGACGTAATGCACGAGTCATTTTTTTCATGGCAGGTGTTTGAGCCGCTCCACCTACACGAGAGATTGACAGCTCTGCATTAACTGCAGGCCGGATACCTTGATTAAATAGTTTAGTATCTAAAAATATTTGTCCGTCAGTTATAGAAATAAGATTGGTAGGAATATACGCAGTAATATCATCACTTTGTGTTTGAACTACAGGAAGTGCGGTAATAGAACCACCGCGCGCTAATTTACCTGCACGCTCAAGCAGGCGAGAGTGTAAATAAAACACATCGCCAGGAAACGCTTCTCGACCAGGCGCACGACGCATCAATAATGACATTTGACGAAATGCAATTGCATGAGAAGTCAAATCATCGTAAATAATAAGTACATCATGTCCTTTATCACGGTAATATTCAGCAATAGTACATCCAACATACGGCGCAAGGTATTGGTTAACTACAGCTTCACTCGATTCAGCACTCACAATAGTAGTGTATTCAAGTGCTCCATGCTGCTCGAGCAATTGCCATAATTGGGCAATATGCGCTTGCCGTTGGCCTATAGAAACATAGACGCAGAGAACATTTTTATCTTTTTGGTTAATAATCGTGTCAAGAATAAGAGCTGTTTTACCGGTGCTGCGATTACCAATAATTAACTCACGTTGACCACGACCGATAGGAACCAATGCATCTACTATCAATATGCCGGTTTGTAGTGGCTGATTGACCGGACTTCTTTCAATAATTGAAGCAATAGTTGTTTCAATAGGTTTGAATTCTTCTGCGTGAATTTCACCCTTGCCGTCCAAAGGTACTGAAAGTGCTGAAATAATTCTTCCCAAAAAATTCATACCCACAGGTGTTTTATATACATGTCCTGTACGACGCGCTACTTCAAGTTCAGGAACTGCAATTGAGCTTTCAAGAAGAAATACTGATACTGAATCGGCATCCATATCAAATATTATTCCTTTATTACCCCCTTCAAATTCAATTAATTCACCAAATATAGCGTGAGTCAGTCCATGTATAATACAAATTCCATCACCAACTCTTACTACAATACCTGTCTGATCAAGGTGTTCAGGAGAGGATCCCTTAAGTGCATTTTCAAATAAGTATACTAAATCAGAGGTTTGACCATTCATAGTAGCCTTTCTTGGACAGATATATCATAAAGCGCCCGTAATTTTTGTCGTATTGAACGTTCCCATAAGTGCTCGTCACTTTCAGCGCGTATGCCTGCTATAAGTTCAGGATTCACTCGCGTGGTGTAATGAACTATTTTTCCTGACTGCTCGGTAAGGAATTGAACAATCGCTTCACACTGCTCAGGACGTAATGGGTGAGAACTTTCAATCGTAAATTTTTCTATATTGTGAGCTTTTTGATACAACTCAATAAGCGCTTGAATAACTTTTTTAATTAAAAAAGAGCGCTTGTGATCAACAAGCAGAGTAATAAGTTTAGTAAATTGTACTGGCATAGCAAATATATCAGTACATAGATGCATAAGCGCATTTTGTTTATGTTCAGGAGTAATATGCGCAAGCTTAAGAAAAAAAAGAAATAATGTATGGTTTTTGAACCAATAGGCAGCCTGCTGCAAGGCAGTATAATGCTCAGGCGTTAGCACAGAACCATAAACATTAAAAAATGCTTGAGCATATTTGCGTGCAAGAACTCGAGAGGAAATTTTCACGAATTTTCCTCCGTCTTTTCACCAGTACTTTTAATAATAGTATCAAGGTAATGATAGGCAACAGACGCATCTTTAAAATGCTTTATAAGTTCAGTACGAGCAAGTTCAATAGCCTGTTCAAGGTTATGTATATATTCTTTATTGTCTTGAGCCGCCTGTTGAAGGCGTGCTTGCTCATGTAAGTATTTGAGATCTGCTTGGGCAAGTTTTTTATTTTCAAGGTCTTGTTCACGAGTAACATAGGTTGACCATTGATCAATAGCATTTTTAAGCTGAGAAACCTTTTGATTTTCTGTCTCAAGCTTTGCTGACAAATCTTTGCCTTGACGCGTTAGTGATTGAGTAGTTATATGTATAGTATTTTTTTCTGACTCTTGCCTTTTCAAATCTTGAGTAGCAGGAGGAACTATATATTTTACTATCACATACCAAAATGCAGCACAAATAAGACCGAAGTTAATAATACGAAATACTATTGAAACAATATATTCAAACAATGTCATGAAAGCACCTTATCTACTATCAAACGTGCAAGCTCCTGACTGGAAGCTCTCGAACCATGTTTTTGGGTAGATTTTGTCTCTTGCAAGCGCTTTTCTGGAATAAAAGGTACATAAGTTTGTGGCGCACGCTGCTGATAATACGTAGAAAGACTCTGCCAAAGTTGAGCACGCTGAGTTTCTAACAAGACAACATGTGAGGCTGCATCTTGTTGGCTGGCAATACGCTGTTTTTGAGCGCGTTCTTGAGCTTCAATAATATCAAGCGCAGGCCGCACAATCAAACTACGTATTAAAATATACGCGCAGGCAAAGTTGAATCCTTGTACGAGAACAGTAGCATTAATTTGCATGGTATACCAGATATATAAATAGTTTTATAAAAGGTATCCGACACCGACTAAAGCACCTGCAATAATCAAGCAGTAAATAGCAGAACTTTCAACAATAGCCATTGAGAGAAAGTTGAGAGTTCTGAGTTGGCTAAAGAGCGCAGGATACTTACCTAAGTTTTCACACGACTTTGCAGCAATCATCCCTTGACCCAATGCAGGCCCAATACTTCCTACTCCCATTGCAATGGCCGCGCCTATAAATGCAGCAGCTTTTGCGTACATTATGCCATCAGCACCGTTCATAGTTTTCCTTTGTGCAATTAATGAAAAATTAGTTGTTTTCATCAGTATCGCGTAGTTTTCTGTCTGAATCAAATAGTTTGTGTAATTTACTTGTAAGGATGCATGTTTTTTACATGTTTATCTATAGTTTGGTAGCAAATCGAACAACTTTGTACTATAAAAGCAATAATTATATATCTGACAAAGCTCATTCAGTCATAAGGATTACAATATTCCTCGTACTGCTTGTTGTGAACAATATACACTCGACCGATATGTATAATTATTTGTTAAAAATACACACTCATTTATTGGTGAATAACAGTACTTTTTGTCAGAGTGCCTACAATACGTTAAACTGACACTATTAAAAGAATATATATACTTTAACCAGCAATAAAATATGCAAACTAATACGAGAGCACTATCTTATCTACATCTATTTTTAATACTCATATGCAGTGCATGGAATAATTCAAGCACCGCACTTATAGATTTAGATGACCCCACCGTTACTGATTTTGTAAATTCCACTACCTGGCGAGCGCCAAGCCCTCAAAGCAAAGCGTCAATCGTTTTACTATTAAGTAACTTGGGTTTTATTAATATTTTGCAAGAACCTTTATACTGTCGCACTAATACGCTCAATCAACGGACCTTGCTTGATCTACCTCTTTTTATGTCAGAGTGGCGCACTGAAAAATGTCGAACATTTGGGGCATACTTTTTCTATAATCAAACAAGCGATATGAACTTTACTAGTAATAGTAGGAATATCAACTCATATTTGGCAGTAGGACAAGACAGTTTTATTAACAGTTTAGAAGAATTTTTAATAAACATTCAAGCACTGCCAGGATTCTCACAGTTTGATCCTAATGCAGCGCTTGCAATACTCAACCTCTTTGAAAATTTTACGGTGCAAGAACGACGTGCCGGTGTCATGCTCTATGGCCGTAAGCGATTTAATGACTGGGCTTTGAATGTTATGGCACCTTTTTACTACCAAGAACGTAACTATTTTGTAAATCAAGACATACAAAACGACATACAGGAAATTGTTAATAGTTTTCTTCCCGGCTCAGGAACGGAAGAAGATTCTCAAGCACAAGAAGAATTCCAAGAACAATTTCTTATTGCAGATCGTATTGGAATTGGTGATACCCGCATTGAACTTGACTATCCTTTATATTGTTCTGAAACATGGAAAGTGCGTATTGGAGGACTCGCAACATTACCTACTAATTGTACATTTGAAAAGGGATTATTGGGTAATGAGTTTGAGCTGCTCAAAAATCGTCCTTTACTTGACATACAAGGCTTGAGCGAAGCGATTACTAGTCCAAGCACTGCCACACAAGCACGTGAGCAAGGCATTAGTTATTTATTAGGAGCATTGACGCAGCTGAGTAGCATCTTACTTAATGCACCGC
This sequence comes from Vermiphilus pyriformis, assembly GCA_022559525.1. Classification (GTDB taxonomy): domain Bacteria; phylum Babelota; class Babeliae; order Babelales; family Vermiphilaceae; genus Vermiphilus; species Vermiphilus pyriformis. Next base: position 899,908 of record CP074345.1, on the reverse strand, counting down.
TTGGATATCATGGTCACCTAGGGCTGGGAGTACTTGCTCGCTCGTACAGCTGCTTGGGTAATTTTATTAATCGACCATGGGCTCAAAACATTAAATTTAAAAGTCGCTGGTCAGTAGAATATTTATTTCCACGTCGTTATACACGAGCTTTTGTAAGCGCTATTGATTATGCTGAATTTGCTCGACGTGATTTTAATGATCCTGCTCAAGCTGACAGTAATTATGATTTTATTGTCGAGCAACTGACTGATCGTCTATACCCACAAGCTCTTTCGGCGGTAGTATGGCCTGGAGTAGTCTTTCGATCAACCTCACGCAATATGTACGAAAGAGAAAACTGGAGATTTTTCTTAGGAACTGATCTATGGATTCGTACAGCAGAACATTTATATGATATTAAACTTGACTTGCAAAGCACCAGTAAACTTCTCATTAAACGAGCACAAAGACCACTGGCTTATGCAAGCAAACTAATGGCAGGAATTGCATACAAGTCAGTCCGTGCATATAACAGAGAGTGGATATTTTCACTCAATGGTGACACAACTTATTCAGGTTCAGGCATAGGAAACGATTTTACTCTTACATTCAACATTGACGTATATTTTTAAATTATGATCATTAAGGAGCATCACATGTTCGGCAAAAATATATTATTACTTATAGGTTTACTCATTGTTAACGCAAACCTATATTGCGCAAAGCCCTCCTCATCACCCAAAGCACCTTTAACTTCACCCGTGCTGCGTTTGATCGATGGTTTCATTATCGATAAAGAATATATTGGCTTCATGCTTCAATTGCGTCTGTCAGTACATAACTTACAAAAAGGTGCCATCGTCCAAAATAAAACTGGTACACCAAAAGATTATAAATACTCATTTAATGGGACTAAATATTCTATTCAACAATTGGCACAACTTGAACAACAAGACAGCACTATTGTTCATTCTCATGACTATCAAAGAGCATTGACTGAAGCCAAAGAAGATTTTGTGACCATTATGCTTAAATTCGTTGCGTATAGCGCAGGTTCAAAATCACAAGTTTTAGAGCTCATGGAAGAATCATGCAGAAAACATGGACGCTCTGACAGCTTATTAATACGCTGGGGACAGGCTAAAGAAGGAACTGAAGCTGCACAATTTAGAAAAGATATTACTAACTTTACTATGTATGATGTATTTTGTACTGACCTGGTAACATTTTTAGAAGATTTTATTTACAGCTGCCCGGTTGCATACAAACAATTTGAAGAAGATTATAAGAAAAAACAGCAAGCGGGAGTGCGCCGATAACTATGGAATCAGGTGAATTTGCCGGTACAGTAGAAAAGATTATCTTCAGCGTAGAGCATAGCGGCTTTGTAGTTTTTTCTCTCAAATGTGTTTCTGGTATTGTTACGGTAAATGGTTCATATCCACAATTACAAGCCGGTCAACAAGTTACTGTAACTGGTACCTGGCAAATTCATCCCAAATTTGGCAAACAATTTCAAGCACAAGTCATCACCCCTCAGCTGCCTAGCACTGCTTTAGGAATCGTTAAATTTTTAAGCTCAGGACTTATAAAAGGCATCGGCCCCACATATGCCAAGAGACTGGTAGATTGTTTTAAAGAAGATACCCTTCGTATCATAGAAGAAGAACCTGCTCTACTTTCCACAGTGCCTGGTATTGGAGAAAAGCGTGTTGATCAGATTATTCAAGGATGGCATGAGCACCGACACATATCGCGGATTATGATATTCTTGCAACAGCATGGCGTCTCACCTGCATACGGGGCAAAAATATATAAAACATATGGCGCTCAAACCATTGCCTTAATACAACAAAATCCTTACCGGATTGCAAATGACATCTGGGGTATTGGGTTTAAAATTGCAGATCAAATTGCACAAAAACTTGGCATTGAACCTACCAGCGCTGCACGTATTAATGCAGGCATTAGATATGCTTTGACCAACGCGTTAGGACAAGGACACTTATATTTAACAGTCGAAGATGCCAAGAAAGAAACTTCTACCTTGCTTGAGTGTGAACAAAGTTCTATACAAGAACAACTTACTCACGCATTACATAGTTTATATAATACCAATATTATCAAACTAATATCCTATCAAAACACTCATTACATTGGTCTGGCCCAAAACTATTACTGTGAAAAGGGTTTTGCCGAACGCATTAAATATTTACAAAGCAGACCGTGCACCCTTGCACTTGATAATTCCTCTATTTACACAAAACTCCGTACTGGTGGGTATGGCAATCTAGAACTTCATGAACAACAACAGCATGGAATTATGCAGTGCCTTACTGCCCGCGTTACGATTGTCACTGGTGGACCGGGGACGGGCAAAACTACGCTCATTAAAACCCTTTTGAATATTTTAGATCAACAAAGCCTTAGCTATAAACTTGCAGCGCCTACTGGAAAGGCTGCCAAGCGTATGTCACAAAGTACCGGCAAGTATGCTTTGACAATCCATCGATTACTCGAGTTTGATGGTTCAAGTCGTGAGTTTACTAAGAATGAGACTAATGCACTTAAAGCTGATTTTATCATTGTTGATGAAGCTTCTATGATTGATATATTTTTAGCTCATTCACTTATCAAAGCAGTTTCAGATCAAAGTCATATCGTATTTATTGGTGATGTTGATCAGCTACCATCAGTAGGTGCAGGTTCAGTGTTGACCGATATGATTGAAAGTGGCACTATCGCGTGCGTCAGACTCAGTCACATTTTTCGACAAGCACAAAATAGCCTTATCATTGTCAATGCCCACAAAATCAATACCGGTGAGTTTCCTGTTACCTTTCTGCCTGATGCACGTAAGGACTTTATGCTTATTAAGCAAGAAGATCCTGAGCGCTTAGAGGAACATTTGCGTATGATATTTAAAGAAATATTACCAGCATATAGTATAAGTGCTGATTCATGTGCAGTGCTTGTGCCCATGAATCGAGGAACTGTAGGAACGCAAACCCTCAACCCTCTATTACAATCCATGCTAAATCCGGATTCTTCGATTGCAATTTCGCATAATGGAACTTTATTTAAGCTTTATGATCGAGTTATGCAAATTAAAAATAATTATGACAAAATGGTATTCAACGGAGACAGTGGAACAATTGTTAATATAGATCTTGAAAATAAAACACTTGATGTTGAATATCAAGAGCAAACAGTTAGTTACCAAACACATGAACTTGATGAATTAGTACTCGCATATGCCATGACTATTCATAAAAGCCAAGGTTCTGAGTATGACGTAATCGTATGCCCTGTTTTCATGCAGCATTTCATGCTTTTGCAAAGATCACTGCTCTATACGGCAATTACTCGTGCAAAAAAACTATGTATATTCATTGGACAAACAAAAGCTCTTGCCATGGGTATTAAAAACAATCGTACACACAAGCGTGTTACACTACTCAATCCATTTTTACAAAGTAATCTCTCATGTCGTTCTTAGTCCGTACGTTATTATATTCAAGTGTATTGTTACTATGCAGTTCAACAGCTGCACACTATACCCTGATCATAGAAAGTCCCTGTAACTCACACAACCCAGGACGAGTAATTGATGACTGTTTTGAATACAATATAATACAAAAATTTGCCACGCAATTACAGACATCACTTGAGCTCTATGGACCTGCTCTTACCGTACTTAATCACACCACGAGGAATTATCAAACATCCGATGAACGCATCCAAACCATCAATAAATGCAATCCCGATATAGTAATTGTAATAAGTTGCTGTCAACGTAATGCACCTGAAACAGCCGGTATTTCATTTGGATGTATGCCTACTGATAAGACTACTCAGGATATTGTACCACTTAAACAAATACACAAACACTACAGTGCGCTCAATCGTGCATGCATAGAACACTTTTATACTACGTGTGCCAAAAAACTGAACGTACGCAACTGGACAACATATAAGCCTCTGGCAGCTCCATGTACTCAATTGACCGGCATTAATAGTACTGCTCTACACATAGAGCTTGGACTTACAGACAATAATCAGTGGCGTCTGTTTGTAAAACCATTAATGCAAGCAATCACTGAGTGGGTTGATTATGTTCAAAGAATATAAAGATTCACCGGTGCTGATCACCCTGATCTGGGCATCTATAGCATCAATTATTGCAGCATACGCAACATACCAATACGTGCATGGTACATGGGTTATATTAAGTAGTCCTCAATTGGAGTTGAAAGTTCAAAATATCTCTGAAAATTTGCCTGATCGCTTTGCTCAAATTATATATTACAAAAATGACACTCATCATACTCAAACTATACGTATTACTCCCAGCCCCTGCATTACCCATACCATACATACTGTTTTGAATAACTGGATTCAGATAGTTACTACTGAAAAATTACTTACTATAACAACTCATATTCAAGCAGTATTATGTGACCAAGAGACTAAAAATTGGTTTATTTCTTTCGATGCACTTCCTTTTACATCGACTCAAAGCATGTATGAAAATTGAATATTATCCGGGGAATTATAGATACTATTGCAGCCTACACACAAGATATAAATACGATTACGTTTCTGGTAAATCATAGCCTGGCATACGATCGCGACCTTGATTTGAGTGTAAGTTGGCACCCTTAAAAATAATGTAATATATTGTAGGTTACCTTTTCAAAAGATCTAAAAAATGCTATGAGTAGCTTACAAACACTAACTTTACCAGCCTAAAATAAGTAGTTATGAAAAAAATAGCATTGTGTTTATATACGTGCATAGTTTATTTACCTGTGTACGCATATATTGATTATAGTGACACTAATAAACCTTTCTATACAACTTCCTCAAATCGATATCTAGGTCCACAGCTCCACGAATTGGCAAATTCTTACTCACCTATCGACTATGATGAAGCAGCAAGTAGCAATGCTCCTTTTTATACTGAGTCATCAAATCGTAATATTTCACTTGGCAATGCTTACACTCCATACGGCCTGGGAAAACATAATGCTTACCACTACTACCTTGGTGGCTATGTTAATAACCTTGGTTTTTATGATACACGCCAAACATTTGCCGAACCGGGTGGCCTGGTACTTGTATATCCTGAACCATATCTCCCTGATGCACAATGCAGAGATATAAACGGGCGCGGTAAATATAATTTCTTGCCTATTTCATCAAGAATGCGTGTTGAAATATTTGGTCCTCGCGTCAGATCAGCGTATGCCAAAGGCGTATTGGAAGCTAACCTTACCGGTAGAGATAATATTGGTTTAGCAGGACTTTTACGGGTTATTCACGCGTATTTACAACTTGACTGGCAAGGATTTGTAAGACAAACACTCATTGCAGGACAAACATGGCATCTGTTTTCATACCCAGTAAGTTTGCCAGACACTATTTCAGTAAACTACGGAACACCTATTGAAGCTTTTGGACGCAACCCTCAATTTATGTATACAATGCGTACAAAGAGGTGGATACTCTCAGTAGCTGCTCTTTCAGAGTATAATTCACAGAGTTCAGGACCATTAGGTTTTACTGATGAATATAATCGCAACTCGCTGACACCACAATTTGATGTTCTTGCACGCGTTAAATTTGGTAAATACTTTACTATAGGTTCAGGTGTAAATATTTTGCGTCTTGTGCCACGTATTGTAACAGATAATAATTATAAAGTTGTAGAATCCATTACCAGTGTATCGGTCATGAGCTATATACTTGCTGAAATACCTGACGTACTAACTGGTGTTTTTAAAGTAGCGTATATACCAAACGGAACCAATTTTAGAACTCTAAGTGGATATGCGGTAACTTCAATTGATCCTGTTACTGACAGGCGCACCTATACTAATACCCGAGTCCTTAACAGTTGGTTTGATATTGCCTTGAAAAAATGGATAGAACCGGGAGTATTTATTGGAGTCAGTAAAAATTTAGGTACATCAAAACCCATTATTCCTTTTATTGTCAATCCTGATGGCACAAGAACTTTTACTATTTATAAGGCAAATCCATGCATAGGTACCTTATTTCGAGCATCGCCTCGGGTAAGAATTCAATTACGACCCTTGGTAATCGCAGCTGAGATCGAATTCACACGCGCTGCTTTTGGAACTCTTGATGATTATGCACGTCTTATAAACCCGTATTGGGTAAACAATGTCCGAGGAACATTCGGTTTATTTTATTATTTTTAAAAATTTTCTGGAAAATTAAAGTGTATGATTGATACACTACAACTATAAAAAAATAGTTATTCTCATCAAACAGGAGCCACTTAGTATGATAAAATTTGCCATAGTAGCTATCCTGCTTAGTATGAGTACATCTATTTTTAGTTCACCTTTACTACGCATCGATGCCAAGGAGCTTGACCATATCCCGGAAATTGCACCACGTGGTGTTTTTCAATGGCGTCCTTATGATAATCTACTTGAGCCTTATGAGCAGGACAGTGGAACACCCGAGATATACGATCCTCTCAATACTGCAGATGATCTTATATCAAAGCATCCCACTGACGACCCTTCCTCACCAACACGAGAGATACCGGTGATGATTTTAGGCAGGGACAGCTAATTGACTAGAATCATCCTCTCCTTGAGATTGGACAGGAAATAACTCTGGGTAACGTGCTTGAATATCTTGTACTCGTTGTTCTACTATTGCCCAGTTAATATTATCCCATACAACTTTAAAATATGAGGCCCGATCAATACCAAAATCGATCATATAAGCGTGCTCATATGAATCGATTACTAAAATCGGAAGTACGCCTGCAGGAACATATTCATTATGCGTATCGAGCAAATAATTGGATACTGAACCATCTTTTAAAAGTATACCTGTGACTGACCATCCTCGCGCCGACTTGGCAGTTGCCAATACATCGTCCTTAAATCTTTGCAATGAAGTAAAGTTTTTTTCAATCAATGCACGAGTCAAGGGACCTGGTTGAGCGACAGATTTGTCTTCTTCATATACTATTTCATCTTCATCCTCTTGCTCTACTGGCTGGTATCGATTACTAATGTTAGTGAAATAAAGTTCATGATATAACATACCATTAAGTGCATACGTTTGAGCAATTTTAAGCCCTCGTACTTGAGAATAGGTTACATTATCAGCTTTGGATAAATCTGCGGATGATAATAAGGCAAGAATCTCATTTAGTTTGTTAACATAGCCCTGATATAGTTTGTAGTGGTCAGTAAGCTGTTTTTTGGTCAGACCTTTAATGGTATCAAATGCAAATTCTTGAGCCTTATATACCGGAGTCACTGAACCGGCAGGAGCTGACACTTTATTTAATATCTCATCGCTCATTTGAGCACTCAGACCCTGGAAAAGCATCAATAATAGCGAAATCGCTACCTGGAAAGTCATATAGTGCATAAGAATCCCTCTATTTTAAATTTTCAAAATTATTACAATTTTAAATTTACTATTAAATACTCTTGATTATCAATGCTTATATAAGTTACCATAGAACTTGAACACGAATGTGTGAAATTTATAGGTATAACTGGGAGGTTATATGCCAAGTTTTTTTCAATTTTTAATGGATGATTTGATGGGGAATACTAAAAAACAATCCTCAGCAAAATCTAGTACTCGTTCCAAAAAATCTACAAAAAATAATCGAACCCAGGCAAAATCGACCACAAAATCAGCTCGTACTACACATTCGACAAAAGACTTAAAGCGGGGAAGGAGATAACTTTACACTCTCTTCTCCCAATGTTGTCAATAGTAATTCAATGCCAAAAAACAGGAGGTTATAATGGCAGACTATAAAAAAAACCAGAACCAAGACGGAATGAATACCGGTCGTAATCATGTAACAAGTGAAACTTCACGTCGTGGTAGCCAAACACACACTGGTGATTTAAACCAAGGTCGTAACAAATCAGCTGGTTCAAGCACCGGTACAGACTATAACCAAGGTCGCGGTAGCTACGATAAATCTGCTAACTCTGGCAATTCATCAAATGGTGGCCGTAGTGATTACATGAATACAAACCATACTACTGGTTCTTCACATAATACAGATGAAGATATGGACTATGAAGGGTAAGGCTGACCTTACTTTTCATTCTCAACAGTCACAAAGGATTTATAATGGCTAATACAAAAAGAAACGAATCATCTTCAAACGGCTCAACAAGCTCTCACGATTCAAGCCGTAGCGGACAAGGTTCTCAATCAAGATCAGCTTCTTCAGCAAGCCGTGGCACAAGCAATGGCGGACGTAGCAATGCGAACTCAGGTTCAAATCGTTCATCGTCAAGCTCAAGCAAATCTTCTGGTTCAAGCCGTAACCAAGAGTAATTAATTAGAACTTCAAGTATCCAAGTACCCTGTAGTTTAAGCTACAGGGTACTTGTGCTCTGTACTTAGTTTGACAAAGAAGTATGTTTTTTTATTATAAATACAAATTCATATCTATCTAATAACAGGAATATATTTTTATGGAACCTATCGTAGTAGGAGCGCTTTATCAGCACTATAAAGGCAATTATTATTATGTACGCGCATTAGGTACATACGAGTCGTGTCAGACTCCTGTTGTTATATATCAAGCTATAGATGACCAACGTATATGGGTAAGACCATTGGCTGAATTTCAAGAATACGTTAATATAGATGGAAGTAATCAACCTCGATTTGCTAAAGTCGCAGTTGACATACCATCAACCTCTCAAAAAATCTCTCATATTATATAATAATTTGTATAAATTATTTTAAAGAACATATACTTGCATCTCACTTGTTACTCAAAGTATTTTCAATATTTGTAATCTTTTAATAAAATTGAAAAGTAATGTACTTTAAAATAGATAGGAAAACATGCAGACAAATCAAAATCCTAAAAATATTATAAAAAACCTCAATAATCAGCAGCTTGGCTTTTTGCTCATTGCAAGTGGCATAGTTGTCTTTATTTTACATAATGTATTGGCACGTGGCGTAAATCTGATACTTATGCTTGGGTCAATTGTTATTGCAGCGTACGGCGCGTATTTGACTGGCTACTTGCAAAAGTTTTTAGCAAAAACAAAAAAAGCGACCACTACTCATACTACTAAAAAAAGTGATAAGAACTAATAGTTATCTATTTCTTATGATGTATTTGCCCGGATTCACGTGCGTGTGATTCGGGCTCCATTCCAGGCATTGCTTGCATTAATAAATTAAATCTAATAGGAAGTGCAAGCTTGATACCATGATCACGCAGCTGTTTTACCATCACAAATCGCAAATCACTTGCAATATCCCACTGATCAAGAGTGTACGTTGAACTTAAAAACCCGCGGATCATGAACATAAAACCATATTCTCCAAAGTTCTCAAGACGCACAATAGGTTTAGGGTTGCGTAAAATATAGGGACTATTTTGCAATACGGACATAAAAATATCCCGCACTTGATAGGGATCGGCATCATATGATACACAAATCGTGATATCGTCAAATGCAATATAACCTGAAGTATAGTTCCAATTAGCAAATGGTTTACTTAAAATTTGAGTATTAGGAACTACTACCGTTGTACTATTTTTACGCCTGAGCACAACCGCACGTGCAGTAACTTTGCGCACTACACCTTTTACTTCATCATCAACCTGAATATAATCACCAATTTTCAATGGACGTTGTACGAGCAATATAAAATAGGCAAGAAAATCTGCTAACGGCTCTTTGACCACCCAGCTGATACCAAGGATCAAGGCACCCACTAAGGCCCACATTAATGCCCCTAAGCCAACGGCTTGAAACCCTAAAATAGCTGCAATCAAAATGATAAGATAGCGCGATATGCTCGAAATAGCGTCTTGTACACCAGCATCCACTAGTAGAATGTCAAATACTCGGCCAAGTACAAATCGGTTAAATGCAAATGCCACTAATGCCCCTACTCCCACAAATGAAAGTATTTGAAGCAAGGTAAATAACGAGATAGATTCAAGCGACGCAGTTTTTTGCTCAATAATCAGAGGCGTTTTAAGCCAAGAAATAATATCGGAAAAAGAATTAATGCGAGTAATAGCTTCAGGCCATCCCCATAATTTGGAAACGCTCAGCAAGCCAATTAATATACATATTAAAAGTAGAGTAATAATAAATAAACTATACCAGCTTTTTGCAGATCCAAATCGTTCTTTAGAAACTTCTTCATCGGTAACGAAAAATAGTGTAGAGCTCGTTCCCTTAAGCCATCGATATATCACGGTAATAAAATAAAGTACTGCTAACGTATAAATCACGTGAGAAATTATATACCATACCAACCGACCAAATCCGACATAAGGGTTGCTCAGAATTATAATGGTAATAATAAACACTAAAATAAGATAATAGTATTTGGAAACCTGCCCTGCAAGCCATTCTCCAAAAGACGTTTTAATAGGAATCAAATGGATAATTTGCTCTTTACTCAGAAGTAATATGAGGGATATTTGCAAGATGATGAAATTAACAGCTAAAAGAATAGTCGGCAATTCTGAACGTTGAAATTCCGCAAACATAAATGCTCGTCGGAAAAAGAAAATAATAATTGTAGAGTAAGCCAAAAATGATGCCATAAATACCACGCGCTTACCATAATTACGGGAAAGAAGCACATAATCGTGATACCTATTAAAACGCACAAACCACTTAAATGCTCTCTGAGCCATAATAATCAAGTAAGGTATAGAGACGAGGTAAAAAAGCATGTATACATGACGATCAAGCGGATAGAGGAAACCTATGAGTAAAAAAGTTAACCATACCGTCAAAGGAATGTAATATGCTCGAATATAACCGGTAAGCATCTGAACGCCGTAGCCCAGTGTACGCATACTAAAACGTGATCGCGCAACTGTACCAGCATGCCCATATATATACTCAATTCCATAGCGAATACCTACAAGCAGCGCAATCCATACTATAGCTACAAATAATATTCTAAATAGCGCATACCATATATAAGCAAATAAAGACTTTATTCGCCCCCATAAACTCAATGCGTCTTTTTTTACAAACCAACTACTCAAATCCTGCCAAAATGCTTTAATATCAGGGACTATTTTTAATGCCCCGTCCCAGCTAATGGCATTTACAGGTCTTTGCCAGATGGTAACTGATCCAAGCTCGGCAAGAACAAAATCTACTTGCCGTAGTGTATTTGAAAGCATCGTGACAATGTCACCATAAATATCAACAATATGAGTAAGATCATTTTTTTGTGTTGCAATACTTTCACTCGCGCTAGTTAGTAGCCCTAGGCAACGATTATGTTCGCGCTTACCTTTTTTAAGAGTGACGTCGGTTTGTGTTTCAAATCTTTTTCTAAACTGTTCAAGATTCTCATTGGCACGTTTTTGTAAATTTAAACTATCTTGCGCAGTACGTTGCTGTTCTTGATAAGCAGAGCGACTTGCTTTAATACGCGCTTTGATGGTTTCATATTTCTTAACTTCAGTGGTCAATTCGTCGTTTGAAGCAAGTTGCCGGTTGACCAGATGTGAAAATGTTTCTTTGATTTGTAACAAAAATTCGTCATTGTTTATTTTTTCATCTTCCAGAGCAAGTTGCGCTTTTAAAAGCTCTTTGCGTCGATTGACAAATAAAAGAGCGTCATATGCTGCACCCATTTCACAATACGAAGGATAAGAGTCGGGTGTATTATTTTCATTCTTGGTCCAGGTCTCCAGTGCCGCATCGACAGGAATATTATAGCGACGACTCAACTGCTCAAGTTCTTGATTATAAACTTTTTGATCTGCCTCTATTTTTTCAATTTCTTGATAATAGTTATTTCTTTGGCTATAAGACGCTTGTCGCTTACGTTCAAAATCTTGTCTTGCTGTAGCGATATCAGTATCTTTAACGGTAATGGCAGAACGTATGGTAGGCAAAAGTTCTTGAATTGCTTCCAGTTGCTTGCGTGCAATAAATTTTTTAGTCTTTATAAGGCTAATTTTGTCTTCTGTTTCAGAAATCATAAGTTCATCTAATAACTTACGGTCTTCAAAAAGCTCCTGCTCTAAATTCCAGAGTATACGTTCGTCAGGAGACATCGTACTTTCAGAGCTTTCTCGCTCTGATCGACGCTTGGTATACTCCTCAAGGGTAGAAGTAGCAGCGCGGCGCCTATTTTCAAGCTCAGCACTTGCATTCTTATCCTGCTCAGTCAGCGCAGCTATTTCTTGTTCCTTTTCCAACTTTTGTTGATATAAAATATGCAAATCTTCAAAGGAATACTGTTTTTTTATTTTGATAAGCTGCTGAGCATATGCTTGAAAATTAGTGTCTTTTAAATAATCTTCGAGTAAACGAATTTCTTGATCCATAACATCAAGACGCTTATTTTGAATCTGCTGATATTCTTTTTGCGTATTTAAAAGTTCATTTAAAAGCTTTGATGTCTTGGTCAAAGTTGTAGAAGCAGTACCTTTTCTTATCTCCGCATTAATATCTTCGACTTGAGCACGCAAACGATCAACTTTTTCTTTACGCTTGACTCTGTCTTGGTCAAGTTGCGTATTGGCTTTTTGACGCGCTTGTATTCGCTCTTGCAGTCGAGCTTTTTTTTCTTCAGATAATGAAGTAAATATTTTAGTATCAGTAACGCTGGGCACTAATACTTTAGATATATCACTTATATCAACTGCCACACTTGAAAATACTTGACTTAGTATGAGCACGAGGGCGCTTATGTGCACTTTAATTCTATTCATAATAATCCTTACAATGCTCCGCCTACCTTAAATAGTTTTGCCATAGGATGTGCATGTATGCACTCCTTAATCCACGATTTAAGTGAATTAATATCTGCATCTTGTATGCTTTCTGGAAGTTGTGAAGGTACTAAGGCTGTCATACGGTAAAAAGCTGCAGTATGAAATCTCTTATCTTCAGGATACATACCAAGAAGCATAAAAAATTTAAAGAGTATTAAATATTTTGAAAGTACAGGTACGTGTGAATTATACTCGGCATACCATACCATATGTAAAAAATTAAATATACCTGGCACACAACTTGACAGTGGTATGAAGTAATAGGCAAGCTCACATAATTGATGCATAAATGCAAGATCATAGTGTGCTAAATGATGAGGTAATGCGATAAGATTATGGTCATTTACTCTTGCACGCACACCATCCATTATCAGGTTGTACGAAAGTAGAGCCCCTACCATGTGCATATGCTCAAAAGAACTATAAATATTTATTTTACCTGCATGCTCATCAAGTAAGATAACCTTATTTGAAGTATCTAAAAATGTACGTAAAACAAGACCGTGTGATTGCCTACCCAGCACCGCTGACCTTTACTGTTAAAATAACTTTCTAAAGATAAGCTTATCGTGGATACACAATGGGTGCTAGAGGTAAGTTATAGTAAATTAAAATTTATTAATTTTGAGAGACAACAGCGGTAGTTTTAGGTGAGGTTGTAAATGCATGATGAATGCCTTGTGCACCTTTCCACATATATACCGCACCGACACAGCCTGCGCCTATTGCAGCTGCCATTGCAGCAATACTTACCGTTGTATTAAAACCTTGAGAAATTGCGAGCATTCTCAGTAAAAAACCTGAATTGGCATTATACTTAGAAGATTTTGCTGCTCTTTTGCTTGCACCAGAAGTCAGTTGTGCGAGCGCAAGTGCATGACGTGCAAAAAATAATAGAAGTGCTCCTCCTGCAAATTGCTTGATAGGAGTTCCCCACTTTGATGGTTTTTGTTCTAAATCGGACGAAACGGAAGAATAATGAGGTTCTATATCAACTTGAGAAGGAATGGTAGCGTGAACAGTAATATTCAGTGCAAAAAGTGTACTTAAGAATAATGCATATTTCATATAAGTCTCTCTGTATAACATAATCTATTTATTAATAATGATAATAAGCCCCGAAGAGCATGTCAAAAGCCAACACATTATTGTAAATTAGACAAGCTGTTTAGTACTATGTAATAAAAATTTTATAATTTTTGAGAGTTTAATGTCCATACGCAGTACACTTTATATAATATTATTTGTGTCGATAATATCATATAATACATCGCTTGAAAGTATACATCCTGATCTGACGGTAATAGTAGTAGTAGATCAATGCGCATATAATTACTTTGATATTATACGACCCTATGTGACTGACGGACTTTTTAAACTGCTCAATAACGGTGTAATATATACTCGGGCGTATATGCCCCATGGAGTACCTACAACTGGACCTGGCCATGCCACATTAAGTACAGGCACGTGGCCAAGCGAACATGGGATCGTGAGCAATTCATGGTTTAAGGGGCAAGGTGTACGTATTTCATGTGACATTGATAACGCTGCGTATGCAGCTACATTTAAACCTAATGGTACAACTTACGCCCAAGGAAAATCTTGTTCTAACCTTATGGTCGATACTTTAAGCGATCAATTTTACTTAAGGTATGCTCAATCAAAACCATTGGCAATTTCAGTCAAAGGCAGAGCATCTGTCATGTGTGCAGGTAAAATGGGAATAGGCGTCTGGTTTGACGAAAGAACCGGAACGTTTACTACAAGCCGTGCTTATACACCCACACTTCCTACGTGGATTAGACAATTCAACAATAGCATCACCCAAACAGTGGGTAGCTATGTATGGAAACCTACGTACGCAGAGAATCACGCTGCTTACAAAAATACCAACTCTGATTATACGTGGACTTCATACAAAAAATTAATTGGAACACAAATAACCGCAGCTGATATAAGCAGAAAACCACGTGATATATTACTTGCAACACCTTATGCTACTCAACTCACTCTAGATTGCGCATACGCTGCTATCGTCGATCGATACAAAATAAAAAGTAAAGACCCTTTATTAGTATGGATTTGTATTTCCACCTTAGACAAAACAGGTCATGCTTATGGCCCTGAAAGCAAAGAATCTTTGGATGTCTTATACCAACTTGATCGTCAATTGGGTGAATTTATGGGCAAGGTTGAAAAATTAATACCCGCTCCTAACACACTCTATGTCTTGACTGCAGATCATGGTATATGTCCTATTCCTGAGCAGATGAGACAAAAGGGCTATCCAGCCTATCGCGTTGATAAACACGCACTCATTAAAGATCTTACGCGGCTTGCAACAACTGAATTTGCTCTAGAAAAACCTATTATTAAAAGTAACAAAGTACAATTTTATATCGATCAAAAATCTATTGAAACTCTCAAAAAAAGAGGGGTCCTTGATGATTTTTATCAACGATGCATAGAAGTTATACAAGCATATCCGGGGATTAAAAAAGTATGGACCTATTCTGAATTGATGCATATATCTTCAAAACCAACTCTACGCGAGCAGTGGCTCATTCATCAATTATTTAAAGATCGAAGTGGTCAACTTATAGCGCAAACATACCCATACAGTTTCATATCATCGTATGACAAGGGAACATCTCATACGATGCCCTATGACTATGATACTCATATCCCTTTAATACTTTATTGGCCAGGGCAATTACAACATACATACATAAATTCAACTGTTACTGTACTGCAGTTGGCACCCACGCTTGCACGATTAATGGGATGCGCATCACCTTCGTGCGCTCAAGCTCATTTATTACCTGGCATATTTCAGAATACTTCTTCGTAAAAGTATATCACTTGACATATAAGGGTTTAATTGACTTACGGACGCTATAAGCAAACGATACGGTGTGACAATCCTTACAGTCCTTATTAAATTTTGCATGTTTGTTACAAGGAACAGGGTCAACGCAGTTATCTTCTGACTCTTCCATGCTGTCATTGCTCTCAGAATCGCTCAGATCACTTGTCTTATTCTGAGCAATATCAGAAACCTCAGGCAATGCACTGGCTTTATCTCTATTGAAAAGAGCTTGCCATGATTTACACGCATATTTGAAAGCAATTATAGCCGATGCACCGATTATAGCGGCTGATACACTTAAAAATTTTTGCGTATCACCCGACTCTTGTGAGGCAAAATAAAAGGTCGCTCCTGCGGCAAGCGCATATACACTACTTGCTACAGACCATCCAACAGCCTTACTGATTGGCTTGGCCATATTCTTATAAGAATAATATGCATGCACAGATGGGGTCAATGTTACCAAAGTGGCAATTAAACCTAATAGGATACATTTTTTCATAATAACCCCTTATGGTTTGTTTAAGAATTATATTACTTCAAGTATACCTATTATTTTATATTTGTCAAAAACATATGTGGCCGCTATAAAATTGCTTACTATCATTAAAGTGCATACACATAAAAGAGGCTGTGAAATTATCCACAGCCTCTGTCAATATCGTTCATAGACAGCAAGAATATATTAATCTTGCTTACTTTATTAGCTTATAAAAGAAGACGGTACAACAGTTGGAATCCCACCTATTGCAACTGTTGTCACAGGACACACAGCATGTTCAAACAAATCTTTTACTGTTTCTGATGGTACCTGTGTAACCGATAAAGGTTCTACAGAAACTGAAGCAGATTTAAAGAAATTACCTACTGCGTTCAAGCTTCGAGCAAAAGTATTTTTCACCGCACCAAATGCTGATTGAGCGTTAGCTTTTGCAGTTTGTGCAGCATAAGATATACCATTTTTTGCAATATGTGCTGCGTTTTGCGCACCATTTTTTATGCCATTGGCAGCTATGTGCACTGATGAGGCAATATGCTTGCCAGCTTTTTTCAATTCACTGGTAGCCGATGCTTTTGAAGCACCTAATGCCTCTTTTACGCCTACAGGCATATATTTATAAATTAACCACCCTGCTCCACATGCAATCACAGCTCCAGTTAGTATTTTAGCCGCTTTTGAAGTAAACGTAGATGATGATTCTTCTGATACCTGAGGAGTCCTTGTGCTTTTTTTCAATGAATTGAAAGCGTTAGATTTATACATCACTTCTTTTTGTACCTGCATCTCTTTTTCAAGCAATTTTAGTTGATCCTGTGCAGTAACATTTGCTGGTTCAACAGGATAACGTTCATTAAAAAGTAATCTGTATTGATCTAAAATACTTACAATTTGTCCTTTAGTAGTGTCATTTATATTACCAAGATTATAATGACCTAAAGTACCTAAAAAGCTATGTGGGTTAACTGCTTGTAAGCAACCGGCTATAAGATTTTGTGCTGTCTGCTCGCCCACAAGTGTTACCAAATCTGAAAATAGAGATGTTAGATTGTTTTCTAACCTAATTATTTCAGACGCAGTAAGAGTAGGCTTAACGTCCATTGCATGAACGCTTTGACCTGCAGCTGCCACTATCATTAATCCAACAAATAACGATTTGTATGTAAACATGAATACCTCCAATAGTTAGTTAAAGTTTACATACTAAATCATAGCCCTACATCAAAATGGGGTCAAAAGGTGACCCCATCCATATATAATTATTTCAAAATGAATTTATAAACCAAGGTTTTTAATAAATGCATCAATAGTTGGTTTACGGCCCAAGAAGTTATATAAAAGAGTATTAGGGTCTTGCGTACCACCCCATGAGAGTACCGTATCCTTGTAATGAGCACCAGCTCGGGGATCTAACAATCCTATATTTTCAATATATTCAAACATTTCACGGGCAAATCCTTTAGAAAATAAATACCCGTAGTATTTTGCACCATAGCCTGACAAATGACCAAATGAGGACCATCCTTTGTCATCTTGCGAGACAAGCATATGGGGGCGTGTTTGCTTGTACAGTGAATAATAAATATCAGACGTTGGAATTGAACTTGATTTGTCAAAAAGATCAAGCGAAACCAATGAAAGGAAGCCTTGGCGCTGCACCCATGTTCCACTATACATATTTTTAGTGGCAAGAATCTTATTAATCAATTCATCAGGTAACGATTCACCTGTTTTATAGTGCAAGCTAACCATTTTAAGAATGTGCGGATCAAATAACCATTCTTCAAGCATTTGTGATGGCATTTCAACAAAGTCAGTTTTGGTAGCAGTACCTGACAATGACGCAATACGTGTGCGACCGAGTATACTATGAATTGCATGACCAAATTCATGAAAAAACGTAGTTACGTCAGATCGATTTAACAAGGGTGGGCGTCCTGCAGTTGCCGGTGGGAAGTTTGCAATAACTACTGAAAGCTTGGTATTAGGTGAACCATCTGCTTTAAAGGTGGCAGGAATAATACCTGCATGACACGCATGAGTATATTTATGAGCGCGAGGATACAAATCAAGAATCACATACGCCAGTACTGCACCTTCTTGAGTCTTCACCTCAATCAAACGGAGATCATCATACCATAATCCATTGATTTGCTTTTGAGTAAGCACTAATGAAAAGAATTTTTCATAAATTTTAAGCAATATGTTAAGTGTATGATCTGCAGGAAAATATTCTGCAATCTCACGTTCGTCTATTTGAAAGTTATTTTTTTTATAATACGCAACTGCACGTGCTTCGTTCCACGGATCAATTTTTCCATCTACATTAAGTTTTATATCATCGGGCAAATTTTTAGTGATATTGGCAAACTCTTGATCTACTTTGGGCGATACTCTCTGTAATATATCATGCAAAAATTGATATGCATCGGCCGGCGTTTTCATCATCTGATCATCAAGATCGTATGCTGCAAAATTTTGATAATCTAATAATTGCGCCAATTCTTGGCGGACTGAGCGCATATTTTTAAGTACGTCGTCATTTGACGGATACGCTCGAGTAGCATATTCTTGCCACATCTTTTTACGCGTTGCTTCAACCGTACTATGTTCTAAAATTGCCTGATAATTTACTGGATTGACTGGAATAATATATTTACCATCAGTGTCCTGCGACCAACCAGCTCTAGTATTTTCGTCAATACCGGCAAGTTCATCTCGGGTAAACTTTACATCTTTTACATCTTTGGCGATATTGGACTCAAATTCATTGCTCAAAAGGCTCAGCTGCTTTAAACATTCATCAATCTGCTTACGCACTTCAGGTGATTTATCAAACCCTTTGCGCTTACCTTGCTCGATAATATAATTCACAAAATAAGTCTCTTGATCGCCTAACTTTTCGTGAACACGATTGCCATTATTATAAGCAACAAGCGCATCATACAACTCTTTATTATTATATATTTTATCTATTGAGAATTTTTCAAGCTCCACATATCCTCGATGCGCAGCTTCACGTACTGATTGATCAGGACTTACCATCTCAAGAATTTGACAGATGCTTGCACCAAAACTTAGATCTGAAAGTGCCAAGTCATCATATACCTTGATAGTATTGGCATAAGTACGCTTATCGGCAGGAACTGCAAGAATAGCATCTATAATTTTCTGGGCATTAACAATAGCCTGTTTGACTAGTGTATCTATTTGCGCAGGAGATTGAGGAATTATTTTCTTAATATCATCAACTGAATTCAAAGTAAGACTCATAGGTACATCCTGTGCATATAAGGCGCCATATTTTATACGATTACCATAATAAAAGTATACAATGACGGTGACAAGAACAAGAACCACAAAAAACCATGTTATAAACTTCATATTGACTCCTTATTGTTATATTGCATTTATTGTGCGTTACGTTTTTATAACTATTGTTATTTTCAACGGCGTATTGAGCTGTTTGGTAATTGCAAACCATTGTTCACGGAGTGCAATTGCAGTCTCAAAATCAAATCGGTCTGCTGCAGCCTGCATATTAATTTCAAGCTCAGTACGCATGCTTTCAAGTTCCGAACGAGATAAATGTTCAATTCGTTTTTTAGCGCGAGCACGTTCAGAAGCATGTGCAATTGCATACTGAATATTAGTGATAGATTCTTTAACTTCTCGACGAACTGTTGCCGGAACAATACCATGCTCTTTATTATACGCTTCTTGTAACGTTCTTCGGCGGTCAGTCTCAGCAATAGCTTCTGCCATCGACTTGGTCATCTTATCAGCATATAAAATTACTAATGACTCGGTATTTCGAGCAGCCCGCCCAATAATTTGGATAAGTGATCTTTTATCTCTTAAATAACTTTCAATATCAGCGTCCATTATGGCCACTAAGGCAACCTCTGGCAAATCAAGACCTTCTCGTAATAAATTAACTCCAACCAAGCAATCAAATATTCCCAAACGTAACTTTTGCAATAACTCAGTACGGGCAGGAGTTTTAAGCTCAGAATGCAAATAACATACTTTAATATGTCGTTCTTCCAGATAACGAGCCAACTCTTCAGCAAGTTTTTTAGTCAATACGGTAACTAACGTACGATAGCCTTTATCAGTTGTTGCGTTAATTTGTTCGACTAAATGGTCAAGTTGGCCAATACGAGAATGAAGCTCAATACGAGGATCTGTAAGACCAGTCGGACGAATAACTTGTTCTGCGATAACACTTGAATGGGACAGTTCATAAGGCCCTGGAGTTGCTGACACAAATATAACGTTGTTAAAATATGTTTCTATCTCTTCAAAAGTTAGTGGCCGGTTATCGTATGCAGAAGGAAGTCTAAATCCAAATTCAATTAATGACTTTTTACGTGCACGATCCCCTGCGTACATTCCCCTCAATTGTGGCAATGCAACGTGTGACTCATCAATAAACAAGAGAAAATCTTTAGGAAAATAATCAAGTAAACAATATGGACGTTCACCACGAGCACGACCATCAAAATGTGACGAATAATTTTCAATACCAGAACAATATCCAACTTCTTTGAGCATTTCCAGATCATGAGCAACTCGTTTTTGAATACGCTCTTGATAAATAGGGTTTGGCAATTGATGCCACCACGATGCAAGTTCATTTTCTATAGTTTTCAAAGCCGTTTCTTGTTTTTTGGCGCTTGTGACAAAATGCTTTGCTGGAAATACTACGGTCTCCAATAGTGGTTTGACCACGGTATTATTCATGCGATCAACCAGCACGAGTCCCTCAATAATATCTCCAAACATCTCAATGCGAAGTTTTTCTTTTTGGTACGGCATGATAATTTCAACCGTATTGCCGAGAACTTGAAAGGTACCGGCGCGTTTTTCTACTTCATTACGCTCATATTGAATGGTGATCAATCTACGAATTATATCATCACGACGTATTCGACTCCCTACCGTTAGTGGCAAAGATAAATTTTTATACTCATGCGGATCGCCCAACGAATAAATACATGAAACTGACGTTACAATAATAACGTCATCACGCTGCATTAATGCTGCTGTTGCATCAACGCGCAAACGCTCAATTTCACTATTAATTTTAGTTTCTTTGGCAACATACACATCTTGTGCAGGCAAATATGACTCGGGCTGGTAGTAGTCATAGTAACTTACAAAATAGCCTACTTTGTTTTCCGGAAAAAACAGACTAAACTCTTCGTACAATTGCGCTGCTAATGTTTTATTAGGGGAGAGAACAAGAACCGGTTTATTTTGAGATGCAATTACATTAGCCATAGTAAACGTTTTACCTGAACCGGTTACGCCTACTAATGTGGAGACCCCGGGCCGGTTTTCAGCCAATTGAGCAATAGCGTCCGGCTGACTTCCTGCAGGTTTATAAGGAGCATGCAACTTGAATAATGTACTCATTGAGTCCTCTTTTTATGTAAAGGTAGTAATACAGCCAGCGCCTACAATGCAACTATTCTTTTTTAAAGTATTGATCCATGCGCTCAAACAAATCAGCAAGATGTGAGTTAATATCTGACTCTTTTTTTATGTCATCTACTAATACATACATGTTGTTATATGCATCAACTTTTTCTGCGGTACGATTTACAGTAGTATTTAGATCTTCATTGTTTATATTATACACATCCCCCTGAAATGGACCTAAAGCCTCCAGCTTATCGACTGCTTGCGTGAAAAAATCATGATATTTATTGTCAGAGCTGGTAAATATGTTTTTTAAAAAAGTAACAATATATATGCTACCTGCATCAATGGTATTGTCATAGTAACACAGCTCAGTGTCAAGATGATATCCATGCGCAATCAACCAATACGCCCGCTCATAATAATAGACCATAAGATCCTTATCAAGATCTGCTTGACGGAGCAGATATTCAAGCACATATACCGATGATTCTTCAGTATTATTTTTTGTCTTACTACTATCACACGAATTGAATATAGTAACCTTATCAAGCACATTCTTAGACTGAAGAGTTGACAACATAGATAAAAATTCATCATATACCGACACCGATATGTTTTCATTACTATCTATCTTCTCATTAGCGGTATAATAAGTAGGATGAGTACATACATAAGACATGAGTGAACATTGTACGTATCCTTTCCGTCCTTGATAAATTTTTGGCATAAACAACTTAATGCCATTTAATTTATTTCCTAGAATAATTATTTCACCCTTTTTTACTGACTCGGCAAGTTGATGTAAATAACGATATCCAACAAGAAGTGTTTTTTTGTACATGTTACCAAGAAAATCGCTTATATATTCATTGCCTAACGCAGCTTCTAGTATATCTTTGCGGGCTGCTATCTGATCATATACTGATGCATATTTATAAGTATCAAAATAAGACCAAAACAGGTCACCGTATGCCACTTCAAAAACAACATGATACCAACCCATGATATCACCTTGAATATCTGCAAATGAAGTGATATCGATTATTGTTTTAACCGCAGTAACCAGAGTAGACAGAGCATTGAGATCTTCTTGAGAAATTTTTTTAGCGTAACTATGCATAAGAACCTGCGCGTATGCTCGCGCAGCACTCTGCTTTAATGACAAAATGTCTGTACGTATTTGTCCTGATAAATTTGTAAAATTAGACTCGCCTACACTAGCTATATGACACGCACTACGAGCTGAACCATATATATTGGTTAGTACAATACTGCAAAGCATTATTATTAACTTATAATTAATTGATACCATAGCATAGCCTTTTATTATACTACCCAAGATATATCGAGAAACAGTATATCACCATCATATATTGGCTACTTGAAATATCAAATGCTTGCAAGTCTTTTTAAAATTATCGACTAATAGTGCTTTTGGATGCTATGTCTTCATAACATCGAAGTAATTTTACACCTACTTCATTAATATGATACTGACAGCCCTTTTGCCATGCATTAGTACATAATTGCTGATGAAGCATCCTATCTCGGTCTATCATTGCAATACATTCTGACATTTCTTGTATGGTCTTGACCAAATAACCGTTATATCCATTAATTACTATATCTTGCTGACCAGGTCCGTCTAAAGCAACAACAGGACAGCCTGCAGCCATAGCTTCGGCAAGTACTAACGCTTGTGTGTCGCTGACTGAAGTAAATACAAATAAATCAGCCTGTTTGTACAACTTAATAAGTGCTTCCCGCTCAGGTTGTAGTACAAACATTACACGTTGCTCAGTAAATTTGTAGGTACGGTAAGCTAATCGTGCCAACGTATAGTATTGATCACCGTATCCCACAAAAGTCAAAGTTATATGTTCAGGTAATAATAAAAGCATCTCAAGCAGTACTGGTAAGTTTTTTTCTAAAGCAAATCTTCCTACTACAATAAGTTTAAATGTGGATGATGCTTTGCGAGGATTTGCCCAATCACTTATAAAATGATTTTGTATTGCACTAGGAATAACGGTAGTGGGAGTATCAATACCCGATGAAGCTATATGATTTTTTACTGCGTTGCTTGGAGCTATGATATGTGCCGCTCGTTTACAAAATGAACGCACTCTATAATTAATAAGGGGCACCGTAATTTGATTAGGCAACGGTATGTAATGAGAATATGCGTGATACCACGTGTGATACGTAAATACAACGGGTATATGATACCACCACGCAACCTTTTCACCTACTGCACCCAGGAAAAATGGGTGATGTACATGTACTATATGCGGGTAAAAGGTCTGTATTATTCTTTCAAGCTGTTTGTATGGCCGCCATGGATATGCCAGAGGCCGTCTTTGATACCGTATTTTCACAGGACAATATAAACGTTGAACCCATTCTGGATCTTTTTCGGGAATACCCTGAAAATCAAGTGTAACGAGTTTAGTGATCCAACCTTGCGCACGCAAATAGGGGATAGTAACATTCAGCGAACTTACCACTCCCCCCGAGTACGGGGTATAATTGTTACTTATATGAAGAATACGCACGGCAACACAAGAAATATGATGAAAATATTTTTATAGCCAAACTTACCATAACCCAATTGCCGTTAAGAGGCAATTTTTTTATACCACATATTTATTTTGATTTGTATAGCGAGGATCAGTTTCCCGTAAAACCTTAATAAGCATACCTGTAGTCGCAATATCAGGTCTAAACTTTCTCATATCAAGAAGCACGATACCTACTATATACGAAGGACCGTATTGATCTACCAGAAGATCATTAATAATAGTCTCGGGTCTATAATTAGATAATTCTTTTATTACTATATCTCGCTCGTCATTGGTTAAAAACACTTGCACTTGTTTTTCCAATTGACTTACCGTTTCATTATATATTTTACCTATCCGGGGATTGAAGTCATATGCAAAAAAGTGATCAATTCTTTTAGGGTTGAGCATTCTTGCAGTTTCATGATAGGTATGCGAGGAAGACATATACCCAAGAAGCAATGTCCCATGACATGTTAATACCATAAGTATAAAAAATACTGCTTTCATATCCTGTCCCTTATCTAGTAAAAGTATAAAGTAAGTTAAAAGCAACATACAATAGTCTTGAAAACAGAAAAGGTGTAAAGGTATTAAACTTTACACCTTCTATTCCAGAGAAATTAATCAAATATGCTATCCAAGCTTCTCAAGCAAATGTAAAATACGCTCATCGCGCGCAATACGCATTGGCAAAGTATTACGATAATTATGTGATTGAGCGATAATCAAACCGCCGACTGCAGACAATGGGAGTCCAAACAAAGCAAGGGTGATATCTTTGAGTGCTTTTTTGCGCAATGCTTGGCTACTTACCTGAGATGCGGTCCATAGTTCATTGCCGTACAATGCAAGCATAGCAAAGGAGGTAACTACCATTGAGTATCCTACTATACCTTTTTTATAGAGCATACGTTTGGTAGGATTGGCAACTTGAGTTCGCAGCTTAGCAAGATGGTCACTGACCAGTATTTTGTAATACTCTTTATTCTCTTGTACTTGTTTTAAAAAAATAAAGCCATCTGTTTTCTCAGCTTCTTGATATAACCACTTTCGAGTTAAGGGAGAAAGTGGCTCAGGCTGATTGACCAACACAATAGTGGATCCAGCATCAAGCGTAGAGAATATATATATCATGCTCAATACAAAATATTTGGATGATAGAAATTTCATGTATGCAATACCTTTAAAATAGCGTTAAATATACTTTGAGAATATATCCAATCACACTATTTGTCGAACCAGCTCATCGGTACTAATGTAGTTACTAAGGAAATATTGCTCCTGACAATTTTTGCCAATCTTGCGTAAACTTTTTATCGCCCGCATCGGTCAACAGATGAGCGGTCGCTTGTTCTAACAAGGTAACTGGCAATGTAACTATATCAACGCGTGCGGTAATTGCAGCGTGTAAATGACGCATATGACGCAAGGAAGCTGCTAATAATTGAGTATTATAATGATATGTATCTATCATAGCCCGTATACGATAGAGGATTTGGCTTCCATCTACATCAAGATCGTCCCAACGTCCTATGAACGGAGAAATATAATGCGCGCCTAATTTACACATAAACAAGCTCTGCTCAAGTGTAAATACTAGCGTTACATTCACAAGAATACCCTCTTCCACTAATCGTCTAATAATAGAATAATACTCTCGCTTACAGGGAATTTTGACAACAATAGAAGACCCCAAACGGGCAATAGCATGTGCTTGTTTATACACCGCTTCTGGCTCATGCTCAGTAACTTGTACACTAATAGGTTTGTTGGGCAGCAGCTGGGATAATTGCGCAATAATTTGAGTAGGCTGGTTACCTTGAGTGCTCAAATGGCTTGGGTTAGTAGTAATGCCATCTACCAAACCAGTGTCTACCCATTGTTTTACTTCATCAATGCGTGCAGTATCTAAAAATATTTTCATAGTACTCTCCCGTATTACTTATATACGGTCATTACTATACACAGCAGAGATAGAGGATTTATAGCTTGTTATATTTTTACTATTATCCATCATTGATAATGTGAGCGTACTACAATAGTTGAGTAAATTTATACGCAATAATTATCAAGTATTATTCTAATTTTTATTTTTTAAATCATTTATAGTACAGATAAGTTCCCAGAGTAGCACATCCAGCTACCAGTCCTGCTGATGCCAAGAGGTAAGGCTTAAAAAAAAGAAATTGAATGTATCCTGGTTTATACCATGTCACAATACGGTCTTTAATAGATTGAGGTAAGGTGCGGTATATCTGAAATTGATGCGCAGGTAGTGTATCCAGTTGCGTACTGCCATTCAATTGATACGTAATGTAAAGCCAGTGGAGAAGTAAGTACTGCTCTAATGAGAGATGTTCTTCTAATATCTTCCATACATGTATTGTTTTATCGCTTAAACCTGAGAATAGAATGCCGTTGGTATGTACTGTTGTTCCCACTAACCAAACTTTGTTCCCAGCTAAGATCTGCTCGCAGTGGTATAGGTATTGTGGGTTTGTTTTCCATATACGTATTGTGTTATCGCTAGATCCTGAGAACAGAATGCCACTGGTATGTACTGCTACTGAGTACACAAAATTATTATGGCCAGTTAAAATCTGCACGCACTCATATGCGCCTTGTGCGTCTTTTTTCCATACACGTATTGTTTGATCATAAGAGCCTGAGAACAGCATGCCATCAGTATGTACTGCTACTGAGCTTATAGAATTAGTATGACCAGTTAAAGTCTGAATGCAGTGATAGGTGCCTTGAGCGTCTGGCTTCCATACACGTATTGTGTGATCGTCAGAGCATGAAAATAGAGTGCCGTCAGTATGTATTGCTGCTGTTTTTACCCAATCAGTGTGATCAGTTGAGATTCTAACAGCTTGAGTTACGGTATGCCAGAGAAGATTGGACGTATAGGGATGCAAAGCCTGAGTTAACGTATCGAGAGTTACTGGATTACATGCGTTGATAAAATGAAATAAGTTTTCTTTATTTGAAAATAACCAAGTAAGAGTATTTTTATTACGCAATTGAGCAATAATAGAGTGGCGTATAGTGTCTAATATGTTTGCATCCACCGCCCAGAAGTCAGCCTCTTGATACAAATGTACTAATTCAATTAATGATAAGGTGCTCAGATAAATATCAGCATTTTGAGCAGATATGAAGTTGACAATATACTGCAATGACTCAATGTTACGATTGACAGGATAGTACGGCTCGTTTGGCAAAGGTACTTGTTTATTTAAGTCATTTACTTGATCTTGTAAGGTACGTGATATGCTTAGTAATTTATTATAGATATCAGTATGTACTGCCGCTATACCTTCACGAGTAATTACATGAGGATATGTTTTTGCATGAGAGGATAGTTGCATATCTTTATCTGCACTGTACAGAGATACTACAGATAGCATTAAAAGAATGTATATATATGTTACGTTCATAAACACTCCATTAAATATATTTGGTAAAGTGACTAAAATATTAGTACTCAGTATATATTATATTTACTAAATACTAATTAATGCGATCAGTCAGTTTTGCGTTCAATACTCTGCATGCTTTCACTAATGTCTGTGCGTGGCGCTTAATATCCTTCCAAGCACAACCATATTTTTTAACTTATGACCTACCGTATGCAAATTGTACTGTTGCGATGTTAATGTTGTGTCAGTTGCTTGAGCCCATGTAATAGGTGTAGCCACAGGAGCTCCTGAACGTGGCCGCAGTGAGTAAGGGCATACGGCAGTAGCACCTGCATTATTGCGTAAACTATCTATAAACACTTTTGATTTTCTTGCATCTTTGCGAATTTCTACGGTAAAAGTTTGAGGATCGTAAGACACTATACGTTCTGCAATAACGCGTGCAATATAAGAAACTTGCTCAAAGGTATACAAGCGGCGCAATGGAGTTACCACGTGCATACCGCGCGAGCCAGTGGTCATGACAAAAGGTACCAACCCACATTCTTCAAGTACGCGCTTGGCAACAAGTGCGGCATGTTGAACAGCACTGAAATCATTGGTCGATGGGTCAAGATCGAAAACAATTTTGTCGGGAAAATCTAACTTATCTACCCGGCTAAGCCACGGATGAAATACCACACAGTTTTGGTTTGCCAAATACACGAGCTCTGCTTGATTAGTGCCAATTGCATATTGTGTATATCCGCCATCTTTTTTATCAATAGTAATCGTAGGTATCCAGGAAGGATAATGAGATTGAACATTTTTTTGATAAAAGCCTTTATGCATAATTCCTTCAGGAAATGCTTGGACAGTCAAAACTCGATTTTTTAAAAAAGGAATCATATATTTTGCAATAGCATGATAGTAATCTATTACTTCTTGTTTAGTGATAGTAGGACTGGAAAACATAATTTTGTCAGGGTGTGTTATTTCAATTATACGATTACCTACTTTCATTACCACTTTCCTTTGTAATTTGTCCTAAGGTACGACCCGTTACTACCGAACGAGTCCGTGAAGCACTTGCAAAAGGTGTAACTGAGGCGTATGCGTCTTTCTTTTTTATCAAAAGCCATGCAGGTTTGCCGTCGCGAGTACGTGATAACTTAATAAAGGTGAACGTCCCTTGCAACTTACTACCTTTAAAAAACACCTCAATAATTCCATTGTGATACGCATCTGCTATAGCAATTTTTTTGCCTTTCACGTGAGTCATATGTTCATACGAGCCTATATCCCAAACCATGACAGTACCTGCACCATAGTTACCTTGAGGAATTACCCCTTCAAAAGTAGCATAATCTAGCGGATGATCTTCGGTCGGTACCGCAAGGCGCTTTACCGACGGATCCATACTCGGACCTTTAGGTACTGCCCAAGAAGGCATAACCCCCTCAATTTCAAGCCGCACATCATAATGCAAACGACGTGCTTTATGAAGTTGTACTACAAACAGAGGATGCTCTAAGTCAACAGCGCTTATAACTTTATTACCCGTAGGTTCAGGTGTTGTAGTAAAGGTCCGTTTTGACTTATATGTTTTTAGTTTTGCGTGGCCTGCCATAACAATATACCTGTCATTAAAAGCGAGAAATATACAGACATATATAACTAGTTTATTGCTCATGCCTTTTTACCCTATCTTATCTCATCGACTGGATACAAGTCATTTATATTGACACCATATAAAAATACTAATAAGATATAATTATAGTAATATCACCTTTTATAAAGCAGGTGTAAAATGTATTCAGATATTAACATACCTATACATTTTTTTGTCAGTAGCTCTACTATTATACACACACAAAGCTGGTCTCTGTTTGGTTGGTGGCCCTGGGCCCACTAATATCTATTCTTATCTGCTCACCGTTATAGCAGACAATTCTTTCTCTTAATAATAAAGAACTAAATTTTACTTATTAATTTATAAGTGACGCTATTTTGCGTACATTATTTTAACGCCAAGGATCTTATGATGAAAGTTAGCAATATAATTGTTTTGAGCATACAAAGCTTATGCTTTTTTAATGTATGTTATGCAAGCGAACAGAACGCACAAATTATTGTTGCAAAAAACACTCAAGAAGTCAGAGATTTTGTTACTGCCACCAAAACTCTAGGCTTAGTTTGGCGATAATACACTAGGATTATTTTGGCGCAACTCCAAATTTGGCGCACTACGAACTTTTTTATACTCAGTTTTTACTGCAGGTCCAATCTGCCGTTGAAAAATTATGTAACTCTAAACTAACAAAACAACACCGCAGTCCTCAAGAAGGCAGTATTCTTAAATGCATTGCAAAATATGCACGCCTCCTTAAAAAACAACCAGAAGAGCTCATCCCCTTTTTATCGGAATTATATGAGCAATACCATCCTTTAAGTTTTAAGTTCTTTATGGAGTGCGGTATAGATAATCATAAATTACGGGCAAATATCGATCACTTGCTAACCATTAATTACTCTATCGGATGTCCGTTAGTTCATATCTTCCTTCCTCACTACTTACATTCTGACAGATATAAACTACTTACTGAAAATAGTAGAAATACATACCTTAATAATTTCTTACATATAGCCGCACAGCATTACCAAAAACTCTACCGACATGCGACTAATAAGTTACCTATACCTATATGTATTTACGTTCCGGAAATTACTACTGTTACACATATACTTAATCAATCATTGGCAACAGAAGCAATGATTGCTGCAACGTTGCGCAACTCTCTGTTTGACTGCGTAAATAATGTTAAAAAATACGTACTCATCAACCAAAATATGGAACAAAGCACTCAAATAATTAGTTGCATTGAACGTGAACCGATGAAAAATACAGTTACGCTAACAGCAACTCCGCTGCTATTGACCAATGCACGCGGGGAGAAAGTTACTTCGTTTCACCCCTATACTGTAAGCCACAATCGCGATGAAAAAAAAGCATTGCTCTTACAGGATTTGGTTGCAGCATTTATTAAATTATATAAGGAATAGTATGCGTGTATGTATGGTAATTATTATAAGTAGTGTATTGGCAATAGCTATATATACATTAAAGGACAGGCATTCACATGTGACTATTGTATGGACTACTTCAGAATATGCACCTATTATTACCGAGCAAAATACCGGTATATTAGGCAGTACCCTACACCCTACTTGTGCGTTATTCGGATATCATGACACAGTTGTAATACCTGAACTTGCCCACATCATAGACAAAGAATATTATTACAATTCATGGAAAGAAGTACTTGAGTTATGCAATAAAAATTCTATAAATCAGCTTATCGTTGCATATTTACCTGTATACTTTGTTGAACTTCAAAAAATATGGACCACACAAACAGGAAAGCATGCTGAAATATTTTTTGAAAAATCAAAAGAATATATTATCAATACTGCCTATCGGGCATCTCAAGATGTTCAATTTCAAGGAACTATTGTGATTGTAATACCGGTACAATCACAATTTGATCACCTGAATGTTGAGCAGCTTAAAGACAGAACATACTGTCTTTTTACTGATTTTCCACGATTAAACATTTACCTTAATTCTACTATCACTATTTTCAATACTTATAACACACATAATGAATCAAAATACCTTTATGAGTTGTTTAAAAATACATATCCTCAGGCCACATGGAAACTGCAATTTTTGCAACGTTCTCAATTTCATCAATACATACCACCTGAAATTAAAGAATACCATGAGCAAAAATAAGATTAAAACTATACAATTTTACTATTAATTATTACTATTTTATTTAATTTTATCTATAATAGAATAGGATATATGTATTATAATAGATAAGGATATTACTATGAAACATAAAATCTTGACTTTAGTTACTATAATTTTAATAAGTAGCGGAATATGTTACGCATACCCTCTCAACGAAGAACAAATTACCACAATAGTAGATAGTATTCATGTTATAAAAGAAACATTGAACGATTCTCTTTTGTATAACAATCCAACATATCAAGAGTATAAAGAATCTATTGAAAATTTAGATGCTAGTTTAAGCGACCCTGCAATCATAAGTATGTATGGGCGTAATTATCAGATAGATGAAATGCTCGTAGAATCTGTCGAACAAGACTTATATCGTCTTGCCAATGCAGCAAAAAAAGTATTCGCGTTCCATAATTCATTAATTCCCGATCAACAACAGCGTTCGGCACCAACAATTGAATTGTTAGAGAAAATAGAGAATCTTCAATCATATTTAAAAATGCTTAAAAAGTAATAATCGTAGGTATATACATAAAAAAGGGCCGTGATATTAACGGCCCTTTTACTCTTTTTCAGACTTTTTTATATTATTGTTGCACTGCAGTTATTAGTATACTAACTGGATGCTCAGGACAATTAAACTCCTGGATTACACCCCAATCAAGCAATTGGCGGCAGCATGGAGGCACTTGATCGCATGGCACGCTACTTGGGTGTATCTTGATATCAACTAATGCTCCTCTGGCATCATGGCTTACCATTTTCACATCAATGCGATAAGTATCTTGCACATTTTTTTGTGCATCGCTCGTGTTATTTTTTTCCAAAACGGCAACAGTTGCTGTTTGATTGTCGGTAATAACAAAATTAGGATGGCCTACTTTAGCGCCATTAACATACACCATCATATCAAACTTTAAAGCCTGTTTGGCATATGCCATAGTACTTAAAATTAGTAAAGCACTTAAAAACTTATAATTCATTAAAAACTCCCATACTACATCATTATATATTAGTGTGTATCTGAAAAAGTATGGGATTAGTCTACCACAAAAAAGAAAACGAGTAAGGAGTTTATGACCATTGTTATAGTAACAATTAATCTATAAACTCCTTACCCTACAACCTAACTAAAGGAGCAAAAACCCCTATGTGTAGTCAAAACGATAGAGATTACTCCATTACCATTTCTTCGTTGTTTTCGTTGGTGCAACCAGCGTAATCATTTACACCTTCTAAGAAACAACCATCATAGACCATAGGTACACGTACTGTATGGGTTTTGCTGATTTGTTTACCTGGAATAATCTCAATGCGGAACACTTTACGATAGTGGTCTGGGGTGCAATGAGTTGAGGTACATGTTTGTGTACGGCATGGAGGTGTCCAGTGACAATCTTCATTTACAGTATTGCAACCGGTATCACATGTTTTAGGAGCACATGCACCTTTGTTACAATTACGACGATTCCAGAAGCTTGCATCCATATCTGCAGTTGACAAAGCGCCTGCAATTACGAGCAATGCTAAACTTAATAGAGATTTTTTCATCTCTTCTCCTTTTATAGGATGGTTACACTCTTGTTTACAACTCTACTACCAAAGTAAAGGATAGTAGTAGTAAAAATCAATAATTTTTATATTTGAAAATATTTTATAAGGCTTAATATGATTAAAATCTTGTAAAAATGGCTTTTTTAATGAGAGACCCACCTTTTCCAAGATGTACAGCTCAAACTAATTATTAAAAATTTATTTTATATCTGGATTACTTATTACAAGAGTGGGTATGTATAAAAAATAGTTCTTTTCAAGCCCTGTAACACCCTTTGACAGAAGTACTATTTGATTTAAACTTAAGAACTATGCGATCCTTCTATTACTCATGCATCGCGATCCTCATAGTAAATCTAGAACTTACCAGCATGTGCACCGAACAACAGCTTTTGTATAGTAAAAAACTTAACTTTATTGGTCTTATATCATCTCTAGGAATAAGCTGTAGCGTTCCAAGATGTATTGTATGTGCGCATGATCAGAATCATACGAGTACTGGTTATTGCACTTTTTGTTTACAAATTGTTCATTTCTCCATTTACGACCGCATAAAAATTTATTATTTAAGTATTTCTACGTTCAATGCATTTGGGTAATTCATATATTTCCTTACGTATTTCAAGATAAAAATCTCCTCATTGAAAAGGATATATATGAATTTTATATTTTTAAAATCTTGTACTCTATTGGTACTTTCTCTTTTTTATTTAAATATTTATAGTTCTTCAGCGGTGCTTGACACACAAACATTGAAAGATATGGAACTTTTTACCGGTAACTCCCATTCTACACAGAGCTTGAAAGATGTACTTGACCGCACCTACACTCATCATGGCTCGCACTACTTTAATATTCTCATATCAACTATTACTACTGATACAGCAATACTTACTCAGCGCCAAGAGCATATTAAAACGTTGCTTGATATGTCAACTTACACACAAGTAGCCACCGCACTTGAACGTTATGCGACATACATTAATAATAACCAAGGTAGTGCTTATTCAAACACGTCACTTCTCGATCAATTTTATTTTTCAAATGCTCAAAGTTCATATAATAACACAAGCCCTATCATGCTTAATCTTGGCTATTGTGCGCATATGGCAAACTTAGCTCTTCCTCTTTTTGAACACGCAGTATTACATTTTCTTGTCAGCGAAAAACTTCATAGCACACTGGGAGTAGGATGCGCACTACACAAGCACCAGCATACACACAAACCTCAATGCTCCCATAAACATAGTCATCACAAAAAACATACTCATAATTCTACGATCTTGACTACTAAAAATATGCTTTTTTACGGCTATAATGCAGCACATACTCTCGCTCACATACTGGGCTTTAAGGCGTTAGTCGATCAGGTACGTAACGATCGAAAATTAGTGCATAGCATAAGGCCTCAGCTTGAGCGTGCTCATACAGTACTGTCTACTGCGCGTACTATCAGCTCATTTTTGCGCAACTACGCTGCATGGTCTGAATGGAACGCTACTGTCGCTACTATGTTGCAAGACCCAAAGATACAACATCTTGAACACCTACTCGCTAGCTGCCAGTGGTCGCGTACATGGACTGGAAATATATTACCTGGTCATCTTTTGGCAGCATATAAAGCCCTTACTAATGCGTTGCCATTACTTGGGCAGCTTATCAACGCTCTTGCATATATTGAAGTATGTGCCGGCATTGCACATATTATGCACGAACAGGATGAGCAACATCCATTTTGCTTTACCGATTATATATCAAACGCAGCACAGCCCTTTGTGCACGCACAAAATATATGGGCATTGCGCATACCGGGCACAGTAGATCACAGTACTATTATGCTTGGAGAAGATTGCGCACGCAGTGCTATTATTACCGGACCTAATGGGACAGGAAAATCGACTCTTATAACTCAAATAGCCCATGCTATCATATTAAGCCAAACTTTTGGTATTGCACCTGCGCGTACTTTTACTGCAACTCCTTTCTCCTGCGTTACCAGTGCATGCAAAATGTCAGATAATATATCCAAAGGTCATTCTTTGTTTGGTGCTTCCATTGCACGCGCTGACTACATACGTTCACAAGTTAAAGCACTGGAAGACAATCAATTTTGTTTTATAGTACTTGATGAATTTTTCAATTGCACAGATCCACAAAGAGGACAACAGTTATTGATTGAATTTATCGATGAAATCGATCAAACAGGCAAATGCATCAGTTTAGTTTCAACTCATTTTGCGCCTGTAGCTCAATGGGCACAGTTGCATATTAACACATCTGCGACATGTAATCATAACTCTTCTTACGCATTAACGTGTTGGTCAACAGAACACGCGCGTACCAAGCAAGGTACATTTGCGATTAACAGAGGTGTATACGCATACACTTGCTAAAGTTAACAATAGAAAAAAGCGGAGTATTAGTTCCGCCTTTTTCTATTAAGTATCAATAGCGTATTACGTTACTACAAAATTTACTAACCTATCTGGCACTATAATTACTTTGACAACTTGAGCGTCTGCAAGCCATCGAGATGCTGCACGTTCGGCTGCACTTTGTAATTGACTGTTAGTAAGTCCTTTGGCAACTTGCATGCTAGTACGCGTCTTTCCATTAACCTGCACAGGAATAGTCACTTGATCAGTGTATGCAAGCACGGGATCATAAAAAGGCCACGAGCATTCAGGCAACGACTTGCCAAGCAGTTGCTCTGTCAGTTGACTGCCCATAAAAGGCGCAAAGACTGAGAGTGAAATAATAATTTTCTCCAATGACTCAAGACCTATTTTTGCTTTATCATGCATAAGATCGTTAATCAATTCCATCATAGAAGATAAAGCAGTATTTGGTTTAAATTGATCCAAACGCTCTTGAAAATCCTTTAAAAAGCGATGTATACGACGAGTAACATTAAGCTCTTCATTTTCAGTTTCACTCACACGGTTATCCATATCGGTCAAGTAGTTCCACAACCGGTTCAAGAAGCGCTTAATTCCTTCAATACCGCTATCATTCCACTCACAATCAAGTTCAGGTGGACCCATAAACATAACATACATACGCAAAGCGTCAGTGCCATAATTTTCTATAATATCATCAGGATTTACTACATTACCTTTTGATTTGGACATCTTTTCAACCATACCTGTCTTGGCTGAATGTTTTAAGATCATACCTTGGTTAAATAATTGCTTGAACGGTTCGGCAAAAGGAATAAACCCTAAATCATAAAGAACTTTAATGTAAAAACGAGAATATAATAAGTGGAGAATAGCATGTTCTACTCCACCTACATACAAATCAACAGGTAACCAGTAATGCATATCTTCTTGTGAAAATGGTTTGCTGGAAAGATGCGGATTAGGATAGCGCAAGAAATACCAGCATGAGCCTGCCCACTGTGGCATAGTATTAGTTTCTCTACGAGCAGGTCCCTTACAGGTCGGACATTGGGTGTTGACCCAATCTGCTAT
The DNA here is from genome assembly GCA_022559525.1 of Vermiphilus pyriformis. Taxonomy (GTDB): domain Bacteria; phylum Babelota; class Babeliae; order Babelales; family Vermiphilaceae; genus Vermiphilus; species Vermiphilus pyriformis. Next base: position 863,508 of record CP074345.1, on the reverse strand, counting down.
ATCAGCCAAAGGAGACTCGCCAGTGCCTGTAGGTTGATAACGTTCTACATCGGGCAATAGTATAGGAAGTTCATTTTCAGGTACCGGTACAATTCCACAATTTCCACAATGTATTAAAGGAATAGGTTCGCCCCAATAGCGTTGACGAGAGAATATCCAGTCACGTAACTTATATCGAGTAACTGAAATACCAAACCCTTGCTGAGTAATATAATCAATTACTGCTTGATGCGCTTCCTGTGTAGTCAAACCATTAAATGGACCGCTATTAGTAACAATTCCCGGCTCGGTGTACACTTTTTTCAAATCGTTGTTATCATCCAAATATCCATCAGGCACAACAATAACCGTTGGACGAGATAAATCAAATACTCGTGCAAACTCAAAATCACGCTCATCGTGACCAGGCACACCCATTACGATTCCAGTGCCGTGCTCTGCCAAAACATAGTCAGCTACATATACAGGAACCGATTCTTTAGATACAGGGTTATGTGCATAAGAACCAGTAAAGATACCAGTTTTGCCTAATTTTTTAGCATCGTCATCATCAAGCATTTCGCCAAACGCATGAGTAGAACGAGCAAGCTTACAATAATCAGCAACTTCAGCACGCTGTTCTGGAGTCACAATAGAGGAAAGCAAACTATGTTCAGGCGCTATAACCAAAAATGTTACCCCAAAGATAGTATCAGGTCGTGTTGTGTATACCGGTAATTCTACGGCGTTGCCCGACTGATCTTTTGCGGTAAAAAATATCTCGACACCTTCTGATTTGCCAATCCAGTTCCTCTGCATAGTTTTAACTTTTTCAGGCCAATCTAAAGTATCTAAATCTGAGAGCAAGCGCTCGGCATAATTAGTAATCTTTAATACCCACTGTGGAATTTCTTTCAATTCGACTGCGGTGCCACAACGTTCACAGCCACCATTAACCACTTCCTCATTGGCAAGACCCGTCAAACATGAAGGGCACCAGTTGATACGCATATGTGCTCGATACGCAAGCCCCGCTTTATACATTTGTAAAAATATCCACTGCGTCCATTTGTAATAAGAAGGATCAGTAGTATTAAGTTCTTTATCCCAATCATATAATGCAGCCAATTGCTTAAGTTGTCGTTTGAAGTTTGCAATATTAGCAGCTGTACTAATTTGAGGCTTAATACCTTTTTTAATCGCATTGTTTTCAGCAGGAAGTCCAAATGCATCCCAGCCCATAGGATGCAATATATTATAACCTTGCAACCATTTAATACGTGTGTAAATATCCGAAAGTACATATCCGCGCCAGTGTCCTACATGAAGACCTGAGCCTGATGGATAAGGAAACATATCAAGACAATAATATTTTTCTCCCTCACCTGCCGGACGTGTGCGCACAGGGGGTTCTTTTTCCCATGTCGCATACCACTTTTCCTGAATTTCTTTAAAAACTTTATCATAACTCATGGATATGCCTTTTGGATTCTATACCGCTATAGTGTGTATTCTTTCAAACTATAAGAAATATCAGACAAAATTACAACCAACCACTATAGAAATTAGTTGCGCATCAGTATATAAACTGCAAAACTGAATACAATATATTACCAAGGATTTTCAAGTATCATGACAAACACTTCACAAGCACAGTCACTTTCAAGTGCAAAATATCAAGAACAAATCTTAGTGATACCGCGCGCTCAATTATTTAAAAATATATCCCCGTGGCATGGATTGAACACAGAAAATACTCATGAAGTACTCAATATAATTACAAGCCATGCCCAATTCCATCCCCGCGGCCTCATGGAAGAAGATCCAAGTTATAAACAAATAATTCCTTATGGGGTCTTTGTTTATCAAAATAGTTATTTTTTAATGCAGCGATCTAATTCCGGTTCTGAGTCAAGACTTAAAAATAAATTTACGCTCGGTATCGGCGGCCATATGCGTGCAAGTGATCTACAAGGTTCAACGTTATTTGATTGGATCAAACGAGAATTTTATGAAGAAATAGATTATAACAATCAGCTAACTATTAAGCCGCTTGGCATCCTCAACGATGATACTAATGCAGTCGGACAAGTGCATTTGGGTATTGTACTTTTACTTGAAGGTTCTTCATCTACTATTTCAATACGTTCAGAACTTGCGCAAGGAAATCTTGTAACCAAGCAGGTATTGCTAGAACAGCAAGAATATATGGAGACTTGGTCACAGTTGATCATCCCTTACCTGTAACCACTGTATTGCTTTCATCAATTCTTATAAATAATAAAATCAATACAGATGTATATTACAGATAAGAAATTTTATAAATTTACATGCTATCTTTATTGACTTATACATTATGTCGTAGTAGAAGTATCCGTAGCTTATGACTTAAAGGATGCACTATGAACAGCTATACCTACAATTTTTTTATTTTCATATCTTTTTTTTCATTAACCCGAACTGCAGAAAGGGTTTATGAATCAAGCAACCGATATCTTACTCAGATGAACTTAGCGCGTGACAATTTTCATGGGCGCCCGCCTTTATCATGGGGTATTGATGATTTGCAAGTTAACCAAGTTTTAGAAACGATACCTAGTGTCATAAAATTTAAAATGCAAGAAATTAAAAGTAGTTTAGACATAGATCCTTTGCATAAAATTAATCATATAATCATCACTGGAAATCAAGAGCTTTCTCAGAACACATTAGCACGTACACTTGCACGTTACTTGCAAAGAAGTTATCAGTATATTGATTGTGCCAATATTCAGCATATGTGTCCGGCTGAAAACTTTAGCAAAAAAGCCGTATTTCTTTTGACTCAATGTATAAACGCTATGAAATGCGCAGAACCTGTATTTTTGATACTAGATAATTTTGATACTATAATCGATCTAGAAATAGAAAAAGCGCTTAATAAATTAATTTGTACGCATTTGTCAGCAGAAGAATCGTTACAAAATCATTCATCAGAGAATATACGAGGTTTAAGTACATTCATAATCATCTTAAATGACAGTGATCATACGCACAAGATTTCTGAGTGTCCGAGTATATGGAGTAGGTATCAATTGTATGATCCAATAAGACAAGCAAACAACGTATTTGATAGAATATGTTTTAACATTAATACTTTTTCAAGTGCTCTTGACAGTGACTACACAGATGAACTACATCAAAGTAATGCAAACAGATTTCAATCTTTAGAATATGAAAGCTTTTCTGATCAAGATACATATTCTTTAAATCACACTATAGGCCCACGTGTTCAATTAAGAACACATCCGATCAAGAATATATGCTCATTTATAGATCATTCTATAAATGATATGTTGGTATATGACAAGGATACGTACAATCTCGACCCAAATACAATAATCAATGCGCTCCAATACTGCGCTCCTTCTATTAAAAATAAATTTTTAAAAATTAAAAAATATAACGGTATTTTCAAGGTTTTAATCAACGGCAAAGTAGGCTATGGTACAACGACTCTGGCGCGTGCTTTTGCGGAACAATTGGGAAGAAATTGTATTTATATTGATTGTCAGTATTTATTCGATATATATAATCAAGATAAATTCCAAGATTTAATGACTCTTGCTCAGTACGCCTATACTCCATGTGTAGTAATCTTTGACAATTTAAATGTACTTGAAAAAGACCCTCAGAACAAAAAATGTGCTGCTATAGTTAAAATACTAAATAATACACTCAATGCGCCAAGACCACACAAATCTGGATTATCATTCATAGGTGTAACACACACAGTGCCTGAGCATATTTTAGATCAATCTGTAGCTCTAGAGTTATACGAGCAAACTCAACCACGATATCAAGCACGCAAACTTATGCTCTACAAAGAGCTTTGCAGTCAAAAATTTGCAAATAATTGGACTTTACCACTGCCTGATGATGCTACTGAGGCTGAGCAAAAAATTCATGCAGAGAAAATTGATCAAATTCGTAGTCAATTTATTGATTTGATTGCATGTAAAAGTGATGGATGGTCATTCCATAATCTCAAGTGCATCGTAAACTATCTATTACCAAAAAACACTACTCATAACTTTATAATTACTAAAGAGAGATTTTATGAATTGGCTCAAAATAAAGATTTGAACCTACCTACTTTATCGTGGTTTAAAGATAAACAACCTTTATATAACTTAGGAAATAGTATCAGGTCAAATCCTATAAAAACAGGTTTTATTTTAACTGGAGCTGTTATAGGAAGCTACTTGATTTATAATTACGTCAAATTAAATAATAAAACCCTTAAAGATGATATAATTATAAAAAATAAAGAACACGAATTAGCTTCTATAAAAAAGCAATTAGAATCTTCTAATGAGAACAAAACTATACTACAAAAAGATATTGCGGTGCTTGTAGAACAGAATACTTATGAAAGAAGAGCAAAAAATATTGCTCATGGTGTTATAAATGTACTTGGTACCGCCGTAATTGGTCTAGGTGTAGTAATATATGTAATAATCAAAAATCAACCTCAACCAAGGCCTCAATAAGGACTATATGAACTACTTTATAAAAATCTTATGTTTGATATTTACAATGTCATCCATTTATACGTTTTCTCAAGTAAAAACAACTAACAACGATATATTATTTATGACGTCACTCATAACTGCACCTGCGCAAGTTAAAAACATAGTCAGTCGAATTAAATCAAATCAAATTACAGAAAAAAAGTTATTTTTGTGTGGACCTCAGGGAACAGGCAAAACTACTCTTGCTAAAGCAATTAATTTTACACTTGATTTGCCCCATCTCATTATTGACTGTAAAGATTTATTGAAAGATAAAAACTCTGAACAAGTGATTCATTTAATTGACTATAGTATAAAGAAATTCACATATGACAGTACATCAAATACGCAGTCAATCATCATAGTTGATAATTTTGATAAATTGTGGAATTCGGTGCACATTAACCTTAAAAGTAGTAATGAAATCATGCAATGTATTGTTGATTTGATACAAAATTTACCTAAAAATATATTTTTTATATCTATTATCAACTCAGAAATTGCCATACCATCTGCAATTTATAAAGAGATAAAACCCTATAAAGTTGATGTAAATATACCTTCTTATGATGCAAGGCTCATTAAAATAATTTATGAGTTATCTAACAAATTAGAGCTTAATTCTTTATGGACTGCAAACAAGCAAGATTGCTTAAACACAAAAAATAATCAATATCTGGATAATGAATTTATTAAGAATAAATATATGTTTATGAATTGGCTTGCCTTGCAAACGCAGGGTTTTAATTTTAATGAAATAGAGCATATAGTAAGTCAAATCACTAAATCAACGACAGAATTAGGCTATGTACCAAAAAACAATATTGAAAAATTTATAAAAGATTTTAAACGCTCACGTAACATATTATTAACACTTAAAACTTACAATATACTTCTCTGTATTGTTTTGCTCCAAGAACTTGCTTATCTTGGCTGTGTTGGCGCAGTGTATAAAATTTTTTCTTATATCAAGTATTTAGAATTGTTAAATAAAACCAATGGAAAAATAATTGTAAATCTTGAAAAAATACTAACTAATACAGAAAAAGTATATGAATATCAAAATATTATAAAGAGTTACAAAGAATAAGGCTATCTCACATGTCGTCTTATTATATAAACATCAATACTATGAGCTTTAATCGTATATCCTATTGTATAGGACTAATACTAGCGTCTTCAAGTGCATATGTAGTATATAAAAAAATACTACACACCTATGTACAGCCATCTTTATTTTAAATCTAAATAAACTAATTTACTGCATCACAAATAAATAAAGCTCCTGACACTTATTATGTCAGGAGCTTTATATTTAGAATGTCTTATGTGTTATAAGTAAATGTCCTACTGTCGCGAGGTACACCTTTATGTTCATAGGTGAAATAATAAGAAAGTTTATCACTCGATTTTAAAACAAGTGGGTAAACAAAATCTGTTCCTTGCTTGCGCATAGGCAGGCTTTGCTGCGCACCACCATTAAGCTTGTAGTGTACATTAACCCAAGAAGTTGTCTTCAAAGACGTAAATACAATATTGCCTTGTGTATACTTTGCTTGAAACTCTGCCGAACCAGTATATGCATGTAATAACGGCTCAGTATCATAAGACAATCCATTTTGCTCATAAGTAAAGTAGTACCAGATAGAATCATTAGGATATAAACCATCAAGAACAAAGCTAAATTGAGTATTATCTGCATTTGCTTTCATTGAAAAATCCTGCTGCCTGCCACTATTGATCTTATAGTGAACACTTACAACCTTGCTTTTAAATGGTGCAAGTGCATCAAAAGTAAGTTCTCCTGGACCAGATATTTTTACAGAACTTGTAAACTTATCTGATGGATCGACTGGAGGTTGTTGAGGAGTATTACTAATTGCCAGTGAACGAGCTGGTACATTCAACACTGTAGCATCTGAAAATGTTACTTTAATCTCATTCTGCGTTGGATTATACGCGCTATAAGTGCGCACACCATCCTTGATAAATACTCCATACAGTGACGTAGACGAAGTAACGGATGTATCTACTTGACCTAATTTATTGAATGTATGAACCCATCCATATGAAAAAGCTTTGCTTTGTCCAAATTCAGGAGTATAGCCTGCATTAAATCGAGCAATCGCATCAACAGGATCGTAGAGTGCAGTCACCATAAAGTGAATATCACGCCAGGTATCAGCTCCTGTTGATAGTTGACGCATATACGCTTGATTGCTCTTCAAATAGGCAGGCCATTGGCCCAGATACACTGAACCTATGGTAACAGGCAAGTAATTTATCCCATGGACTTGCTCAATTCTACCGCCAAACCATATAGCATAGGCCCCGCCATCGGACCATTTAATTGCAATTTCAGGCTTATTAAACGCTGCGGGAAATACCACATTGTCTACGTCAAACCAGTACTGACCAATCGCTTGCGTTTGAGTTGTATATAAATAAATACCAAGATTGCGCAAAGTAGTATTACCGGTAATAGCGCCCCAGAGAATAACGCCAGTTGCAAAATTCATAGCCTCAGATGAAGATTCTTGATTATTGCCAGATGCAAACAACGCTGAGCCATTGGCCCAATCATGACCTGAATAAACATCAAAATGACGTAAGAATGGAAATTGTGTGTTAGTACGACTAGGACAATTGGCATCATTGATCAGCCATTCTACCATAGCACCCCATTGTGCTGTGGATGCCCAGGCAGGATCATAAAGTGCCACAATGGCAGCAGCATGGATAAAGTAGCCCCAATGAAAATGATGATCATTAAGTTGAGTATCAGTACCATAACTTACCGGGTATCCAATTGCTGTCTTCCAGGTATTATCATAATAAAAGTAAGCATTATCTGGTGAAGTTGCAGTAAACCATGTTTGAATATGATTTTTGACTTCAGATAAAAACAACGTCTGTGCTGGAGTATGATTTACTTGTTGAGCAAGTGGAATTAATTGTGCAATCCGCAACAGAGCTTTGCCACCCTCATACGTGTTGCCCGGCGACTGTTGCTGCCAACGTGTTTGAAAATCCTGCTTGTAAATTTCATCAATATAACCATAAAGAGCCTGGGGGTTGTACCCGTCTGATCCTACTGATTGTGCGACAGGAAGAAATGGTAGAATTCCTTGAAATGCCATAGTAGTAGTAAAGGTATTACCTTCCAGAACTTTCATGGTACCGCAAGAAGATGCATATTGATATTCAGTCAAAGGAGCGGAAGTATGTTGCCATTGATGTCGATATAACGCTTGCAGGGGAGTATTTACCAAATTAGCACCGTTTTCTTGCAACGCTGTGGTCACGGTGTACGTAGTACTAAGTTCGGCAGTAGTTTCATTATAATTCCAGGTAACCTTAGTATCAGTAACATAGGCATACGCGTGTTGACGATAGTATTCAAGCGTTGAAAGCGTATTATTAGGCAACGCTGCTACTGAGCAATAATTCTTATTAGCAAGACTAGAGCTTAAAACATTATTTTGAACTGTCCAAGCCGATCCGGTAGGAGCAAATACACCATAATGACGCCCATTTACTGTAATACCAAGCACGCCTTGATTGTTATACCATACAACGGGTTTAGCGCCACAGGTTATAGTACAAGCTCCGCCGTTAATCTTAAAATAAACGTAAGGGTTGCCTTTTACCAGAGTTGCATACATGATTTTTTCATTTAACTGCCATGCTGCAGTTACCGCCCAATCAGAGTATGAATCAACACGAGTGTCAGGAAAGTTTGTACCTACGATTCCTACTATCAAATCAGGATCAGGAAGAAAATGATATTCTTGCGCAGTCCACCCACTATCTTGAGGAATCTGACCTGTGACAAACGGTGTTGGCTTGTAACAGACCATCAAACCTTGACCTGATGCCTTATAGGTAAGAGGCTCGGCAGATATATTTTCAGACCAAGGGTTGGTTGGCTGAAACTGCCATATTAAGGAAGACCACCATTTGGTAGTAGTGGGAAGTTGTGAAAATTTGGAAGTAATTTTAGGAGCTACTGATGTACCGTTAGTGTTGGCAGGGCCAGGAGAATTAGCAGGACGAAGAGTTGTGTAACTTCCTGCTTCGAGCGGTTTTATATCTGCACATAGAGATATTGCTGAGGTAAGCAATATAACTAACCCAAAATAAAGTTGGTTTGTGATGCGCATAATCTTCTCCTTGAGAAAGATATAGAATTATATACTCACCGTCACAGTAGCCCGGGTTTCAATTAAAAGCAAATTACTGAAAATGTAATGCTTATATTTTTTCGTATAAATAAACCGTTGTGTGCTCTGACCAAGTCATAGGTACACGGTTATAAATTTTTACTAATTTAAACTGAGAGTTTTCAGGCAGCTGACGTAAAGTCAATACGCGTAAGTTCTTGTTTTTAATAGTGCCAAGCTTTTTGACAATAGCATTCATAAGTTTATCATCAAAGCAGGTTGAGCACATAAATACTACCGTCGCGTCATCCATGCGAGCTTTAGTAATATTACCTTTTACAAAATTAAGAGACTTATGAGCAGGTAACAATTTATTATGTGCCAAATATTTTTTAATCTGTTGTGCGTGGGCCACCCGTGTAGGTGACAACTCAATTCCTACTGCTTTTTTGGCAGGCGAGGTACAGATTACCTGCGTACAGGTTTTACCTACCCCACATCCTAAATCATACCAAACGTCAGCACTTGTTAACTTTAAATCTTTCAAAAGCATTGCCAATGAAGAAGTTTTAATTTCTCCATACGTAGGATCGCCACCTGCTTTATAAATAAGATTCTGCTCATCTGTTTGGATAACAAACCCACTAATATCTTTGTATAGTTCGTCAATAAATGCGTGTTGATCAGAACTTATAGAGCGACAGAGCTGAAATACAGTCATCAAAGCAATGGCATAACATATAGTATATTTATTCATAGATTAATTCTCCTTTTTTTATTAAATCAGGGACTGAGCATACACTAGCATCATTCAAACGCTCAGGTCAATTTCAGCGACAAATCAAGGCTGTGGCAGGAAATTAATTTTGTTATAATTTTACTAGTTATAGGTATATTTTCTAACATTTTAACCTCCGTCGGTCGAGCATATAACAGGCCGATACTCAGGAGCATACATGTCAAAAGAGTTTATAAGACCAGATCAATTTGCACGTGCTGATAAACAACGTGTTGCATTTGCAGATGCAGAATTTACCACTAGTCCTGAACAGAAACAGGAACTGGCTGCTTTGTATGATGAAACATTCAGAACTCTTGCACCTGGTAAATTGGTAACTGGCACTATCATACGCATGGATAGTGATGGCGTATTGGTAGACATTAATTATAAGTCAGACGGCTTAATCCCACGCTATGAGTTTGGCGAGCACGATATGAAAAAAATTTCAGTAGGAAGCCCTATTGAAGTTATGCTTGACGAACTTGAAAGCGTTGACGGTACCGTAGTACTTTCATATGAAAAAGCAAAAGCTATGCGTGCTTGGGACGAAATCTCCAAACTCTTTGAGGAAGGCAAACCTGTTGAGGGTATTGTTACTCATAAAGTTAAAGGTGGCTTGTCAGTTGATATCGGAGTACCTGCGTTCCTTCCAGGATCTCAGATTGACCTTCAACGCGTACTTGATTTCGATCAATACGTAGGTCAAAGTATTACCGCTTATATCTTAAAGATTAACCGTAAACGCGGTAACGTTATCATTTCTCGTCGTAAATACCTATCAGATCAACGCAGTGAATCACGTAAAAAACGTCTTGATACTCTCAATATGGGCCAAGTTGTACAAGGTTCAGTTAAGAATATCCTTGATTATGGTGCATTTATTGACTTGGGTGGTATTGATGGATTGCTTCATATTACCGATATGACCTGGGGTCGCATCCAGCATCCATCTGAACTATTACGTATCGGTCAGCCGGTTACCGTAGTAGTCTTATCATTTGACAAAGACAATGAAAAAATATCTCTTGGCTTGAAACAGTTGAGCGATAACCCTTGGCAAAAAGTTGCAGAGCAATTCAAGACAGGTGATCGTATACGCGGTAAAATTTCAAGTATTACCGATTATGGTCTATTTGTAGAAGTTGCCAAAGGCGTTGAAGGATTAGTACATATATCTGAAGTCTCATGGACTGATCGTATTTCTGACCTTCATCATAAGTTCAAAGTTGGTCAAGATATTGAAGTACTTATCGTATCCTTGGATGCCGACAAACGTCGTATGTCATTAAGCATCAAGCAACTTGACAAGAATCCATGGGAGTCGGTAGAAGAGATGTTCAAAGTCGGACAAAAAGTAAAAGGTACCATCAGCAACATTACTGATTTTGGTATCTTTGTACAACTGTTGCCTGGCATTGACGGATTACTGCATATCTCTGATTTATCATGGACTGATCATATTAACCATCCAGGTGACCTCTACAAAAAAGGTCAAGAGCTTGAAGCTTTAATCCTTGGCATGGACAAAGAGAAGAAACAAATATCACTTGGTGTAAAACAACTTGAAATGGATCCATGGGATTCAATCGAGCAAAATTACACTGTGGGATCTATTGTAGAAGGTGAAGTGTCTAAGATTACTAATTTCGGAGCCTTTGTAAAACTAGGCAGCGGAATTGAAGGTCTTATTCATATATCTGAGCTTTCTGATGATAAAAACGACAAAGTAGAAGATGTTCTGAAAGTAGGACAAAAAGTACAGTGTCGTGTATTAAACATCAACAAAGGTGAACGTAAAGTGGGCTTGAGCTTAAAACTGGAGCAACCAAAAGTTGAACCACGTCCTCAAGTACAACAACACGAGAAAAAAGCTCAGCAACCGAAACAAAAAGAAGCTAAATCTCATCACAAAGATAACACTTCAGCTAATCCCGCTTCAAAGACAAAGAGCATGTTGCAAATCGAACTCGAACGACACGCTGCACGTCAAAAAGAAGATGCTGAAACATCTGAAGAGTAAAAAAAAGGAACTCTATGCGCAAGGAAATATACTCATTAATACGTCCGACTGTAACTGTATTATTACTTATAGCAGGTGTATTGGTATATCAACCTTATGCAGATGCCCGAACTTGTAAGAGAGCTGGTACCCGTTGTGGTACCAGCTTTCCCGTTACACAAACTCGTGTAATGCATCGAAAGCATAAGGTAAAAAAACCTCTCCGTCGCTGGATAGAGCCAACATGTACTTTAAGGAAATCAGATATGATGCAAAATACTTTTGCAATGATTAAACCCGACGCTGTTTCAAAGAAATATAGCGGTAAAATTATTGATATGGTCGAACAAAACGGATTTGACATTGTTCGTATGCATAAAGTCCGTTTGACCAAAGAAGGCGCACATCAGTTGTACGCAATTCATAAAGATCGTCCATTTTTTAATGAAATGGTTGATTTTATTACTTCAGGTCCACTTGTTATTATGGTATTGGCCAAAGATAATGCGATTCAAGCATGGCGCGATCTTTTAGGAGCAACTGATCCTTCAAAAGCAGCACCTGGTACAATTCGTAGTATGTTTGGAAGTTCAATTGGTAATAATGCAGCGCATGGCTCTGATAGCCCTGAAAATGCAGCACAAGAACTAAAATTGTTCTTTCCCGACCTAAAATAATTTAGTGACATTCTGCTGATTATTATATGGGGATCAATTAACCTACAAATTGATCCCTTTTTTATTATATCTAACTTAATTTATATGGTCTTTTGATGATATATCCTTACTATACAATACTCCTATGTATTGTACTGACATTCAGTAGTGCACTGCATACTTTTGAACGAACATCCGCCCAAGAGAAAGAAACTTCTTTATTTATCATACCTGATTACCTTACCGGCACTCAGTCTTTTAATTTGCAAGACTGGATAAATTCAATACCATCAGCATCGTCACTGCCCAAATACGTTACGGTACAGTGGCCTGACACAAAGAACTTTATTATAGATCTGACGACAGGTAATAAAAATTTATTAAAATTTACAGATTCTTTATGCGCACGACAGAAGGTACAACTTAAAAATTTATTAAAAGTGCAGGATAGTTATTTAGAGCATGCATATCTGGTTGCATTTGGACTTTTTTATGGATTTAGTATTGAAAAGTATGTAACAAATATTAAAAAACATTTAGGGCAAGGCTCATCATTATCATTTATTGAAATAGGTATGAATACAAATTATTTCAATAACAATACTACAGTCCCCTATCTTTTATCTGAAATAAATAAATTTCAAACAAACAAGTATGATTTTTTAAAAGAACTTAATTTAAATACTACAGATAATAATGAATGTATTGTTATGAGTTTATTACTTTCCGGTTTGCTCAAGTTATACAAGCCATTTGAAGAATTACATGAACTGTATGAATTTGGTCATTTTTGCTATTTAAGTGTTGCAAGTATTTTATTAAATAGTTCATGCACGCAAATTAGCAATAAGATGAATGCAATTATGGAAGCGTACTTTCCTGAAGGAATACACAGCGCGTTATATAATTTTGAGCGAGATCATAAAGGTTTAACACTATTTAATTACACGATCTGGATTTCCAAAGAACTTAATTCACTTGCAAAAGCAGTTAAAAATAAGAACGTTGAACAATGCATTACGAGTAGTAAAATTATATTTTGTATAAGCCAAGAATACTATGCTTTGCGTAATAACATAGAAGAAATATACAAAAAGCTTAATGGCGACACGGCATCTTTTAATTCATGGTCTGCCATAGAAAAAAAATATGATGCACTCACCCATGTCAATCAAAAGATTAGTGTTTTTATTTCAAATCATCAGGACCAAACTACTGATGAGGTCATGACATGTACACACACCGTAGCATTTGATAACTATAACAATGAATATCTTGTAAAAGAAACTCCTCGCTATCTTGAAATCAAAAAAAAATATCAAGCTAAGGGTACAACAATAATACTTTATAAAATTCCTGAAAAATATTTGGCCAAAGAAATAATATATCCTTTTGAATATACTCCAAATGTTCTGGAATGGTATGAAAACCCTGAGCAAGCTTTGATAAATCAAGGGTATACTTCACAAAAGAATAAAAAATCACGGCTTACTAATACAGGTAATTTTACTCCCATACAGCTCCATGCATTCATCAAAGTTGCAGATTTATATTTTCACCAATGCGCTACCTGTACTTCTATTAAAAATAACCAAAATCAAACTATACTGTTATATGCAATAGCTGGCAGCATGTCAGATTCCAATGGAATAAATCGTCCGGGACTTTTTACTTGGTTGTTTGATGGCAATAAGTGCTTTCACCATTTTTTTGAACAAGATCTACAAGTTCCTTTAGTCAAACAATTATTTGATCAGGGTTACTTTGCTCCTGATAATTCTATGTTTTACCAGTTAGCGTTTCCGACCTTGAATTCTGTTAAAAAATAGCTAAAAAATTACAGAATAAGTTTGTTTTATGGACTTATTCTGTAATTTAATTTTGACTAAATAGCTTTATCTTTTTGATCAAGAACTCCATTTATAAAGCGATGAGAATCTTTCTCACCAAACGCTTTTGAAAGCTCAATCGCTTCATTAATTACAATAGATCGAGGAGTATCAAGATTCTTCATTTCCCAAAACGCCATACGTAATATGAGTTTGGTAATGGTACCAATACGTTCAAAACGCCATCGCTGGAGTAATGGTTTGATATGTGTATCGAGTGATTCACGCTCATTAATAATTGCTTGAGTAATATGAGCAATTTTTCCATCTAAAGGAATTGCTAGATTAAAGCCCTTATTAAAATTTTCTATAATGCTCGGCAATGAAACATTATACTCGTATGCATCACATGCATAAAGCAAATGAAAAATAAGAGAACGAACTCGATGATCTGTAATATCCTCATAATTGAGTAACAGATCAGAGTTCTCATTTGAACTATGAATCTCATCCATACTTGTATGCTTTAAAATTTATTGTTTGACTCGTTCAACATATGATGTATCGCGAGTATCCACTTTAATGATATCACCTTCGTTTACAAATAACGGTACTTGTAACACTAAACCTGTTTCCAAGGTAGCAGGTTTAGTAGCACCACCTTGTGCTGTGTCACCACGGATACCAGGTGGAGTTTCAGTTACAGTAAGCTCCATAAATAATGGCGCAGTTACTGCAATTGGTTTGTCATTAAAATAAAGAACTGTATATATAATTTGTTCTTTTAAGAAATCAAGCACATCTTCAATCTGAGACTTATTAAATGCAATTTGCTCAAACGAATCTTGATCCATAAACTGGTACATTTCGCCATCTTTATACAAATACAACATATCTTTGTATTCAAGACCAGGGTCTGAAAATTTTTCCCCCGAACGAAATGTTTCTTCGTGTATCAAACCGGTGATCATGTTTTTCATTTTGGTACGAACAAATGCTCCACCTTTACCCGGTTTTACATGATGGTATTCAAGTACCATATACGGCTCATCGCGGAACAAAATTTTTGCTCCCTTGCGAAATTCGGAGGTCGAGATCACGGCATATTTCCTTATGGATAAGAATATGGGGGTTATAAACATTTAGTATAGGGGGTATAGGCAAAATTGCAATGAGCCTGCATGTAGAAAATATTGATCTTTTAGGATACACTACCAGCAATTATTAAGGGGACTTTCATGAGAAAATTTACAATACTACTTGTCATATTAAATATAAAATCACACCAGAGTATCGTATGTATGGAAAAGCGACTTAATATTATTAATACCAGTAGCCATACAGTAAAAATACACTATTATTACCGAGATACAGGATTTTCCGGAAGCCATGTGATACGCAAATGCATACATACACTACAGCCTCAAGAAAATTGTGTTATTGCAGTAGCGTACACCCATTTATATTTTAAAAAATATCCTTTAAACATTCAATATGCACTATATACCGACGTTATTGCAGACTCTGATGCCTCTTTATCAGATATAGGCCAACGCTATATAATAACTGACACTGCACAATTAGAATAAAATACCATATATGTCTATGGAATAGAGTATGAATACTTAATTATAATTGACATTTTGTAAATATTATATATACTAAATACTACTAAATTATACGTAATGAGAATAAATGGAGTATTTATGAATAGGACATATATATACATGCTATTAATGCTGTCTGGAGTATTTCTATACAGCGCAGACAAAGATATACAACAATTATCTGATACAAAAACATGTCCTCATATCATTGTGCATGAAGGTATATCAGCAGTACATACTGATATCTATACCAAACTACTGGCTATATCACGTACCTTGCAAGATCAAGTAAATGACTTTGGTAAGCCGACACTTTTGACAGACAACCTATATTATCCGATCAATCGTAACATCGAGTCATTAGAGTATATTGTCAATTATATATCTGCTCAAAACACTGACACTTATCTGAACACATTATCATTACTTGAATTAGTACAATTGTATCAAGAGGCTGACTTCTGGGCTGTAGATGAACATATATTGGATACTATACGCAACTCTATTATTGACCAATTGCGTAACGCAGATACTCTCAGTCGGTTATTTTCAAGTAAGGAAAACTTGTCTCATTTTATCAACGCAGGTAATCTAGTCACTCTCGATACGTTAACTCAAGCTCTGCATGCCTACACCTCCAATCTCTTGTGGCATACCACCCAAACTTTAACTGGTCATAATAAGTGGATATCTTCAGTGGCGGTACATACTGATGGCACATTATTATCATCCTCTGGCGATGAGACAATACGTGTATGGAAAAAAGACTCACAGGGTACATATTACTGCGCACAGACCTTAAAGGGTTATAGTAAATATACAAATACAGTGGCAGTATACACTGATGGTACTCTATTTTCAGGCTTTACCGATAACACGATCCGCATATGGAAACCAGATGCACAGGGCACATATCACTGCGTGCAGGCCTTAACCGATTACGCAGGTTGGGTAAACACATTAGCAGTACATACTAATGGCACTCTATTCTCAGGCTCAAACTATCACGAAATACGTGTATGGAAACCAGACGCACTAGGCATATATCATTGTGTGCAGACTTTAACTGGTCACACTGATTCTATAAATACAGTGGCAGTACATACCGATGGCACTCTATTCTCAGGCTCAAACGATGGCACAGTACGTGTGTGGAAACAAGACGCACAGGGCATATACCATTGCGTCCAAACTTTAACTGATCACACTAAACAAGTAAAAACAATAGCAGTGCATACCGATGACACTTTATTCTCTGGTTCATACGATAACACAATACGTGTATGGAAAAAAGACACGCAGGACACATATCACTGTGTGCAAACTTTAACTGGTCACACTGATTCTATAAAAACAGTGGCAGTACATACTGATGGCACCTTATTCTCAGGCTCATACAACAATACAATACGTGTATGGAAAAAAGACACGCAGGGCACATATTACTGCGTACAAACCTTAGTCGGTCACACAGGTTGGATAAATTCGGTCGCACTACATACTGATGGTACGCTATTCTCATGCTCACTCGATGGCACCATCCGTATATGGAAGACATTAGAGGAACATCTGTCATTAGAACAGCATTTACTTCTCCATTGGCTTTACACTACGTATCAGTTGAATGGCAAGACACAAATTAATACACTACCTGCGCACATGATTGATATATACCATACCTTACCTCAATCTATTAAAGACCATATTGTAACATGGTATAACCCTGGATATATTAAATATCTCTTTTCCAAGCCTTACGTCTGGGTATCGGGAGGATTGATAGCAGGATGCACCGCTTTAGGAGCTTATTTATACTATAGATATTTTAAAAAATAAACTTATTAAAAACATAATAATAAAAATAAGATATATTCGCACAAATAGTACAGTTTTGCGTAACAATATTATCAAGTATGCTTACTATTTCTATAAATACATAAATCTTTGAATGTACTTTACATAACCCTCTTAACTGTCTTTATCGTCAATATCTTATATAGTCATCTCATTCAAATTTTATTGTGAGCTGGAATTCGATTTTGAAAATATTTTGCTATTCAGGTTAAAGTGTATATAATTTCTGACAAATGGGTAATGCAACTCTCAATTCGTCAGAAATTATATATGATAATACCTCGAATCTTAACAAATAAATTACTAGAAGCAGCAACAGAATATCCTGTCGTTGCGCTTGTCGGTCCTCGCCAATCAGGCAAGACAACTTTAGCGCAAGGATCATTTGTAAAACATCGCTACGTATCTCTTGAGGATTACGACGTTCGCAGCATTGCACAACAAGATCCACGAAGATTCCTTAATGACTATCCTACTGAAGCAGGAATAATTATCGATGAAATTCAACACGTTCCAAGCTTGCTTTCTTACATGCAAACTATAGTCGATGCAGAGAAAAAAAAAGGTTATTTTATAGTTACCGGTTCACAAAACTTCTTAGTAGATGAAGCTTTAACGCAAACATTGGCAGGACGTATGGCTGTGCTCACCTTACTTCCTCTATCAATACGGGAACTATCGGCCTCAGGAGTTCTGCCTGACAAATTCGAGACTCTTATTTATAAAGGTTCCTATCCACAAGTGTATGCCCAAAAAATTTCTATTGAACGTTTATATACTAATTACATAAGACTTTATGTAGAGCGAGATGTACGACAAATTAGAAGTGTTTCAGATTTAAGTACGTTTGCAAAATTCATGCGATTGTGCGCAGGAAGAATCGGTCAAGAGCTTAATTTAACTTCTCTTGGTTCCGATTGTGGCATAACGCACAATACTGCAAGGGCATGGATATCGCTACTTGAAGCAAGTTATGTTATTTTCCTTATGTATCCTTTTTACAATAACTTTGGTAAGCGTTTAATTAAATCACCCAAACTTTATTTTGTTGATACAGGTTTGGCATGTTCACTACTTAATATTGAAACTGCAGAGCAAGTTAGTGAGCATTATTTGCGAGGTAACTTATTTGAATCACTTATTATCTCAGATTTTTTAAAGCAACAGTATAATCGCGAGCGACAACCTAATATCTATTTTTGGCGCGATCAGGGACAGCATGAAATTGACTGTATTGTTGATGAATATCCACGTCCAGTACCTATAGAAATTAAATCAGGAAAAACTGTTGTAAGTGATTTTTTTAAAGAGTTTGAATATTGGAATAAATTAACGGATAATACTCACTTATTGCCCTATCTTATTTATGGCGGATCTGACAATCAGCCATGGCCACAAGCCCATGTAATGAGTTGGAAATCAATAGGAAATCTTATGAACGAACTTAAGAAAAAATAATAGTAATAAATATATAATGCAATTTGATTGGATATATAAAGAGCCTGTTTATATATTAATTGACATTTAGTAAATATAATATATGCTAAATGCTATTAAACTATACTTAATGAGAATAAATGGAGTATTTATGAACATAGCATATATGTACGTACTGTTAATGCTATCTGTAGTATCTTTGTACAGTGCAGATAAAGACATGCAACTATCATCTGACACAAAAACATGTCCTCATATAATTGTCCATGAGGGTACACCAGCAGTACATACTGATATCTATAATAAATTACTGAGCATATCACGTACCTTGCAAGATCAAGTAAATGACTTAGATAAACCGACACCTTTGACAGACAAATCGTACTATCCTGTCAGTTGCAACCCACTTTTACTCAAGCATATTACTAATTATATAACAGCTCAAAAAACTGATACTTATCTGCGCACCTTATCATTAATTGAATTAGTGCAGTTGTATCAAGAGGCTGACTTCTGGGCTATAGACACAAACATATTAGATACCATACGTTACTGTATTGTTGCTCAATTGCGTAACGCAGATACTCTTACTCAACTATTTTCAAGTAAAGAAAACTTGTCTCATTTTATCAGTGCATGTAATTCCATAACTCGCGATACATTAACTCGAGCTCTACATTCCTACACCTCTCATCTTTTGTGGTATACCACCCAAACTTTAACTGGTCACACTGAACCTATCAGGACAGTGAAAGTACATACTGATGGAACTCTATTCTCATGCTCGGACGATTGTACAACACGTATATGGAAGAAAGACATACAGGGCATATACCACTGTACGCAAACCCTAAAGGGTCATAATAATGATGTAGCAGTACATCCTGATGGCACTTTAATCTCAGGCTCTAGTAGTAGGACACTAGGTGTATGGAAAAAAAACACACAAGGCATATATGAACACGTGCAGACTTTATTTGGCAATCACTATAAAGCCGTAAATGCAGTAGCAGTACATCCTGATGGCGCTCTGTTTTCATGCTCCGATGACGAAATATGTGTATGGAAAAAAGACCTGCAGGGCACATATCACTGCGTGCAGACCTTAACTGGTCATACTGGTTGGATACGTTCAGTTGCAGTGCATACTGATGGCACTCTATTCTCTGGCTCTGGCGATAAAACAGTATGTGTATGGAAACCAGACTCACAGGGTATATATAAGTGGGTGCAGACCTTAACTGGTCACACTAATTCTGTATATTCAGTAGCAGTACACACTGACGGTACTCTATTTTCAGGATCATCTTATAATACAATACTTGTATGGAAACCAGACGCCCACGGCATATATCATTGTGTGCAGACTTTTATTGGTCACCACAAGTCTTATTGTATAAGGACACTGGCTGTACATACCGATGACACTCTATTTGTATGCTCAAGCGATAAAACAATCAGTATATTGAAATTAGATGCACAGGGCAGATATGAGTGTGCGCAAAGCTTAGCTGGTCATACTGATTCTATAAACTCAGTGGCATCACATCCTGATGACACTCTATTCTCAGGCTCATGCGATGGGACCATCCGTGTAGGGAAGACATTAGAAGAAAATCTATCATTAGAGCAGCATTTACTTATTCACTGGCTTTACAATACGTATCAGTCGAATGGCAAGACTCAACTTAATACACTATCTGCCCACATGATTAGTATATACCATACCTTACCTCAATCTACAAAAGATCGTATTATGAAATGGTATAAGCCTGAATTTATATAAGACCACAGCAGTACGAGTACTCAGGAGGAAAAGTCTCTTGAAAGAAAACCCCCACATTTATTCTCAAGTATTTCGTTTTGGACGACAACAGAAATAATGGCAGAGTGCGCTGCTCTAGGAAGTTGTTTGTACTACAATAAGTGATATATTCGCACAAATAGTACAGTTTTGAGTAGCAATATTATCAGAAGCTTTTTATATATTAATTGACATTTAGTAAATATAATGTATGCTAAGTACTACTAAATTACACGCAATGAGAATAAATGGAGTATTTATGAACAGGATATATATATACATGCTATTAATGCTATCTGGTGTATCTTTATATAGTGCAGATAAAAATATACAACAATTATCTGATATAAAAACATGTCCTCATATAATTGTCAATGAAGGTACCGCAGCAGTACACACTGATATCTATACCAAACTACTGAACATATCACGTACCTTGCAAGAACAAGTAAATGACTCAGATAAACACGTACCTTTGCCAAACAAGCCATACTATCCTGTCAACCGTAACATTGAGTTGTTACCGCATATTGTCAACTTTATATCTGCTGACAATAGTGAAACCTATCTGCGCACTTTATCATTAATTGAATTAGTAAACTTGTATCAAGAGGCTGACTTCTGGGCTGTAGACACAAACATATTAGATACTATACGCAACTCTATTATTTCTCAATTGCGTAATAAAAATGTTCTTAGTCAACTACTCTCAAGTAAAGAAAACTTAGCTCATTTTATCAATACATGTAATCCAGTCACTCTTGATACGTTAACTCAAGCCTTGCATTCGTGCAACTCTAATATGCTATGGTATACTGCCCAAACTTTAATTGGTCACACTTCGGGGATAAATTCAGTGGCAGTACATACTGATGGTACTCTATTCTCAGGCTCATACGACCACACAATACGTGTATGGAAAAAAGATTCACAGGGCACATACCATTGTGTGCAGACTTTAACTGATCATACTAAGTATATACGCTCAGCAACAGTACATAGCGATGGCACGCTATTCTCATGCTCACTGGATGACACCATCCGTATATGGAAACCATATGCGCAGGGCTCATATCATTGTGTGCAGACTTTAACTGGTCATACTGACTGGATAAATTCAGTGGCAGTACATACTGATGGTACTCTATTCTCATGCTCCAACGATCGTACAATACGTGTATGGAAGCAAGATGCACAAGGGATGTACCATTCTGTCCAGACTTTAATGGGTCACACCTGGGGCTGGGGGATAAATTCAGTAGCAGTACATACCGATGGCACTCTATTTTCAGCGTCAGAGTATGATAATAATACAATATGTATATGGAAATCAGATGCTCAGGGCTCATATCACTGCATACAGACTTTAACTGGTCACACTAAGCAGGTAAATACACTAGCAGTACATAATGATGGCACGCTATTCTCTGGCTCCTGGGATAAAACAATACGTGTGTGGAAACCAGATGCTCAGGGCATATATCATCATCATCGTGTGCAGATCTTAAAAGGTCACACTGACTTCATAAATTCAGTGGCAGTACATACTGATGGAACCCTATCGTCAGCTTCAACAGATCGTACAATACGTGTATGGAAAAAAGACGCTCAAGGCCAATATCATTGCACTCAGACTTTAACTGGTCACACCTTGCGGGTAAATACACTAGCAATATATATTGATGGTACGTTGTTTTCAGGCTCTAACGGTACCACAATCCGTCTATGGAAGCCATTAGAGGAACATCTATCACTAGAGCAGCATTTACTTCTCCACTGGCTTTACACTACGTATCAATTGAATGGAAATACAAAACTAGATACACTGCCTACGCACCAATTTCACATATATCGCACCTTACCTCAACCCATTAAAGATCGTATTGTACTTTGGTACAAACCTGGATACATTCAATATTTCTCTTTAAAGCCTTACCTTTGGGCATCAGGAGGACTAATAGCAGGATGTACCGCTCTGGGAGCTTATGTGTATTATAAATGGTTTAGAAAATAATAGCAGAATGCACAGCTTAATGAGATTTGCTATACTATAGAAAGAGAACAATTTTATTGTGTTACTTCTTATATATTTACTATATCACGCATAATAAATTATCTGCTGGTTAGTAAATTGAAGTACATACATTATAGTATTTTATCATACGCAAGATATGGCTTTGCTCATATTATTTTTCATGGCAATTTATGATTATAATTAAAAAACTATCAGTAGCTTACGGAAATCAAACGATTTTTGACAATATTTCAGCAACTATTAATCCACATGATCGTATCGGTCTGGTAGGAAATAATGGAGCTGGAAAATCAACGTTACTTAAATTAATATCTTGTGCAGTAACAGAACCGGAACCAGAAATTACTATTAACAACCAGTGCCGAATTGCGTACTTAAGTCAACACGTAGTGCTTGAATCAGAGCGTTCTATAATTGATGAAACATGCGCAACCTTTCACGATGCATATCATGCACATAAAGAACGCATACGCTTGGAACCTTTAGTTGAAAACAACCCTGATTTATTGGAAAGTTATAGTGTAGCATGTGATCAAGAGCGAGAACATAATTTTCCTGCGCTCAAAGCACAAGCTATTCAAATGCTTCTTGGCTTAGGATTCAAGCAAACCGACATGGACCGTCCCGTTGCCAACTTGAGTGGTGGTTGGCGTATGCGTATTGTGCTTGCCAAACTTTTACTTGAAAACGCCGATTTTTATCTTTTTGACGAACCGACTAACCACTTAGATTTACATACCAAAGAATGGCTCGTGCAATTTTTAAAATCTGCATCGTTTGGCTTTATGCTGGTATGCCATGAAAAATATATCCTAAATCAAGTGTGTGATAAAATTTTGGAACTCGAGCGAGGACATATTCAGTGGTATCCCGGAAACTACAACCAGTATGTGCAACAAAAAGAAGCTATCCGAGAAAAGCTTGAACAACAGTACCATGCGCAGCAAAAAGAAATTGCTCATAAAAAAACTTTAATTGATAAATTTAGAGCAAAGGCATCTAAGGCAAGTTTTGCTCAATCGTTAATTAAAGAACTTGAGCGAATGGAAAAAATAGAACCACCGACAAGCACCAAAAGTGTATCTTTTTCTTTTCCTATAACTCAAAACTCGGGAAAAGTAGTTTTAAAGGTAGAAGAAGTCGCTCATAGCTTTGGCTCTACTCCCATTTTTAAAAATGCGTCGTTTGAAATTCAAAAAGGCCAAAAAGTTGCGCTGATTGCTCCCAATGGCATGGGAAAAAGTACCCTCTTTAACATCCTTGCAGGAATTTATGCGTGCCAAAAAGGTACAGTGGAATACGGTTACAACGTAAAACATGCTTTATTTGCCCAAGAGCAGTCGAGTGTACTGAATAAAAATTTGAGCGTCCTGGATAACGCATACAATGATTGTCCTGAGCAATCGCGTGCACGAGTACGTTCAACGTTGGGCGCTTTTTTATTCACTGATCAAAGCGTACATAAAAAAGTTTCAGTACTCAGCGGAGGTGAACAAAACAGACTTGGGATGGTTAAAGTACTTTTAAGTGGCGCAAATCTTTTATTACTTGATGAGCCTACCAATCACTTAGACATACCTTCCAAGCAAGTCTTACTTACCGCACTTCAAAGTTACCAAGGTACTATTGTATTTGTATGTCACGATCATGATTTTATTAATAACCTTGCTGACCATATTATAGATTTAACTCCTGAGCAATGTATTATGTACCCCGGCACTTATCAGTCATATCAGGAATATACCCGTGCCCTTAATCAACCTATCCAAGTACAGACTAAAGCTACGACACCGGCTCATTCTCTTGACACGAACATACGCGCCAAGTACCCTCAACAAAAACGACTTGTATCTTTAGAACGCTCAATTGCTAAAATCGAGCATGAGATGGAAGTGGTACAAAATTCATTTGCCGATATTCAATTTGGTAGTGATCTTTTCAATACTCAATGTAATTTATTAAAAAAATTGAAAACTCAACACGAACAATTATTTACAGAATGGCAAGAGCTTATATCATAAAATATAATGCTTTTTTGACGACACGATATATTTTTATCAATTATTGGAGAATAGTATGTTAATCCCTCTTTTATTAAATGCCTTTGTGGCTTCTACCTATACATTTGCAAAAGCAGCAATGGTATATGTTTGTCCTATTTTTATGACCGGCTCACGCATGTTGCTTGGTGGTATTATTCTTTTGTTTGCACTCAGCTGGTATGACAATAAACGACTTATTGTGCCTAAAAAAGCATGGCTGTCACTAGGCTTGCTTGCATTTTTCAACGTTTTTTTAACTAATGCCTTACAATTTTGGGCACTCAATTATGTATCCTCCGGAAAAGCTGCATTTATTTACAATATGAGTCCATTTTTTTCTGCATTGCTTTCCTATTTTTTGCTCAATGAACGAATGAATCTCTATAAATGGGCAGGTCTTATTATAGGTTTTATAGGCTTTTTACCCTTAATACTATATCCAAGTGCTGCAGTACAAACTACCGCAGCGGTACAAGCACCTTATTCATTATTACCTGAAATTGCTTTAATTTTTGGGTCTTTAAGTAGTGTTATAGGCTGGATATTTATGAAAAAAATCTTACAAAATACCAATTGCTCTGCCATTGCCCTTAATGGCTGGAGTATGATTTTAGGCAGTAGTGCACTTTTTTTAACATCATTAGTATTAGAAAAACCTCAAGGTGCTCTGGTTACCAATGGTGAACAGTTTTTACTGTATCTTGGTTTATTAACTTTTATTAATAACATTGTCTCATACAATGGTTTTAGCTTACTACTCAAGCGCTATAGCACTACTCTTTTATTCTTTGTTGGATTTACCCTACCGTTATTTGCAACCTTTTATGGTTGGCTATTCCTGGGCGAAACTATAGGTTGGCAATTTTATGTTGCAGTAATTATGGTTTTATCAGGATTAATTATTTTTTATCATGGTGAAACACGTGGTGAAAAAGCTGCACTTAAATCTCTTTCTGATATAAAATAAATTGAAAATCTTGCAGACTACCGATCACTTTATAGTATCTTAACTAGAGTAAACAAAGACTGTTTGTCAAATATTTACAACAGGTAGGGGTATATGCGTACGATTATTCGTTGTGCAGTAGTAACAATATTAACAGGTGTTAACATACTCAATGCTGCAGAAAAAGAGGCGCCCAGATCCTTATCAAATAGATCTTTACTCGAACCCGTTACCGAACAAAAAAAGCATCGAGGTCGAAGCAACACTATTGAAGGTTCAATAGTATCAAACAAGCAGAGCATTTCTTTTGATGATAATAGCCACGAGCAAATTATTTTAAAAACTAAAGATAAAAAAGAAAAGAAAGAAAAAAAATCGAAAAAAGGTAATCGCAAATCGTTAAAATTAAAATTAGTAACAAAGCCGTCATCTCATTTGGATACTGACAATAAGGGAAAACAAGAGGATATTTCATCGTCTGCGCACGCAACACCCGCTTCGACTGATATAGCTTTATCAAACGAATTGCAGCCAGCATCAGTAAATTTTACTACTTCAACATTACATGAAAAAATCAAACGCGCTATTGCCTTGAGCGATGTTGATAAATTCAAAAAATTGTTTGATAGATTCATCAAACAGTACAGCCTCAATACTCTTTTTAAATTAGATAACGTTACATTTTACGGACAAAATATTGGATATTGTACTATTTTAAAACTTATCCTATATACCGCAGGATTTGGAAAACCAGGAGCTACCGAAAATAATTATTATAAAATACGGACAATCGCGGAGGCAGAATCGATTGTACTCAAGATGATTAAATATATACTCGAACTTAATCGTTTTGCTTATGAAGAACACAAAATAAAACCCCACCAAGAGCCTGAAATAACATGGTTAAGTCATATAGGTCTTGCTGCATGGCGTAATTTTGAAAAAGTTAGTCAAAGAATCGCCGAATCTCCTTTGTCAGAAGTTACAGATATAGATGTAGTTGAATGTATCAAAAATTCAGAGTGGCGGGCATTGGAAATATTGATGAATCATGGAGCACAAAAATACTTATCTGAAGATCTTACTATTCAAGCAGAAGAAAAAATTAGTGAGTATACTGCTTTGCTGAGCAAAGCAGTATACGTAAGAAATATTCTACGAAATGGGCAACTGATACCTGATGACAATCAAACGCTCAGTCCCCGCAGCACCAGTCCTTCGCAAGTGATATCGGGCAGTTGGCCTCCTACCAGAACTTCTAATTTTAATTAGTTTTAGAAGTGTTAACCAAGTTAACTAGACTAGACAGTGCTCCCACCAAACCAGTAGCTTCATATGGTACTACAACAAGCTTATCATTTTTACCACTCATTAAAGTTGGTAACGTTTTAAGATATTCAGTAGTAACCAAATATGGTATTGGATCAACATTATTGCCCAGTGCATTTTTAAGTACCTGAACCGCTTGCGCCTCGGCATTGGCAATAGTCATGCGAGCACTCGCTTGCGCTTCAGCTTCAATCAGTTGTGCTTGAGCGTGCCCCTGGGCTTTTAATACTTGTGATTCTTGGATACCTTGCGCATGCAATATAGCTGAGCTTTTAGCACCTTCAGCTTCAAGTATGGCCGCACGACGATCGCGCTCAGCTCTCATTTGTTTTTCCATAGCATGACGAATGTCTTCTGGTGGATTTACCTCTTGTAACTCAACGCGGCTCACTTTTACACCCCATTTGTCAGTCGCTTCATCAAGTATTATTCTGAGTTTTTCATTAATCAAGTCTCGAGATACTAAACTTTCATCAAGGTCCATCGATCCTATCACATTACGTAAGGTAGTTTGCGTTAATTTTTCTATCGCTTCCGGCAGATTATATACCTGGTACACCGCTGCATGCGCATCAGTTATGTGATAATACAATAACGCATTGATTTCCATAGTAACGTTATCCTTAGTAATAACGTTTTGTTTAGGAAAATCATATACTGCTTCACGAACATCAATACGATTAAGGACTTTGGTATACCTAAGATATTGATTATATTCGCCCGCTTGGGCCACAAAACTCCATGTTACTTGTCGCGGCCGATCAAAAAATGGTAAAATTATGTGTATTCCCGGACTCAGAACACGGTGAAACTTACCAAGTCGCTCAATAATAACAAGCTCAGCTTGTCTGACTACAAAAATGGAGCGAATAAAAAGTATGAAAAGAAATAATAGTATGGCTACTGCAGCCATTGTAGTTGCTACCATGACGCAACTCCTTGAATAAGAATAAGAAAAATAGTCTACATAAATAAGTAGGCAAGAGGGGAATAAAAATGCCTTTAAAAGGCATTTTTATAGTAGCAAAGATATACAAAAGGGTCAATATTTATTTTGTAATAAAAATATATTTTTTTAGATATAACCTTTTATCAATACCCCTTAATTAGTGTAAACTATACAAAAAGGCTGGTAGTAGAAATTTTCAAGGATATAGGGTGAAAGAATATTATTATCAGTTAGTAGCAGTATTATTAATGACCATCTTACTCGTTACCAGTGGATGTATTAATAAGAGGAGTAAAATGATGCGCGCGCTACCTACCGATTCACTAGTTGATACTACAGGAACAATACAAGAGGAAATAAAGCCTCCTATTATAGTTAATGTATGGATCCATGGCACACGATTGGCTCCTAAAGGTATTCTTGAAAACTTTTTTTATAGCCCTGACGGACTCATGCATTCACAACTTATTGATACCAAGTATCACGTAAGAACTATTGTTGATACTATTTGCCAAGGTGATCCGGAACAATTTGACAGTGAACATTTTTATATTTTTGGCTGGTGTGGCTCCCTATGCTTTAACGCACGCCATACTGCCGGCCAAAAATTATATCAAGCTTTAATCGATGTACAAGAAATGTACTGGCAACGGGACAGACAACCAGTAGAATTTCGTCTCTTTGCGCATAGTCATGGCGGTAATGTTGCGCTCAGTGCAGCTCACTGGCATCCAGAAGATGCGCCAAGCTTTACTGTACGTGAGCTTGTACTTATGGCATGCCCTGTCCAAGAACATACACAAAAATATCTTTTGCACCCTTCGTTTCAAACAGTATATTCTTTATACTCCACTATTGATCTTATTCAAATTATTGATCCTCAAGGTTTGTATAAAAATATACAAAAACCGATGTCATTATTTTCTCAAAGAGTATTCAAACACGATCCTAAAATATATCAAGTTCGCTTACGCATGGACCGTCATCCTCTCACGCACGGTGAATTTATATTCAAACCGTTCTTGCGTCATATGGGAGCAGTACTTAATGCAATTCGAGAGCATGCCTTGCTGTATCAACCTGACAAGCATCCTTTAATACATATAACAACCGGCAGCCGGCGCCCACATCTTCATCGTAAATTTGGGACCCCTAAAGTAGAGATTTCACAGTCTTGACAATAGATGCCGCATCAATGCCTGCCCATGCTCGTAGTTCTTCGGGTTTGCCTGAACGCGGTATATGTGTTACTCCAAGCATAGTAAAATTTATAGCATCGTCGCACAACTGAGCGGCAATTATATTTCCAATACCACCTGGTATATAATGATCTTCAACAGTAATACACCTGCTATAAGAATTTTTTATGGTGGCACGCACTGTCTCTATATCAAATGGTTTAATACTATATAGATCGATTACTGAAATATGAATGTCTTCTTGTATAAGTGTTGTATATGCTTGTAAAGCTTGATGAAGTGTGATCCCTGCGCCAATCACACACACCACATCTTGCGTGCTGCTACGCAGTACTTTGCACCCTCCTATATGAAATTTTTCATCAATAGGATAAAGGACAGGAGTATCCTCTCGAGTTGTGCGCACATAAGATATCGCCTTATTACAATTACTCATTTCTTGTACCAAAGCCCAGGTGCTTACCCCATCAGATGGATATAAGATAACTGAATCAGGGATGGCATTCATCATAGCAATATCTTCAAGCGCCATCTGTGACGGACCATCCTCACCTATTGAAACACCTGCGTGAGAACCACAAAGACGCAATGGAGCTCGGTTGATAGCTGCCATACGTATTTGATCATACGCCCGACTGAAAAATGCCCCAAAAGTAGATACAAAGGGAATAAAACCTATACGTGCCATCCCAATTGCCATACCTACCATATTTTGTTCTGCAACATAACATTGTATAAATCGATCGGGATGGGCATGCTCAAATATATCTGCAAAGGTAGAGTTTTTAACTTCTCCGTCAAGACACAATAATGTCGGCAACAAATCACCGCATGCGGCAAGCGCTTGTCCATAGACTTTGCGTGTTGCAATCTTTTGTCCCACTACATAACCAGAAGCAATATCAACATTTTGTAAAGAGGCATTACTCAAGACTCCGCGCATACTTTTTGGCATAATAGGCTGCCATTTATAAGTACTGGCCAATTCTTTATGTATGGTAGTATACAATTGTTTTAAAGGCTGGAGATACTCATCTGCTTGTTGGCGAGAAAATGATTTTCCATGAAACCCTTGCTTGTTTTCTATTTGTTCAATGCCTTTACCTTTAATAGTTTTGGCAATAATAACCATAGGTTGCGCAGAAGAATTTAATACTTTATCATACACATCCATAAGCTGCTCAACATCGTGTCCATCAACAATAGCGGTCTTCCAGCCAAATGCACTAAATTTAGCAGCGTAACGCTGTACATGCCATTCATCCATAGTAGGCTCACTTTGCCCGAGCCTGTTACAATCAACAATAGCAATAAGATTAGAAAGTTTATAATGTGCTGCTATCTCAGCCGCTTCCCATATTTGCCCTTCAGCAGTTTCACCATCACCCAAAAGTACGAATACTTTATACGCTCGACCATCTTTGAGTGCAGTAAGCGCTTGCCCTGCTCCCATTGAAAGTCCCATTCCCAGTGACCCCGTGGCTACGGTAGTATATGCAAATCGCGGCGTTGCGTGCCCTTCAAGTGTTGAGGAAAATTGGCGATAGGTCATGAGCTCCTGATCAGAAATTTTACCCAATTGATGCCACATTGCATATAATGCAGGAGAAGCATGCCCTTTTGATAAAATAAATTTGTCATTATCAGGATTATCAAAATTATCAGGATCAAATTTCATTGCATATAAAAAAAGAGTAGCAATAATATCAACTGCTGATAAAGCAGAAGTAGGATGACCCGAACCTGCTGCAGTAGTCATAGCAATGCTATCTTGGCGCATGGCGCATGCTATCAACTCTATATATTGTTTAAGCTGACTACGATCATTCATTATATTCACCTTTTTTATATAACGCTTTCTATGCATGATACATACCATACCATAATATGCTCTCTGATATACAGGTCTCAAAATTACTATATACCACGAGTATGACATATTATTTTAATGAGCTTTTAGAGTAATATATAAGTAAATTTTTTGTGCAGGAGAAATTCGATTTTGAAAAACATTTTGCTAATCAAGTTAAATAGCAACTGTATTCTTGAAAATCAAAAGTAAAGTTTCTAACCAATCAAAACTATCACACAATACTCGAGTGTACAGCAATTCAAGAACATAATAGATATCAGCAACATCATATATATGTTATAAATGAACAATCTGTAGAAAATGTAGGAAAATATTTAAAAATGCAAATAAGCATGACAAGAGCATGGAGCATAATATGATCTTACAGATAAGACATATAAGGCAACTCTTAATTAAAATTAAATAAATATATTCAATGGAGTATTTATGAACACGGCATATATATACATTCTTTTAATGCTTTCTGTAGCCTCTTTGTACAGTGCAGAAAAAGACATGCAACCATTATCTAATATAAAAACATGTCCCCTTATCATTGTCCATGAAGGTATAGAAGCGGTACATACTGATATCTATACCAAACTGCTAGGTATATCACGTACCTTACAAGATCAAGTAAATGACTTTGGTAAACTGCCACCTTTGCCAAACGAGCCGTACTATCCTGTCAAGCGTAACATTGAGTCGTTACAGCATATTGTCAACTTTATATCTGCTCAAAACACTGACACTTATCTGAGTACCTTATCATTAATTGAATTAGTATATTTGTATCAAGAGGCTAACTTCTGGTCTGTGGATACACATATATTAGATACTATACTCAACTGTATGATTACTCAATTGCGTAACGCAGATACTCTTTCTCGGTTATTTTCAAGTAAAGAAAACTTATCTCATTTTATCAATACATGCAATACAGTAACTCACGATACGTTGACTCGAACATTACATACCTATACTTATAATCTTTTGGCTCAGCCCTTAACTTGTCACAATGGAGTAAATTCATTAAAAGTACATACTGACGGTACTCTATTTTTATGTTCATGGGACCGTACCATCAGCGTATGGAAGACAGATGCACAGGGTCACTACTATTGTGCGCAGACCTTACGCGGCCATATTGATTCTGTATGCTCAATGGCAGTACATACTGACGGTACGCTGTTCTCAGCTTCTAACGATTGTACAATACGTGTATGGAAAAAAGACGAACAAGGGATATACTACTGCATGCAAATCTTAACTGGACAAACTGATTGTATAAATTCAATAGCAGTGCATATTGATGGCACTCTATTCTCATGCTCTGATAATGCTACAATTCGTGTATGGAAACAAGACGCACATAGGAAATATAAGCGCATGCAGACTTTAACTGGTCATACTAATTCTGTTTGCTCAGTGGCAGTACATACTGATGGCACTCTATTCTCAGGGTCAAGGGACCATACAATCATTGTGTGGAAAAAAGATACACAAGGGATATACTACTGTATTCAAATCTTAGCTGGACAAACTAGTTTTATAGATTCAGTAGCAGTACATACTAATAGCACTCTGTTTTCATGTGAAGCCAATCGTATAATTCGTATAGGCAAGACCTTAGAAGAATATGTATCATTGAAGCAGTATTTATTTCTCCAATGGCTTTACAACACATACCAATTAAATCAAAATACACAACTCAGAACACTACCTGCGCACCAATTTCAGATATACCATACCTTACCTCAATCGATTAAAGACCATCTTGTGACATGGTACAAACCTGGGCGCATTCAATATCTCTTTTTCAAGCCTTACGTCTGGATATCAGCAGGAATAATGGCAGGATGTGCCACTCTCGGGACTTATGTGTATTACAAGTGGTTTAAAAAATAAACTTATTAAAAACATAATAATAAGATATATACGCACAAATAGTACAATTTTGTATAACAAGATTATCAGAAGTTTTTTATATATTAATTGACATTTAGAAAATATAATATATAATAAATATTATTATTTAATGTTTTATAGAAACAAATGGAGTATTTATGAACAGGACATACATATACATGCTGTTAATGCTATCTGTAGTCTCTTTATACAGTGCAGACAAAGATATACAACCATTATCTGATATAAAACATGTCCTCATATAATTGTCCATGAAGGTACAGCAGCGGTACATACTGATATTTATTACAAGCTACTAGATATATCACGTACCTTACAAGATCAAGTAAATGACTTAGATAAACCGACACCTTTGCCAAATAAACCGTACTATCTTGTCAAGCGTAACATTGAGTCATTACAGCATATTGTCAACTTCATATCTGCTCAAAACACCGATACCTATCAGAAGACATTATCATTAATTGAATTAGTGCACTTGTATCAAGAGGCTGACTTCTGGGCTGTAGATGCACACATATTGGATACTATACGCAATGGTATTATTGACCAATTGCGTAATGCAGATACTCTTACTTGGTTACTTTCAAGTAAAGAAAACTTATCTCATTTTATCACTATATGTAATCCAGTAACTCGCGACGCGTTAACTCGAGCTTTGCATCCTTATACCTCTAACATGCTATGGCGCACCGTAACTCAACCTGTTCAGACCTTAACTAATCACACTGAGTGGATACATTCAGTGGCAGTACGTACTGATGGCACTCTATTTTCATGCTCTGGCGATAAAACAGTACGTGTATGGAAACCAGACTTACAAGGCACATATCATTGCATCCAGACTTTAACGGATCACACTGCTTCTATATTGTCAGTAGCAGTACATACGGACGGCACGCTATTCTCAGCTTCAAGAGATGGTACGATACGTGTCTGGAAAAAAGATACACAAGGCATATATCATTGTGTGCAGACTTTAACCGATCACACAAGTTTTGTATACTCAGTAGCTGTACATACTGATGGCACTCTATTCTCAGCTTCTAACGATTGTATAATAAGGGTATGGAAAAAAGATGCAAAGAGCACATATCATTGTGCGCAGACTTTAACTGGCCACACTGCTTCGATATTTTCAGTAGTAGTACATACCGATGGAACTCTATTCTCAGTTTCAACAGATTGTACAATACGTATATGGAAGACAGAGACTCAGGGTACCTATCACTGCATGCAGATCTTAACCGGTCACACTGGATTGATAACTACAGTGTCAGTACATACCGATGGCACGCTGTTCTCAGGGGCATACAACGATACAATACGTGTATGGAAAAAAGACTCACAGGGTACCTATCACTGCGTGCAGACTTTAACTGGTCACACTGATTTTGTACGCTCAATAGAAGTACATGCTGACGGCACTCTGTTTTCAGGCTCCGATGATAACACAATCCGCGTATGGAAAAAAAATGCACAGGGCACATACCATTGCGTACAAACTTTAACTGGTCACACTGATTTGATAAGAAAAGTAACGGTACATACCGATGGGACGCTATTATCAGGCTCTAGAGATGCCACTATCCGTGTATGGAAGACATTAGAGGAAGATCTATCATTAGAGCAACACTTACTTTTACATTGGCTTTGCACTATGTATCACTCGAATGACAATACACAACTGGATACATTACCTGCGCAGCAATCTCAGATATACCGCACCTTACCTCAATCGATTAAAGACCATATTGTAACATGGTATAAGCCTGGATATATTCAATATCTCTTTTCCAAGCCTTACGTCTGGGCGTCAGGGGGATTGATAGCAGGATGCACCGCTCTGGGAGCTTATGTGTATTATAAATGGTTTAGAAAATAAATTTGTTATATAGATATAGTAAAAATAACCAAGACATTATAAGTCATTGATACGGATAATTTTTCAACACATTTACTATCTGTTCTAACAACACAGTATCATATATATTATTTCCTATATTTATCCAAGGATCCTGAGCTCGCTTAAGAGCGTCTTGTGCTTGTTCCAATGGTGTCATTTTATCCGATGCCAAAACAGTATTTTCAGGATTGTTGGTAAAATTAATTGAAAGTTTATTTTCACGTCCCGCTTGAAGTAATTGCGTCAGCGCATCTAGATTAATAGATTGAATAATATGATACAGTAAAGTTTGACCTGCAATTTTATAATCCAATGGTAAGCCAAATTTCACAAGATAATAAAAAATATAATTTAAGGATTTTTCATATTCTTGAATTGATTGATAAGGAACTTTAAATATACTCATAACCTGACGTACATTTGTATCTGATTTGTATATATTAAGTATGGCTAAAAGATCTTTGTTAAATTTTACACGAAGTAATTTATTATTAAATATTTTAGTAAGCTCTGCCTTACTGTATGTTATTATAGGAACACATTGAGGCAAAGCATCTGCAAGATATGCAAGCTTGATTACATTTGAAATATAAGATGGTTTATTTACATCCAACTGCAGAGCTATGCTTGCTTTTAATAATTCATCAATATGGCAATTGAAAAAACTTTTTACTTCTTGTGAATTTACCATCTTGTAGAAAGTTTTATTTAAATTAAGTTGAGTAAACTGACTAATATTTAAAGAATATTTATCGTTATTTATAGTTTTCAAAAGCTCTTTTATCCACCATATCGGCATGATAGATATCTGTACCAGTAGCTCTTTTAAGATAATACTTGAAACTATATCAGCATTTATTATCAGACAGCTTGAAGATTCCCCTCCTACTACAATAACAGGACAACTTGTACTCAAATAAAGAAAAAAAGCATAACAATATCTAGAATATTTTTTAAGTTTTACATTCATCTTACTATGTCATTTAACTTTTACATCACTTAAGAACAATTGTAGTACAACTTTTATAAGCATCCATTAAAGATAGAAGCGGTACTTTTCAATACGGTGTAAGTACTATTTACTTTTTTTATTGTCACGGCGCCATTGATCTTTGTGCGCTACTGTTCTTAATTTATATGCTTCTTGTGCACCTTCAGAGAGTTTTTCTTCGGTAGAATTCATAACTTTACGCCATTCTTGCTGTGCTTTTTGGGTAACATTTTTATTATTTGTAGCATTCTCAAGCTTATTATCATGACCTTTTTCAAATCTGCGCTTCATAACTACCTTCCTTTTTATTATGATTGTAATATAAAAGTTTTAAAAAATTCAATAGAATTCAAATATGTTTATTAATAAAGTACGTCAATTATTAGCTCTAGATACCTTATATCTGCATTATTATACCACGCGCATTACTCGATGGCTTATGCAATATATAGAGCTGCAACTTTTTATAACTTTATTATCCCTACCTATTTTAGCTCAGTGGGGCATTACCTGGTCGGGTCTTTCGTTCATTGGCAATCTCATATTCGGACCTTTATTGACTCTATTTCTTGCGCTTTGTACCACTATGTTCTTTGCACATATACTTGATATCCCTTATGAGTGGATTGCCCATGGAGCTGACAATACTCTTAAGCTATGGCAGTGGTGCGGCAATGTATTTCCTATAAGTCATTATGTAGGATGGGCAAACCCTCCTGCATGGCTTTTGTTAGGAGCTCCTTTAACAGCCGGCATTATCATGCATCTGCATGTACTGCGTTATCGTCGCGTACTTCGGGTAGCATTACTTTGTACAATTACTATATTCATTGTGCTTTACGGTTCGGTATATCGACCTGCTGTAGGAACGATTGTCCCTATCACAGTCCAACCAGGCAAGCAACTCCAAGTTATTGTGCACGATCATGGCTGCTCATTGATTGATACTAATAAAAGTTTTTGCCAAAAAACTGTAACTGCCAGCTGGCTACGTTATACACTGCTCTCTGAGATTGCACGTTCAACGGGAGCTGTCAAACTTAAACATATTATCGTTATTGATCCTACACCCAAGTCCTATCAACAGATTGCAACATTGGCAAGTTTCATTGATATCGAATGTATATGGATTATAAAATCAGACTACCAATCAGATTTTATCAAGCTTAAATTTGAAGAATTAGTCACTATTGCACGCCAACGTAATATACAGCTTGAGTGTATAGAAAAATCAGGAACTATTTTTCTTGACCCATATTCACACATAAGTATTCAACAGCGCTATCATAAAATATCCGATCCCCATCTGAAAAAAACATGCTACCAAACTGTATATTCGTGAAAATATCATTACTTTTTAGCAGCGTTTATAAGTTAGTATTTTCAAGAATATACATTTAAAAGTGTACAAACAAGCTCTTTTTTTAATTTTCATATATTAATTTATTTATAACTATAATTGCTTTTTTATCGCATTTTTAAATATATTATTACTATCCAACTAGTCTGACCAGGCTAGTCTATAAATTAAGGAGAAAGTAATGATACGTGCTATAAAAAAGTTTCTCGCGCTACTTATATGTATATCTCTTGGCGTAGCGCCACTCCTTGATGCTCGTGGCGGTGGCGGCCGAGGAGGAGGTTTTGGTGGCGGCGGTAGAGGCGGTGGCTTCGGAGGAGGCGGCCGTGGCGGTTTTGGTGGTGGCCGCGGTGGTTTTGGCGGCGGTAGAAGTTTTGGCGGCGCCGGACGTGGTTTTGGCGGCGGAGGAATGCGATCAGGTGGATTTGGTGGCCGCGGATTTAGTGGTGGAATGAGGGGATCAAGTTTTGGCCGTGGTTTTGGCGGCAATTCTGCATACAGAAGCGGTGGCTTTTCAGGTAGGGGATTTGGGGGATATCGTTCAGGATTTAACTCACCTCGATATTCTAGTGCCAATTACTCACGCGCAGGATTTGGACGAACATCAGGAGCTTATCGTGGCTTTGGTGGATCAGGAGCATTTGGGCGCACTAATGCAGGTAGATATTCAGGACAATCATATGCACGAGGCCTGACGGGCCAAGGCTACAGAGGTTACTCATCTCGAAATTTTTCACGTAGTAATAGTATAGCACGCCCTGCACGTATGGGTACTCGAGCAACAGCTCGCTCAGCAGCAGGCCGAATGGGCGGAAGAACCGGCACTCGACCAACTACTGCGCGTCCTTCAAGATCCGGCTTTGCGGGAAATCGCGGCCTATCTCGAGCAGGTGGTCGTATGAACAACCGTCGAGGAAACATGGGCCGACCAGGAAATAGACCCGGAGGACGTGGATTTGGCAATCGCGGCAGAGGTCAATACGCACACGCAGGTCGTCATATAAATCATAGTGGTAGACACTGGAATAATCGTTATTGGAATCGTGGCTACTGGGGCTGGTATGGACCAAGTCTATGGGGCAGCTGGTGGTGGGGCTCAGGATGGTGGTGGGTCAATCCAGTATGGTGGTGGGGTTCACTTGGCTGGGGTACATGGGCATTTAGTCCATGGAGTTACTGGCCGTGGTATTGGAACTACTGGCAACCATGGTGGAATGATCAAAACTACGATGTTGGTTATTACAGCCAAGAGCCGTCCACCTATGATTCATACCAAGTAGATAATGCTCAACCACTTTATCAAGATGAGATAATAAGTGAAATTGACGATGCTCCTTTGACAGGGCAACACATGATCACTAATAAAACTGACTCTGATATTACTGTCATAAGTGACACAAATCAAGAAGTCGATTTAGCTGCTGGTCAATCAGCAGCCTTGGATGGAACTACATTTGACGTTGCGAATGATGCCGGTCAATCAGCATCATTTAATGCAACCTCAGATGATATGGTAATAGATGCTACTTTATTTGAATGAAAAGGTAAATTATGAAATACATAAAACATTTAATGATTATTGCATGTACAGTTCTTTCGATAGTAACGATCACTGAAACACGTGGTGGTGGCCATGGCGGCGGACACGGCGGCGGC
This sequence comes from Vermiphilus pyriformis, assembly GCA_022559525.1. Lineage (GTDB taxonomy): Bacteria > Babelota > Babeliae > Babelales > Vermiphilaceae > Vermiphilus > Vermiphilus pyriformis. The sequence goes on along the minus strand of CP074345.1, from coordinate 824,652 downwards.
GGACGTGGTGGACACATGGGTGGACGCGGCGGCGGTAGAGGCTTTGGCGGTCACGGGATGAGAGGCGGACATGCTGGCCGTGGTGGCTGGGGACATAGAGGCGGTGGCAGAGGCTATAACCGCGGATACTACGGAAACTACGGTAGAGGCTATTACGGTAATAGCGGATTGTGGGGAGTTGGTATTGGTGTAAGCCCATGGGCCTATCCTTCTTACTATCAATCATCATCATACTACAACGACAATTATGTTCCTGAAGTAATATATGATAATACAACAGATGCAAATTATACTACCGTACCAACCGATTATGAATACAATCAAGTAGGTTAATATAAGCAAAGGACTAATATTATGAAAACTACCTATTTTCTATATATGACACTGGCAATAAGCATAATTGCACAAACAGGATATGCCGTATGTCCATGCAATAAAAAACAAGTTGCTGCTCGTTATGAACAGTATACAGCGCAATCACAACCCTTAAGTCAAACGCAAACATACGCTACAAAAACTGTTCTTCCTAATCAAGATGTACAAAACATTCGCAAAACACTTGCACAGGAACTTGAAGAACACGCAGAGCTGTCTATATTTACTCAAGCTCTTAAATATGCTGGCGTAAGCGACATGCTCAATGAGGGGAACTATACAGTGTTTGCACCTACTAACCAAGCATTTGACGATCTGGATGAACAGCTCAACGAACTGCTTAAGCCTGAAAATAAAGAAACACTCAAAAATGTTCTCTTGCATCATATAGTAGTAGGCACCTATAAAAGTAACGATTTTAAAAATGATCAAGAAATCATTGCTGCTGACCAAGAACCACTTCACATTAGTGTTGAAAACAACACTCCTTTATTAGAAGATATCGGTTTGAAAACAACGGATATAGAAACTAATAATGGCGTAATTCACATTATTGATTCAGCTATGATTAAGTAAAATAGGTAGTTTTCATAATATAAAAAAGAGGTAGATTATGAACGGACAAAAAACAATTGCACAAATAGCACAAGAAACAAATGAATTGAGTACTTTAGTCAAAGTACTCAAAGAAGCCGGACTAGTAGAAACATTGTCAGGCAATCAGCAATACACCGTATTTGCCCCTTCCAATCAAGCATTTGAAGTAATTGGGAAGCAACTTGATGAGATAGTTGCCAATAAAGAAGAATTAAAAAAAATACTTCTCTATCACGTTGTGCCAGGCATAATTCACTCACAAGACATTAAATTCGTCAAATTAGGCGATATACATAAAATAAAAACTGTCGGCGGCCAAGAACTCCAAATTAATAAGCAAGACGACAAAATTTATGTCAACGGAGCTTTGGTGACACACGCCGATATCCCTGCTTCAAATGGCGTTGTTCATATAATTGATGAAGTTGTTATTCCATCTACAGTCTTACAACAAAAATAAAGGTGGAACTATGAAATTGATATCGTTAGGACTTGCATTAGCGCTCACTGTCAGTACGCATTTCATTTACTCAATTAGCTTTTCACCTGACACTCCGCCTGAATTAGTTGATCAACTAACACGCAAGTGGTTAGAGGCACAAGGAGCATTTGGAGCTATTGATAATTTATGGGAACGCGCACAACGCCTACCAGAACTATCAACATTTGTCGCTGCCGTCAAAGCAGCAGATTTACAAGATATGTTGATAAATACTGGAGGATCTACAGTATTTGCTCCAAATAATGAAGCCTTTGAAAAACTTGGTACTGCGGGCACTGATTTGTTCAAACCCGAAAACAAGGAAAAGCTTAAGACAATATTAAAAAATCATATTCTCAATCAGGCCATTTACAATGACAGCTTCATTGCAGGATCATATCAGAACCTTAATAATCAAGACCTTTCAATTACTAGTGTAATCAAAGTAAACAATGCTACCGTTACTGAATCTAATGTTACTGCAAATAACGGTAACATTTTCGTAATAGACACAGTACTTATACCTTAAATTTTACTTAAATATAAGCAAAATAGACCATTTTAAACCGATATTTAAAATGGTCTATTTTGCTATTTTATAAAAATAATATATACTATGTATTATATTTGAAATTAATTCTAGTGGCGCTATGTATCACAACTGAGTAAAATAATTTTATAAAAAATGAAGGTTACTATGAAATATAAATTATGTTTATTGAGTAGTGCTGTTTTTTCTTTATTTACTGCAAACCATATATCTTGTCAGGAAATATTTAATCCTGTAGCAAAATACTACGCCACAGCTCAAGGTACTTTATATCCATATCCATCTAAACTTGAATTTAATAAACAGCAACTTGGCAGTAAACCAGCATCCGAAAATATGCAAACTACCGTTTACAAAGCTTTAAGAACCATGGGTTATACAGATTATAATCAAGTACAAGTATTTACCCTAAAACAAAATAATATCTTTAACCTTTTAGGTGGCCTGTCAAATGATACTGGCATTTGGCTTTCACCAGAAAGAAACTTAATTCCAGACTATAAGAACGCAAGTCACAAAGAGAAAGAAAAGTTAAAACACTGTGCTCAATATATATGCTATCATGAGGCAGCTCACATCGCACATAATCATCATAATCAAGCAAAAACACATTATGAAAAAGAATATGAAGCCGATCAATTGGCAGTTCAAGCTTTAGCTTGTAATAAACATTACGCAACTATTGCGACAATCATTACTCAGTTTATTCAAACGACATGGTCATTGCATCGTATTATTGAAAGAGTTCTTACGTGTAATTATAAAGGATTTGATTATCCATCAGCATCAAAAAAATCTGCATATATGAAAAAAATTATTGCAGAGTTACCAGCTCAAGAACCCGCGGCTCAAAAGTCATGGTTTACTGCAGGATTAAACGCTGCAAAATCAGATTTTACTTGCATAGGGCTATCCTTTTGTGCTTCAGTCCTATTTCCCGTTAAATTATGCTATGGACTTAGTATTGCCACAACTGTCGCCAGCACAGCGTCAATCGCCAATATTCTCCATCTTTACTATATGCTCAGATCAAAAAATATGCTTCCAACAACTGTTTTAAATGTATGATACATACTATGAAAAATTTAACACATCTTTTTATTATTAAGCTATTAGTTCTTTTTGTATGCAACGTGTCCTTTGCACAAGATAACTTTAATCACAAATCTAAATTTTATGTAGCAGCAGACGGTACGATATACTGTCACAATAAAAACATAAAAATAACAAATGAAGGTAAATTTTTTATTAACGATCATACTGCAAATATCGAGGAAATTAATTACATAAGAGATAAATTGACACAAGCTATTGATACAGATAGTGGTTTTGCACAAAGTGCAAAGAATAATTGTTTATGGTATCACACAATACAACTTGGTGACCAACCAGCTCCTGCGTACATACAAAGCGAAGTACGCGGTGCTTTAAAGGCAATGAGCTACAAAAATTATCAGCAATTTCCTATTTTTACATTGAATAGTAATCAAAGTAATCAATTTAGAGGTCTAGCTACAAGCCGAGGAGTATGGATAAGAGATCAAGAACGTATCAATAATAACTATAGTTATTTGACTAATAAAGTTAAAAATCAGATATACCAGTCAAGTATCTATAATTGTTATCATGAAGCAGCACATGTTGCGCTCAATCATAGTCAACAGCATGGAGCAAAATCTTCATATCAACAAGAACGTGAAGCAGATGAACTTGCTATAAAAACACTTACCCAACATAAAAAATATGCAGCTTTTGTCACAGACAATGTTAATGCAATAAAATTTGCGTGGCAGGATGAATCAAACTTTTTTGCAAAATTAAAAAATATATATTCGCCTGACCTGTACAGCTATCCTACTTTCTGGACAAGATCCCGTTATCGCAAAAAATGTATTGCAAGCTTATCTGTCCAAGACAAAATTCCTCAAAAATCATGGTTTATACAAGGCATTAAAGAAAGTACCGTATCCCTTGCAATAGCAGCAATGCAACTTTCTGCTTCATATGCTACTTATAAAATGGGACAAGTAGTTAAAAATCGTATTGCACCTGAAGAAAATAAACTAAAACAATTATACTCAGTACCATTTACTCTGGCAGCAGGAGCACTTGCAGGAAAAAGCATTAATTTTTTAGGATGCTTTTTTGATATTATGCATTTTTACTATATGGTTGGACAAAAAAATATGTTGCCAAAAAATCAATTCCTCAAACAAACTAAAACTATTTACAGTAACGCTATACCACCCGTTGATAAGGCATGAGTACTGCTCGTGCAGGAGCACCGTCTAGTCCTTGCAGTAATAATGGCAAACATAGCAAGGTGTACGTTCCTGACAATACATTGTGCAAGCGCAATCCTTCAATAATAATTATCCCTGCATCAAGTAATGTTTTATGGGTTGGATGGCCTGGTTGATTGCGTTCAATGCCCAGATAATCAATCCCTACACATACAACTTTCTTTTCCACTAAATAACTTGCGGCCGTATGTGCAACATATACAAAATTATAATCGAATTCTTGATCATAAGAACGATTACTATTGCTCGTTTTAAATAAAATTCTTTGGCCTTCTTTAATATCATATTGATACAAATCTTCTGCACTAATGCATTCAGTAACGTGGGTCATATCAATAACACGACAGGTACCAATTAGTCGATCAAGAGGAGCTTGTTCGGCTGTATATCCATCTTGTAAAAAATGTGCGGGCATATCCACATGAGTACCCGTATGAGTTGTGCAAGTAAATTGTGCTTCACGCACATGATCTTGATCCCATAATTTAATGGGCGTAGATTCAAAAGTTTTTTTATTTTTGTATCCAGTCATACCAGATGTCAACGGCCAACTAATATCAAGTATCATTCTTTCCTCTCACATCAAAATTAAATCAAACTAAAGTGCATGCATACACCCTTTTGTATTTTTATGAAAAAGTTCACACTACATACTAAGCGCAGTATACACACCATGGTTATTACTTTAGCACAGAAAGGCATGCCCTATGAATTATCGCCGTATAAGTATACTATTTACGTTTTTAACTATATATATGACAAGCGGTAGTGCTCAATTTAGTACTCGATTGTCACAGCGAATTGATAACCGTTCAAAAGAGCATCCTCAACTACAAGTACAAGTTCACAACGCTGATATGCTCGCAATAGAATATTATCTGGCTCATTTTCAAAATACTTATAATCTGTCTGATACCTACGCACATGAAGTAGCTTATAAGATAGAACGCACATTGCGTACCGCACACACTCGACGTAAACATATTGATGCTTACTTGGTACATATTAAAAATCCAAGTAATTACACATATTTATTTGATCAAGATCAGTCTAAAATTACGTGTCCTGCGCCTGCCAAGTTACTACCTGCACGATATAAAAAACTTCCGCGCTTTGAATTTGCACGCACATTAGGCACAGAGTTTTTGGGTATAGGTGCAGCAGTAGGATCGACCACTCTTGTTTCATGGATTAATAGTACCCTTGGATCTTTGTCTATTACAGGAAATATATTTCCCTACCTTGGCCTGGCTTATACATTTCCTGCAGCACTTATCGGAATACCATTTTTTGTAAGCTTAGGGATGTATCGACACAAAATTCACGCAACTGTCGATGCTCAATTATGTGCACCGTGGCTTTTAAGCCCAGCTACTCACATCTCTCCTGGCTTTGATGGTCAACTTTTATTATTCATAGAACGGCCTGTTAATCAAACTAAAAATGAAAAAATTAGTTTAAGCTTTGCTCCTCAGACATTAACCGCACGCCGTGGACCTTTTGCACAGCATACTACTCAATTAAGGCATATAAGTACATAATAACAATCTAGTGATTGCTATTATTTTTATTTCTATTATAATTAAATATATGGGCTTTTTTGGTATTTATCATAGTGGCCTATACTTAGTATTAATCTGAAATGACTTTTAAATGGAGCATTCTACATGATACAAAAATATATTCTCGCCTTTTTGAGCGTTACTTGCCTTTTTATATATTCTATAAATCACGCACAAACCATTCGCGTTAATTCAAGCCGCAAAAAAATATCAACCTTTACTCAACAATCTACTATTGTAGCTCGCGCAGGCGATTATCAACTACATAAAAACGGTGACGTAACTCATTGCATGCATGACATAGTATTCAAACATGATGGTCAAGTTACTCACAAAGGAAAGCTGCTGGGACCAGCACAATCACGTAAGCATGCCCGAAAATGTATAAATTCTTTGCAATCACTGCAAGCTGATGATTTTTTTATTTCTATGATGAAACAAAATATAGCTATTCCTATGTCATTATACGGGCGGACAGAAGCTGACCAAGAAATAACTACGACAGCTCACACTGCACTTGCCACAATGGGACATTCAAATCCTACATCAATTAAAGTTTTCGAACTGTCACTTGATGAGACAGGAAAACCTACTCGTATTGAAGGTGTGTCTATGGGCAACAAAGCAATTTGGATCAACAAGAATATTCCTTCTGCACTTCGTGAGTATGCTTGTTATCATGAATGTGCTCATTTAACCCAAGGCCATTTTTTCAAGCCTGAATTGAGCGAAAAAGAAAAGGAAGAACAAGCTGATTGCATGGCTATTGATGCGTTACGCCAACTTAACAAGCATGACACCATCACTGCACACATCGCTCAACTTGAAAAAGGAAAAAAACTTGAACTAAAGGCAAGCAGTAAAACTCCTACCAGTGCCTTACAAGAACGAGGTTATCCAACTTTTTCTGCTCGTCATCAATATACTTATAATCACATTAAAAAACACGCTGATAATCAAAAATACTCAGCGCATTTACTACATTACCAACCACTGACAACCCTACTACTCTTACATGATATTTTCTATCATTTATACTGAGGTTCACATGAATAAATGCATACTTTATGCAAGCTTGTTAGGCTTATATGCCTCAACCATTAGCACAGCTACATCCGTAGAATCTTTAGAACAAGAGATAACATACGGCTTACAGGTAGATATCAATCACGCAGACATTAGCGACATAAGTGATTGTATTCAAGTGTATCACCAAGCAATAGGTGCGCCAAAGAACTACACTTATCAAGCTATGAGCAAAATAACTGCTGAGCTACAAAAAAATGAACGTCTTAACCCTTATATCGTTTCTATTTCCAATAATACTAATTATTCATACAGCTTTGACCCGGATAATTCCAGTGTTCGTTTGTATAATCCTACAAGACTAGTTCCCACTTCGTATAAAAGCGCCGTTGGTTGGGGCGTTGGAACAGGATTATTAGGAAGTATAGCAGCGGGCGCAGCAACAGGTATTGCTGCATTAGGTTCATGGGTTTCTGCAGGTATTATCGGAGGTGTTACCGGTTATTATGTACGCAAAGGTAATATTGAACGCGCAGAATGCGCCGCACCATGGATGCTCACAAAACATACTCGCATTGAACCAGGTCAAAATGCTGAATTTATCCTCTTTGCTCAGCGAACGGGTAAATTGTACGATGCGCAGAACTTCAGACTTGCCTTTAAAGCAAAACCTACTCATTACCGTGTAGTTAAGATGTCAGCACGTCAAATTGCATAAAAATATAAAATAAAAGCTATATAATGCATACTGTTTTAATAGTATAAAAACAGTATGCATTTTTAGTGTCACTTTTTAATAAATGTGTGACCACCAAAAGCATTACGCAACAATGCAACAATTTTAGTAGCATAATTACCTCCAGTTGCCATAGACCAATCACGCGTTTTAATAGATTGTTCAATAATAGGTACTGGTATATTATGTCCATGCGCATCTTCCAACGCCCAACGGCCAGTTCCTGTTTGTTCTACTTGTCCGCCAACATGCTCTAATTGTTGATCTCGCGCAAGGACAGTATGCGTAAGTTCAAGTATCCATGAACGTATTACCGCACCATGATTCCACAAATCGCTAATGCGAGCTAAATCAAGATTATACTGAGCAAAACTGCCTTCCTTTAATAACTGAAATCCTTGAGCATACGCATCAAGCATGGCGTATTCAATTGCATTATGTACCATTTTAACATAATGCCCTGCACCAGATGGCCCTACGTGAGCTACACCATCAGGAGCTGCGATCGCTTTTAATAGCGGCATTACAGTTTGATAGGCACGCAAATCACCACCCACCATTAAACAAAAGCCTTTTTCTTTACCATACACACCACCTGATGTTCCACAATCAAGATAGGCAAATCCTTTGCTATGCATCATTTTTGCGCGAGCAATTGAATCAGAAAATTTACTATTACCTCCATCAATTACAATAGCGCCTGGCATCAAATGAGGAGTGATTTCTTGTAACACATTATCAACAGGATTGCCCGCAGGAACCATAATCCAGATTACTTGAGCACTACCGACCATGGAAGACATACTATGATAAGGTTGTATACCAAGTTCCTGTGCATGATTACATGCATCAGCATTCATATCATAACCGAGTACTTGATAACCTGCTTGTACAGCACGATAGCCGATTGCAGCGCCCATACGACCTAACCCTATTACTGCCATTATCACGATAGCCACCTCATAGCATGTTGTTGTTCAAATATTTCTAATTCACGCGGACCGCGGGAGTTTTTTTCATAGATATATATAGGATACGTACTGACATGAGCATTATCAATAATTGACCACGCATACTCAATCTCATCAAAACGTACCGCCACCGATTGATCACCTCGTATAATCTCAAAAATAAGTGTCATATATGGGTCAATAGGCTGATAGTCGGGTATTTGGGAATAATTAAATTGCAAAGTAATGGGCATAATCTCTTGTCCGTCATCAACTCCGGCAGTATTGAATGTAATACTGATCCCTTCATCATCTGAAATATATAACGAAAGATAATTGGAATCAGGAGGACAGGAACGAGTCAATAAACACACAGGTGCCTTGAATACCACGTGAATTACTGAAACTTTATCAGACAATGCCTTGCCTGTTTTGATATAAAAAGGAACGTTCTGCCATCGAGCATTATCTACCGCTAACGCGAGCGTTGCAAATGTTTCTGTAGTTGAATTAATATCTACATAGGAACTTGTAGTATACCCTTGGTACTGTCCTCTGAGTACATCGGTAACACGAGTGCAAGATAGTACATGTGCTCGTTGTTCACGAATATCATCACCACTCAAACGAGCAGGTGTTTCCATTGCCACTAACGAGAGTAGCTCAAGCAGATGATTTTGCACAACGTCAGCAATAGCACCGTGATTGTCGTAATAAGCTCCTCGATTGGCTATATCAATCGATTCGTTCATGATAATTTGTATTTCTTTTATATAGTTTGCATTCCAAAGAGGCTCGAACAATGCGTTACTAAATCTTACTAATGCAATTGAGCGCACAAGCTGCTTACTTAAATAATGGTCTACACGATAAATTTGGTGTTCATAAAAGTAATTTTTAATACATACATTAATAGCGCGCGCTGATTCTAAATTATGTCCAAATGGTTTTTCATATACCAGTCGACACCATACAAAGCTTGATTGAGCACATTTGAAAGCCAGTTCAGTACGTGCAGCTTGAACTGTTATTTGGCAATACAAAGATTGAGCTGTTGCGCAGTATATAATTCGCGAACCACTTAAATTATGTCGCTTTTCAACATCAGTGACTATAGAAAACAAAGTATCAAAGTGAGTAGATTGATGGACATCAACCGTTACATAATAAGAGCGCTCAATCAGTTTTTTAAAAATATCTTCATCATAGGAATCAATAAAAGGAATTGCGCGCTCAAGCATCTGAGTAACAGTTAATTGCTCATGTGCTGCCCCTATGAGCGCCCAATTGATATCAGGTGATTGACGCAGCATATGATATAAAGTAGGTATGATTTTACGCGCTGATAAATCTCCACTCGCGCCAAAAAGGACCATCGTATAACTAGTCATATCACACTCACCACACTTTTTAGATTAGTACGCACTTGCAATTTGAACATATAGAGTTGCGCCAAAAAAACAATGTGTTGTTGTGTGTTTTGTATACTGAAGTTGGTAGCATGAGCAGAAATGTATTCTACCAGTCCTTATTCATATCATTAATTTATTTGAATAAAGCTATTTGAAAGTACGGTTAGGTGTCACATATTTTTCTTATAATATCATTACTCACCTTGTATTAATCTATTATACATATACATGAAATTGGATTTATTGTTATATTTTTTTCAAAACAAGAATTTCTGAGCTCAAAATAATTCAACAATATTAGTCAAATAACATTGCAATACCCAAAGGGTTGTCATGAAGTATCTATTAATTGTTCTTCTGTACTATACAACTACCGACATACTCTGTTTGAATGCTGCACAACAAGAGCAACCACAAAGAATAAGAGTGATGATAGACCACAATGATGACCTCATAATTTCAACACCTTGTACTACATCACTTGGCAACATTATTTCTTATATAGTAACGGGTGGAAGTTTTATAAGTACGTGTTACCTTATTGCCCCTTTTAACCTAGTAGGCACTTCTATTTTAACAGGCTTTACAGATCGAGAAACAATAGTTATAAGTGCGAGTTTTACATTACTAGTAGCAGGTATAGTTTCCTATGCAATACGTGCATACACTAAACCTGATACATATGACCAAAATCATGAGGAATAGTAAGTTCGCTACTACATAAATTATTGAAAAGCCCTTCTATCCTATGGTATTCTGAAGTTATAATAGGAGGAGTTAATATGGCACGTTATTCAAAGAAATCTTCAGAATCAGTAGGAAATGCAATTGATCGATATAAAAAAGGTACTCTCAAAAGCGGTCGAAGCGGTAAAAATGTCACAAGTAGAGCTCAAGCAATTGCAATAGGATTATCAGAAGCCCGCAAAAAAGGCGCAAAGGTTCCTAAAAAAAGCACTACTGCAGCACGAAAACGAACAAGCTCACGGTAACTTATAAAACGATTTTCCTAGAATTATTTTAAAGTCATACAGTTTTTGATGAGAAAAAATTTTTAATCTCTTTATATCTAAAATAATATCACGGCGTAGTCGCATTCTGTGCAAGTAAAGCGCGTGTATACTTTTGTATAGTTCTACATGTGGCTGATTAAATGGATTTACTTCAAGTAATGCTGAGGCATATACCACTTCTATCATTTTATATTGTAAAAATTGTCCAAGCCAATAGGCGTCAATTGCGGGAAGCGTAAGCACTACAAATGGTCGTGCGGATTCTACAAATGCTTGATATACACCCTGTTTGATGGCAGCAAGTACTTCATTCATAGTCGCACCAGCCAAATGTTCCACAAGTACTTGTGATTCGGGTAACGGTGTAATAGTATGCGATGCCACAAGTGCTTGAGATTGTACAAATGTAAAAAATATTGAATCTACCGGGCCGGCCAAATAACGTTGAACCACTGAATGTAAATCATTAGTTCCTAAAGAAACTGTGGGAAGTATTCCTACTGGCCTTTTGTGCGCATCCTGCTTGGCTAAACTTTCAGCCACAAGCTGACGATACCATCCGCCAAGAGCGGCGTAGGAAGTTCCAAAGAAAAATGTATCCTGTACAAAAGTACCTTTATGATAATGAGCATACATAAGAAGTGCACTGTAAAGTGAAATATTATCCTCACGATTATGAGTGATATGGCTTGATACATCACGCGCACCTGCTAACAACTGTGTATAATCAACGCCCGCTAAAGCCAAGGGAAAAAGACCTGCGGCGGTAAACACTGAATAACGTCCGGGGACATGTGCGGGCAAAGTAATTAGTTTAAAGTTACATGCACGTGCAACACGGCACAAAACAGAAGAATCGTCAGTAATTGCTATTACGTACTCAGATGCTTTTTCATTTTTATACTGCACCAGTAAGTTATAAAGTACTTGAAAGTTGGCAGCAACTTCAGTAGTAGTACCAGATTTGCTTACTACGACTATCACTACCGAATACTTATCTTGCAGTAATTGCTCTGCATATCGATAGACTGTATTGAAATATGCAGCATCAATAGTATCAACTACAACAATGGGACACGCATTGGCGCGAGGCAACGATTGGTATACTGCTTGAAACCCAAGTGAAGAACCACCAATACCTATTAATATAATAAGTGCAGGATCGAGTGTTTGAACATGCTCATATGCAGCAGTAAAATCTTCTGATAATGGCATATCAGGTACGGTAATAAACTCGTACCAATCAGGCAACTTTGCTCTTTGACGTATCGCTTGTAAATGTGTAGTCACATCTTTAATTCGATGAGCATATGCGTCAAGTTCTATATCTGATACGCGCGAATAAGTTGTATCAAATGTAATACGATCCATGCACTCTCCCTTATATAACTGTATATGATTAGTATCTTACCATAGAGTTGCTAGATAATTGCAAATAATATACTAAGCTTGTTCTTACATACATAGGGCTGGATGGCCTTAACACATACTTTTACTAATACACTATTAGAATTATTAATGCTCATAATATGCAAGCGTTTGACCCTGCAGGTACGATTAAGATACACTCACAGTAAGTGCATATTATATCATGTGTAATTTTAATAAGGAGATACTATGAATATCAAGCACGTTGCGCTCGGTCTAATGTCTGCTACATTTTTAGTAGGAGCTCATGCGGTATCGGCAAAAGGTTCCATTAACCAACTTAGTAGCGCGGCAGAATTTGAGACCGCAATAAAAAATGGAAATGTTATTGTTGATTTCTATGCCCAGTGGTGTGGACCATGTCGAGGCTTAAGCACCACTCTTGATGCAATTGTCAAAGAACATGATGTTACGGTTCTTAAGGTAGACGTTGATAAATATCAGTCACTTGCAAGTAAATATCGCGTGTCAAGCATTCCTCATTTAGTATTTTTCCACAAAAAAGGAAGCAAGGTACACGAACAAAAAGGCGCATGCTCTAAAAAAGCACTTGAAGCCGTTATTACAAAGCATTTTAACTCATAAAATAGATTTTAATACGGAGGTAGCCCAAGTAGCTACCTCCGTACTTGATATTCTTTGCAGTCATCAACATCACTGCCAATTCTTACTGATTCATCAAATACCATATACCACATAATATAATCTCTTTGTTCATAGCTAGATCTTTTTTTAATTCCTCTATAAGTGCTACCTATACCCGTTTTATATATTTTTAAAATAAAATATATCACTCAAAAAAGTATCCATAGTGATTTTGACATTATCCAATAAATGGGGATATTATCGTTATATTGGTGTTTTTAAGAAACGAGATTATCTTGTATACTAAAGAAAATCATACTTTAATAAGGGACACTATGAAATACATTATGGGACTTGCGTTTGCATGCACATTTTCTACTTATGGCCATCAAGAAAATATTATTATAGTAAAAGAAAATTGCACTTATCCTAAGCACACTTATATTAGTAAAGAAACACAAGCCACAATTGCAGCCGCCGGCACAAGTTTTGTTCTTAATCTAACAGGCAGCACTTTAACTCATATATTAGGCAACAGTTATAGCCCTGCACAAAGTATTGCATTATCAGCTCTGGGCGCACCAGCTAGTATTGTAATTACCAATACCTATAAACCCGATTCTGCGGTACTTGGTTCTTTACTCGGATGGGCTTTAAGCACACTATTAATACATCATCTACAAGCTAAATAATTAATAATTTTATACAAACTTTTATATTAGTGGTTTAAACTCGGCACTTCATCATGACACGTACATATTCGCTTGCAAAGGTAGTAGGAGTAGGAAGCATTTTTTCGTTGTTTATATCTTTACATAGCTGTGAATTATCATTGTCTCATTTGCCATTCGATACACATCAAGAAATTATAAAATATTTATGTCCTGAACATGCAGTAACTTCATACGAGGAAGTTCAATTAGCACGTAAAACACTTTATGCGTTAAGCAGTACATCCAAAGGTTGGCATTCTACTATTAACAATTACAACAGCTACTGGAGCTTGTTCTATAATTATTCACTTGATGGCATTGCAAATATCTTCAAATCTATTTATTGCGGAACTAACGGCAGCTTACAATATCTTAATACATATCCTCAAGCCACGCAGGAAGAATTTGAAAAATTCTTTACTCATAATACTACCGCCGATCAAGAATATATTAAAGAAATCGCAGAAATAGGAATGGGGCCTATCGCAGACTCATCCCTTATGGCGCGGGTAAGTATCAATGATTTGCATAGAAAACTTATTTTACAATGTGTTTTACGTCAAAAACTTATTAAAGATACATGGAAAATAAAACAACATACTAATGCCACACATGTCACCCATACTCCAAAGACACTTGATATACTTTTATGCAGGTGCACTCAAAGTAATGATACAGCAAATATGATCCTTCTCTTAAATGCAGGGGCAGATCCACAAGGTGTTGATGAACACGGCAATATAGCAGCTTACTATGCCGCTCAAACCAATAACGTCAAAAGTATGACCTTACTTTTAGATCTCAATACACCTGCAGATTGGCAAAATTTTGATGGCCAAACACTGAGCGAAATCGCGTATCAACACACCGATAAAAGCACATTACGATTAGTTCAAGAAAAGTTATGGCGTAGTAAAATAAAGCCAACAGCATAGCTAACCTAGAGTACTGATCTTTATTAGGGAAAAATAAGGGTTAAATTATACTCAATGCTATTAACAGATAGCAATCGCTTGAATTAGGACCAGCATCTATTTTTCTGAATAGCATTAAGTAAATGGGCTTTAAAAATAACTAAAACTATATTCAGCTGCAATTAACAATATCTATATCTTGCAAATGAAAAGACCCAGATAATATTTCTGGGTCTTTTTGTATCAATGTAATATATAACTGACTATTCCCATTCTAAAGAACCGGCAGTCTGGTATTCAGTAACACGCGCTTCAAAGAAATTCTTTTCTTTGGTCAGATCAGTAGATTGCGACATCCATGGGAATGGATTTGCGCGTCCATACTGTTTTGGTAAATCAATGCGCTCAAGACGACGATCGGCTATATATTCTACATAGTCTGAAAATTGTTGTGCGTTAATACCAAGCATACCTTGTGGGCATGCATCATGCGCATATTGTTTTTCAAGCAATACCGCATGTTTTATTAACTCCACCAGTTCATTTTGGAACTCTTGGGTCCAAATTTCTGGATTTTCTTCTTTTATTGTATTGATTAAATCACAACCAAATGCCAAATGAAGGCTTTCGTCACGCATGATATATTCAAATTGCTCACCAATACCTGTCATTTTGCCTTGACGTTTGAGGGCAAGCATCATAGCAAAACCTGCATAGAAGAAAATACCTTCCATGATGACATAGTATCCTACCAGATCATGTAGAAATTTACGTATATTGGCGACACCTACTGGAGCAAAATTAGGATCAAGTAATGATTTGGTCAAATCGACTACAAAATCGTCTTTTGCTTTTATAGACTCA
Organism: Vermiphilus pyriformis; assembly: GCA_022559525.1. Taxonomy (GTDB): domain Bacteria; phylum Babelota; class Babeliae; order Babelales; family Vermiphilaceae; genus Vermiphilus; species Vermiphilus pyriformis. Next base: position 809,143 of record CP074345.1, on the reverse strand, counting down.
ATTGTTTGATACATATTATAAATTTCATCTGGATCTAGTCCTAAGGTATCACAACAATAAATGAATGTATCAGTATGAATTGCTTCCTCAAATGCCTGACGTAGTAGATACTGACGACACTCAGGATTGGTCACATGTTTATATACCGTGAGCACCAAATTGTTTGCCGTTAATGATTCTGCAGTAGAAAAAAATCCTAAATTCCAAATTACCAAACGTCGTTCAGTAGGAGTTAATGCTGTTGCAGACTTCCATTGCTCTACATCTTTTTGCATTGAAATTTCTTCAGGTGTCCAATTATTAGCAACACCATCTTTATAATGCTGACGCGCCCATAAATAGCGCATAGGTAATATTTTATTAGGGTTAACCGTTGAGTTATTGATAATACCCTTTTTAATAGTTGTCATATACATCCTTTACAAAATTATTGACACACTTCACATTCAGGATCTTCTGAAAGCTTACACGAAACAGCGCCCATAATTTGCATCTCATTAGTGCTACTAGTGGCAGGCATTGAAGCAGGAACTGACTGCAGGCTTGTTTCTGGAGCAAATGAGGTGTATTCACGCTTTTGAGTAAAGCCAAATTTCTTGGCATCTAATGTAGATTTTTCAATTTGCGAAGCACCTAATGTACGTAAATAATAGAAAGTTTTAAGACCTTTTTTCCAGCCTTCTAAATAAATATCATTAAGTAATTTACCTGATACACCTTTCATAAAGACGTTGTGTGATTGACTTTGGTCAATCCATTTACCACGTGTCGCAGTAAGTTTGACAAGCCACAAAGAATCTATTTCAAAGGCTTCTTTATATTTATTTTTCAAACGATCCGGAATGTCAGGAATTAAGGATAAACTTCCGTCATAGTATTTAAGCATATCAAGAGTATCTTGATTCCACATACCCAGCGACTTAAGATCACGCACAAGGAATTTATTAATAACAGTAAACTCGCCACTCATATTAGTTTTAGTGTAGATGTTCTTATAAATTGGCTCGGTGCATGGAAAGCATCCTGCAATATTTGCAATAGTAGCAGTAGGAGCTATTGCCATAGTATTAGAATTTCGCATTCCGTATTGTTGCACATGCTCACGTACTGGCTTCCAATCAAGGCGGGAGTTGCGATCTACATCTACTGGCATACCTCGCTCGGCTTCAAGTAACGCAATTGTATCATAAGGAAATATATTACGATCCCACTTAGAACCTTTGTATGAAGCATATGCTCCCCGCTCACGTGCAAGTTGCGAGGACGCAAGAATAGCATGATATGAAATGAATTCCATAACGTAATCATTAAATTCAAGTGCTTGAGGCTCATCAAAAGCAATATCAAGCTCGTACAAAGCATCTTGTAACCCCATAAGCCCTAACCCTACCGGACGGTGGCGTAGATTAGATTGTTGAGCCTGAGGAATTGGATAAAAATTAATATCGATCACATTATCAAGTGCACGTAGTGCGCTTTGAACAGTGGTCGCCAGTAGCTGTGTATCAAGCACCCCATTTTTAATGTGACGAGCAAGATTTACAGAACCTAAATTACACACTGCTACTTCATCAGTAGAGGTGTTGAGCGTAATTTCAGTGCATAAATTGGAACCATGAACAACTCCCACATGATCTTGGGGAGAGCGAATATTGGAAGGATCTTTGAAGGTAATCCAAGGATGGCCCGTCTCAAATAAACGGCTGAGCATTTTGCGCCATAAATCAGAAGCACGTATTTCTTTCCATTGCTTGATTTTGCCTTCTTGGGCTAACTGCTCATATTTTTCGTATTGTTCTTGAAATGCGCGACCATATATGTGATGCAAATCAGGTACTTCACTTGGACAGAACATAGTCCACATACCATCATTTACCAAGCGCTGCATGAACAGATCGGGAATCCAGCTTGCTGTATTAATATCATGCGCACGGCGACGTTCATCGCCAGTATTACGACGTAGATCAAGGAAATCTTCACAATCAAGATGCCAACATTCAATGTACACTACCGTGGCACCACGACGACTTCCACTTCTATTAATAGCAGCAGTCACATCATTTACAATTTTTAAATAGGGAATAAGACCTTGGCTTTCTGTACGAATACTTTTAACCATAGATCCAGTAGCACGTACATTGGTCCAGTCATTGGCAACACCACCTGACCATTTGGAAAGCTGCGCGTTGTCAGAGTAACACTTAAAAATTTCTTTCAAATCATCATCAACAGTACTCAAAAAGCATGAGCTAAGTTGAGGACGAGCTAAGGCTGAAAAAAGTAGTGTTGGCGTACTTGGAACATAACGCAACGTAGACATAAGTTCATAAAACTCAAGTACTCGCTTACTTTTATCTTCTTCCAACAAACAGAGCCCCATCGCAACACGCATCCAAAACATTTGAGGCATTTCTATGTAACGACCCAAAACCTTCAAAAAATAACGCTCATGCAATGTTTTGATACCAATGTACCCAAAAAGATTGTCTCGCTCAGGCTTTAAATATGTTGCCAGCAGCTCAAGATCAAACTCTGCAATGCGAGGGTCAAGTATTCCATGATCCAGAGCATTCTTAATAGAATTTACAAATGATGTACGATATAACTGATCGTACTGAGCGGCTGCAATTGAACGCCCTGTCACTTCCTTATAAAGCCTTTTTAACATCAATTGACATGCAACATAATCATACGCAGGATCACGTTCTATATAGGAGCTTGCTGAAAGCACTAATGCTTGAGCTATTTCTTTGGAACTGATGCCATCATAAATATTTTTGAATGTTTCCTGAATAAGCAAATCAATAGAAACAGCATCGCTTACCCCACGTGCAGCCCATGTAAATGAACGCAAAATGCGTTCTTGGTCTAGCAAATGTGTAGCTCCATGCTGATCAAGCACCACTAAATTTGGTGTAGATTGAGATGGTAATGGAGCGCGAGGGGACGTTGTACGATGCGTATCCATAGTCTGTAAATCCTTTCGATCATTAATTTGGTCCATGCAGGTCCTACATAGTTAAGATACGAGGTACGTTTGAACTATAACGCATCCTCATGCTGTTACTACACACTCTTTTACATACATGTATTGCACGTGTGCAAAATATTTATTTTATTGTCTATGTGAATATCGCCACTACCAATACAGTATACATAAATGTACCTATTTAAATCGGTAGAATCAAATATTTTTTATATAAAAATCATAAACGGTATTGGCCATTTTTATTAATTAAATTCGATCATTAAAAATACTATATGAAAAGTAAGAAATGTACTAAATATATAAATTTCGACTTTGGGATGAACATGTCAAGAGGGGAAATGATAATAATTGATAAAAGCACATCAGTCAAAAATAGGTGTTCAAAAGTTTAAAAAAAAATGTAGATACGTATTTATATTTTTCAACACACACATTGATACTAGACATATTAGTACCTATTTGTGTCATACTAACAACATTATATATAAAATTTTTTGCTTAAGGATTATATGTATGAAAAACAAATTAGTGTTCTTATATTCTTTAGTATGTTTAGGAACTTACTCTTTATCAACCTATGCAGTTATTCGCTCTGCTTCAAGTAAAAATTATAAGTCAGCAATAGCATCAGGAAATGTCATCGTTAAATTTTTCTCGCCTACCTGTGGCGCATGCCAAAAAATGCAACGTCCTTACCAAGATTTATCACAAGACCCACAATTAGATCACGTGAAATTTGTAGAAGTAAATATCGATACAGATCCACAATTTGCACGTTCTATTTCTACTATACCTACATTCCGTTTATATAAAGACGGACAAAAAGTAAAAGAGACCATAGGCATTACACCTATTTCTACTCTTAAATCAATGATGATTGGGACCTTTGGACCTGCAGACTACTCGCAAGGCATTAACATTGAAAGTCTTGCCCATATGAGCCACATCGATACGAGCTCAGACAAAATTATACTTGAAGATATGGAGCTTACTTCTAGTCCAAGTGATCTATCAGATGTAGAAAAACCATTCGAACGTGCTGAAGATCAAGGAATACTTAAAATGATTGGTGCTCGAATAATGGAAATTATTACTGCACTTATCACAGCTGTTAAAAACTTATTTACATGGATAGGAAATACTATTTCATCTCTATTCAAATAAGTATAATTCAGGTTTATTTGTATATAAAGGAGTGCTATTATCAAGCACTCCTTTATTTTTCTACTAATTCATCCATTTGTACAACTTGACTTTCAATAATATTCAATACTCTCGATATTCTATTAATTGATCGAGTAATCGATTCAAGTTCTGAAATTAATTGTGTTCCATCAGATAAAGGTTCACTTTCTTTAAGATAGCGTTCAATCAATTGGGTATAAGTTTGAAAAAGGGAATTTACCAAAGGCATTAATTGCCTAACGGTTTTTTGAGACCATGTATCTATTGCACCTGCCAATGAATGAATTGCATCTATTGTGAGTACAGGCTCTTTTTTTATTTCTTGTTCTATTTCAGTTAATTCATAATTAGCGGCACTAGTTTGACTTTCAAGCTGTTTTCGTGACATACTGTCAATACTTTCAATAAGCTGGGTACTAATATCCTGATCATCAAGAACAGGAATTTGCTTGTAATTTACAGTGTCTAACGATGAAATTTGATCGTATTCTACGGGCTCAGGAGCCTCGGGTAGTGCATCTATTATAGGGGCTTGAGCACGAGCAGTCTCATCTATGCTGATAGGTGCAGGATCAGACGCATAATCAGGGGCACATTTAAGCGTATTAAAGGCCATTGTATAGAAAATTAAGGTTACAAAAAGCATTTTCATTGAAATTCCCATCTCAAAACCATACAACTTGACATATTGAATATTTTCTTTATAATAGAATATCAAATAGTAAAATATTTTTGCAAGAGAATACAGTGATTAACACACTGTTTCATCAGGTAAAATTACAAAGCTTATCAGGTATGTTATTACGTATTTTTTGGGGAAATCAGGGGTTCTTATGAATTTTAAACTTATAATGTATATATTAATCATGGCTGTCTCACACAAGTTATACACAGCAGATAAACAAGTAGCATTAGTACCTTCATTGTTTACCATAACAGCACGTACTCTGTTAAAGAGTGATACGTTTAAAAATGAACTTGAAAGATATTCTGCCTATGTATGTAATTTATTAGACCAACGATATAAACCCATATCTCAGCGCATAGAACATATACCATTCCTACAATCTCAGCCAACTAATTCTATTGCTCGGGGCGCAAAGCGTAAGCTTGTTTTTGCTTCTTTTAACGATGATGATGCTTGTAATGATAATGATGCCTGCCAGCCTCCTACAAAGAAGATTAAAACATCTGAAGATACCAATACTATCGCTACTATTACTAATAAATACATAAGTAATGAGCTACAAATTTTACCAAATGCAATAGTAATCAAAAATTATCCTTTCACACAAGGATCTGGTCCTATTTTTAATATACTTGAGGAGCAGATTAAGTATAACTTACAACATCATTCTAAGAATAGTTCTATTACAACAGCCGCAGCACAATTAGCAGATGAGTTTATTACTGCAATCAATCATGCTTCTGAAGACAAAAAATCATTAGCTTATGATGCTTATAATAAAAAAATCAGTGAACTTCCTATAGGCGTATCGCCATTAATTAATGAGTATACTAATTTAAAATTGCGTCAAAATAATCTTGTGTGCATACCAAGTAATATAAAACTATTGTCACAAAAACCTTTGGTAAGTGACTCAGAAAATAACTCATGTATATTTTTAACAGGCAGAGAAAGTGATAAATTATTACTCCAAATATTATCAGTTGACAGCCAAGACAATATTGTATCCAAGACTCAAGAACTTTTGTGCGACGTCTCGCCCAATCTTTATACACCTTTATTTGTATCATCCGAACTTAATATTGTACTAGGAAAAGAAAATAACACTTCCGACCAAGCTGCATCACTTAATCTTATTACATGGGATTTAACTACTGGCAAACAACTTGCACGAATTTCTACAGGATCTAATATACAAAAAGATAGCGAGTTAGAGTTAATTAAAACTCATAGTAATAGAATATTAATTTGGAATAAGACAGAAAGTATAGTTATAAGTTTTGATATAAAAACTGAAAGATGCTTATTGTTACATACTCCAGAAGATAATGTTGAAAATGAAATAATAGCGATTAATTATCTTCCAGGCCTGGACTCAGCGCTTATAGTTTGTAAAAACAATAATTTTTATATTGTAAGTATTTCTGACCACCAGAAAAAAACAGATAATATTTTTAATATAGAGTCTGATCAGTATAATTCATCATACCGCCTTCAAGACGTAGCTTTACACAAACAAAATATATTAATACTTTTACATTCAAATGGTATCAGGTCACTGATCACAGTGTATTGTTTACAGACAAATAAGTCATTGACCAGTCTATCATGCGAAGACAATCTTTTTGGGGTAACCTTATTAGCAGAAACGCAAAAGAATATTGTTATGATAAGTAACGACCAAGACGTGTATTTGTTTTCATTTGATAACAATATTTTAAAATTGCAAAGTAAATGCTTCCTACCTGACGGATGGCAATTAATGCACAGTTGCGATGCATACCCTGAATTCATAGCTATAATTAACAATGAAGGTCACAGAAATTTTTTATTTGACGCAGGAATTATGATTCGTCATACATCTTTGTTAGGATCAATAATTGAAAATTATAAAAATCATGAGCAAAAGCACAGTTATAAACACATGGCATTAGACTATAAAGCAGCAGCAAATTTTTCACCTGAAATAGTTTTAATTGATAAAGGGGAAAGATATCTCGCTCTTGTTAATACACACAATGATGCTACACAAGCTGAAGAACATCGTTGCTTTTTAATTACAACTTTAAAACCGAGCAACAGTGCTCGTGAAGTAAACAATACCTGCTGCAAGTAAAAATACAATACATAAAAAAAGAGGCCTTACAATAAGGCCTCTTTTTTTATGCTTAAGATCAAAGCAAGATACTTATATCAATACTAATAACAATGATGCGATAGACATAAGCTTGATAAGAATATTTAATGCAGGACCAGATGTATCCTTAAATGGATCTCCAACCGTATCGCCAATAACTGCGGCACGATGAGCATCAGAACCTTTGCCACCAAAATGACCTGCTTCAATATATTTCTTAGCATTATCCCACACGCCACCACCATTGGTCATCATAAGAGCAAGCAATACACTCGATACAGTCGCACCGACCAACATGCCGCCTAATCCCATTTTGCCTAGCATGCTGAAACGAACTAATACAGGAACGGCAATGGTAATAAGTCCGGGGAGTATCATTTTGCGCAATGCTGCATGTGTACTAATTGCAATACAACGCTTGTAATCTGGATCTGCAGTACCTTGCATAAGACCCGGAATTTCACGGAATTGACGACGAACTTCAACTACCATGTCCAGCGCAGTTTCACCTACCGCACGCATAGTCAATGAAGCCACCACGTAAGGAACAGTAGCTCCAATAAACATACCTACTAAAATAATAGGGTTAAGAATATCAAGCTGCATAATATGAGCTTCTTGCGCATATGCTGAAAACATAGCCAATGCAGTAAGGAGCGCAGAACCGATCGCAAAACCTTTACCCATAGCAGCAGTAGTGTTACCAAGTGCATCTAATTTATCAGTAATGGCACGTACTGCAGGACCAAAGCCTGCCATCTCTGCAATACCACCTGCGTTATCAGCAATTGGACCATATGCATCGACAGTCATGGTAATGCCTACCGTTGCAAGCATAGCAACTGCAGCCAATGAAACACCAAATAATCCACCACCATATAAGAATGACATGAGTACAATAAACGCGAGAATCAACACAGGTCCGGCTACCGATTCCATACCTACAGACAGTCCGTAAATAAGGTTAGTTGCAGCACCTGACTGAGCACTCTGGGCGACTCTACGTACGGGCGCGCCGCCGGTATAATATTCAGTGATTGCACCTACGACAACACCTGAGACACATCCAAGGACTATAGATATATAGAGATCCATAGGCAGGCCAGTATGTACAAAATAAACATAACCTGCAATAAGCATACCTATTATCGCAAAATATGTTGCATTACGAAGCATAGCGGCTGGCTGTAATCGAAGAAGGCTATTAACAATTAATCCAAATACTGAGCCTAACAATCCAAATGCCGAAACCATTACTGGTAGCGTTATATACAGAGGATCTAACCCAAACTGATTTACCGCCAATATAATGGAAGAAACCATTGAACCTACATATGATTCATAAATATCAGCTCCCATACCTGCAGTATCACCCACACAATCACCTACGTTATCTGCAATCACAGCAGGGTTGCGTGGATCATCTTCAGGAATACCGGCTTCTACTTTACCCACTAAATCAGCGCCTACGTCAGCAGATTTGGTATAAATACCTCCTCCAATACGAGCGAAAAATGCAACGAGTGATGCACCTAAGGCAAAACTTGTAAGCACTGATACAAAAATAGGATCAGCATAGTACATATAAAATATTGCAGCCAGACCTATTAAGCCAAGACTTGCTACCGCAAAACCCATTACTCCGCCGCCTAAAAAAGCAATAGTAAACGCTTTATGTTCACCATGGTCTTTTGCAGCCAATGTAGTGCGAACGTTGGCATCAGTAGCTGCAACCATTCCTATAGAACCAGTTATCATTGATAATAATGCACCAACTATAAAAAATAGCGCTGACTGCATTCCAAGAAGATACCCAATAGCAACAGCAATAGGTAGTAATACTATAGCAATTACTTTGTATTCTTCTTGTAAAAATGTCATTGCACCCGTTTTGATAGCAGCAGCAATGCGCGCAGCATCAACCTGATCTACTTTTTGCGATCTAATTCGTATGAAAAGTATGGCAACAACAGCTAACCCTAGTAATCCTACCGACACTAATAGTGCACAGTAATACAATAAACTCATATAAATAAACTCCGAAAATTAAAATGATGAGCAGATGCATTGTTATGGAATAATATTACTGTATCACTTTTGTTTGTAAAGAAGCGTATTATCAAAATATAGATAGCATAATAATAAAATTTACTAGATAAGCTTTTCTCAAACTTAGATACATATATAAGTTAAGCAGCGTAGTTACTTAAATAACATTATCAATGCCATTGTTCCCATAATAATATCTTCGGCTAAAGTAACGTAGGTCATAGGAACTTTAAAAACCGTTCCTAAACAGGCGCATATGATTTGTTCTCGATGTGCAAGTTTATATCCGACTCCGATGCTATTTACTGTCATAAGTACTAACGTTATGTAGTTAGCAAGCGTAAGTTGAAAACGGATAAGATATAATACTCCCAAAACGAATTCAATAAATGGATATATATACGCATAATAAATAGAGCGCATGGCGATAATATCATAATTACTATAAGCCTGAACAAACCCATGCAAATTAATAATTTTAAATATACTAAAAATAATAAAGAAGCTCCCCATAAAATCATACATCGCGCTAAGAACATCAAACCCATATATGATTTGTTTGGTTATAGTAAAAAGAATAATTAGTGTCCCAATAGTCATAAGCGGCAAAAAGTTTTTTAACGTATAAATTTTATCGTGCACGATATTATTATGATTCATAAATTTCCTTGTATTTTTACATTTGACTGAGGTATTAAAAGTTACTATTTTTTATCATTGAGATTATTAAAATGTTAATTTATTTAAAATAGCAATAAAAATTTTAGTAAATCTTGCTTGTCAAATTAACAGATTTTTAAGAAAACACATTCAGTATTTTGCAAGATGAGTCAAACTACATAAGATTGGAAGAATGAATCTGCGACGTAATGTTTCTGCTTGGCCAAACACTTAATATTTTATAGTTTAATTTAATTTAATTAACTTCTTTTTTTCATCAAATCTACCATTTCTTGGCATGCTTCTACACATTTTCTACATGCATCGGCACAGGTGCGACATGCCGAAGAACATTCATTGCAGGAGCGAGCACACTGTGTGCAAGCCTGAGTACATTTTTTACATTCATTAGTACATTCCTTACAGTCTAAAGAACAAGACTCACAAGCTTTTGTACATTTTTTGCAAACCTCAGTGCATTCTTGCATAGCTCTTTCAAGAGAAGTATGTGTTCCGTGTTGAGCCTGAGTTAATCCTGAAGTTAAAATCAATAAAAATAAATAGAAAGATTTATTCCCAATATTCATACAATTTATTCCTCTTTATAATTTTTATAAAATAACATATTAAGTGTTTAGCCAATAAATACAGTATACAAAATTTAACAACCTTGAGTATAGGGATCACATAAATTATATGCACGAGATATAAACTGATGTTGGTATTCGAGGATCAAATTATAAAAATAGCGAGATACAACGATGGGGCATACTTGTTCATATATCAGTGAAGGTAACAACATGGACATAGCACCACACACTTTACCAAAATATTCAGCACCATCCTCTACCATAATTGCCAATGGCTTGTAGGAATCAGGCTGTGTTGGCGTAGCATGTTGCGCCATTAAAACGCTGTTTACCAAAAGCAATAATAGAGCCCTATAATTTTTAATAAAATACATATATCAAGAGCCTTTGTATTCATATACAAATACTACTTGTCTTATTGAAAAACAGAACAAACATATCTGTATTTGTTAGAGCAATGTTAATTGTTTAATTATTTCAACTTCACTAAAGTCTATTTTGCAATCACCCATTATTTGATACTCATCAGGACCTTTTCCTAAAAGTAACAAGAAACTGCCCGGCTGACAAAGGGTATGAGCATATCGTATTGCCCGTTCACGATCAAGTTCAATTGTTACCTTTTTGTGATCTTGAGCACCAATACCAGCCATAATATCCTGCACGATTGCCATAGGATCTTCAGTGCGAGGATTGTCATTAGTTAATATAACTATATCAGCGTATTGCGCCGCTAAAGCGCCCATAACAGGACGTTTTAATTTATCACGCCCACCACCTGCGCCAAAAACTACAATTAAGTGTGGTGTAAGCAAACGGACAGTGGTAAACAAAGATGCAAATGAAGATGGATTATGAGCATAATCAATAATTGCGGTAATATTATCAGGCAATTGATATCGCTCCATACGCCCTGGCACCGATTTAAATGATCTCAGTCCATCAATAATCTTGTCTACTTCATGCCCAAGCCCTGATACCAGAGTTATAACCCCAATAACGTTATAAATATTATGCATGCCCACCAAAGAAGGACAATCAATAGTATATTCAGCACCTTCAACATTTATAGTAAGCATAATAGGATTGGTGTTAATAGGTTGAGTAGTAACGACTCTGACTACTGCATTCATATCATTGGTTGCAGTGTAAGTGCGTGTACACTTGCTGTGTTGTAATACTTTACTTACCCAATGAAAATCATGAGAACCTACTAACTGTGCACTAGGTTTAAGTAAATGCACAATCTGTGCTTTTGCTTTAAAGTAATCATCGAGCGTTGAATAAAATTCACCGTGCTCCATATCAAAGTTAGTAAATAAAGCCGCGTCGAGTGTTATGTCTGCCACACGATCAAGCGATAAAGCTTGAGCTGCTATTTCCATAATCACTATTTGAGTGCCGCTCGAAACACAAAGTGCTAAAAACTGATGAAGATAGTCAGGCTGTGGTGTTGTCAAACTTGGAGGAAATTCATAATCACCAATTTTATTTTTCACCGTACTCATACGTGCAACTTTGTATCCAAGTTGACGATAAATATGTTCAAGTAAATAAACAGACGTAGTTTTGCCTTTAGTGCCTGTTACTCCGATTATTTTCAATTTTTGTGCCGGATAGCCTGCAGCTTGCGCACTTAAAGATGAAAGCGCACGTCGAGTGTTATCCACTCGCTTGAGTTGCACATTATAATCAATTAATGCCTGCTCTATTTGGCAAGTAAGCTGAGCTTGAACGTCTACAACAACAGTGGTCGCCCCTGCATGAATTGCAGGAATTATATAATCAAGCCCATCACGAGAGAACCCTTTAATTGCAACAAATGTAGAACCAGGGCCTACATACTGCGTATGAGCAGTTACAGGAAATACAGCAGGCATATTCACAAATAAATCCTTCTAATTGGTTTTTCTTTCAAATAGACCAAGTTGGGATATTATCAATGGCAACAGGTAGACTATACCTAGTAGATTAATAATAAGCATAGCTGCGTTAACTAGGTCAACACTTGCCCATACCACATCAACTTTGACCAACGCACCGAGAAAAGCCACAACACAGTATAGAATAGTAAATAATAGAGCTCCTCTGCCGCCAGTTACACTAAGCCACGCTTCACGAGTAATGTATCCGTAAGATACAAGCACACCTGCACCAAAAGTAACCGACAAGAAACTCACTAACCAACCACCCCACTCACCAAACACCGTGTTAAATGCTGCAATTGTCAAAGGAGTAGAAGTAAGTCCGCTATTCCATACACCGCTGACAACAATACAAAGCGCAACAATAAAGCATACGATAGTACTAATAAAAGTACTGAGCATAGACATTACACCATCTTTGACCGGACGTGTACTTCCCGTTGACCCAAACAATATGGCTGCTGTTCCCAGGCCTGATTCTGTTGCCATAATAGAACGGAAAATTCCAAAGCGCATTGCTTGTTGTACACTAAATCCAATAATACCACCAAGCACTGCACGTGAGCTAAATGCTGCATGAATCATTAATTTCAGTGCGGGAACGATTGCCTGATAATGATATGCAAGAACAATAAAAGTAGATACAAAGAATAAAATAACCTTAACGGGTACAAGCTTGTCTGAAACTTTCACAACGCGAGCAGCTCCTCCAAACATAACGTAGAGCATAAATACAAACACCAAGCATGCGCACACCCATAATGGCACTGCCCACGTTGAATTTAAACTCAAACTAATTGAATTAGTTTGAATTGCGTTACCGCCAATCAAACCAAAAATTAAACATAATAAAGCATATAATTGTGCAATATATACACCGCCTGGAATACGACGCAAATAAAGCATCGGGCCACCAATGCGTACATTAGTGTGTGTCGCATGTGCTGCGCTGTAAGTACTTAAGAACACTTCCGCATATCTTACTGCCATTAAGATCAATCCAATGATAACTACCCATATTGCAGATCCGGGACCACCTGAATACAGAGCAGTCGCCATACCTGCAATACTACCATTTCCTAAGTTAGTACTCAGTGTATTGATAAATGCTTGTAAAGGAGTCATGTCAGAAGCTGTAGACGAATTATTCTGGGCATCGCTTTTACCGAAAGTATATTTCCACATAGCAGAAAAATAACGTATTTGTATAAAGCGGGTAGCAAGTGTACAAATAAGGCCTACCCCAATAACAAAAATAAGCAGCGGCCAGCCAAATACATATAAATTAATGCGTTCAAGTAACATTTGTAATTCCACAGACATTCTCCTTTTCAACAAGTTAACAAGATGATACCGTTTTAGTATAACTATTTTTACTATTGTACACTATGTGTGTACATGTATATTTTTTAACAAGGAAATTAATGCGGATTGTAGCTCTAGATATTGGAGATGTATGGACTGGAATAGCAATGTCTGATCCTTTGCAAATGTTTGCAAAACCTCACCGAACATCGCGCACTGATGAGTTAATATTAACATTAAAGTCATTGATTGCAGAATACAATATCAAAACAGTTGTCATTGGTTTTCCTCGCACTATGCGCAACACTATCAGTGAACAAACACAAAAAGTTCTTAATTATAAAGAGTTACTTGAAAAAACATTTCCTGAAATTACGTGGCCTTTGTGGGATGAACGGCTTTCAAGCCGACAAGCTTCAAGTATTAGAAGTCCTAAAAACAAACAGGAAAAAATAGAATCGCATTCATTGGCAGCAGCAGTAATACTCGATGGATATCTAGCTCGTTTGCGTTTCCAAAAAAGCCTAGAAACTTCTGATGATACCTTGCTGGAATAAACATTATTGACGTACAATGATATTACTTGTTTGGCAACACATATACCAATTTATGAGCAGTATTCTTAATGTATTTCTATTGCACTATATAATTACCTAATGATAACTAATTGAACGCAAACTCACAGTAGTAATGTTGAGGAATTTTTCAATGAAAAGAATTATACTCCAATTTTTATTAATTATTACCTGCAATATAACCGTCAAAGCAATGGAAGCAAATAAAGATTCATTTATTTTCACCGAGCATAACCCACCTTTACATCTCACACTTCAGGAATATAAAAATATAGAAGCCACTCTTTTACGCATGATAGAGGCAGTTAATCAAGAAATAAGCGTCCTTGAAAAACGAAACATACAATTGGCTTATAGTGTCGACGATTATAGACCAATCGATTATATCCTAAATGTAGAAGCTACAGTTCTTAGTAACAATGCAATTATTACTAAAGATAAAAAACCTCAATTAAATAAATATCAACAAAGTCTTAAGATAGTTCAAGAGAAAATAGCAGAATTCAACAAAAATTAGTGGAAATTACATGTTAGCCCGTGTAATCAATCTACAAATGGATGTGGATAGATATAAATCTTAATCCACATCTTTTATATTTTAATCAAGTATCATATTATCTTGAGAAGCATGTGAACCTGAGTCTGTATCATTATTCTGTTGCAGAGAAATTTGTTCTTGAATAACCCTTTTAAGCAATTTAGCTTTTAGACTCAAACGATTTTTTTGTATTTTTTGATCAGATCTTAAAGAAGGATTTTGGCAATTACATCAATTAATTCTGAGTATTCTTCTAAATCATGTATATCAGATTCAGAATATTCAGAATTTTGTTCAATAATATTAATTCGCTTGTGAATTAGATCAAAAATAGTAGTTTTAATACCTTTATTTATGTAACATGCGTTAATATTGGCACCATGTTGTATTAAAGTCCGAGCTATTTGAGGCAAATTATTTGCAACTGCATACAATAAAAGTGGGCTTTGCTCAATATAGCCAAAATCAGGCTCAATCCCTGCCTTAAGAAGTGACCTAATTACATCATGTATATGATCATAACTTAGGGTAAGGTAACCACCATTAGATAATTGGATATCAAAATCTGTGTGCACCGCACGCTCTGCATACGCACTAAAAAGATACATCAAATACGGCAAGAATATATGTTGATAATACAAATTATTGGCTTGTATCTGACTTTGTAATATATTTTGAGTACCTATAGTGGAAAACAATGCTCCATAGAATGTCCATGGCAAGAACCTACCTTGTAAATCAAAAACATAGGTAGGAACATAATACATCTGTATAATTTTAACAATCCTATCAAAGTGCTCAATTTCATTGGGTGCCAAAATAGTCTGAGAGTAGATTTGACAAATCAATAACTCTAATTCTTTAATCCATACATTCTCAGATTTTTTTTTAAGCTTGGCTCTCTTTTTTGCTACTGAATTTCTATAGGTTACATATTTTTTTTTTCAAGTTCTGACGATATCAATCTCAGATTTATATTTTTAAATTGATTTGAAATAGTTATAGCATCTTCTGCTGTTTTATTATGTAAAGCATGAGAAGCTAAAATTAAATTTTTTACTCTCGCATTAAGTTGTGCTTTTGTCATTCTTACGAATTTTTTGTCAGCTGCTTGCGCAGTCGGCACGGATGCGCAAAGCAACGTCAAATAAAAGAACATACCCCCTAAATATATAAACATATTTTTCCTATTATTAATTATTATTTTTTAAACAGAGTCCCTATAACAAGAGGTAATATTCTAACAGAATTATATGTAATTACAAGCTGAGTACAATAATAATTTAAATTGTTTTAAAAAATTCATAATAACCGGTAAGCACTCATTTTTTTTATAAAATATATAATTATAAAATACTTGCTTACTTAAATAGAAATAATTTATAATATTAATAATAATTTTATCAAAAATTAAGGTGTAACACATGAAGTACTTATTTTTAATACCCTTGTCACTTATTTGTTCAGATATATATACAATGGAATCGAATAAGCCTGAATTGCCTGAGCTTCCAAGTGATATGTGGGAGCAAATAGTCAGTCCAACATATAAACAAGCGGCGCAGTCTGCCACCATTGAGCAAGCATTGGAAAAATATAAAGAGCTTACTGGATTGCGTCTGAGTAATAAAAAATTTGCCAATTCAAAATATGAGCAGTTTTTTTTACGTGAACTGTTCTTCAGTCATCCACTTTTAATATACCTTTATGCCCAACAAAATCCATCAGAAATAGCAAAGCAATTTATTAGCTCAGTCGACCAATACATCACCGGACTAGATCATTGGGATAGAAATACTTTGGAAAAACAATTGAATTTAATTACCTCTAGTTTTTCAAGCGAAGCAATAAAAAAAGCATTAGAAATGCTTTTTACCAACAAAACTATACTAACTTTTTTTAAAGCATACTATATATTTGGACCTTATAATAAAACCTATGAGCCAAAAACAATCAATGAACTTGCTGCTTTACTGAAAAATATTGATCTGTCTAAAATTTGGTGGCCTCACGGGATTTATAATAAAGAACAAACTGCTCTTCAAGAAGATGTATCATTACTTGACAGACTGAGCACCTTTACAAGGGAAGATTTTATAGAAAATTTCGATTTTAATGCCGATGAAATACATCTTTTAAGAACAAAAACAGAAAAAACTCTCAAGAACCTAAATGAAGCGATAGCAAGACTAAAAAAGCGCAAAGCAGATATTCTAGAATCGAGAGCACAAGAAATCGTACAGAGTGAACTTACGCCATCAAATGAACAACAATCAGAAGTTATTCTCTCTCCGTTGTTACAGGTGACAGAAGATGAAATTAACTATGCTCGTCAGCAGAGAGCTCGTTATCAAAAACTTCTCAAGCTTATTATGAGCAAAGAGTATTCAAAGTTAAAATAAACAATAAACGAGATGTAAATAGTGATAAAGACAGTACTACGATCACCTTTAGTTTACATACAAGCTCGAAGTTTTTATTGACAACACGTACACTTTGATTCTAGCTTAAATTTGATTTACACCATGTGCACGCTCCAAAAAGTAGTAAAGAAGCAAAAAGAGAGAAAAAAGGAGAAGCGTATGGAATGCAAAAAGTGCCAGGGACTTATGGTCCTACAGTCGTTTTTTGACCATTTTCTTAACTTTGACGGGTGGAAATGTCTCAATTGTGGTAGAATTGTACTCAAGAAAGAAAAAAACATAGAATTTGATACATTTAGTATCTACTATCAACAACACCAAGCGAAAAATAAATAGCGATCTTACATGAGTATATTTCTGGCAATACAACATACCTATGAGACTATTGAGTGGGGCTTATATCAAGGCACTAATCAGCTCAGTTATCATTCAATTTCAAAAATGGTTGCGAGCAGTAAGCTTTTACCTGCATTGTCAGATATGTTTGCAGCACACAATATAAAGCTCACAGATATACTATACATCGCTACAAATCAGGGCCCGGGGCCATTTACTACGCTCCGGGTTGTAATCTCAACACTTAATGGTATAAGCTTTGCCAAAAAAACACCTCTAGTGGGTGTAGATGGGCTTGCAGCTTCTCTGGAAGAATTTGATCAAAACAACCTGATACCATGACGTTGGTAGCATACAATGCATTCAATGGCGATATATATTATGGGTATAGATATCAGGACATTGAGCATAGCGGATGCATGTCAGTTACCAATCTACTCAAGTATTTATCACTTGAATATCCTGATGTTTCTATATATGCGGCAGGTAACGGAGTATATCTCTATGAGTCTGTATTTAAAGAACAGCTCGGCGCTCGCCTGAATATAGCCAATCCCTTACCTCTATTTTGCTCACTTGATAGCATTGCAACGCAAAGTATTTCTTTATGGCAAGACAAACAATACACCCATCAATTATTACCATTATATCTCAAGCAATATTCAACACCTACCAAACCACTTATTACGTAGCTATTTGTAACTTCTTTTCAAGTATATTCTTATATAGTTTATGCTCAGAAGATCGGCGCAAATAATTGACCATACGTCGGTAAATTTTGTGATTAATTGAAACATGTTGTACTATTGAAGAAAAATCATCGGTACTATTGTGCTCCACAGCTTCCTTTAAAGACAAAACAACTAATTCAGTAACGCAATTATCGCGCTCCTGCATTTTCAAAGAGCAATACCAGGTAATAAGTTCGGGAATCATAGAAGCATGCCCTATGTGAACGGCATAATATAGAATAGGCAAAGATACATTAACACGCTGTTCGAGCAATGTTAAAAGATTTAATATTTGCGTACGCATTTGCACATCAGCATCATATTTATAAGCTAATGCAATTATAAGCATGGCTTTATCGGCTGGGAGCATAGGACTTGCCAAGTCTATTATTATTGATTTGGTAACACGTAATGTATCCATTTTATCAATACGAAATATGACATATGCAATATCCTCTATTGCTCGTGCGGCAAGTAAAGGCGCTAAGTATTCGCGTATAGAAATATCGACTGGTGATTCTTGAGCAATTATATAATCATTTTTGGGTGAAGCATCCTGCCCATAAATAAATTCAAAAATACACCCTAAAAAAATAAGGGTGCCTAACAATAATCGTATATCATAGTCACTTTGCTTCATTAATCTAACCTTTTTAAAATAGACAATTGGTATTTGATAATAAAGTACTCTCACACACGCATAAAAGGCAATAATTAAGAATACTACCCATTGCACAGGGCGCGAATAATACCTGCTGTCACGGTAGCTGCTTGCCAAGCACGCAAAATAGTCGGTCCGAGCGTATAGGATATAAACCCTTTACTATGTAAAAGCTCACATTCAGCAGAGGTTAAACCAGATTCTGGGCCAATTAAGTATACTAACGATTTAGGCTTACTTTGCAATAGCACACCTATATTAGAACCATTAAAATCCGCATATAAACGCGTATCACCGACATGTATACCATCAAGTGCTTGTATTAACTCTATAGGTTCGTATAGATCCGGAACAGCATAATATTTTGCTTGTTCGCAGGCGGCAATAAGAATATTTTTCAAACGTTGAAATTCCTTATCACCTTTATATTTTCTTTGTACTTTTTGGGTATAGATAAGTTGTATTTTTTGTACGCCAAGCTCTGCCATAGAATACAGCGCACTTTCAAGGGCATCTGTTTTGAGTAAAGGCAAAAGAATAGTTATGGTAGGAACTAGTTTACTAACCTCACAAAAGCTCTCTATGTTAACTACAATATGTTTTGAAGACATACCCTCAAGTACTACATGCGCACAATAGAGATTGTTAAAAAGTATAAATTTTTCAAAACGATTGAAACGTAATACTTTTGTCACACGGTGCACAAGCGCCGGGTCGGAAATAGAGATAAATAAAGGAGCTGCCGCCACATAGGACGGCACATTTAAATGTTCCCAATATAACGCAAACTCATGGGCAGTGGTAGCACTAGGCACAGTTGGCAACATCCTGATCTACAGTTGGTTCTTGAGTAACTTCTTCTACAATAACCGGAGTAGTTGCACCAAATGCAAGTCGACTTACTACAAAACCTAAAAATCTGCTGACATAGCTTACCATTTGGTCTTTAAAATCCATCATACGAGACGCGAGTGGAATAAATGGCTTTCCGAGAGCTAAGCCTACTGAACGCAATTTAGCTTGCATAGGAGTAGGAGGTTCAACATGGAATTCAGCGCCGGTTGTCTCAATAAACGAGGTCGCTTCATCAAGATTAAAGGACGTTGATATTTCATGGTAAGGACCGTATGACGGTTCGTATGCAATGACTTTATTTCCACTTATCAACACCAGTGCGCAAGCACCGTGCAAATACCACAAACGTAATTTCATATGTTAGCTTTCAATGACAAAATGCAAGTAATTATGACCGGACCATTATAGCGCAAATGGCTTATAATATGAAATAGTTATTTCCAAGAGCCTCTTAATTAGAGGGTTTTTGAAAATTGTATAAACCCATCACCTTCATTTGAAAATTCAGTAAACCCCAGACGCTTGTAAAGTTTTTGTGCACGCTCATTAGATACTCGTACATCAAGGCCCACTTCTTTGTAACCTAATTTGCGCATTTGATCTAACGCATCGTTGACCAATACCTCTCCATATTTTTTGCCACGCATAGCCGGATCAACAGCTACAAACAACAACCACGCTAAATAAAAATTGCGTGGATAGAAGCCTGTAAAGCCAATAAACTTGCCATCTTCGCGCAGAACTCTCAAACGCAATTTACCAAACCATGCTGGATTATATTTATTAGGTGATCGCGTATCAAGCATATGCTCAGGAGAATATCCAGGAGTATTGGTCAAAAGGTATCTGTCAGTTTCAAATAGTTTAATAATATCAGTACGATCACGAGTAGGATCATAGTCAGACAAACCTGTGGACTGAACTGATACAGGAATAAGGTATGATTGATAGTAATAAGTTAAAGTTCCCAGCATACCAAGCAATATAGCAATAGATCCTATAGTAATAAGTCGTTTATGATATTGATGCATAGTAAATCCCGTTACATAATACAAAATGATATGAATCAATATAAATTATTTGTACACACAAAAATAGATTTTATTCAACCTAAAACAACTCTTACATAGAGTAACAGTTACGTACGGTATGCAATAGAATGGAGCATAAGACCATGGGCAGGAGCTTTGACTAAAGTATGTTCAGGAGAACGTGCATGAAGTATTTCGTGGATATAGCTGACAGGAATATCAGAACTTGCAACCTGAACACATGCACCGACTATCCGGCGTACCATATATTTCATAAATCCAGGACCTTTTACATATATACGTGTTACACCAAAACGACGTATTTTTTCATATCCAATTTCATTAATAGTACGTACCGTATTAGGCCCCATTTCTGTTCCTGTGCAAAACGCACGAAAATCATGTGTTCCTGAAAACACTGATAGGCATTCAGTCAGCTTTGCATAATTCAAAGGGTATCGATAGTACCAACCATAGCGCGCAGCAAATGGGAGCGGACGTTGTGGAAATAGGTGATAATAATATGTTTTAAAATTTACATTATCTCGCGGATCATAACCTGGGCTCATACACGTAATATTACGAATAAGTATGTCCGAAGGCAATCTGCCGTTCCAAACGCGAGTGAGTAATTTTGGTTCAACAGTGCGAATTGTACGCGCACATACTACCTGTCCTAATGCATGCACTCCCGCATCAGTGCGTGAAGCTGCTTGAATTAGTACAGGAGCATCAAAAATCGAAGCAAATACTGAACTAAGCTTACCCGATACGGTGGGCTGGTCAGGTTGTTCCTGCCAGCCCGCATATGCCGTTCCATCGTACGCAATTACCATACGATAATAATTCATAGATTACTTACGTTGTCCTGCTTTAAGGATCTTTTTACGTAATCTAATGTGATTAGGAGTAACCTCAATTAATTCATCGGGGCGAATCCACTCCATACACATTTCTAAATCCATTTTGCGCACGGGTGCCAGACGAATTGCTTCATCAGTACCAGAAGCACGCATATTAGTTAATTTCTTTTCTTTACATGGATTTACTTCAAGATCAGTGTCTCTGCTACATTCACCAATGATCATGTTGTTGTATACTTTATCGCCAGGTTCTACAAACAAAATCCCGCGTTGTTGTAAATTATCCAAGGCATACCCAGTAACACTACCTTGCTCCATTGAAATCATGGCACCTTTGGTTCGAGTAGGAATATCACCTTTATATGGCTGGTATCCAGAAAAGCTCATATTAAGCAATCCTGTTCCCCGTGTATCAGTTAAAAATTGGCTTCTGAAACCAAGTAATGCACGGGATGGTATTTCATACTCAAGACGCATACGACCATCGCCATATGGCGCCATATTCTTCATGATACCTTTACGGCGGCCGAGATTTTCAACAACAGGACCTTGATAATCTTGTACGATATCAATGACCACATGTTCCATAGGTTCACATTTCACGCCATCAATTTCTTTTATAATTACTTCAGGCGCAGAAACTTGTAATTCAAAGCCTTCACGGCGCATGTTTTCAATCAATACACCCAAATGCAATTGACCACGACCAGACACCTTAAATACTTCAGGCGATGCAGTAGGTTCTACACGAAGCGCCACGTTGACCTTAAGCTCTTTTTCCAAACGCTCTTTGATCTGACGTGAAGTGAGTAATTTACCATCTTGACCTGCAAACGGGGAATCGTTAACAGCCATGTAAATGGTAACTGTTGGTTCATCAATTTTTACATATGGATATGGTAATGGCTTATCTACTTGACAGATTGTCGTACCAATCGATACTGGCGCGTCAAAACCCGCGAGTGCAACGATATCGCCAAATTCAGCAGATTGTGCTTCTACCTTATGCAAACCAAGATATTTGAAAATTTTAGTAATTTTGATTGGTTTTGATACTGTATCATCTTTGCAACAAATAACTTGCTGGCCGACAGTAAGCCCCCCACTGAAAATACGTCCTACTGCTATAGGCCCCAAGAAGTCAGAATGCTCTTGGTTAATACATAAAAACTGCAGTGAATCATTTTTTTCAGTTGGCGCAGGGATATGTTTAATAATTGCATCAAACAATGGTGTCATATCTCCTGAACGTGCTTCCGGATCAGTACCTACAAATCCTGAGCGCGCAGCCCCGTATAATACAGGAAATTCAAGCTGTGATTCATCTTGGGCCAAATCTAAGAACAAATCATGAATTTGCTCTTGAGTACGATCAATATCAGCATCTTTTCGGTCTATTTTATTGATCAAAACAATGGGCTTAAGATTAAGTTGCAATGCTTTTTGCAGTACAAAGCGTGTACCTGGCAGTACACCTTCTGCGGCATCGACCAGAAGAAGAAATCCTTCAACCATTTGCAATGTACGTTCGACTTCTCCACCAAAGTCAGAGTGACCAGGGGTATCGACAATATTAATATTATAATCTTGGTAACGCACACCAGTATTTTTTGCCAAAATGGTAATACCTCTTTCACGCTCAAGTGCGTTAGAGTCCATTACACGATCAGTAGTTTGATCTTTGAGTGTCCCTGATTGGCGCAACAGTTGGTCAACAAGAGTAGTTTTTCCGTGGTCAACGTGTGCAATAATTGCAATATTACGGACTTCAGAACGAGTTTTATTCATAATTATATATACCTTTATAGGCAGAAAGGCATGCAAGCTTGCATGCCTTTATAAATTACTATAATAAAGAATGCGCAGCGCGCATAATATCTTAAAACTGTGGTGCAATGTATGGAATCAAAGCCATTACGCGAGACTTACGAATTGATTGCGAAAGTTCACGTTGATGCAACGCACATGTCCCAGATATACGGGATGGAAGAATTTTGCCGCGTTCTGTCAAAAAGTTTTTCAAGAACGTTGCATTCTTATAATCAAGGTTTGTCAGCTGTGAAGCGCTACCACAGAATCTGCAGTGCTTACCTGCCGCACCTTGTTGACGACGAAAACGTTTTTTAAGTAGTCGTGCGCTAATTTTTAGTTTGATCTTTTTTGTCATACAATATCCTGATCAATATTCATTGAATGTGATGAAAGTTGCATATCAGACTCATGGTCACCCATGTCACGCGAATTGCCAAACCCTGACATTGAACTGCGAGCTGGTGCTTCTTCTAATGACAATGGACGCTGATAACTCAAACCAACTTTTGGATCAAGACGACTAATCATAAAACGCATAATTAGTTCATGGAACTTAACTGCACATACTTCATTTACAGTACGAGCTATAGTTCCTGTTTGTTGCGCTTCAAAACGCATTAAAAAATATACTCCATATTCATGTTTTTCAACAGGATACGCAAGTTTATATTTACCCCAACGCTCAAATGAGAGTGTTGAGCCACCTGCTTGCTTAACGGCGTTTTCAAGCTGCGTTTGAATAGTACGCACTTCATCAGGTGTAATTTCTGGAACCGCTAAAAGCAGAACCTCGTAACGAATCATAAGACCTCAATCATTAAATGGAAGTGAAGAACCACTATACTAAGTCTTGCTTAGTATTTAATGTATGTATAGAATAACAGATTTTACGCATAATGCTAAGGGGTAGGCCACCTTATTGATAATGAAATATTTTACTAAAATTTATTCTAACGCCAGATAAAAATAAATATTTGTAAATTTTTTTAATTATCACTTTCAATTGTAGTAGCCCTCAGATGTAATTTAAATGTTGTTTTTATAAAATATAAATTATATTTTTTTAAAATTTTTTAAAATAGAATTAGCAATCACATTGTTTTTAATTATTTCTTTTAAAATTTCTATAACACATGTTTACTATCAAAGACATAGTAATTTTCATTTATATGTACGTAGGGACCTTTAATGCAACGCATTATTTTATATGTAACTATGAGCAGCTTAATATTTAATGTAAGCAGTTCGATGGAAAAGGAGTTTATAGATGCCCACAAAACAAATGAATCAAATAAATTTAGGGCACTTGCTATTGCATTTGAATATATATACCAACAAGATTTACTCACAAGATTATCTGAGTTAAATAACAATAATAATCAAGAAACAAATGTTTCTCATGATTCACAAAAAGACCCGAAGGCAAAGATCACTCGTAAGTTATCTTTGGCCAAACGTTTAAAGGGTACTATATCGAGCAAAAAGATAGTAAATACTACCGCGGAAACTGCTCCTGTGATCACTAATCCAGAAATCAGCTCATTTAAAAAATTATATGCTCGAACTATTCAGACAATGCGATACAGCATCTTATCAAAATCTTACAAACAATTTACTTCAGATGAAATCAAACGTATCCGTCAAGAACGGAATAAAAATATACTCAATCATATGTCACGTCGCTATGATCGTTTTCCTGAACAATTTATCCCAAAACCTTTAGTAAATGCATATAAAATTGCTGAAGGAATTATATCACTGCATCAATTAAAAAGTGCGATGCTTGAATTTTTAAAGTATTCGCGCAATTCAAAATATCACCTTATTCAAGCACAAGAAATTGCATATATAATAAATCAACTAAGCGATCTCCTTTTGAATACATATGATTGTAGCAATTATCACTTATATCAGCAGTCTTTGAGTATTACTGGCAGACTTGGTTTATGGCAGGAGCTTGTCGATGAAACCGATCCTTGGGGAGTACTCATAACTTTAAAAAATCTTCTTATCAAAGGATTGTGCGGAGTGATGTTGCTCAAAAGTGATGACGATAGTTTGAGTAAAAGTGAAGTACCTGCCATGATGAAAAAATTAAAACTTCATGATACTGGCAAATCAATAATAGAAACCGAAGCACAGGGGTTTATTACCTTTCTATCACAAGAACAAATTAATGAGATGATACAATATATGTCCACTGAAAAAGGTACCAAAAAGCCTACTCCCCGACTTTATTCTCTCAAAAAAATATTAGACTATTTTAAAGGAAATGCAGAATTTGTTCTTAAGAAAAGAGATACGCAAAAACATAAGAAAAAATAATAATCTTATGAAGGTACTTGAGCTAACAATTCAAGTACCTTCATAGTATGACAACTATTTGCGTTTTGTATAAACCAAATTAAGTAATGGCAACTTACTTTCCAATATATTCTTCTCCACTGCACTAACAACCTGTAATACCACTTTTTTTATGCGATTAGTAATATAGGTACCGCTGACAACTTTGGTTATTTCTTCAATACTATTAGGCAAATTTTGAGTACATAACTGCGCAATAGTATACGCATGAACAATGGTAAGTGAACTTAAAGCTTTGTTGAACGATTTTATTTTATTGATATCAATATGCCATAAATAAATTCGTTCATCTTCTTGTATTATGCATTTTAATAGCGAGCTGTCTTTGGTCCATGCTATTTGTTTTACGCCATTAGACAGTGGTCCAAATACATCACCACTTGAGATATCATAAATTACGACTTGGTCGTAACTAAGAATAGCAAGCATTTGAGAGTCAGGACTCCAATGAAGAGAAATAATATCATTAATAAGAGGTATGGAAGCAGTAAACCACTGTTCGGTGTCTCTATTGAAAATATGGATAGATTTGTAGCCACTAAACGCAATCATACTACCATCTGGACTCCAAAAGTACTCAGAAGTTACTGGATGCGGCACCTCTGTCTTAATAACATTTGAATAAGAACAAAATTGATCGATATATAAATTTTTTTCATCTTCACTTAAATAACAGTAAAAACTTCCACATGGGCTCCAGGAAGGAGCAATGCCTTGAAAGAATTTTTCTTTGTAATTTTCAGAAACATCAAGTATGTTACACATTTTGTAAGAATTTGTACCCTTATCACCAACAGAAGTAATAATATATTTTGATCCGGGGGACTCTGGATGCCATAATGGACCTTTTTCATGATGATCTTGGAACACATTGTGCAACAATACGACACCAAGGGCTTTATCTGGCTGTGCCATGTCAATAACGTGAGCGTATGATTGAGGATTACTTGCATATACAACCAAAAGATATCTTCCGTCAGGGCTCCACGACAAAGAATGAACTAAATGATGTACTCGTAGAGAGGTAGGGTTGGCAACAGGAGGCACATCCCATACACGCACAATATTCTTTCTTAAAGTTGCAAATCTTTGAGCCCAGGGATGCCACGCAATTTTATTAACGTAAAATATAGAATCAGGTGACAACTTTTTAAGACCTTCTTTGAAAACAGTGTGAGTATCTCCTGACTGCAAGTTCCGTACAGTAATTTCAAAACCTTGAGGAGAAGTGATGTTATTGGTCAACTGATGATATCCAGAAATTAAACATAACTCTCCATTTTCACTCAAATCTATGCGCGCATTTTTAACCAAGACAAGACCTACCACGTCCAATAGTTTTTTTGCACAAATTTTTAAAAGTAATTTTCTTATATTTGCTGCAATCTGTGCATAATCAATTTTAAATTGCTCAAATATATAAGGTACTAGTAAGTTGCTTTGAACATCAGAGGACAATCCACTTGCCGCAAGCGTGGCAACAAGAGGTGTTAATTTTTCATAACATATTTCAGGCGTTAAAGTAGGCTTATATTTCATATGCTCTTGAAAATAGTTATCCCAAATTTTGCATATAGAAGAACTCAAATCAGGAATATCAAACGCATGAGCTGCGTTAGTAAATTGAATATAAGAATTTATATTATCTGGATTATTCAAAGAAGTACTATAACCAGGTAATGCATCATTTTTTATATAAGCCAATATATCATTAATATACTCTTGCGTGGCATCAATATTATAATTATGCGATTCTCGATTCTCGACAACATACCTTTTGAGTACTCGCGACTTTTCTAAAAGTTTATTATATAAATCGATATCTATTAAAACAGTTTGCTTATCCCTTGTTGTTAAAGAACACTTTTCCATACTCCAAATTGTTGAAAAAATCGTCACACATATAGTAAGTATTATAAGCTTTTTCATAACGTGACCTTTTCATGAATTTACACTATATATTTATTTGCAAATAAGCATTATGTTAAACTTATTTTAAAATGTACTGCTTATATATGTATTAGCATACAACAAGCTCTAGGGAAAACTATGATCAAAATTATGAAAAAAAACATTAAATGCAATAAAAAACTGTGGCTTATAGGCGCACTATATGGATAATATGTGCAACTTCAGCACTTGCATTCAGCATGATATCTGCCGACCCATTCAAACAACTTACTTCTTCTAATATTGAGCAGGCTTATCAAATTATTGCTGATGCAAATATAGTTCTTGAGCCTGAATACGCTCAATCCAAGTCGCTGGGTATAGAAAAAACTCTTATCAACCCTTCATGCAAAATTCTTATTGGAAAAAACCTAGGTTCAAACTCTTATCTTTTCACAACTGAAAACAAACTAAAGTCCACCGATAGCGGAACACTTTTGAATATT
Source organism: Vermiphilus pyriformis (assembly GCA_022559525.1). Classification (GTDB taxonomy): domain Bacteria; phylum Babelota; class Babeliae; order Babelales; family Vermiphilaceae; genus Vermiphilus; species Vermiphilus pyriformis. The sequence continues at coordinate 781,030 of CP074345.1, read as the reverse complement.
ACCGTTATGATGGATACTCATTATCCAGAAATAATTGTTGTCAAACTAGGTCATCCTTATCAGAAAGAAGCTTTGAAAATTTGGAAACAACACTTTAATGAAAACATCGTTAAATATAAAATACTCAAAGATCAGTATGTGGTATTGAGTAGTAAGTACTTACCTGAAATTGTAAAAAAGCTGCAGACGTCATCTGATGTAAAAAGTGAAGCTGCCCAGAAAACACAATTTACCTGGACATCAATCGATCACATAGCACCTTACAAGGGTAAATAAGATTAGAAAACACATATACAGTAAAAACTAATAAAAAAGGCCTATAATTTATAGGCCTTTTTAGTATCTATGTTACAGGAGTTATATTACGCCAAACGTTGATGACGCTGAATAACACGTCCGATAATACGGAAATGATCTTTGCCACGCACAAGTGCGGTAGGTGGTTGTTTATGATTTACTGATTCAAGTACAATAAAATCTTCGGTATAAGTAACCTGTGTAATTGCTTTAATTGGAGTTTCATTACCATATTCTACTGCTGCAATATCACCTGAACGAGTCCATACCCCTGGAGAGATAATTAAATAATCACCTTTTACAAAAGTAGGAGCCATAAAGTTATTTTCAACACAGAGTGCAAACATTGAGTTATCATCAGCGTTTAAAATAGGTACAAATACATCTTTAAAACCAGTAGTAATTTGCATCAGCTGGTTATTATAAGGAGACGGGTTAGATGGTATTTCGCCGACAACAGGTACTATCTGAACTTTCAATTCAACATCAGTACGCTCTGGCATACTAATATTGCTATCAATATTATCAGTACGTTTACGACGTTGCGCAAAGAGTTCAATAGGACTCAATTCAAAAGCGACTGCTAATTTACGCAATGAGTCTTCATTCCAACGACGAGTACCATTTTTAATATGTGTCAGATAACTTTCTGACATTCCAGTTTTTTCAGCCAAAATTTTGGTAGTCCACCCGCGCTCACGCAAAAGTTCTTTAACTCTCAGCTCAGTTGAGCGTGCTGAAGATGACATATAAACTCCTCAATATTATAATAAAGAAAGAAATAAGATTATTAACACTGCCTTATTTCACATTGTACTGTTTTTTATAAAATTGTCAAACCGAAATGTTACTGATATGAAACCTCTTTTACCCCCTTTTAAAGTACCCTTACCCTTCAATAAGGACCACTACGAGCGGCTTGCTTGGTCCCAGAACAAGGGCATTTGTGGGGTAGACGAAGTAGGACGAGGGTGTCTGGCCGGACCAGTAGTGACAGCAGCGGTTTTATTGCCCCCTGGAATTCAAACTGAACTTTTTAAAGACTCAAAAATACTCAGTCCAGCTCAAAGAGAGCATGCATTTTCATATATTAGTAAGAATGCTGTTTATAGCTATGCCATTATGAGCAACCAAGAAATTGATCGGTATAATATATGGCAAACCACTCTCAAATGTATGCGTCGAGCGATCATACAACTTTTCAATTGTCACAGTCGCCTGCCCGAGCATATTGTCGTAGATGCCATGCCTGTTAGCTTAGTAGGCAGTGTATACCAATCCATCCCCTTATATTATTTTATCAAAGGCGAACAGCATTCCAGTGCAATTGCTGCCGCTTCCATTATTGCCAAAGTAATTCGCGATCGAATGATGGTACGCATGGAACATACTTTGCCTGGATATAAATTTGGGCAACACAAAGGGTATAGCACGCAAGTCCATAAGGCCTCTTTAGATTTATTCGGACATTCTTTTATTCATCGCATAAGTTTTATTGATCATTTACCTCAATTTCAAAATATTTCATCTCTACAAATTGCAGACTAGAGGTGATATATATCATCGAGTATCAATATATTTTTTAATTTTGTGCTTGAACAAAACATGATATGCTACATTGGCATATCAGTAGATTATTATTGGCACGAGTTAGTATGAATTATCCACATGACACTATTGGCGAAGTTGTATCCAGCACTATAAGCGCGTGTATCGCACATTGCTGGAATTGGAAGGTTGTTGCACCTTATGGTTCATTAGTATATGTAGATTATCAAGGATACCGCCTGTTTGGAATTGTATATCAAGCGCAGGCAGGTGTTGATCAAGATAATCATCGCGCGTACGCACATGGCCTTGAATTACATCAACTTGAAAAGGAACAGCCACAAATTTTTCACTTTTTACAAACTAAATTAAGTATACTCATGGTAGGTTACGAATATAACTCAGTAGTGTATTACTGTAATTGCCCTTTTCCCGCACCTGTTCACGGCTTCATCACCTTGGCTGATCAAGAAGTTTTACATAAGTTTACCGCTCATCCTGACTATCTTCATCTTTTATTATGCGCCCCTGCACAAATCGCACAGCCTGATGAACTTATTCTTGCCTTAGTCCGCTACCAAAAAGAACAACAAGTACTTACTGATGAGAAATTGGTAGAACTTACTCGTCACGTGTGGCGATTGTTTGCCGGTGATTATAATCGCTTGAGCGTATTGACGCAGCGCCTTGAGCAATTTATTATGTAACACCCATTGTGGGAGCCATTAAGAGCGATATACTTACAATAAAGAGCTGTTTTACTCATTTTACTCCAAGTGTAGAATATGTTTGGATTTATTAAAAAAACTTTTAACAAAATATATGAACAAGTAACTAGTAAAATTAAGGGTCTTTTTTCTCGCTCGAGTATAGACACTGAAACATTACATGAACTTGAAAAAATACTACTATCGGCCGATACGGGGTATAGTACTACCCGCATGATTATTGACAAGCTCAGCAAGTCCCATCAAAGTGGACATCTCAATTCAGGTTTACAGCTTCACGAACAACTTAAAAAATACTTATTGAAGTCTTACAAACTAACCACCCATACAAAGATTCATCAATATTCTTACTAGTAGGAATCAATGGAAGCGGTAAAACTACATGCGCTGCAAAACTTGCCGCACGTTGCAAAAATTTAGGCAAACGAGTGCTTTTAGTGGGAGCTGATACATTCCGAGCAGCAGCAACCGCACAACTTAAAGTGTGGGCAGACCGCATTGGAGTACCTATAATTGAAGGTCAAACGGGTCAGGATCCTGCTTCAGTAATTTTTGCAGGATGCCAAAAGTACAAAGCAGAAAACTTTGATGTTTTAATTATTGATACTGCCGGCCGGTTACAAACTAAAATAAATCTCATGCATGAACTTGAGAAAATACGTAAAGTCATTGGCAAACAATTGCCTGACGCCCAAGTTACTACTCTTTTGACTATCGATTCTATGCTGGGACAGAACTCATTGGATCAAGCACGGTTATTTCACGAAAGCACACCCCTTGATGGCATTATTCTCACCAAACTTGACAGTACAGCCAAAGGGGGAATTATTTTTGCAGTAAGCCATGAATTACATGTACCTGTTACGTACATATCAACAGGGGAAAGTATCGATACATTCGCTCCATTTGATCCAGTAATATTTATTGATGATTTACTTGCATGAATAGAGATATGCTCTTTGTGCCAAATATAATGTATTCAAGTTCTGAATTACTTATGAAGATTTCCGATCAACTACGCGCTGTATACAGCACTCAAGAAGAAGCTTTAACCGTCAGTCAGTGGATCCTGGAATATATATTAGATGTGTCGCGCATACAGTTATATCATTTACCTAAAATTATATTATCAACCGATCAATTCATAAAGTTACAGACCATACTTTATGATCATATTACGTTAAGTAAACCACTGGCATATTGCATAGGCTCAATTCCATTTGGGGACTTGACCTTGCATGTCGCACCACCTCTGCTCATTCCTCGGCCTGAAACCGAAGCATGGACACAGGAATTAATAGAGGTACTCTCTCGCGCGCAACAACCTCTTTCGATTCTCGATCTGTGCACAGGAACGGGATGTATTGGACTGAGCATCGCTCATACATTACCCTCAAGCATTATAACTCTTACTGATATTAATCCTTATGCTATTGAATACGCACAGCTTAATGCGCGCACTAATAATATTACCAATGCTACCTACTATATCGGTGATCTTTTTAATGCTTTACCCTCAGGAAGTAATTTCAATTGTATTGTTAGTAACCCTCCTTACATTGATCCTGCTTATCGTACACGCATGGATACAAGTGTTACTCAATGGGAGGATCCACGCGCACTGTTTGCAGATAATCATGGACTTGAAATTATTATGTCAATTATCAGAACAGCTCCTGAATATATAAAAAATTCTCATCATACACGCTATCCACAGTTGACACTTGAAATTGATAGCACACAAGGTGATGCTGTGGTAAAATACCTTGAAAAAATAGGCTACTATAATATTACCTTACATAAAGATATGTATGGCCACGATCGCTATATATATGCACATATACTCACATGATTTTCAAACCAGCTCCTTCAACTCTCGCACTTCATATATGGTATGCTCACAAAATAGTATGTATATACTTTAATATACCATCGAACCTTTCAGCTCCTGTACATATTGAACATTATGTAAGTTGGGACATACCGCTCAATGTTATACACCATACGAGTATTCTTAATAGCAGTTACCTTGTCACTCAATTGAAAAATCTAGGATATGATAATACGGGCAACATCCCTGTAATTATCATTGGGTCAAATTTTATGTATGAACGGATTTACCGTACTGGTTCCTTGCAAACTCAAGTCAAACTCTCTGAGCAACCCGAGCAGATAAATTTTATACACCACTATTTAGGTGCAAGCACTGATGAGTACTATTATTGGTACTCAGCATCAGCAGATATGCCCAGCATAGTTCAACTGTATAGTATATATGCACGAGCTGGACTGTCAGTAATTCAAGTACAGCCGTATCAATGGTGCGCGCGCAATACATATATGTATATATTTCAATCATGCATGCGTTCAGGCGCGCTGATTGCAGACTTACAGCGATGGAGTACTTTTGAATTGGCAATACGCGAATCTATGATATATCGTATATGTACTATGAAAGATTCTTCAATAATAGATCGCACTATTTATGCAGGAGGATTAGTACCTGCATTTGGTGCTTGGCATAATTATGTGAGTACACAATTATGAAACATGATATTTTAGGCTCAACAGAAAATTACCAGAACACGGTACAGCACACTCAGTGGATCAATAATACTATCATGTGCTGGGGTTTACTTACTATAGGAATAATAAGCACGACATTATATCAATCTATTGTATTATTCAATGCTTACCGTTCTGCAAGCGTTCATACTCTGCGTCTTGAACGCGCGCATGCTACTATAAAAAATCATGAAAATATACATAACCATATGCGTAATCAATCATACCGAGCACCAAGCTTATATGATCTGTATAGCATCGCACGCGTACATCACATTAGCATTAATTCATATCGAGCAACCAGGCAGGATATTGCGCTCAGTATAGAAGCGCCCCTTGATAATATTACTGCATTCATTAATGGATGGAATAGTACTTTCTCTTCCCATTTAGAGCTTGAACATATACATGCACAGCACGCTACATTTCAAGCGCAACTAACGAGTCATAAAACTATTTAAACCTTTAAAGTAAATTTTTTATCAAGTGCTTTGGCATGAATTATATAATTATTTTATTGCCGAGAAATTGTAACAATTATGTAATAATACATAAGGAGCAGAATATACTGCTCCTTATGTCATAAATAATATTATCTTTTATTTTTTCCAGATCACTTATCACCGTATCAAGCTGAGCAATAGATAATTCCAAAGCAGCCATATTTTCACCATGTAGCATATACATACCTTTAATTGCAGCAAACAGTACCCCGTCTGCATCAATAGTAGAAATAGTAGTATCATCAGAACCTAACCCAAATTCTGCAAATTCCTCAGCATATGGTCCCATATACAACGCCTTGTGTTCATCTGATTTGTAATTCCATTGCTCAATAGTCATAGCAACCACTTTTTTAAGAACATCAACATGATTGACCGCGGTATAATTTTCTTTTGCAGCGCGGCTGGATAATGAAGACCATGCGCTAGCTCCCGCTGCCAGCTGAACCCCATTAGTATTTCCAGGTGCCGTATAGATAACCACCGCAGGGTTACCGGTAGTTCGGACAAAAAACTGACGAATCGCAGTTGTTTGCGTTACCGCACTACCATCAGACCATACAAAACACTGAGAATTAAGTGCCTGAGCACCGCGTCCACCTGCAAAACATGCATTACCTGTTATTAACGTAGGAAATGTACCACTGTTATCAAGACCACCAGAAACCGCTAAACTAGAGTTGCCTGAAACAACTGTGCCTATAGATGCAATAACGGCAGAGTTAGTACCAGATACGGTACAATTTTGCGTTGCCACAAGCCCTGAACCTGCTCCACTTGCTACTTGTCCGGCAGCGCCTATAAATTGTAGATCAATTGCACCAGCGCCTCGCGCATCGCCTGCAGCTGCAGGCGGGCGTACACTTAAACCTCCGGTACCACGGGGCGATAAGACAATATTAATATTAGGGCTTATACCAGGACTTCCATTAATTTGTACTGAAGGTTGTGGAGTGGTAAAGAAATCAGAAATATTAAGTGCTGAATCTTGTATGGTGGTACCCGTTGTATCAGCCCACGTTGCCGCATCATTAATAGATACTATAGCACCTGTTAAACTTACCCCATTAGTGCCAGTAGCACCAGTCGCGCCTGTGGCTCCCGTCAGACCAGTCGCACCTGTAGCTCCCGTAGGACCTTGTGCGCCGGTAAGACCCGTCGCGCCTGTCACGCCCGTTGGTCCAGTAGCACCATCAGGTCCAATGGCTCCGGCCGCACCGATGGCTCCATCAGTACCAGTTGCACCTGTAGCTCCCGTAGGACCAGTGGGACCATTGACCCCTGTCAAGCCCGTGGCACCCGTCGCACCAGTCGGTCCGGTAGGACCGGTTACACCAGGATCTCCTGCCGCTCCAGTGGCTCCCGTAGGCCCTGTACAACATGGTCCTGTCGCTCCAGTAGGCGCTATAATTGTTGTTGTACCAAGCACCGTTAATGTACCATCTATCACTACATTCCCGTTAATTTCAATCGGTATGTTAAAATTATTAGGCGCTATGCAATTTGTCAGTACGCATCCGTCAGTTACTATATCCGGTGCATAAAATACTGTGTACCCCTGCGCCTTTACACTCATTAACATTAGTAAACTTAGTTTTAATTTCAACCTCATATATTCTTCCTTTTTAACAACAAATTATTATTTTTGTTGTGCGACATAGCAACTAATATCTTCTTTCAATTGTGCAATACGTTTTTCAAGAGCCTGTTTTTCTTGCTCATGCAACATATACATACCTCTAGTAGCTGCAAATAAAATTCCATCAGCATTTAATGTACTTATAGCATGCGCGGTTGACCCCAAACCAAACTGCGCAAACTCTTCTGCATAAGGCCCTATATGCCACGATTTTGGACTTTGAGTATTGTCACCTTTATATGTCCATTTTTCAATAGTCATCGCAGCTACTTTTCTAAGAACTTCAATATGATTAATAGGAGTATAATTTTCTTTGACTGAACGTTGCGATATCGCAGTCCATGCAGAAGCCCCAAATGATAATTGAGTTCCTAAGGTGCCAGCAGCATTAGTTACAAATCGCACCGAAAGGGTACCCACACCATTGGCCGTAGCTCTTACAATAAATTGCGATCCCGGGTTACCTGAGGTATTGTTTGTTGTAAATAAATCTGACCACATGAATGTACCTGGTTGAGTAATATTAGCTTCATCGCCTAGCGCTAAAGCGTTGCTTGCCTCGATAGTATTGCCAGTTCCAGATAAAATAGTACTATACGACGCTCCACTTATTGTATGCTGCGTTCCGGCCAACACCGCTGAAAATGGTGAGTCAGGGCTAATCTGACTGAACCCTCCTCCTATAAGTGCAGAGTTAGGTCCTGCGGCTACGTCATCATTAGGCCCTAGTGTAGATTGCAAATCTATAGCGTTCGATCCCCGTGCATTTCCAGCTGCTGATAAAATTATAGCACCTGTCCCGGCCGGAGAAATTACAAGGGTTGAATTAGGCAAAGTAGTACTCGGAATAAGCTGTACACTCGGTTGCACAGCAGCAGAATAATTAATGAGTACATCAGAATTTTTAATTTGTGTTCCTGCAGTATCGGCCCAACGTACCGCAGCACCTACAGTAGTAGAGCCAGACGATATCAATACGCCTGCTCCATTAGAGCCGGTCGCTCCGGTCGCGCCTGTTACGCCCGTCACGCCCGTAGATCCTGTCACACCTGTCGCTCCTGTCACCGACAAGCCGGTCGCACCCGTCAAACCTGTCGTACCGGTCACTCCGGTGGCACCTATAGCACCAGTGGCTCCGGTCGCACCCGTCACACCTGTAGTACCAGTAGCACCTGTGGCTCCCGTCAAGCCCGGATCTCCTTGTGCACCAGTAGCACCTGCGGCTCCCGTGATACCGGTAACTGACGCACCCGTCGCTCCAGTGGGACCGGTCGCTCCGGTACAGCACGGTCCGGTGGCTCCTGTGGTACCTGTTGCCCCCAGCGCAGTCAGATCTCCTGCCACAATCACTGAACTTCCAAATACTATCGGAAAATTAGTATCATATGCATTTATAGAATCTAGATTCACACATCCATCTGTTGAAACACTACATACAAATTGCGCACCTGGCGCTATTGCTGTTAGATTCCTACTATACACACTGGTCAGCAGAATCAGTACCCATGCGTACACCACATATCTTTTATTTTTCATAGCCTTTACTCTCAATTTTTAGAAATACTCACATATATTTGACACATATTAAGTAGATATTTTTAAGGTTTGGCTGATTTTTTTAAGTATTTCATACGTTCTTCTAAATGCAGCATTTTGTTATTAAGATTTTCTATCTTATCGGTATGAAGTAAGTACATACCTTTGATCGCAGCAAATAGTATTCCGTCGGCATCTGCAGTTTCAATGCGATCACTATTTGCACCTAATCCAAACTGACAAAATTCTTCTGCATACGGTCCCATGTGCCACACTAATCTATCAGTATGACTTTCATCTTTATAGGTCCATCGTTCAATGGTCATTACAGCAACTTTTTCAAGAACCTCAAGACAATTAATAGAAGTATAATTTTCTTTAATGCTACGCAGTGAAGGCACCTGCCAAGCTGTATCATTTTGATTCAAATAGGCGCCAGGAGCTACTGTAGGACCTGTGGTGGCATTGCTTGTAAAGAATTTAACCGCTACTCCTCCCCCTACTGCACCTATTGCGTTGACAGAAAATTGGTATGCATTAGTAGGTGAAAATCCTCCTGCCGCAGAACCATCGGCCCATACAAATACATTATTAGTATTCGCTATAGCTCCTACACCCAAAGCACAACCCAAAGAGGCAAGAGTTTGACATTGAGTACCTTGAGTTAATGAATATATACCGTCAGACACATTTTGATTACCAGCAATTGACAAAGTATTAGTACCAGTCACTGTAGACAATGCTGTTGCAAGTAACACTGACCTTTGGCCGCTTGCAACTTGGGTAGACAAGCTTCTTACTGTTTGAAAGTCAATTGCTCGAGATCCTCGTGCATCCCCCCCTGTTGCCGTACCATCAGGTATCGACATAGTAATTGCATTAGCGCCTGGCGATAGCACAAGAGACATATTAGGGTCAACGGCTGGATCAGGATTGATTTGGACATTATTTTGAATTACAGAAGACGAATCATTGATAATTAAAACAGAATTTTTAAGTAAGGTGCCCGCAGTATTTCCCCATCGTGCAACTGCATTCACTGTGGTGGGGGGTGTTGAAAGGACGATACTATCAATTCCTGACGCACCCGTGGATCCTGTAGCTCCGATCGAACCCGTAGCGCCGGTAACACCTGTCACACCTGTAATACCAGTTGCCCCAGTAGGACCAGTAGCACCTGTTATGGTCATACCGGTTATTCCCGTAGGACCTGTTACACCCGTGGGTCCAGTGACACCCGTAGCTCCAACGGCCCCAGTAACTCCAATAATAGAAATTCCTGTCGCACCTGTCGTGCCTGTGGCACCGGTCGGCCCCGTCGCACCAGTCAATCCCGTGATACCGGTCATACCGGTAACCCCGGTAGGACCATAACAACATGGTCCGGTCGCTCCGGTATCCCCTGAAATTATAGGAAGCCCATCTACTTGTAATACACCACTAATATTAACCGAACCTTCTACAACAATAGGTTGTGTAAAATCATAAGGATCAATACAATTTGTATATAAACCTGATGTTTGCACCACGCACGCAAACACTGATCCTAATGCTTTATCATTCCTGTCAAAAGGATCAATAAAGTTTGTAATACACAAAAGTATTAATAATAAATAATGCGTAATATTGGATGTAAGTAGCCAAATTTTTTCCATACTATTCTTCTTTCAAAAATTAAGTTTAATTTAATTGGTTAAACCTATATGGAACAAAACTATACTAGTTCACGTCACCAACTCGCAAGGAATCAAAGTTTGTGGTTTTATTAGTAATTTTATTTACTAGATAATGAATATATTTTGTATAACATTAAAAGCTGGACTTATTGATTATTGATTTCCAGAATAGTTATTTGTCGATCAAACTCAGCAAGTGCTGATCTCCAACTTTGAAGATCTTGAAAATGTAATTCATGCATACCTTTAACTGCGGCAAACAGTACACCATCTGCATCAATAGTTTCAATGCGACCGTTATTTCTACCTATACCAAATTGAGCAAACTCATCTGCGTACGGACCAATATGCCATATTTTTGTAGGGCTATCACTTACATCTTTATAAGTCCATTTCTCAATAGTCATTGCTGCTAATTTTTTAAGCACATTGATATGATCAACAGAAGTATAATTTTCCTTACGCTCTCGGGAAGATGCAGCTGACCACGAACTACCACTGTTTGCCAATTGCACGCCATTAGTAGCTGCATTAGTATAAAGAATAACAGCAGGTGCAACTGAAGGCCCCGGCGAACCTACAGTACGAACAAAAAATTGGTTTGTGCCTGTGGTTTGAGTAATCGCAGAACCATCAGACCATACAAAGCATCCTAGATGAAGTGCTTGTGCGCCTGGACCCCCTGCAAAACTATACCCTGAGTTACTACTTACTAAAGTATTTGAATCACCGCACACAATCATAGAAGCTATCGCTGAGTCGATAGTGGAGCCTGAAGACGCAAAAATTGCAGCATAACTACCGGAATTAGTACAGTTCTGAGTTCCGATCAGTGAAGCCGGACTGCCACTTGCAACCTGAGTCGCTGCATTGCGTACAAATTGAAAATCAACTGCACTAGTGCCACGAGCATTACCACCCGCCACTGTACCATTGGGTGCGTTTACCAATAACCCCCCTGACGCACGAGGGCTCAGTGCAATACTAACATTTGCTCCAAAAAGAGATGATGGAATAAGCTGTACAAGCGCTTGAGGGGTGGTACTAAAATCATTAATAGTAAGTGAAGATCCTGTAATTTGACTGCCATCTGTACTGGCCCATATCACCGCATCATCAGCAGCACCGACTGTTCCTGCACTCGCACTTAACGGCCCTGTAACTCCCGTGGCACCTGTAGATCCCGCAGGACCGGTCATACCTGTCACACCGGTAGTTCCCATAGCTCCGGTACCCCCGGTCGCACCAGTCACACCAATGAAACCAGTAGCGCCCATTAGACCGATGGCACCAATAGCACCTGTCGCACCGGTGGTACCAGTGGCACCTGTTGCACCTGTAGTTCCGGTAGCACCTGTTACTCCCGTCAAGCCTATCGCTCCTATCGCTCCAGCGGCCCCAGTAGCTCCTGTGGCGCCAGTGTTCCCTGTTGCACCCGTAGGTCCGGTCGCACCTTGAGGACCAGTTGAACCAGTGGGTCCGGTCGCACCTGTTAATGAAATACCAGTAGTTCCTGTTGTACCTGTCACTCCGGGGATTCCAACAACGCCAGTAATTCCCGTAACGCCGGTCATACCTGTCGCTCCTGTCGCACCAGTCAAGCCATTCGCGCCTGTGGCACCTGTCGCTCCTGCCAAACCATTGGGCCCTGGAGATCCGGCCGGACCCTGATCTCCCAGAGCTCCGGTAGGACCTGTCAAACACATGCCAGTAGCTCCGGTCGCACCAGTGCCACCTTGAACTTGAAGATTGCCCGCTATAATTATTGAGCCCCCGAACAAAATTGGTTGATTGGTAACGTAAGGCTTTATTGTATTCAGAGTAATGCAGCCGTCAGTCGATACGCTACATACAAATTGTGGACCAATTACTTTACTACCTACTGCGTCAATTTTTAATGAAAATATTGCCAGTAAGCAGCCAAACCAAGAGATAAAAATAGTAAATTTTTTTTTCATTGCAACTACTCTCATTGTTAAAAATAATAAACACATGGTGTATATATTTAAAACTTAAAATCTTATAGCTCTTCTCGATTCATTCAATTTTTTTAATCGAGCTTCAAGATTTTTAAACTCATTTTCAAGTTCTTGGACATCTTGCTTATGCAACAGATACATACCTTTAATCGCAGCAAATAATATTCCATCAGCATCTGCAGTTTCAATCCGATCACTAATTGCGCCCAATCCAAACTCGCAAAACTCCTCTGCATACGGGCCCATATGCCATACCAGCTGATCGTTGTAATTTTCGTCTTTATAAGTCCATCGCTCAATAGTCATCGCAGCAACTTTTTTGAGAACATCAATATGATTGACCTCGGTATAATTTTCTTTAATACTCCGCAATGAAGGCGTTTGCCATGATGTTCCAGCATTATTCAAATAAGGTCCTGGCGCCACGTTTGGCGCAGTTGTAGCGTTACTGGTAAAAAACTTAACGGCAACTGTCCCTATTGTACCGGGAGCTGCGATCTTAAATTGATTAGTATTGGTGGTAGCAGGCGAACCAGCACTATATCCACTAAAAACGAAACTATTATTGTTAGTAACTTGCGCGGATCTGCCAATCGAAACGCTGTTGGATCCGCTGACTACACATGCATTTCCTGCCAAAGCAACCGAGTTTAGGCCACTTGTAACACTTCCTGCGTTTGCTACTATTACCGACTGATTTCCTGATGCTGTATTAGATCCGCTTGATAGCAAGACTGAATAGTTACCACTTGCAACGTGACTTGCAGCTGATCGGGAAGTTTGAAAATCTATTGCATTTACTCCTCGTGCGTTTCCACCAGCTACTGTATTGGTTGGCAGATTAATTGTAATAGCTCCCGTACCACGAGGTGAGATTACCAAAGAAATATTGGAGGCAATTGTAGAGTCAGGATTTATTTGGACATAGTCCTGGATAACCGAAGACGCATCATTAACTATTAAGGCTGAGTTTTGAATAACTGAAACGTCTAAGTTATTAATCCACCTTGCCACCGCATTGATAGTAGTAGGCGATACACCAACTATTCCTGTCGCACCTGTAGGCCCTGTTGATCCCATAGCACCTATGGAACCTATAGCACCTGTCGCTCCTGTAGCACCTGTCGCTCCTGTAGCACCTATTGCACCTATAATACCTGTACTGCCTGTCGCACCGGTCACACCGGTCGCTCCCGTCGCTCCTGTAGGTCCTGTAATACCAGTCGTTCCGGTAGTACCAGACATCCCTGTGGCTCCAGTGGCCCCTATACTAAGAGCGCCTGTCGCCCCTGTCATGCCAGTCAAACCGGTGATACCGGGAGCTCCTGCAGGACCTACGGCACCTTGCAAGCCGGTAGGACCAACAGCGCCTGCCAAGCCGGTCACCCCCGTTACACCAGTACTACCTGTTACGCCGCTTGCACCGGTTGCACCGGTGGCACCGGTCATACCTGTCGGACCTGTGGCGCCGGTAGAACCCATCACGCCTATCGCACCGGTCGCACCTGTCGGACCCATCAAACCTGTATCACCTGTAGCTCCGGTCAAACCTGTTGCTCCTGTCATACCGGTAACCCCGGTAGGGCCAGTCAGACCAGTAGCTCCAGTAGGCCCAGTACAAGACAACCCGGTAGCTCCAGTAGGAGCCACAATGATGGTGACCCCTAATACTGTTACTGTTCCGTCTATTATCACATCAGCATCTATATCAATAGGAGTGGTAACAATAGCCGGTGCCACACAAGTGGTTAATACACAGCCATCTGTATATATAATAGGTGCATAATAGTTATTTGTTACCGCATATATCTTGGTGCAAAGTACTAGTAAGCTTATAATATTAAATTTTAACCTCATCAGAAAATCCTCCTTTTGACACTTTATTGAACACGCTGCGCTTTAAATTCTTCAATAGCATGACTTAACTGTTCGATACGCTTTTCAATTTTTCGTCTCGTGTCTTCATGAAGTAAGTACATACCTTTAGTTGCAGCAAACAATATTCCATCTGCATCTAGTGTGCTAATACTTTCATTAAAATCTCCTAGACCAAACTGAGCAAAATCATCTGCATAGGGCCCTATGTGCCACGACTTATATTGTTCATCGCCCATATGTTTGTATGTCCATTTTTCAATAGTCATTGCAGCCACTTTTTCAAGCACATCTAGGTAATCGACTAAGGTATAATTTTCTTTATATGTTCGATCGGAAAGAGTGGACCATGCGTTTGCTCCACTTGCCAAAACAACCCCTGTAGTTTGGGCAGCATTAGTGTAAATAACAAACGCAGTAGGAGATCCTGATGCCCGTGCAATAAATTGCGCCCCAAAAAAACTTGTGCTCTGCGTTGTATTACTACCATCTGACCAGATAAAACTCCCAGTTATGTTTGCTTGCAAATTTACATTAGCGCCCAGAGCCAGACAATTATTTGAGCTAATAACGTTATTATTACCGCCTATAATTGCAGAGTTAGATCCAACAATAACGTTGCTGTCTCCGCCTATCACCACGGAATTTGAAGCTACTGATACAATAGCACTATTGGTGCCCCCTATAATTGCAGAGTAAGGTGCTGCTGCAACTTGAGCTGGTGCATTTCTCACATTTTGCAAATCAACAGCATTAGTACCTCGCGCACTTCCTCCTGTTGACATCATTAAGGCACCTGTTCCTTGTGGCGATAAAACAAGGTTGCTAATTGCAACTGCAGCACTTGGTATAATTTGGGATGTTGGCACTGTACTACTATAATTAATTAGTAAGTCAGAATTTTTAATTTGGGTTCCTGCAGTATCAGCCCAACGCACTGCAGCACCTACGGTAGTAGGACTTGTAGAAATAACGCCTGCACCAGTAGCACCTGTTATACCAGTAGCACCTGTCGCACCTGTTATACCAGTGGCACCCGTTACTCCCGTCAATCCTGTCGCACCGGTGGCACCAGCGGCCCCCGTAGCTCCTGTGGCACCAGTGTCCCCTGTCGCACCCGTAGGTCCGGTAGCGCCCTGAGAGCCTGTCACGCCTGTAGCTCCGGTTGTACCTGTCAACGAAATACCATTAGCTCCCGTTGCCCCTACAGCTCCCGTGGCTCCTGTCGCACCATTAATTCCTATAATTCCTAATATGCCTGTCGCACCAGTAGGTCCGGTTACACCCGATATACCGGTAGCTCCGGTAGCTCCTATACTTGTAGCACCAACAGCTCCGGTCGCGCCATTCAACCCCGCCGGACCCGTGGCTCCCGTAGAACCTGACTCACCTTGCACGCCTGCAGGACCAGTCATACCGGTCATTCCTGTCGCGCCTGTCATGCCTGTTGCACCAGAAACACCCGGAACACCTGTTGCGCCTGGAGAGCCGGTGATTCCCGGAGCTCCCGTAGGTCCTATATAAGACATACCAGTAACACCCGTGTTTCCTATGCCCCCGGAAAAGCCATCTGCTTGCAAAAAACCATTAATATCTAATGAACCTTCAATTACAATAGGCTGTGAAAAATTATAGGGATCAATGCAATTGGTATATAAGATTTCAGTAATCACGTTGCATGCAAACAAAGATCCAGACGCCTTAGTGATATCTTCGGATGAAAAAAGGTCAGACATACTCAGCAGTAAAAAATATACGCCAAAACTTCTCGGTAATTTTTTCTCTTTCATACCATCCTTTTTTGAACCTACACATCACTATTGCTTATGTTTGTTTATCAAGAGATATACTAACTTAAACCTAGAAACTACAAGTCTTTAAATATATAAAACTAAAATATAAATAACCGTTTTGTAATCTAATTTACAAAAACGATGCAACAAAAAATCTTGGTAAAAACATACTGCATTCCACAAGTTTTAAAGTACCTTTAACTGATGAGATATTTAAGTTTTATGATCTTATAAGATCAAATGCAAGATTATGGAACAAAAAAATGCGAGGACAAATATAATACTGTCCTCGCATACAAGTTGAGCAAAAATTATTTTACAGCTTGCTTAATATCATTAATAAATTGTGTAATTTCAGCTATTGATGATTGCAAATATGTCATATCTTGAGCATGCAACAAGCGCATACCTTTGATCGCAGCAAACAAGACACCATCGGCATCAAGAGTGGTAATCACGTCTTTGTTTTCACCTAAACCGAACTGTGAAAACTCTTCGGCATACGGCCCTATATGCCAAACCTTATTATCATCCGCTTTGTAAACCCACTTTTCAATTGTCATAGCAGCAACTTTTCTGAGTATGTCTATATGATCAACCGGCGTATAATTCTCTTTAAGAGCACGAGAGGAAACAGACAACCATGATCCAGAACCATTGGCTAATTGAACACCTGTAGTACCTATATTATTAGTATATAAAACTACAGCAGGAGTTGAACTTGCCAAGTTGCCGGTAGTTCTGACAAAAAATTGAAAAATAGTCGTAGTTGATGTAATAGCCGAACCATCTGACCACACAAAAGTCGAATTATGCAATGCTTGAGCGCCGGCTCCGCCAGCAAATGCAGCAAGCACGTTACCTATCGTTGAAGTTGAATTGCCTGATACCAATAAAGCACCGCTTCCTTGGTTTGTCGCATCTGATGAAGCAAAAATAACGGTATCAGCGCCGGTCGATACGGTACAATTTTGAGTACCGACAAGAGCAGTAATTGTATTTGCAGTAACTTGATTAGCAGCATTCCTTAAAAACTGGAAATCAATCGTACCAGCAGCTCGCGCGTTACCTCCCACTGCAGTCCCATCAGGAGTATTCACGGAAATTCCTCCGCTACCTTGAGGAGAAAGAACAAGGTTCATGTTGGCAGCAAAGCCTGAGCTGCCGGTAATTTGCACTAAAGGTTGTGGACTTGTAGTAAAATCATTTATTGAAAGCGCAGAATCGCCTATCTGCGTACCTGTTGTATTGGCCCATATTGCCGCATCATTGGCAGCTGCAACTGGCGCCCCAATAAAACCTACGCCACTCGTACCAGTAGCACCTGTGGCTCCTCTGGCTCCAGCTGCACCCGTCGCTCCCGTAGGTCCTTGAGCACCTATAGCACCAGTGGCACCAGTTAATCCAGTAATTCCAGTCGCGCCCGCAGGACCGGTTACACCCGTCAGACCAGTCGCACCTGTCACGCCGGTAGGACCTTGTGCGCCAGTAAGACCAGTCGCGCCCGTCACGCCCGTTGGTCCAGTAGCACCATCAGGTCCAATGGCTCCGGCCGCACCGATGGCTCCATCAGCACCAGTAGCACCTGTAGCTCCCGTAGGACCAGTAGGACCATTAATGCCTGTCAAGCCCGTGGCACCCGTCGCACCAGTCGGTCCGGTAGGACCGGTTACACCAGGATCTCCTGCCGCTCCAGTGGCTCCCGTAGGCCCTGTACAACATGGTCCTGTCGCTCCGGTAGGCGCTATAATTGTTGTTGTACCAAGCACCGTTAATGTACCATCTATCACTACATTCCCGTTAATTTCAATCGGTATGTTAAAATTATTGGGCGCTATGCAATTTGTCAGTACACATCCGTCAGTTACTATATCCGGTGCATAAAATACTGTGTACCCCTGCGCCTTTACACTCATTAACATTAGTAAACTTAGTTTTAATTTCAACCTCATGTCTTTTTCCTTTTTAGCAACAAATTACTTAGTATGCTTTGATTTAATTGTTTGAAGGGTACGTTTCAACTGTGCAATACGTTTTTCAAGAGCCTGTTTTTCTTGCTCATGCAACATATACATACCTTTAGTAGCTGCAAATAAAACACCATCAGCATTTAATGTACTTATAGACGTATTGTTATTGCCTACTTCAAACGCTTGATAAAAATCTTCAGCATACGGCCCTATGTGCCATACTTTATTATGCTTATCGCCTACATCTTTGTACGTCCACTTTTCAATAGTCATAGCGGCTACTTTTTTAAGCACATCTATGTGGTCGATTGAAGTATATTTTTCTTTGACTGAACGTTGCGATATTGCAGCCCATGCACTTGCGAGGGGTGCAAGTGAAACACCTAAAGTTGAGGTACTATTGGTATAGAATGCAAACGCTATCGGTGACCCTGTTGCACGGGCAACAAACTGTGACCCGGTCGTACCGCTATTAGTGGTAGCGGCGCTGCCATCGGACCATATAAAACTTCCCGTTCTGCCAGCCGCAACAGTAGCGTTAGAGCCGAGCGCTATAGAAAAAGGAGCATTAACCGTAAGGTTATTTCCCCCTAACGTAACACTATTGGCAGCAGTTATAGTATTTCCGGTTCCACCCGCTATTACTGAAAATGTCCCTCCTGCGCTGATGGTATTATTGGAACCACCTAAAATCGCAGAATTAGCCCCAGCTGCAACTTGTGTAGCAACAGCTCTTGAAGCTTGAAGATCTACCGCATTGGTTCCCCGTGCATTTCCAGCTGCTGATAAAATTATAGCGCCTGTCCCGGCTGGAGAAATTACAAGGGTTGAGTTAGGCAAAGTAGTACTCGGAATAAGCTGTACACTCGGTTGCACAGCAGCAGAATAATTAACGAGTACATCAGAATTTTTAATTTGTGTTCCTGCAGTATCGGCCCAACGTACCGCAGCGCCTACGGTAGTAGGAACAGCAGCGGCTAAAATACCTGCTCCGCTCGGGCCAGTAGCACCAGTAATACCAGTGACACCAGTAATACCAGTTGCGCCAGCCGGACCGGTGGCTCCCGTGGCTCCGGTCGCTCCTTGAGCGCCAGCAACTCCGGTGGCTCCGGTTGCTCCGGTTGCACCTAGAGCACCTAGAGCGCCAATCGCACCTATATTACCGGTGGCTCCCGTCGGACCTGTTAAAGAAATTCCAGTAGCACCTGTCGCTCCGGTCACACCTATAGCACCAGTGGCTCCGGTAGCACCCGTCACACCTGTAATACCAGTAGCACCTGTGGCTCCCGTCAAGCCCGGATCTCCTTGTGCACCAGTAGCACCTGTGGCTCCCGTGATACCGGTAACTGACGTACCGGTCGCTCCAGTGGCACCTGTGGCGCCCGTACAGCACGGTCCGGTAGCTCCTGTGATACCTGTCGCTCCTCGTGCAGTCAGATCTCCTGCTACAATCACTGAACTTCCAAATACAATCGGCAAATTAGGATCATACGCATTTATAGCATCTAGATTCACACATCCATCTGTTGAAATACTACATACAAATTGCGCACCTGCTGCTATTGCTGTTAGATTCATACTATACACACTGGTCAGCAGAATCAGTACCCATGCGTACACCACATATCTTTTATTTTTCATAGCCTTTACTCTCAATTTTAAAGAGAAATAGTTAGAAACAAGTAAATAGAATATATTTTCAATTTGCATCGCCCTTTTTTAGTGTAATTTTAAATTGTGTGTCTGCTCTTCCAAGTCTTTAAGTTGAGCGTCAATGGTACCCATATCATTAATATGTAATTGATACATTCCTTTAATAGCAGCGAACAAAATACCATCGGCATCTGATGTCTCTATGCCATCTTTTAATGCCCCCAAACCAAATTGGCTAAATTCTTCAGCGTATGGCCCTATATGCCATACTTTAGTATGTTGTTTATCAGCATCTTTGTATGTCCACTTTTCAATAGTCATTGCAGCTATTTTTTCAAGAATTTCAAGATAATTGATAGAAATATAATTTTCTTTAATAGCCCGTGATGAAGGAGTAGTCCACGCAGTATCATTCTCGAGCAAGATTGGTCCAGGCGCAGCCACAGGTGATGCAGTCGAGTTGGTTGTAAAGAATTTAACAGCTACGTTACCTGAGCCCACAGCTCTTACTGCAAATTGATTAGCATTGGAAGTTGTCACTCCACCTGCATCCGAGTTATCTGACCATGCAAATGAATTATTAGTGTTAGCAACACTTACCCAGCCTAATGCAACACTTGACGTGCCTCCGGCCTGAGATGCAGTCGCTTGAGCAAATGAATTTGTACCACTGGCAATACAAAGGCCACCTGCCACACAGGCCGATTGGGCTCCTGAAGCAGTACTACTTTCTGTGGCTAACAGTAATGAATTAGCTCCACTTGCAACGTTAGTAGCAAATGTTCTATTATTTTGAAAATCAATAGCATTGGTACCACGAGCATTGCCTCCTGTGGCTGTACCGTCAGGTATTGCTACTGTAAGCGCGCCCGTTCCTCGTGGCGTAAGACCCAAAGAGGTATTAAGATTAAGTGTCGGATCAGGATTTATTTGAACACTATTTTGTACAACAGTGGAAGAGTCATTGATAATAATACCTGAATTCTGAATAGCAGTACCCGCAGTACTTGTCCACCGCGCTACTGCATTTACTGTAGTAGGAGGAGTTGCGGCTATCGTGCTGGCAGCACCTGCTGCACCAGTGGCACCTGTAGGGCCAACAGGACCCACTGGGCCTGTTACGCCGGTAATTCCGGTAGTTCCAGTAGCTCCAGTCTGGCCGGTAGCTCCGGGAATTGAAATGCCCGTAGCTCCAACCGCGCCAGTCGCTCCGGTAGGACCAGTAACTCCGGTAATACCAGTAGCTCCGACAACTCCAATACCAGGAGCGCCGATTGCACCATCAGCACCAGTGGCACCGGTGATTCCCGTAATGCCAGTCACTCCAGGATCACCCTGAGGTCCGGTCGCTCCAGCCAATGAAATGCCAGTAGCACCGGTAGGGCCTGTTGCTCCTAAAGCTCCGGCAGCACCTGGTGCTCCGTCAGCACCGGTCGCACCCGTGGCTCCTGTTGGACCAAAGCAACATGTTCCCGTAGCACCGGTCGCACCGGTAATTGCTAACCCGCCTCCCACTATAGTACCGTTTATATCTACTGAACCTTCAATGACAATTGGTTGTGCAAAATTGTATGGATCAATACAGTTGGTAAATAAACCTGATGTGTTAACTACACATGCAAATACTGATCCTAATGCTTTATCAGTCTCATCAGATGACTGTGTATATTGTACAACACACAGCAACATCATTAATGGAATATATTTTCCATTAATTTTAAATAATCGCCCTTTTTTCATACTATTCCTCTGCTTGGAATTTTATATTAATTTTGCAACTAATCAGATTTATTCATGACAAGATATACTCATTTGAAAGCATAAATCACAAGTCTTTACACGTGTTACTTTTCAATGCTAGTAAAACTTATACATTATAATTTCATTAATCGGATTAATTAATTTTCAAATATATTTTTAATAAAATATATTCAGACAATTTTTATACATTCAATATTTGAAAAATTACTTTGTATTTAATAACAGAATTCACACTAGCGATTGAACACAAAAAATTACTGTTGAAATGCAAGATACTTTCGTTCAAGTGCTTCAATTCGTTCTGACAATACTAATATACGTTGAGTCAATTTTTGCATGTGCTTACTATATAATTGCCCCATCCCTTGCAGAGCAGTACACAAAACACCTTGCATATCCTGGGTAGTAATACCTGAGGTATCTCCAATGTGAAATAAGTTATTAAATTGCTCTGGGTCAACAAAAATAGTGTTATTTTTACCAGCTTTGTAAGTCAAGCAGGTAAGTTTTAATAACATAAGTTTATAAAATTGATCAATTGGATCTATCGGGCTTTGACGAGCAACATTACTATGTTGCATAGATATTGATTTCCAGGAATTACTCGCAGCATCTATTTGCAACGCAGTAGTCTCACTTGTTTGTATGTATACTGCAGGACCGCGTTGATCATCGCCAAAGGCACGAATATAGACTCCATTTTTTCCCGTACTTGAAAAGTTTGACTCACCTGAATCGTCAGACCATACTAACGTTCCGTCATGAACAGCACACGCATTGCGACCAAAAGCACATGAATAGTTTCCTTGAGCATTATTATTAGCACCTGCAAGTACTGCCGCATGCATGCCCAGTGCATTATTATTTTGACCTGCGCACACTGTAGCACCCAAACCACTCGCACAGTTTTTCATTCCACCTGTAACGGTAGTAAAATCACCTGAGGCAGTATTTCCTGCCCCTCCTGAAATTACTGACATATAGCCACTGGCAACCTGTTGCGCATTGTCGCGCTTAATTTGTAAATCAACGGCGTTGGCACCGCGCGCATCTCCCCCTTGGTAAGTACCATCAGGACGCACTGTGCATATCGCGCCGGTACCTAAAGGACTTAGTACAAAGGTTATATTCTGGTCAAGTATTTGATCGGGAGTAATGCATACATGAGGTTGAATAGATGAACTGTAGTCATCAAGAATAATAGGCCCATTGCCAAACAAGATACGTGCACATGTCTTCAAACGGTTGACACAATTTGATAGATACTGACTCCATTGTCCAGACTGACTGTTATTCGAATACGCGTCATGATGTGACAGTACAATTAAACATATTACGATTACTTTATAACACTTGCTCATTGTCATCAGCTTCTCCTTTTATCACATAAAATAAGTATCCAAAATTATCAAGCTGATAGGATATAACAATGGGTCAGAACAATACTACATATACTTATTTGTATTGTTACTGATTATATAAAAAGCGATATATAGTAAGGACAACAGGGACAACAATTTTAAAATTGTTGTCCCTGTTATAGTGAAATTAACCAACTAGATACTGTTATGCAACTCGCTCTACAGTAACCGATGCATTTACTGCACCAGGAAGGAGCGGATTAAAGGTTACTTGCGCGCCAGTCAAGTTACGCAAAGTAATTATAGTCCCTGCAGGAAGAGCAACTATAACCGAACCAGTATTTTGTCCAGCTGTTGTCGAATAAATAGCACCTGGTATAGGTAAAGCATCTGCATAAAGAGCAAATGTATTGGCAGGAACACCAGTTACTGAGAATGTAAATTTGTAAGTACCGGCATTGGTCACTGTCAAATCAGTGCTGCCTGCAATGTGTGTAATGTCAGGAGTTATTGGGCCATTTGTGTCAAATGGAATAGCAAATGTGCTCGCAACACCGGTTCCACCGATATTATATACGTACGCATATGCAAGCAAACCTCCCGCAGCACCAGTCGCACCGGTTGCTCCCGCAACACCTGTTGCACCGGTAGCTCCTGTAGCGCCAGTTGCACCCGTCGCGCCCGTGGCACCAGTAGCGCCTGTAGCTCCAGTGGCTCCCGTAATTCCTCCCAGGCCAGTCACGCCAGTACCGTTAACGGTTAAAGTTCCATTAATTACTACATCACCTGAAAAGGTTGCTGTATCGGCAAATATTGCCAAATCAGGATCTCCGATAATGCATCCGGTAGTCAAACATCCGGTTACTGTAACATTACAAAATGATTCGTTACTATTAGCACCAGGCAGTACTGTAACTGCGCGATTTGGAACTTGAGCCGATGGCTTAGTCTGCTTTTGTGCTGCATGCGCTGATAATGAAATAAGCATGCTCAACATAAAGTATGCGTATTTTGGAGTAAATATTTTTTTCATTCATTCATCCTTTTTATTAGTGTATTCGTACAAGTATTCGGTTACATATTCCTTCAAAACTGATTATTAATGCTTTTTATTAGCATCTATTTTTTTCGATATTGTCATTGTATTACTACTTTTATAACACATAAAATAAGGTATACTTATTATAAACTCTTATGTATGTGATAAAGTATGCTCATAAGATGACACATAGCATATTTGTTCACAAATGGAAAGTATTATTTTGTCCAATTCCTCAACCAATTAGTAAGTATGTGTTGTCTATATTGTAACGTACCTTAAGGTTATATGGGAAAAATTAGCGTACTTGCACCACATGAAGCGCAAAAAATTGCTGCAGGCGAAGTAGTTGAACGACCCGCCAATGTTATTAAAGAGCTGATTGAAAATTCACTTGATGCACAAAGTACCTCTATATCAATATGGGTCAATCAAGGCGCCAAGTCGTTATTACGAGTAAGTGACAATGGAAGTGGAATGGATGAAAATGACGCAGTCGCATGCTTCAATCATCATGCTACAAGTAAAATAACTACGGTCAATGAACTTGAAACTTTATCAACACTCGGCTTTCGTGGTGAAGCATTATCAAGTATTGCAAGTGTAGCACAAGTCACCCTCACTACACGCACTGAACACTGCTTACATGGACATCAAATTGTGTGTCATAGCGGAACTGTAATATCACGCCAACCAGCAGCAGCAACTGTAGGGACTGACATCAGTATTGCAAATCTTTTTTACAATGTTCCTGCACGTCGCAAATTTTTAAAAACAGCGCAAACTGAATGGCGTCAGATTGTGCATATGATCCATGCATATTGTATGGCATATCCTCATGTACACTTTAAACTCTACGATCAATCAGGTGACCTATTTTTAAATTGTCCACCTGGAACGTTACAAGAACGCATTAGTTTTATCTGGGCCACCAAGAGGCATCTTCAGCACTTCCTGTTGATTATGAGGATCGCTCAATTACTATAAAGGGTGTCGTATGTTCAGCACATACCTTGAAGTATGATAGATCAAACATATATATGTTTGTTAATAAACGCTGGATTAAAAACCACGCGCTTGCCAAAGCAATCATGCAAGGATATTCAAATACTTTGCTGCCAGGCCGTTATCCGGTTGCCTGTATTTTAATTGAGATTGATCCAGGCGAAGTTGATATTAATGTGCATCCACGCAAAGAAGAAGTACAGTTTGCACATCCCTATAAAATACAAACGCATATTACCAACGCGGTACATAACGCTCTTGAGAAATCTTTTATGACCAAAGGGGTGTATGCGGAAAAACCGGTCACTTCTTATACAACTACGCTGGCATCTTCGTTTTCAGTACCTTCCTGGCAACCAATTCACCCATTGAATAATGCAATGAGCAGTCCCGGTATTATCCAAGCACACCCGGTAACTACTATCACAAGCATGCCTGACACGAATAGCATAAATTCAAACACATATAGCACCCTACATGAAAGTACACCGGTATCATTTCAGCAAACGCTTATACATTCTCCTGTTCTACAAGAGTTTCCTGAAAATAAGATTGTTGGCCAGCTTTTGACTATGTATATCATAGTAGAAAGTTCACAGGGCTTGCTTATTATCGATCAGCACGCGGCTCATGAACGCATATTATACGAAAAATTTAGAAGTAAATTTGGAAACGCAGAAAGCGCACATCTTTTGTTTGCAAAAGCGCTTACTTTGCATCCGCACGACATTGAATTGCTTGAACCCCACTTTCAATTGCTAGCCTCCTGCGGCGTAATTGTCGAGCGTATGGGGAGCGATACCATTATGATTACTGGTATGCCACTACATGCGCAATCATATGATGGTCATGAACTGATAAAAGATATGCTTGTATGGATTGCATCATATAAACCACTCGATACTATGACACTTTCAGATAATCTGAGTTTTCATATTCATTCACATATGAGTTGTAAAGCTGCAGTTAAAGCAGGCGATATTTTATCGCACGATCAGATGAAAAAAATAGTACATGATTTGCAAATAACTTCGCATAACTATTCTTGTCCTCATGGTAGACCAACGTCGTGGACAATAACTGAACAAGAATTATTGCGTAAATTCAGACGAACTTAAAAAATTTCTTATCTTTGCTTGCTATCTAACAATTTACATTAAAACACTATACTGTCTGATATCAGAACACCTATTATTTGAGTTGAAAGCGCAAAGTCTCCTTTGCATGCTTAATAACACTATATTAAAAGTTAGGTTGTTGTATGAGTCATTACGTTCAAGTAGCCCCCAATACACGTGTATATGCGCAAGATACCGGCAAAGGCAAACCGGTAGTATTCATCCCTGGCTGGCCTTTTGATAATACCTGCTATGAATATCAATTTAATTACCTTCCTGAGCATGGTATACGATGTATTGGCCTTGATTTGCGAGGTTACGGCAAGTCAGACCGTCCATGGAGCAAATTAGATTACGATGTATTTGTAAGCGATATCGATAAAGTATTAAAAGATCTTGCTATTAAAGATGCGACATTATTAGGTCATTCTATGGGTGGTGCGATTGCTATGCACTATGTAGCAACTCATGGCAAAGGACATATTTCAAAGCTTGTACTATGTGGTGCGGCAGGACCTATCTGGACACAACGACCAGACTTTCCTTATGGTTTTACTCGCGAGCAGGTAAATGATTTGCTTGATTTGTGTTATACCGATCGACCACAACTGCTTGAAAACTTTCGTAAGCTTTTTTTCTTAACTGATACAAGTCATACTGCTGCTTTTGGTCGATGGTTTGAACAAAGTGGGCTATACGGATCAGCTTATGCCACAGCGCAATGTTTAATTGCATTACGAGACACTGATCTTCGATCAGAAATGAGTAAAATCAATATACCCACTGCTATATTTCATGGCATATATGATCGCGTATGTCCATTTGATTTAGGCAAACAACTTAATAAGGGAATTAAGAATTCAACTCTTATTCCTTTTGAAAAAAGCGGTCATGGCCTTTTTTATGATGAACGCAAAAAATTTAATGAAGAACTGATTAAATTTGTAACAAGTAAAATTTAACTTATTTTGTTTGTATGAAGGCTGATTGAGTATATTAATCAGCCTTTTAGTTATAATGGTGAGCTACTAATATTATATGATTACTATTGACGCATAAATTATATAATATTATTCCAGTATCATTCCATTTCTATTGTAATATGCATTCATTCTTTTACCGCTTCTAATAATAAAAATATCTTTATGAATAAATAAAGTTATTCATAAGTATCACCCCTGCCAATAGATATATTTTGTTGAGTATCCGTCTCAGTATCAAATACAGCACGCGTAAACAATATAATATACGTTATAAATGCAAGACAGACTGCAACACAAAGAATTGTAGCTACCAACACTTTAAAACCTATAACATTACTTTTCATGATAAATTTTATCATACGATTAGATAAACCAGAAAAAACAAAAAGAAGTGGCGCTATCCAATATCCTATTTTTTTTGTCATAGCTATGCTGCCAATACATGCATTTAAAAAGCTATAGTTTTTAAATGCATACAAGGGGTAAACATTATACGAGCAGCTACATAATATATGCTATATAAGAAGGCATAAGCTACAATATTACTTGTTCCACGCACAAATCTAATATTATGAAAAATACCACTACGCTGTAATAAGGCTACTAATATTCCCGATACAATAGGAATCGCCAATACTACCACCATACTACCAATTGAATAGAAAAGGGCTCTTATCACTCCTTGTGGTTTTATGGATACGTAAGAGCTATGGGTAATATGGGACATCACAAAAAGACAAAAACTGCATATACCCACAAAAAATAGCGGGAATCGAATGATGTAAATACTTATAAAAATACCCCGGTTTACGTATTCTAATAATGGCCAACTGTAACTTGCGTAATCCAACAAAAGAGGTATATCCAAAAGTACTTTATTAAAGAGAAGTAATGATATGAATACACCTGCCATTACAAGACACCACGTAAAAATATTAGTTGCAAATAGATAAACTGCGTGCTTCAAAGAATCTCTAACGTCGATATATTTAATAATCATAAGTTCGCTGCATTTGTTAGTATCTATTAAAATGTTACTATTACATTACTCGATTGAGGAATGCTTTACAAATGCCCTCATTAATACAAATTCAAAAGTTGAGCACAAAAAATGCGCTGGTTACAACACCAGCGCACTATGTATATTCAAAATAAATTTATATTTTATAGCTTAGTATGACGCTCTTGAACATGAGTAGTGATATGTACATGATCAACGTCTGTTTCATATTCATAATCATGATCTTGCATGAAGTACTTAAATGCAATAGCAGCAAGTGCACCGCCAAGTAATGCACCACCTACATACATCACTGCATCACTCCATACCACAGGGATACCTTTAAACATTCCAACCAGCATTGATCCAAGTGCAATTGCGGGATTAAATAATCCTCCAGACAACGGACTTCCTAATATAGCAAGTGCTGGAATGGTAAAGCCAATTGCAAACCCAAAAACATGGTTAGGCTTAAATTTATAATAAGTAGCTACGGTAAGAACTATTAAGGCAAGTACAAATGTAAGTAATACTTCAACTACAAACGCTTGCGTGAACGTCACGCCTAATGCAGGGCGTGGAATTGAAATTTGGCCCAGTATCCAAGCAGCGACTGAGTAGGCCGCAAAACCACCAAGTACTTGTGATATCATATAACCTATTGCCAAATCCCATGGCAAACGACCTCGTAATGCAACTGCAAGAGATACTGCTGGGTTATAATGTCCACCTGATATATACCCACCGATATATACCCACGCCATTAACATACAAGCAATAGCCAAGGGATTGCCGGTAACAGCGATAGTAAGTATAAAGAAAAATGTACCTACAAACTCCATAAGAAATTTTTTAACATTATTCATACGTTCCTTTTTAATTTACACACTTGTTTTATGATAAAATGTGAATAATTCACTCTATTGATTAAAATACTCATTTATAATATAAAAAGTCAATAATATAGTATTTTATAATAGAATTAATTAGAATTATTATTTTGGACTTTTACTTTATGGTATGCTAGAGGTTGTTGTGTAAATACAATAAAGGGGGAGAAGACGTATGTCGTACAAAAGCTTAGCTTACTATTAATCGTAAGTGTCTTACTAAGTTCAAATATAAGTTATACTGCAGGGGATGAGCAATGCTCAAATGAACAAACCTGCACTGTAAGTAAATCATGTAAATGCTATTGTTCACGTATTTGTGAATTCCGTGAAAAAAAGCCTGAAGATAAATGTGTCTACGTAGAAAATGATCCTAACGGAAAATACTGCTATTGCAAAGAATGGGATCGAGATAATTATAAAGATCGTTGTGAATGGCAACAATCTATTGGTACTGACGCGCAAAGTTCCAACGCAGCATTGCCACAATAGAAATTTATTGTTCTCTAACGCAGATGCAATCTGTATACTATACATCGATTACGTTAATAACTATCTAAAGTACTAAGGATGTACTCAGTATGGCATACAGCGTTAAATCTAAAAAAAGCGGCAAAACCTATTTTCTTCACTCAAAAGAAGTAGAACTTGCAGGCGGTCGTAAACAAGTTATATTCTATTTCGCAGGTGATAAAGGGACCAACAGTCTTGCTTCACTACCTGCAGGATACGAAGTTACCGAAAATGAACGTACCGGCTTGCCTATGTTGCGTAAGAAAAAGTAAATAAGCTTTTACGTACAGAAAAATTCCATCTTTAACGCATTATATGTGATAAAGATGGAATTTTTATTATTACTATTTTAACTCAACTATCACCATAGGATTTTTTACTACTGATGATAACCATAATAATAAGAATTAGTACTTATAAGATTACTGACTCATTACATTTGAATCACTAGCTTGTGAAGATTTATCACTTGCATATCTTTTATATGCAACACCTGCCATGATTAAAATAAAAAAGTAACTTATCAAGGAAAGCAAAGAACTAGAGTGCAAATAACCAAATTTTAGTAATAGCTCATTAGATCCTGCTATTAAACTCAGCAAAACAAAAATTTTATTAATCTTGTAGGTATTGACAACTTTCCAACTTGTATCAAATGCAGCAATAGGCCCTTTATTCTCTACGGTAATTAAAAAGGGAACCAACAAAGATTTAGTCACAAGATATGGGGTTATTAGAATACGCCCAAACAAAGGAACCCAAGTAATTAAAAATGGATGAAATTGAGGGAAAATTGAAGCACATGGAAAAGCGATCAAACTTATGATAGTTTGCAGTATCCCAGACAACAAAAAAATAATTCCCATAACAACTAATAGCTTAATTGAACTGAAAAAGTATTTCTTGAATGACATACTAAACTGACGTTCTGTAATCATACTCCATACACGCTGTGTTGCCAAAAGTAAGGTATACACAATAAGTATAAATGAAGCTACAATTAGCTGTATTAACCATGCACTTCCAGTAGCTGATACAATCACACCCTTACTGACAAGTGTAGATATGTAAGCAGGCCCATACGCCATAGCAACTACCGATACAAAAATTAATGCAGTTATGTGTACTAGTGTAAGTAACATTGTGAATGAATGTTTTTTAATTACTTGCAAACTAGTCGCAATTAATCTATCGACTGCAAAGTAAGACGAATCCATAAATCCTCCATAAGAATTAAATAATAACCTATATTTTATAATAGCATAATATATTTTTTGCCTCAAAAGCCCCTGAGACCAGGTTTAGCCCTAGAAATTGAAGAGAGTAAGCATATAAACCTTGTATAGGTCTATTTATAGACCAAACAACGCAATTCGTTGGCAGGCAGGTGCTAACTTATGTCCTACCTTAAGTGCTGACAAGATAGCACTTTCATGAGAATCAATATCTTGAGTATACAGACCTACAAACCATAAGTTATGGATACCCTGCAGCTTATCTATAAGTTTTTGTGCCTTAAAATAGTTTTGATTTGGTTTGGGATGATGATAAGTTTCTTGTGCGTATATATTTTTAGGCTTTGCAAAACCCGGCAACAGCCAACTTCTAAAAATTGGCTTTGCACTTTTCCATTTTTTATAAATAGTAAGCGCACTATAGCGACCATTATAACAGACATTAGCCACTGACCAACATGAAGTATCTTGAGGCATAAATTGAAGGTCATCATGAACCACAATAGTTGCTTGAATAAAACTAATTTGCGCCAATGCGTTGTACTGCGCACGAGCATGCGCAATTTTTTTGACAATATCTCGCGCACTATAAGGATCGGTTGCTATAACAATGTGATCCACTATTGTGCTCTTACCATTTGACTCTACAATTTTATATTGTTTTCCATTGTACAGAATTTGTGCAATGGATGACGAAGTTTTAATAGTTGCTCGAGCAATGTTTGTACGAAGTTTCTCAATATATACTGCTGTCCCTCCTACAATTTCTTGCCAATAGCTTGGCTGTAAACCAATCGGCTTATTTTTTATAATATAAGACAGAACATTGTACGCAGAAAAACTTTTAAGTTCATCTGGTGTGACACCCCACCCTGCACAAAACAGCGGTAAAAATGTATTATCTTTAAATGATGCAGTAAGCCATAATTTATTTAAAATTGTTCAACGGTAGTAAGTGTATCTCGCGCTTCAAGAAGCTTACGTCCTTTACGAATAACATAATTGAGCTGTAGCAAATTGGAAATGTTAGCTCCTGAAAAAGATTTCCAAAAAATTTTTTTAGGTTGAATAGGAGGAAGTACCAATAAGCGCTTATTATCAGAAGTGAAAAATGTATATGTAAACTCATACTCTGATAACGGTACTTTGAGCACAGTAAGCAATTTATAAAAATTTGGATACATTGCTTTATTGAAAAACTCAAACCCAGCCTCTACAGCTACTTTTTTACCATCAATAGGAACGTATACTGTTCGAGCATGTCCTCCCAAAGTCGGTTTAGATTCAAATAACGTTACTTGACATTCATTATCCAAAAGCCATGCAAGCGTAAGACCTGCTCCGCCACCGCCAATAATACCAACTTTTACTCTATGCTCTGATGCATGTATGACTGAATAAAAAACAGGAGATAAGAATAATCCGTAAATGATAATAACAGAGTAATATAATATTTTTATGTAAGACATAGTATAAACTTTTACTGCAACAATAAATATTTGGTATACAGCAGAAAGCTAACACTACATCGTTTTATAAATGCAATACATTGAATTTAATAATATAAAGGTAATCAGAAGATCAGGGCGTATGATATAAATAACTCATAAATAGAGCGCTAATAATAAGGGGCACTGTACGATAACAGTATCCCTTACGTGTGTATCATCTTAAATTTGCTAACTATTATACACTCTCGACAATATTATTATCTGCCCAGTATTTTTGTACTGCTTTAATACGCGATGCAGGACTTGGATGCGCGCCCATAGGAGTATTATGATATAACCAACGTTTCGCACGATAAAGATCAAAACCGATCTTTGTTATATAATAATCAATATTTAAAAATAAATTATCATACCACGCAAGTTCAGATGCACTTTGCGAAAGAACTTTACTTGTTGTAGCAAGATCATCTTTGTGATTTTGATGTTTTTGTTCAATACTTTCAAAAAATTTAATGAGGCCTTTGCCGTTGCCTACTTCTTCATATGCAAATCGATCTGCTTGTCGCTCAAATCGTTTGTTGACCAGTACCATTAAAGCCAACGAAGTAAATATTTGATTATAAATCGCATTATGTATTATTTGGATACTTGCTTTAAAAGGAGAAAGTGATTTTCCATAGTAGATCTTTAGAGTAGCATCATAGTTCTTTACCGCACGCTTTGAAAACTTATAGCCCGCGTAACAGCATGCTAATACAATGGCTATTATTTTATTAATGTGGTTGTATTTAATATGGCCAATTTCATGAGCAATGACAGCCTCTACTACCTGATCTGATGATTCTTTAATTATTTTCTGTCCTATGACAATAGCTCCTGTGCTCATCAAAAGCTTTGATGCCGCTGCATTATAAAAATTAGACTTTGTTGTAATAAATATAGTAGGAGTTTTTATTCCATGAGTAGCGCATAGAGTGTTAATATATGAATACAAATGTGGCATAGTATGCGCATTGACAACAATAGTATCAAGATTCAAAAACACAGTTCTTACCAATCGCTGCACAAAAGAAAGCTGTTTGCAGTTTTCAATGTCACGACGTAGCTGTCGAGTACTTTGTCGCGCATCTTCATGATCAAAAATAATTTTATAATATTCTGAGTTTTTTAACGCTTCTAGTTCTTGATTATATACATGTGTATCAACTTGTACGTCAGCACGTATATCAGAAATGGTCATCAACAATGACAAGCATAATAAAAAGAAATGTTTCATAAAAGCACACTTATTTGAAGTAAATAGTTAATGTAGATTACACTATATAATAATCACGTACCTTATATACTTTGTCAAAACGAGACTAGAATAATAGATAATATACGTGTGAAGCACGAGAAGCACTATAGGTGCTTAGATTCATTAAGATGGTAATTTAGACAAAATTATCCTAATATTTGAAGAGCTATACTATAATATAAAGAAATCCCTATTATTACATTGAATGGAAAGGTAATAGCAAGAGCCATAGGCAGATAAACAGCAACTTTTGCTTCTGGTATAGCTATTTTCATAGCCGCTGGTACAGCGACATACGAAGCACTTGCACATAAAACCATAAACAATGTCGCACTTCCAACATCCAAGCCTAACCATACGGCTACCAATAACCCCAAAAAAGCACCGATCAATGGCATATAAATACCAAACATTATTAATCCAAATGTAAAGTTCTTAATTACATTAATTTGGCGTCCTACAAGCAAACCCACGTCAAGAAGAAAAAAACACAAGAACCCATAGAATGGCGTTCCAAAAAACCCTTCCATCTTTAAACAGTCGGCTTTGCTACTTACCAAACCAATAAAAAAAGTAGACAGTAATAATACTAAACAGCCACTTGCACGAAATATATCACCGAATATAGGTTTGCTTATATCTCGATTGCGCTTGGCCAAGTAAATACCTGAAAAAATTGCTGGGCCTTCCATTAATGCCAGGACCGCACCCAAATAACCAGCATACGTAATACATTGAGATTGCAAAAAAGATTCCGCCGTTAGGAACGTTATAATGCTTACAGAACCATAATGAGCTGAAAGAGCAGCTGCGGTAGGCTTATCTAAAGTAGTAACAAGACGCAATATACGATACGCAATAAATGGAATAGCCAAGCTAATTATTATACTCATTGCAAATAACATCAAAAGTGAATGCCATTCAGAAATACTACTAAAATCATGCCCTCCTTTAAACCCAATTGCAGCAATGAGATATAACGACAAAAATTGACTGATACTTTGTGGCACTTCTAAGACAACTCCACATATCCCAATTAAAAAACCGCTTATAAAGAATAAAATCGCCGGCGTTGTAAAGCTCTGTAAAGTAAAATCTATAATCATAACTATATTTCTTGATCCAAAGTATAAATATTTTTGATATATAAAGACAAAATTTATTAGTGTAATATATAATATACTAACCACAAAAATATGTTGACGATATCATATTTTAGAGAATGCATAAAAATATATCTTTCATATTTTACAAGGTACGACTTTTCATTGTAATTTTTAAGTTATTCATTTTACATAAATAAGAATTATTTTACTTCTAGACACAGCAGATCAAGCTTTATGCACCACAAAATTATATAGCACTTCAATCAAAATAAAATTATATAAAAAAAAGTTAAGCAAGGGTATTTATATTAAAGCCTCCTACATTACAATGTTTTAACTACCTGAGAACTATCAAAAACATCGACTATAATAAAGATGCATATACCCAACACAATTAATATCAGCTTATAATCTATCTATAAAGATAAAATTAATTAGATATTTAAATGCTTTTCAAATAATGCAAGAATGCTCAAAAAATTTAAATTATTAAATTTAGGTAAATTTTAATGAGTTAATAAAAGCTTATATTCTTTTGAAAAGTTAAAAAAGGCTATATTTCTATAGCCTTTTCCTTAATTTAATTAATCGTAATTGATTTGTTAATAGTTGAGTGGATTACAAATTTCAACAATACTACCATTAAGATCTTTTACGTAAGCTACTGTTTGACCCCAGGGCTTTTTAACAGGTTCTTTTAACGCTAGAGCTCTATGTACAAGCGCATTGTCACAAACAGTTTGGACATCGTCAGTAATGAATTCAATCTCAAAACCCCCAGATACTTCATGCAATCTATTTTTGTTAAATGAAAATCCACTTGTTTGTAAAAATGTTTCATCGCAGAAAGCTAAAATTGTATTTCCTGTATTGAGCTCACCATAAAGTTTGCTCTCAGCAAAAAATTTGATCTTACAAGAAAAAGCTTTTTCATAAAACTCAAGCGTTTCTTGGACATTTTTTACATATATAATTACATATCCAAATTGCATAAAAGTCCTTTTTTTAGAAGCTATTTTACTTAGTAAGCTACACAACACATATAAAGCATTATAATGATTATTCGTGAAAAATTTTGTGTAATGCTTTCTTGCTCAGTATTGTAAAGAACTAGTTTTGCTTCTGCTATATCTTTTAGTGAAGCTAGTAACATTCTGCCCGATGCTTCAAGAAAAACATATAAGTATGTCACTTATTCTTTAGAACCTTTTAATGATTTGATTAATTTTTTTATAAGTTTTCATAAGAGTATCTTTTAGAATAGATAATGTTGATTTTTCATTATCTTCCCAATTAAGTAATTTTTTGATTGCTTCAAATGCTTTTCGGACATAGTTTTAAAATGGCTCCAATTTACAACGACTTGTTTTAAAAATTTTAGTTGATGGTGGACCATAAATATTTCTTGTAATTTTTAATTTTTTATTAAATAATAATGTTCAATCTTCTCCTTTATTTTCTGCCAAGTAACGTTTGTTAAACAATGAATAAATTGCTTTTAGCAAAGATGGCGTTGTGGATAACCTTACATTAAACAGAAACAGCAATAGATTCGCAATGCGTACTTATTGCTGTTTATCCATTATTAGAGCTTATTTGTTTGAACAAATTGAAGATTGATCAATTTTATAAATTATCAAACTGCTCTTGTCTAATAACATTTTTATTTTTCTTTGGAGCGTTTGGTTTTTTTCTTTTTGGCTTGAGTTGTGCAAGCTCTTTTTGCTTAAATGATTGGTTAGTATATTCTGAGGAAATTTTCCATTTACTGCTTTATATGCTGTAATAATGGTAACTTCATTCCTCTTAGTATTATATGACATTAGAACTTGGATATTATCACTAGTATTACACACATAAGTATCAGGCTCGGTGCAATGGTAAACTTTGCCTTGTCTCACAGCTAGGCGTATCTCATCTTTTTGAATATTTCTTTCTTCTAAGCGCTCGAGCGAATGCTTACTATATTTAAATGTAGTTTTTCCGTTCATTTCAAGATTCATTGCAGATATAAAAGATGGCACTGTAAACAATAATAAAAATAATTTTTTCATATTACTCTTCCAAAATTAATCAATTAAAATTACGTGTAATACATATTACAAATATATCAAAAAGGATTTAACCCGAAAAGCTAAGTAAGTTTTTTAAGAACATATAGCTCCTCTTAGACACAGCTACCCATATTAAAGAAACACTCAATGAAGTAAGTAAAAATAAAATTGAGTTTCAAATTGAACAGTTTAGCAAACTGACCAATGAACAAAAACCATTAACTAGAATGATATATAATTTGTACCTTGAAACTCAAAAGGAGTATTACTGAGAGCGCATATGACAGATTTTACCAATCATTTCGAGACCAACTGACTGATTTTACGCCAAACTAGAGCGGTTATAAGAGGCAGAAAATAACTACTATATCACTGCAAGATACATACTAGTTCTGACAAATGGCATCAAAGTTCTGAATTTGATGAAAAAAGCAATTAATTAAGTTAATACTATCTAAATTGCAAGTGGATAGGGAAAAAATTTTCTACGAAGCGTAAAAGCTGTTTAATTTGATCTTAAATTGTTCTGGAGCGTTAAGTTTGGCGTCCCTAATGGGATTCGAACCCATGTTTTCGCCGTGAAAGGGCGATGTCCTAGACCGGGCTAGACGATAGGGACTTGTGTGATGGTGAGCCGCGTTGGATTCGAACCAACGACCCACAGCTTAAAAGGCTGTTGCTCTACCGACTGAGCTAGCGGCTCGCACAAATAAAGTAGATAATTAAATCTACTAATGATCATAATATTAAGGATATATACCGCTTTTGTCAATAAAATATAGCAAAATATTAGTGAATTTATATAAATTGTAAAACTTAAACCCCAGAATTTGGTTAATTCAAATATAAATTCAAAATATTTTCTTTTATCAAAATATATTTAAGAAACTATACACCTTTTGTCACCAACATGTTCAGGTTCAGACTCACACGATTCATCGCAAGCAGCACTGTTATTTTCTAGAATCAATTCCTTTTGCAATGCGAGATCCAAATTTCTTATAAAATCTCTATCTTTCTCCAGTATACCAATCTTGCCTAACTTACGTAAAAATTTTAACTTAGCTCTTGCATCACCTGGAACTTCTAAAATCGTACACCACATTTTAGCATTTTTATCATATATATAGCGATTGTTACGTATATCGCCATGCTTTAAAAAATCGTCTAGCAAAGGTTGCAAAGTAACATCACGCCATTCAATACAGCCAATGGCAATATAAAAAAGCATAACTAACGAATCAAACTGCGCTTCATCTAATATTTCTTTTGTGACATTCATAAAAATTGGATGCCAAAAATTAGGGTTATAATTAAATAATTTACTGAAATCATTTTTGGTAGCCTTCAGATTACCTTTTTCCCAATCGAGTTGTTCAAGCTCACTTGTAGATTGACTATTCAAATCAGATTTATATTCTTGTGTTTTAAGATGATAGTTAATAAAAAAGTCACACAATAATGGATACATAAACATGAGCTTTTTAACTAAAATAAAAGCCAGTCTTTGCTTGTCATTTTTTATAAGTTCAAGGTCAGTCTCGTCAAACCTTTGCAGTGCACTAACAGGATTTTTTGCATTTTATAATAGTATCCAATATTTCTGTTTCTGTTTGGGCAGCTGTATTTGTATAATCTTCTAAAATATTTATATCAATAATTTTTGTTTCAACATGAGACATTTCAAGGTTATGACTATTTTGTGCGTGTGCCATAGCTGGCACTACTTCTAAAATTTCAAAGCCTTGATATTCTGCATCCTTTTCCATACTCCATATCGATGAAGTAAAACTTATACTCATCATCAATATATACTTGCTGTATTTCATACATGTCCCCTGCTCAGTATGTAACGATCGTTATTGATGTATAATATTACCATGGTATACAAACAATACTATATGTACTGGCAGACGTAATGATAAGAATTGATAATGCTAGGATGCATTACGCACCAAAAATTAATCTACAGATGGCACAATAAATAAGGACACCTAATATA
This sequence comes from Vermiphilus pyriformis, assembly GCA_022559525.1. Classification (GTDB taxonomy): domain Bacteria; phylum Babelota; class Babeliae; order Babelales; family Vermiphilaceae; genus Vermiphilus; species Vermiphilus pyriformis. The sequence continues at coordinate 742,453 of CP074345.1, read as the reverse complement.
TCCATAAGAGTTGCCAAGAAAGGTCCTGCTGAAAAGGCAGGATCAATATTAAAGCGACGAAGCAACAAAGGAATACTGCTTCCCAAGGTGACTGCGATAACAACGATTGCTGATAATGCAAGACTAATAGTGATACTCTCAGTAAAAGCACGAGTAAAAAAGTATGCACGTGCAAATGCAGCAACGCCCAGCACACATGACAACGCAACACCCATTAACATCTCACGTTTAATGAACCTGCGCACATTGGCAGAACGCAAATCACCGGTGGCAAGACCTTGGATCACAAGAGCCGATGTTTGGTTACTTGTATTGCCACCAGTGCTAATAAGCATATTAGTAAAAAACAAAAGAGATCCTAAGCGAAGAGTTGCTTCATATGAACGCATAATGGTAGTTGTAAATGACTGTGCAAGCAATAGTCCAATAAGAATATATGAGCGCTCATAAAATAAACGGTAAAACGGTATATCAAAGTAGCCTTGCTTCATGGGCGCCAGTGCAGACATTTTTTGAACGTCTTCAGAGGCCTCTTCTACCAGTACATCAACTAACGTTTCGCTTGAAATGATACCCAAAAAATGATTTTGTTCGCTGACTACAGGTACACTCATAAGCCCGTAATGTCGCATTTCTTGTGCAATTTGTTCTCTGTCTTGATCCGTTGATGCCACCAATTCATTTGAATGCATAAAAGAGCCTATGCGTGATTGAGGAGCTTCAAGCACCAAATCTTCTAAATTAATATGCCCTATTAACCTTTGCGATCGATCTGTTACATAAATCTGCTGATAAATATCTTTTCGTGGCCGCAAACGTTGTAAAAGATGGATGCTTTTTTCGACAGTAAAATCTTCTACTAACGTGATTACATCGGTATTCATAATACCACCTGCTGATTCAGGACTAAATTTCATCAATGAAAGGAGATTTTCTCGAGATTTGCGATGCAATAAATGAAGATTTGCTTTCAATTCTTCATCAGAAAAACTATCAAAAAGATCAGTCAATTCATCAGAAGGCAATCGATTAAGAGCCTCAATTTTATCTTGCTCACTCATAACAGCCAGCGCTCTTATCTTGGCCGCATCAGAAAAATGCTCAAATATTTCCAATTTAAGTTCACGAGGAAATTTAGGAAAAATTGCATTAAACAGGTGATCATCTAGATCTTCAAAAAAACTACTTAAATCTGCCGGATGTACTTTTAAGGCATTTTTCCAAAGAAGTTGGCCTAATGGTGAATTATCTGCCAATTCCTGTGCATTGTGGCGTAACTCTTGAAGAATACTAAGTTCATCCATAATACACTCCTAATATACACACGAAAAAGCTTTTATACCGATAATAGGTAATGTATATGTTAAGAAAAGGCTTTACGTTTGTCTACATTACGCATATTTATCCGGGATGGCCATTTGACAAAAAGCAAGTAAAAATGTAAATTTTAAGTAAGAAGCTATTTACAAATATTTTAATTTTATATTAGAAAATGGAGTAATAATGGAGAGCTCCCTCAGATTGAGTACCAATTCTCAGTATACTCTTACGCCTGCACCTGACGCACAAGCACTTAGATTGGACAAATACATATCAAATTTTTTTCCCAGCTACTCTCGAACATTTTTTCAAAAATTAATTGAAAAATCATGTATTTGGGTCAATGGGATTATTGTGACCAAATCAAGTATATTGGTACAACACCCAGATATTATTACTATATATATTCCTTTGCAGGCAGATACTCATGATTTTAAAGATAGTACTCATTTGAATATTGAAATTCTTTATACTCATGAACATTTTTTTATTATCAATAAACCTGCTAATGTTATTGTACATACTACCGATACTCAACCAAGCACTGCGACATTAGTTGACTGGATTGTACAAAAATGGCCTGAGATGAGTCATATAGGATACGTAGACCGTCCTGGCATCGTCCATCGATTGGATAAAGATACTTCTGGAATAATGATTATCGCGCGCACTAACTATGCTCATAAAATGATGCAAGAACTTTTTCGTGAGCGCACTATTTCCAAAACATATTATGCTCTTGTGCAAGGTCATCCGTCCCCAACAGGCACCATAGACTTGCCCATCGGGCGAAACCCTGTCCATCGCCACCTTATGACCCACTTTAAGCCTGAATCAATACAAGATGGCTCATTAAATGTGCGCCCTGCCACTACTCATTACAAAGTGCTCAATTATTATCAAGATTGTTCTTTGCTTGAAGTCAAGCCTGTTACCGGCCGCACCCATCAAATACGAGTTCATTGCGCCGCTATCGGCCACCCTATTATAGGAGATCGTATGTACGGCAAAAAATCTTCCCTTATTGACCGGCAAGCATTACATGCATACGCTCTTTCTTTTGAATTAGATGGCATCAGCTACCAATTTACTTGTCCCTTACCCTCTGACATGACTACTCTACTTTCAAACCTCAATTCTTTAACGAGTTAAAACATTTTCTTGTATTTTTTCAAAATCCTGATTAGCATGATGATCGAGCTAGGAAGGAACTGTAGTAATGAAGCCCTACAGAAATCCTCTGGCTCTTTTTTTTGCAAAAATTTGCAAAAAATACGTATTTTACAGGCTTCTTGTATATTCATTTATACAAATTGTGGTGTAGTTTTTAAATAATTTTACAAACTACACCTCTCCTCTTTTGCAAAAAAATTATTCTTTCCTCAACGATTTTTAATTATTTTTTATTCCAAGCATACACATCACTGCACTTTAATTGATTGTTTGCCACAAATCCCATATCTAAAAACGTACAAAAACGTTATTCTATACATAAGAATAAGTAAAAATATATAAGGTAAATATAGGTATTATATGAATTTTTTTCGTATACAGTTAATTCTATTCATGTGCTTAATAGTCCAATATTCCAATGCACACGATTCACGTGAAAAAACACATCAAAAACCATTAATTTACAAAGTGCTCGATGCAATTGCACAATTTGATATAATGCACAAATTAAAACGCGCTGAGGAGGATGATGGCGACATCTATAAAAACCAACCAACTGCAAGTGCGATTTATCAACACATGGGCACACAAGCTTACACTGATTTAGACATACATCCGACACGACAATTACCCATCAAACAACTGCCGGAAATAGCTCAACTGGAGATATCGCGCAAAAACAAATCTGTAGTTATTGCGCTTGCGCATCCAAACAATTTGTATATAAATGAACAAATACTAGATGGAGCAAGTTATGGAAGTAAACGTGCTGCCATATACTATCAATGCAGCACTGCCAAGTACGCTGACGCTCCCGTAAGAGCCTTAGCAACTACAAACGCAGGAGCTGTCGTAGCGGGTATGACTTATAAGGCTATATCAAGCCTAATCAATATTTTAGCCGACGCAGTAATCAAACCGAGCATTTCAAAAGATAATCTTGGTGAATATGAAATAGCTCGCTCTGTTTGTTCTCATGTAACAGGAATTACCATCGGGGCGCTTGCATGGCGCTCTATGCAAACTCACAGCGATAAAAGTTATCAAAGTTATCAAGAGCGTCGATCAAATATTGAAAGTTTATATGCTTTGCAATGCAGCGCGTGCGTTGAACAAGATTGTGGTATGGAAGTAGATCTCAATGATCTTCGATACAAAAAACCTTGCAACCTCTATGCTTCAGGCTCATCGTATCTGTCACGCATTGAAAAACTTCACATTGCATATGATTTGAAAATACAAAAGAAATTATGTGATCACCATGCGCCAAAAAAATCTCTTCAATCAACTTTTACGTCAAAAAAATCTTATCAATTAACTTTCTGGTCGTTATTAAAACTTATTATATTTGGTATACGTCCCGTATAATAATGCCAAAATACACTACATGACAACATTATAATTGAACCACTGGTATGAGCTATCAATATGAACTATGTTTCTCCGCGCTATATTCTACTCATGTGCTTATTAGCCTTGCATTGCAACTCATATGATTCATGCGAAAAAATACATCAAAAACCATTAATTTATAGAATTATAGATGCTATTGCACGATTAAATATTATTCACAAATGTTCACGCTCGAGCTTTTATAGGGATACCTATAAGAATCAACCCCCTGCCAATGATATGTATCAACAGCTTGCCAAACAAGCGTATGCAGACTTACATATAGATCTAGTACATCAACTTCCAATCAAACAGCTTCCTGTTCAGGCGCAAAAAGAACTCCCACATAAAGACAATCAAATAATTCTAGGACTAGCGCGTAGAAATTCATTATATGTAAATCAGCACGTACTTGATAAAAGAAAATACGGATATAAACGTGGCACTACATACCACGAATGTATTCATGCCAAATACGCTGATGACTTTATGGACCAAGTTGTAAGATTAAGTTCAGGTACTATAGTTGCATGCATAACCTACAAAATCGTATCCTGTCTAACTACTACTGTGTTTGATGCATTAATCAAGCCAAGTATGAATACAACTCAAGATGAACACAAAACGCTCCGCTCTTTATCTTCTCAAACAGCAGGTTTTTTAATAGGTCAGTTAGCGGGATTTTATACGCTAAAATATGTTAGTAAAACATATAATAATTATCACGAAAGACGAGCAGACATTGAAAGTTTATACGCTTTGCAATGTAGCAGATGTATCGAAGAAATGTGTGGCATACGTGTAAATATTAATAATCTCCGATATAAAAAACCTTGCAATCTCTACGCTTTGGGAATCCTTCATCTATCTCCCATTGAAAAACTTCATATTGCGTATGATTTGAAAATGCAAAATAAATTATGTGAGCACCACAAATTAAAAACAGTGTATAAATTAACTTTTTGGTCGTTATTAAAACTTATTATATTTGGTATAAGCCCCTTACAATAAATTGAATAGCGCGTATCTCATTTTTTAAAGAACACGTTGATTCAAAATAATATCAAAGCATACTTGTCAAATACTCAAGTATATAGTAGTAGCAAAACTGCCTTATATAAACATGCTTAACCCATTGCTTCACGACAAAAACTCTATATTATCATCCTGCAATCAAGTCCCGTCCAATCCTAATAAATTTATCTTAAGCGTAACCAGGCACAGTCTTAGCTTTTACCTTTTTTTTTCGTTGCGCAATAGGAGTAACATCGTCAGGCATTTTAACCGGCTTATATTTGCGGGTACGTTTTCTGAGTGTTTTGTAATGCTCACTATAACGAGCTATCAATGGTTTTGTGTCAAGCAGAACAACATTTTCATGATTTGCCTTACTTGCAGATTTAGTAAAATTAAAAGAACCTGTCCAAATAAGTGAACTATCAAAAAGATTACATCCGAACAGCGCAAATTTATGATGTAAAATATCGTTTAAAATTCCTTGGTTAGTAGGTATGTACACATATACCGGAACTCCATGTAATGCAAGCATATTAATTTTACTAAATCTGTCTTTAATGCCACCCGCATCTGCCATAATCTCAACAGTAACGCCACGCTCTTGCGCCTCAATCAATGCCTGAGCGATGGTGCCATCGGTAAATGAAAATATTGCAATTCTGATACTTTCCCGTTCGTGTTTGATAAGCTCAACGAGTAAAGAGCCTAGTGAATCGTAAGGTGAAAAATATGCCTCAGCAACAGGCGGACACAGTGGTAATAGTGCTTTTTGGTAAGTAGTATGTATATTCTCGCTGCGCTCTGCACGATTGACATGTATTATCTGATTATCAGGTGTAATAATAGTATGTCGGGACGGATGAGTAAATTCTTCAATTTTTCTGACAATACTATGTTTAGTACTTGGTGAAGCGACTATCCATGCCATCATGAGTATAACTATACATCCTGCTCCATACCACAAATATCTGGTATATTTTGCACGCATAATCACCGCCTGTTTAAAATGAAAATTTAAATTCTACTTCTGCGCCTACATCAGCACGTTCATCACGAAATGCTTTAATACTAATATCATCAGAAGCAGTATACTCTACTTCTAGATACGGGTCAGTACCGGCTTGCAAATCTTTTTGTATAATCGCACGCCATTTATCTGACATATCAACTTCTACCGCCCCTTTAAATCCTCGCGTTCCACTATTATCTATTAATTTAGGCACCAGATGCACGTATTGGAGAGGTTTTAAAAGTGCGTGACTCAAATATGAGTTATAGTCAGAATCAACGACAAAGGCCCGTAAATTTTCAGCAAACAAAGCTGGTAGTATACGATTGAGAGAGTCGCCCTCAGCTCCTGCAAATAATAATGAGAGAATTTGCTCATGCGCCAGTGCAGGAGTCGAACTGAGTTGTACGTTAGGTTTTGACAGCGAACCGCTGGCATACATACGAATTGCATAATTTTTAATAACACTTTGCGCTTCAAACTCAATTAATGGATCGGCAGTATTTTCTTGTAACGATAAATGTGCTTTAGTAATAGTCAAAGGTTTATATCCTAATTGTACTGTTCCCGACAACAAACGGAGTGATCCTGATACTGTAGGAGCACTTAAAGTGTTGGCAATATGAGCTTGAGCACTACAAGTTGCGGTAATACGCTTAGTATTAATCTTAAGTGGTTCTCTCGTAAACACATCAATATCAAGCTCACATTCAGGAAAAGCAAGCCCGCTACCTGAACTAAAAGATTTTTGACCGTACGAACTAATCACTGACAAGCCTTGGTCATAAATATAGGAACGATCAATGATTGCTCGGCCTGATATTTTATATAGTTCAGGTGATCCTGAAAATACAAACCCACCCGAACAGAGCGCCCATAAGTCTTTATCAACTGAGATAAGACATTTTTTTATCGATAAAGGAACGTGCATATATGTGCATGCACCACTTGCATCAAATTCAATTTTGGCGCGCGCAATGGTCAACGTACCAGAATGCAAAGCACATGCAATATCCTGTAATTTTATAGTCTTATTTACCATATCTATCAAAGCTGTACCATCCAAGCCGGTGATTACTACATAAGTGTGAGGCACGCGCAAAGCACCTTGTTCGAGTGCGCACTCAATACGGATTTTTTTGTAAGAATCGCTTGGATAACAGTGTAAAATAAGAGTTCCATCACCTGTTATTTGCGTGCCCAATAATGGTGAAAGTAACGCGCTTACCTCCGACACAGATCCTTTGCATGTGATACTTTTTTGGATATTATCACTGGCAAATGACAGATACGTACTATCCGGAGCATACATACACTGACCGGTCACTGCCCAACTACTGTCGGCGCAGGTAAAATTTGCATGCAAATTATGCTGTCCTACACAAGCGTTAATGTAAGAGACGTTATTTTCGTTATATACTGCATTACATGAAAACGGAACAGGAGCCCCTTTTGACAGAGCACCCGCAACGGCCATATGTCCACTAGTACATGTAGTTCCTTGTCCTGATGCTTGTATTTGAGATGAGGTGTTGATAATGATCGGTAGTTCTGGCGTTAAAATAATATCTTCTTGTAAGTTAAGGTCACATGACCATAACCCAGTAGTGGTATTATAGCTTCCGGCGCACAGGAGAGTATTAGCATCAACTTTAATAGTAGTTTTTGTAGCAATAGAAGAGTTTTGATAATTACAATCAGCACGTACAGAAATAGGAGGAATAGTAATACCTCCCGAGCGCAACTGTGACGCCGTCATATCAGCAGAAGCTTGGATGCTCTGCTCATGCACCGTAGCTTGAAGTGTCGCATCTAACATTCCAGTATTATCCAGATATGAGCTACCAAGCATAGTAGAAAAAAAAGTAACAGGTAAAGAAAAATGCGCTTGTAAATGCGTGGCATGGGTATCAAAGCGCGCTGTACACTGACTTATAGTAAGCTCTGCTTCAATATCATTAAGAGTTGCATATAATGCATCGCTGTCACCACTTATATGAAGTGTACAAGGATATTGCTCTTTGCCTGACAACAAAGTAGTAAACCCTGTTACTTGATAATGATATTTACGTGAGGCATTACTTGGAATCATAATTCGTGCAGTTCCATTGGCTTTAGGAATAAATTTTACTCCTTGTGCCCATGTTTCCAAATGGGTGCACTGTATATGAATTGCAGTATTTTGCTCAAAAGGTTTTATGTACACATGACCTTGACACGCAACGGTAACACCGGGAACAATATTGGATCGAGCTTTGATATGCAAAAATTGTAATGAAGCCATACGTATAGGAAGTGGTAAATCAGATTCACCCATGAGCCGCTCAATTGCGGTGGCAAGTGTAAAAGTAGTGCCGCGACATGCACTATACATGGTAGAACGATCAAAAGATATATGTAGATCAAAAATACCTACTAAAAAGAATCTGATCCAAGAAAAATTTACCCTAAAAAATCGAGTTTCAAATTTCCAATTCTCGGCACTGTTGCTAGGCTTTATAGATACCGATTCAAGAACAATTGAAGGGCTTATTAAATTGAGTGAAAAATTTTTGTAAGATATGTCCGACTCAAGAGTATGCTCAAGTGTATGCACAATAGAATTGACAATCAATCCACCAAAAGAGGATCAGTCTGAACGTACCACAAACTGCTCATCGTACCCAGTAATAATCCCATTATTATTTTGATGAGCATGATATATAATTATTTATCGTAAGGAAGATAGTAATTGCCATGTTCCATTATATCTATATTTACGCAAAAAAGGAACCGACCCTACTCCTACGGTAACTGCATATATTCGTGAATCATGCGCATGTTTTAAATACAAAGTACCGGCATTTCCTGTCCCACTCGGTCCTATTAAAATGGTTCCATTATCAAAACTAATGGGCTCGAGCACAGAATTTATAGGACGTGATGGCGGACCCATCATATGAGGTATTGTTTGAAAAAGAATTCCTGGCGACAAAAAATTTGTGCGCTCTTTATAAATTATACAATGAGAGAGCTTATTTGCCTGTAATGTAATTACACGCGCTTGAGCCAGAGCATGCGCTCGTGCTGAATACAATAATGCTACAATTCTATCAAGTTCAGATTGCATGTACATGTCAATATACTGTCTATGAACAAATGAAATGCTCAGAGGAAGCACAACTGCACAGATACCCAAAATTAAAGTTATTTCAAGCAAACTAAAAGCATGAATTTTACTAACTTTCATCTATCAAACCCTAAATTATATTGCAAATAGAAAAAAATATATTATATAATTCGTGTTGATATTATCAAAACATAAGAATATCTGGCTATTCAAGGGTGCCATGACTAAAAACAGAGATTTAGCAATTTCTCTATATATAAAATTATGTGTAGCATTTGCTGTCATCAGCCAAATCTCGGCCAATGATAAATCAATTTCTTATGCAATAGACGCGGTCATGACACAACAATATCCCTCTGTCGCTGAGCCGCAGTTCTTATCAGAACTTTCACAAACAGTTGCAAATCCTTCAGTAATTACTCGCTTGCTCGAGCAAGCGTTTGAACGTAATACCTTGACCCTTGAAGGGCTCAATACTCTTGTAAAATTAGGACTTGAACAAGAAATTGCAGCTTCCTTTGCGCTCAGACTTATAGAAAAAGGTGCTGTTAATGTTAGTGATCTTAATTTGCAAAAAAGCGCTGGTTCTACATTAGCAGAGTACATTTTTAAGACCATTGCCTCTGGCAACACTGACCCATCTTGGCATTTATATAGTCAGATAACAGATAACAAAACCTTACCTGATTATGCGATTAAAAACATGGTAGCACTAGGAACATCTATTGACCACCGATATGGCCCTGAATTACAAACTGCTTTACATGCTGCAGTACAAAAAGATAATAGTGAGAATGTCCGCGCCCTTCTTGAAAACAAAGCACATACTTATATCACTGATGCCCAAAAAAACACGCCTTTGCACTATGTACGTAGCGTTGAAATTGCTCGACTATTACTCGAGCACGATGCAGATGTAACAAGCATAAATAACAAAGGATATACGCCACTGCACCTTATAGTGATGGAAAATAGAAAAGAAGCCCCTGAACTTATACGGTATTTGGTTACCAACGCAGGCGCTGATATCAACGTTCAGGCCGGCGATCTTTTGGACACTCCTTTGCACATGGCGGTGCGCGCAGGCCCTCAAGCATTAGTCAAAGCACTAGTCACTACGCCTGGCATTGATAAAAATATATTTAATCGAGCATATAAGACACCCGCACAACTTGCACGTAGCTTAGGGCGACCTGACCTTGAGTATATCATTACTCATAGTCCAGACGCTCATAGTGAATCAGAAAACGAAGAATACTATCATCAATGAGCATGTGACTAGTTTTTTTGCTGCTCCACATAGTCACATGCTCATACACATTAAGTATCTATCGGTTCTATAGTATCAAGTTCAGAAGAAGCTACTGCCAGTACTTCATCAATAGTAGTAAGACCTTGTTCTATTTTAACAATACCATCGTCAATAAGCTGAGTCATGCCCTCAGCTACAGCCTGGCGGGTAATACGCGCAGTATCAACGCGTTCCATAGTCAATCGAGCAATACCATTGGACATAGGCATAAGCTCGAATAATGCAATTCGACCTCTATAGCCTGTCTGTAAACATTCAGGACATCCGACTGGCGCATAAAAAGTAATGCGTTGTGCATGCGCTGATGAGATACCAATAGTATCAAGCTGTGCTTGAGTAGGATGATACGGTTTTTTACATACCTGACATAATTTACGTACCAGTCGCTGTGCCATAATAAGTACAACTGACGATGCAATCAAATAAGGTTCAACTCCCATATCAATAAGTCGTGTAATAGATGCAGGAGCAGAGTTAGTGTGAAGAGTACTTAATACCAAATGGCCGGTCAAAGATGCTTGAATGGCAATTTGAGCTGTCTCAAAGTCACGAGTTTCCCCAATCATAATTATGTCAGGATCTTGACGCAAAATAGAACGTAGTGCGGCGGCAAAAGTCATACCAATTTTTTCTCGCACTGCAACTTGACCTACACCAGGCATCTGATATTCAACAGGATCTTCTACTGTGATAATATTAACGTTAGGATTATTAAGCTCGCCAAGCACTGAATATAAAGTAGTAGTTTTACCCGATCCCGTAGGCCCGGTAACATAGATAATACCGTTTGGTTTTTTAATACTTTCTTCTATCAAATTATAATCACGCTCAGAGAATCCGAGATCGATCAATTTTCCAAATGTTCTACTCTTATCCAAAAGACGCATAACAATTCGTTCGCCATATACAACCGGCAACACTGATACACGAATGTCAACCCCACGGCCGGCGACCTTCAAGTCGATACGTCCGTCCTGAGGAACTCGTTTTTCTGCAATATTTAAATTAGCCATAATCTTAATACGAGAAATTAATGCTCCCTGAAGACGTTTGGGAGGAGTCATGACGGTATAGAGTACCCCATCGATTCGATACCTGACGCCGACTTCTTTTTCAAAAGGTTCGATATGAATATCTGACGCGCCACGCTTTACTGCTTGAAAGAGAATATTATTGACCAATTTAATAATAGGAGCTTCGGCTGCCATGGCAACAATATCTTTTTCTTCAATATCAGACAGCTCAAGTGAGCCTAATTCTCGCTCTTCCTCTTCCTCAAGTTCTGCAATTGCTTGCTTGGCACTTTCCAAAGGATAATAGCGATTAATCGCATCAATAATAACTGGCGCAGAAGCCACGGCAAGCACAGGTGTACCACCAAAGGTTAAACGAAGCTGATCGAGTGGCTCAAGCTTGAGAGGATTGTCTATTACAAGAGTTATTTGATCTCGTTCCACAATAGGTATAATTACGTTGTCCTTCAAATAACGCAGTGGTACCCGTGCTAATACTTCAGGATCAGCCATGGCATCAGTAATTTTATCAATATAGGTAGCATGAGCATATTGTGCATAGGCCTGCGCTATCTGAGTTGGAGTCGCAAGCTTATTTTCAAGTAAGTACGTTTCTACTGCTATCTGGCCTGAATTGACAGCTGACAAGACCTGTGATGCTTGCTCTTGAGTAATAGTACCCATGCGAGCAAGCTGGTAAATAAGAGGATTTTTTATCATATATACACCGCTGGTAACTTATAATTTCTTATGTTAACCATACCATAAGAGCCAATAACCTCATAGAGGCCATTGCGCTTTATATAACTTGCAAGTATCTTAAACAAAAAACACCTTACTATACCAGGTAGCGTTCTTTATGTACTATACTCGTGCTTTTTACACTCTATTACTCTTTAGCTCACTACCCTTGCATGCTGATGCCAAAAGCTGGCTCTCAAAAATGTTTAATACCATAGCCGGTAACAATAAGAGCACCAAAAAAGCTGATCCTTCAGCACATTTGGGTGGTCCTACTATTCGCGATATGAACTATATTGAGCTTGCAACATACAAACATCGACTCCTTTCTGAAAATAACAAACTTATTGCGCTCAAAGTAGTAGATCGCATGATCCCCCTTGCTCCTAACTTACAAGAGCAAAGAAACTTACTATTTGAAAAAGCTGAGCTTTTATTCGATTTGGGCAACCTGAGCGAATCTGAAAGCAATTATAACGAATTCAAAGTCCTCTATCCGGGGGATACCAAGCTTGAAACAGTATGTTATAAGGAAATTCTTGCAAGTTTTTATCAGACGTTAGACCCCGACAGGGATCAGACCAAAACTAAAGATACACTCAAACTGGCTCAAGATTTCTTGGCACGTAATGATGTCTTTGTAAAAAACTCAGATGAAGTGAAAAAAATCAAACAGGAATGCCAAAAAAAGCTTATTGATAGCGAGCAAGGTATTATTGCTTTTGATATTCACCGTAATAAATTTAATCCCGCTCGTCTTCGTATTGCTCGGCTTGAAAAAGATTATAGTTCAGAATTTCCCGAAGTATTACAAGCAGTGGCACAATTTGAGCAACGCATTCAGGAAAAAGAAATAGAAGCAGGAATACGCAAACCTGCAACGGTTAATATTTCAGGACCTTCGCTTGCACAGAACTTTAATAATAAGCAGCCAAATCTAGACAAACAAACTCCCGCTCCAAAAAATCTTGTTGCTAAAAATACTGCACGCAAAAAAGGCCCTCACGCTAAACGTAAATTTTGAATAGATTAAAATACTTTTTATCTATAAAGGGAGAGTAGTGCGTATCACTTCGTCATTTATAAAACGCACATATACGAGTATACTACTCGGCACTTTTGTTGTGCTTTCGTGGTGCATGCCACCTCTGTTTTTAAGCGCCATACTCGGTCTTATTTTATTTGAAATCATATTATTTGAGTGGAGTAAATTTTAGTCCTACACAGACACTATACTGGCTTATAATGCCAGTTTATCCTGTTGCACCCTTTATACTTTTAATACTTTTAAATCAAAACCCGTTCTACCAACCCTTGGTATATATACTTTTTATACTTGTAAGCACTTTTGACACCGGCTCATATATTGCAGGAAAGGCCTATGGCACCCACCCCATTGCACCACATATTAGTCCGGGCAAAACATGGCAAGGATTAATTGGCGGGTACGTCATTACCACAGTCGTATTGTATGCATTATGTAGTATCCTTCATGCACCGCCTACATCGTGGCTCAATGTAATTTTTATAAGTTTACTACTCTGTCTGTTTTCTTTTGCAGGTGATTTATTTGAGTCATTTCTCAAACGCCGAGCAGGCATTAAAGATAGTGGAAACATACTACCAGGGCATGGTGGATTTCTTGACCGATTTGACAGTCTTTTATGTGCAGTCATATTTTTTTATGCAGCGCGAAATTATTTACTTACTTTCTTTAATGTGTAACCACCCGCATATCTTAAAATATCTACTTCATTCTTAAAGTTGTTATCATAGTTAGTAAAATCATTATACTGGTGCAGTACACAAATGCAGCACATTCAGGGGACTATATTAACTATGAAATTGTATATTTTTTTAATGGGAATATGTTTATTCAAGCCCACAGTAAGTTGTGAAAAAATTAATCAAAAGTCCCTTTTATTGTCATCTACGTCTTATAGTGAACTTTCCGAATGGCGGTCCGTCCTGGCTGAGGCTGAGAATCAATGTTTACCGCACAATCCCATCAAACAAGAAGCGGTAGAACTCTATTGCAATAAGCTAATAAAGTGTTGTATTGACAGCGATTGTTTATCCAATAGATTTAATTTTATCCGTATTTTAAACTCACTTATTCTTGTAAGCTCTAACAGCGCACTCCACCCATGGACAGATCATAATCATGTAACCACGCAGTTAAAGAAAGTTGTCGATATACTTGGGCGCGCCAAAATCAGCAGAGTATCTCATGGATTTATCTCGTGTTGTTTAGACTTCCTTGCAACTACATCTGAAATTGAAAATGATACACAAATCAATCAAAATCAGCATAAGCAAGCCCGTGTACATTATATACGTAAAGTTATCACTCCTTTGTGCATACAACTGTATACCTCCTATATTGAAAATATCACTGATCCTGCCGAATTTGAAACTCAATGGAATCTATTAAAAGCTTATTTTATTTATATTGCTCCTGATATCAATGTCACTGATTTTATTCAGCCTTTTATTACCTGTTTGGCAGGTGAAAAGATACGTGTTAATGCTGATATAATTAATATAATTTTACGTGAATGGTACATACAATCATCCTGTACTCAGATGCTCACGCTTACTCAATGGCTCAATTTATATAAGCTCACTTACCAATGCATTCCCGGATATAGTAATTACATTGAAACAACCAACTCATTAACCACAATGCTCTATATCAAAACATGTATTGACTACAAATCATCAGTACCTCATCAAGGAAATCATGCCTTTTTCATAATGGCATCAATTATTGCTACCGCTCCTGAAGAACAAACTCATGATATTATAAAATTTGGCTTACAAATTCTTCCCGGCTCAGGCATCACTGAATCAACTGACTTGTTAAAAGTGTTTATTGAAAAAGCGTGTATTCATTACGCACAAATTACGGATGATTCGAAAATTAAACCATTGTACGCTTCCATTATTGCTAAACTTTGCATACGCGCGGGTGAAATCGCAAAATCACAAGAATGGTATACCACTGCACTCTCACTATGTAATCATACAAGCGATTCCTCACTTGTTGCATATGTTAACAGTATGTATTGTGCTGCTTTGATAAAACAGTACAACCGGCTCAGGTCCCATTCAATAAATCACTCAAATAAATCTATAATCGACGCTCAATTACTTGATAAGCTTACTAAGGTCGGAACTGCAATTAAATCAATTATCGCAGCACTAGTACCCACAATTATTACTGAAAATATTGTTGATTCTCGCCACGCTCTTATAATTGGCAAAGAATTTTTCAAGATTCTACCAAGTACTGAAAAGTACACAAACCTACTTTTGCCTGAATTTGCATTTCAAAAAATCACCGATAGCCGAAAATATAAAGATAAAGATTTATTTACATATGCTCAGAAATTTCTTGAATATGCATATAAGCATGGAAACAAAAGCGCTGCGTACCATCTAGCTTGTTTATATAATTGGGCCTATATACAATACGGAGTTGACGAACAAGGTACAAGTTATATACAAACTAGAGACAACTGGGCGCAACAAGTATTTGATCACAATATTAAAACTGCTGAAATGCTCAGTGTTGCATACGGATGGGCTTTAGAATACGGTGATGCCCAAGGTGTAATTAAATATGCCGATTCTTTAATTAAAATAATAGAAAATGATAAAAGTCGGCAGGGACTTATTTGCTATTTTACACGTATGAAAGGAATTGCATATAGTGCGCTTGCGCACCGTGCCCACCAAAAAAACGATAAGGAAGCATATACTTTGCATCTTAAAGCGTGCGAATTTTTCAAGCAATCTTCCCGATATAGATATAAGTTTGAAAGTAAAGCGTGGAAGCGAACTATTAACCACAATATGCTTAAAGACGCGACATTACATTTAGAAGCAGCTTTGAAAAACAAGGAGTATTTTGCTGGCGCTCTTGATTGCTTATGTGAGCTTTATTTTATTATACCAGACACCGGTTTTGATACTATTAAACGCTTAATGCAAGAAAATATTGTCAAAGGTGCCGCTTATGGACATCCTTATTGCGCGATATTGCTCATATATGAAAAAGATATAACTAACGCTCTGCCAATAAAATCCAAAGACATTACATCATTGGATGAGACCACTAAAATTTTGAACACTTACGACTTTATTCCGTCATTAGTAAAAAACCTTATGTCAAAAAAATATACTGATGAAACCGACCGCGAAGCTGCTTTAGAAGCTCTTGATAATTTTTTTTACCACACCTATGCTTTGGCTGCAATAGCTGCATATAAGTATAAAACCGGTACATTCAAAAAATGGGTCTTGGAAGAAACTGAAAATATTTATGATATCTTGCACCACATAGAGATAATCTTACCAATTCCGGTACCCGCACAAGAATCGACACAAGCTGAACAAGGAACCGTACAAGAACCTATACCAGCTACTCATCCAACTGCGCAACTTTTGACTTTTGACCAACATCCAAAAACTTGCAGAGAACGTATTTTTTTCAAGTTTGAGTATTTATATGGCGATAACAAATTAATTACTGAGCTTCTTAATGTTTTGTACAAGGGTATGTCAGAAAAATCTTCGTTTTCAAAGCCAACTGAGCGTGCTTTTTGCGCAATTATCTATTGGCGCATTTTATTAGCGCGTACTCTCCATCAAGAAAATTATATTACAAATCCAGCAAACCCAGATACAGGTATTCCGTTGCAAAAAATATCTGCTCGCAGAATTGATTCTAAGGCTTTATATTCTACCCTTGAGCAATCAATCAAAACTACGTTAGCTCTTATCGCCACAGTTACTGATGTTGAAATTATACGAGCTTTGAAAATATATATACGCCGAGCATGTATATACGGCATAAGCTCCAGCCTGAGCGAACATAATTATACCCAGGCCGGTCAATTTGCAAAAATAGATGAAGCTCTGGGCTCTGTCAATTGTCAATGGTGCAACAGAAATAGTAAAGATATGAAAGCACAAGTCACCGCAAATTCATACTATTATACTCATTTGACTGAATACAAGGATATGACGGGCAATAATCAGGATAATACCGAGCCTATCAATACCGATGCAATGCAAAATATCATCAATACATTTCATCACCATATATGCACAGATAGCCTTGCACGTAATTATGATGAAATATATCATAAATTAATGAATAAAAATTAAGATTTGATTTGAGTTAAAAAAGCAATAAGCTCCATATGTGACATAGTCGTCTGGGTACCAGTACGCATATTTTTCAACTGTGCCTGCCGCTCTTGCTGTTCTTGCTCACCTATAATAATTACAAAATGAGGATTAAATTTATCAGCTTTTCTCATTAAACTTTTCAACGAAGCATCTTCAAAAAGTACCTGTACCGGCACATGGTAAGAACGTAACTGATCGGCAATAAGTAGCGCTAAAGTATATTGTTCGGGTGTCACGGGAATTATAATTGACAATGAAGGAACAGGACCAGATAATAGCCGCTCCTTGTGCGGCTCAAGCAAGAGCAATAACCGTTCCATGCCAATAGCAGCTCCCATACACGCTTCATCATTTTTGCCGCCAAGTTGCGCTACCAGTTGGTCATACCTGCCTCCACCGCAAAATGCATTTTGCGCACCTAAATTACTACTTACAAACTCAAATACCGTTTTATTATAGTAATCAAGACCACGCACTAGCGTAGGTCTGACCGTAAAAGATACACTCAGTAGCTCAAGATCATTTTTCAATTGAGTCCACTCTACCTGACATGCTGGACATATATGATCGATAATATGAGGTGCTTGTTCATACAATGCCTGACATTGTGGGTTTTTACAGTCAAAAATACGTAATATATTAGCATGCCGACGGGCATGGCATGTCGTGCAAAGCTGGTCATAGATAGTATCAAGATATTGGCCTAAAATTTCTTTGTAAGCAATTCGATCCTCATGACACCCTAAAAAATTAAGGGTAAGTGCATAAGTATCAAGCCCCAGTACCTGACTAAAAAAACGATCAAGCATGGTAATACATTGCACATCATATTCAATGGAGCGTACTCCAATCATTTCCACGTTGATTTGGTGGAATTGACGATATCTGCCCTTTTGTGGTCGTTCATAACGAAACATAGGCCCATAACTCCACACATTCCATGGCGTACGGACAATATTGTTGTCAATAAATGCACGAACGGTCGCCGCCGTCCCTTCAGGACGCAAACATAAAGAATCTTCAGACTCACTAGTGCCTGCGATTACAAACATTTCTTTGGATACTACATCGGTATGTTGACCTAAGGATCTGACAAATAGGCTTGTATGCTCCAATATTGGAGTTTCAATAGGCATAATATTGTAGGAGGCAAAATGAGCCGCAACACGATCAAGAACATACGTGTGTAGGGATAAATCGATAAAATCTTGGGTACCTTTGACTCGTGCTACCATATACACCTTTTATTGAAAAAATTTTTATTATACAGAAGTAATTATACCATAATTATACTCGATAGTCTTAATGTGACAGCTAAAATTACGCGCAACTAAATCTTGCAAGGATAATATCAACTGAATATCTATTTGCGCGGCATATAAACAGTTGACTTCATTTTACTCTGCGTGTTACAAACGATACAGGTATTAAATTATTTTTCATGTCTTATTTTTATACAAAGGAGCGTTCTGATGAACAAGCGCATACCAGTATTGCTGGCCTTACTCATGAGTGTTACTGCACTATTACAAGGTGCAGCGTGCAGCTCATGCGATTGCCAAGCGACCGACCAAACATTTTTATGGCTTCGTACACCGTATCAATTAAATTCTCCAGAACGACTAGCGCTCAGCCGTGGATTTATGAGCCGTGGTGGAGATGTACTCAATGGACAACTATATGTGACTATCTTTGGAGGCCGCTCAACTCGCTCAAGCCACCTTGCACAATACTTCTTCCCTAATTGCAGAGAAGCTTTGAATGTTACTGAATCTGTAACTCCTACTACTGATATTTTGGCGAACAATATCAATATTTTCACTCAAGAAGGTATATCGGGCACAGGTCCTGGATTTGCAAGCACTATCGCAATTCATCCACGCCATACTTTTGTAGGTGCTGGCCTGACCTATCGTCAAGAGTTTGCGCGTCGTTGCAATGGTCGCAAATTCTGGTTTGAACTGTCTGCTCCAATAATCACGGTACGTAATAACATTAATTTTGAAGAGTGTATTACTAATGCAGGCGGCGGTGTTGCTACTGGCTTTACTGGTGCATTTGCTAATGCTACAGAAGCTTTTTCAAGCCCAGAATGGTTATTTGGCCGCATGGAAGATTGTCGTCATAAGAAAACCAAACTTGGTGATTTAGAAGTTATACTCGGTTATGAACTAATCGAACAAGAAGCAACTCATGCAGAAGCATACATCGGTGCTATTTTCCCAACTGGCAACCGTCCAAAAGGTCGCACAGTATTTGAGCCTATTGTTGGCCGCAATAAACACTGGGGTCTCTTGTCAGGTACCTCTTTTGGCACAGAATTGTGGCATAATTGCGATGACACACGCGCAGTATGGATGGAATTTGATATCAGTGGCGAATACTTGTTCTCACGCCGTGAAGTTCGTTCATTCAATTTAAAAAACCGTCCATTCAGCCGATATACCTATGTATATTGCACTCAAGAAGCTGCGCAAGCTGCTGCTGACGCTGCAACTGCAGGTGATGTCGCTACTGCACGTACTGCAGGTACTCCTGGCATCAACTTATTTACTCAGTGTGTAAAAGTAAAACCTTACTTGAACAGCACTATTAATAGCGCATTAATTTACACTTCATGCAACTTACAGCTTGAAGGTGGTTATAACTTCTTCACCAAACAAGCAGAATGCGTAAGACTTGATACTAACTTCCTTCCTGTATCAGCAGTTCGCGCAGCAACTGGCGGTGGCGCTACTAATAACGTACAACAAATTGGCAATGATTATGACGGTGTAAATGACCTTCCAGTAGCATTGTATGCTGAAAACATCATTACTGCCGCAGATCTTGATCTTCGTTCAGCAGCATCTCCTTCACAATTTATCCATACATTCTATGGAGCAGTAGGTTATACATGGAGCTTCTGGCCACGATTCCTACCAACAACCAGCTTGGGTGGATCATATGAATATACCCAAACCAATACCGCGCTTGATCGCTGGATGGTATGGGGTAAAATGGCCTTTCTGTTTTAACTGTTAAAAACCTGGAGATTGGAATATGAATTCATATAGAAAAATATTAGCCCTTGGAATGCTGGCAAGTTTGCCAGGCATGGTAATTGGCGCCTCTCGTCAATTGAGTCCAGCAGCTCGCCAAGACCGTGAAAACGCAGTACGACAAGCTATTGCTGCGCGTAACTACGTTGGCGCTCAGACTACTATTGATGAACTGAGAAGAGCAGGATATGTTAATTTAGCAGATATATTAACGCGAGAACTTAAAAGTGCGCAAGCCAATCGTGGAGGCGCGCCGGTAGCACAACCGGGGAACACCGAGCAGTTACTCCTAGAAAATCAAAATCTTAATAATCTCTTGGCTGATGCTACCAATCGGGCTGCAGCACTTGAAGCCCAGCTTGCACAAGTAGGGCAAGATGCAACAACTGGAAACGCGAATTTGACCGCAGCTCAAACAGAAATCAATCGACTACAAGCAGAAATCAATACAGGCGCCGCTAACTTGGCTACCGCACGTGGTGAAATAACACGTCTTGCGACTGAGCTTGAGCAAGCACGTGGTGCACAAGGCGGGATGGTACCTCAAACTACTTACAAGGCGGCACAAGATGAAGTTGCTCGCTTGAGACAACAAGTAGCAGCTCAAGGAAACTCAACTCAAGAAGTAGCTACGCTCAGACAACAAACAGAGCAGCTTACAAAGCAATTAAGAGAAGCTCTTGAAAGCCAGCGCGGCATGGTAGCCCAAGCTAATTACACTGCCGCACAAAATGAAATTGCAAGACTTACTGCTTTGGAAAATGCAAAAAATGCTCAAATTGCTCAATTGGAAGCAGATTTACAAAATCTCACACGCGATATGGGAAATTTACAAAATCAATCTGACGTTATAAGAGACTTACAAGCACAGCTTGCCGCACTATCAGGTAAAGCGCCTGCTCAAGTACAACGATTCATAGATGAAATTGATAACCTGCGTGCAGAAAAAGAAACTCTGGTAAGAAACCAAGAATTAGCGGCAGCAAAAGCTAAAGAAGAAGTAGACAGGGCATGGAATAGAGCACGTGATAAAACAATAGAAGCAAATAGATTGAATGATACAATACAAACGCAAAACGAACAAATGGACGACTTAAGAGCACACATAAAAGCTTTAGAAGACACAGTAGGCCAGCTTCAAGAGCTTCTTGAAGCGCAGAATCCGTAATTTTCACAAGCTTGAATTAAATAGACTTACCGGCGGAGCGTAACTGCTCCGCCTTCTTTTTTGACTTATTGACATATAATTTCAGAACATGCTAAGACAATACAGATCACTTTTATTTTTTATTAGGAAAAGTAATGAAGCATCTTCTATACATACTTTTACTAATAGCGCCTATGGTTTCTACCTCTCATGTGTCAATAGCTCAAACTATAAGTCCTGCGCGTGCAGGGATCTTATACCAGGAAGGTCAGCAAGCGCTTAGTAGGAACGATTTTGACACTGCGCGTAACCGCATTACTCAATTACGGCAAGGTAATCGCACGAGCAATGCAGACTCATTGGAACTTCAATTATTACAACAAGAGCTCAATGATGCTCAAAGTAAGCTTGCACTACAAGCAAAACCAACTCGTACTAACAATGTAGCAATAGAACAACTACGGTCTCAAATCGATGCTTTGCAGAAAGAAAATAGTACTTTACAAAAGCAGCTACGCACATATATACAGGATCTTACTACAATCACAAGTGCTAACAGCACGGCTTTAAATGAATATCGCAACCAAATATCTTTGCTTTCTGGTCAACTTTCTACCTTACAATCGTTGTATGAACAACTTCAAGGTGATTATAGTATCCAACAAATCAAGCTTTCCACATGCATCAGTCCTGCTCAAATTCAAAAAGATACTAATCAGACGGCAACTCGTATTCAAGAGTTGGAAAACGCCTTGGCTTTACAAGAAAAAAGGGTACAAAATCAAACTGAACGAGTTCAAGCAGTGGTCTCTACAAACGATATTTTACGCTCACACAATAAGCAACTCTCAGAGCAAAACAAACAACTTGTAAATAAGTTGACTACTCTTCAATCACAGATAGTAGGGTATCAAACTGATGAAACACAACTACGCCAAAGTTACAGTAGCCAACAAGCTGAGATACAAAAATTGATACGTGATAATCAACAGCTGACCTCACAATTGAAGCAAGCTCAAATAGATGCACGCAATGCAGCGGATAACTATGAAACTCAAATTACAACACTACAAAATAATATAAATAAAGCCGCAAGCACAGAAACCCAAGCTACCGCTTATTTGCAAGAGCTGGCCTCGCTGACTGACAATCCTGCTACTTACAACGGGATAATCGCTCGCGTGAATGAACTTTCTTTGAGACCATCAGTAGATTTAGTACGCACCGTACTGGATATGTTTACTTCATTGCCTACAACTATTAAAAATCAGGCGCAGTTGAATGATCCGGTCAAAATTATGAATATCATCGATACTACTATTGCTCATAAAGCTGTAGCTGAGCTGCGCGCCAAGGTAGATCAAGCTCACGGTAGTGTAACTATGCGTAAAGGAGTATAGCATGAGTTACCAACATCCTAACAAGCAGCCTCATGTCGTAGTCATTGGTAGCGCCGGGTATACTGGCTCACATGTCGCAGAATTTTTTTACCGTAACAACTATCGAGTAACTGGAATTGATCAACAACAACATAATCATCCGTCAAGCGCATGTTGGTCCAGTCATATGCATCAAGAAGTACATGGAGGCGCAGATTTAATCACCATACTCAAAGAAGAACCTGTGGATATGGTCGTCGTGTGCATCGCTCCTTATTTTGCTGATCAAGACTTATACGCACACCATACTCTCTTTATTGCTGATTTGATTAAAACTTTAGCATATTACAATGTTTCAAAGCTTATATGTTTCTCTCGTGTATACAATCCATGTGCCTCTGATCAAAATACTACCACCGCTATTCGTGGCCGTCACGCACGTCATGAGCAAACATTACTCACACTGTGTGCTGCGTATGCAATTGAAATTGTCCTTTTTAGATTATTTGGGGTAAGTGGAACATTTCCTGAATATGGCTTGCATGAATGGCATGTCCCCGAGACACACTTTGTACCACTGTTAGTTCAAGCTGCATACAGTCAAACACCAACGTTGCTACAATATCCCGTATTACAAGATACGGATCACATGAATAGTGGTGAATTTGTACACCCATGGGATATTGGTTACGCATGCGTCAAAGCATATGAATATTTATCTGGCCAGGGTCGATCTGCAGTATGTGATCTTTCTAATGGCACCTGGGTAAGCTCACAAGATATTGTAAATACAGTCGAACAAGTGTGCGCAACCCCTTTACAAAAATGTATCAATCCTAGTTGGCATGAACGTGCAGCTTGCCTTGAAAGCAATTCTCAAGCGACTAAAGATTTACTTGGGTGGTCAGCACCTTATTCTACTATTGATTTTATTGTAAAATCAGTGGCAGTAAGCTTGTCAGAACAACAGAAATTACTTGCTCCCGTAGATACACCTGTCAAAACTATCCATTAAAACTAAAATAAGGCGCTCAAACACGAGCGCCTTATGAATCTTTTGTTCTAATTATCTTATGCTCCGTGGCACTTTTTAAATTTCTTGCCAGAACCACAAAAACATGGGTCATTACGTCCTACACGGGGACCACTTGAGTCAGGAACATTAGTAACCGGATCTTGATCGGCAAGCACCGGAGTTGCTACCAAATTCATATCCTCAAGTTCACGCTCACGGCGTACTTCAAGTGCTCGTGGATCAAATGTTTCAATATTAACATGGAACAAGTGATGAACAATATCACGTCGAATTGAGGTCATCATTTCAGTAAACATCGCAAATGCTTCGCGCTTATATTCAATCAAAGGATTCTTTTGGCCATAGCCTCGCAAACCGATACCTTCTTTCAAATGATCAAGGTTGAGCATATTCTGTTTCCAGGCCATATCAATATTTTCAAGCATGAGCCACTTTTCTGCACTTGCAATCACTTCGGTAGGCTTTTGAGCGCGATACAGAGCATATTGCTTGAGCAAATAGTCAATAACATCGCTTTGTAGCTGGTCTACTGAATTGGTACTAAAGCCAGCGGCTGCAAATTGCTCTTCCTTTAACCCTGTAAGTTGCGCTAATTCTTGGTACAGGAGGTTGAGATTTTCAGGGGTAATGGTTCGATTAGTAATAATATATGGCATGAGGTCTTCAATTGATTGACGAACCATATCATGTACTAACTCTTCTATATGCTCAGTACCCTCAAGTACTTGCTTACGGAATCTGTAGACTACAATACGCTGCTGATTTAACACATCATCGTATTCAAGCAGATGTTTACGAATTTCAAAGTTATGCTTCTCAACACGCTCTTGTGCAGTTTCAATACGCTTGGAGACAAAGCTAGATTCAATCGTCTCATCTTCTTTCATTCCAAATAGTTGCATACGTTTTTTAAGGGTATCGCCTGCAAATATGCGAATAAGATCATCTTCAAGTGAAATATAAAAACGAGTTTCACCCGGATCACCTTGACGGCCAGAACGACCACGCAACTGGTTATCAATACGGCGACTTTCATGACGCTCGGTACCAAGCACGTACAACCCTCCTGCCATGATGGATTCAGGAGTAAGTTTAATATCAGTTCCACGACCGGCCATATTGGTAGCAATAGTAATTTTGCCTGGTTGTCCGGCATAGGCTACAATATCTGCTTCGCGAGCATGTTGTTTTGCGTTCAACACTTCATGAGCAACGCCTTGTGCGGTAAGAATAGAACTTAATAGCTCTGAAGTTTCTATTGAAATAGTACCGATTAGTATCGGTTGTCCTTTTGCATGTCGCTCTTGAATATCTTTGATAATAGCCTGATATTTTGCTTTTTGTGTCAAAAATATTAGATCTGGTTTATCAAGACGGATCAATGGGCGGTTAGTAGGAACTGAAATAACATCAAGTTTATAAATTTTATAAAACTCTTCAGCTTCAGTCGCAGCAGTCCCTGTCATACCTGCAAGCTTTTTGTATAAGCGGAAGTAATTTTGCAAGGTAATTGAGGCAAGTGTTTGAGTTTCTTGCTCAATATTCAAGCCTTCTTTTGCCTCAAGCGCTTGATGTAATCCATCGCTATAACGACGACCTGGCAATATACGCCCAGTAAATTCATCAACGATTAAAAGTTCGCCATCTTTAACTACGTATTCTACATCTTTTTTAAATAATGCATGTGCACGTAACGCTTGGGTAACATGATGCAATAAAGTTAGATTTTCAATTGCATATAAATTTTCAACACCAAAAGCCTGTTCCAGCGCGTCATTTCCTGCCTCGGTCAATTGAACACTTTTTTGTTTTTCGTCAATTTCATAATGCACCCCTTTTTGGAGCTTACTCACTGCGCGATCAGCCGATACATAAAGCTGACTTGCCTGATCAGCAGGTCCTGAAATAATAAGCGGCGTACGAGCTTCATCAATTAATATAGAATCGACTTCATCAACAATTGCAAAGTTAAGTTCACGTTGTACATAATCTTGAATTCGAAATTTCATATTATCACGCAGATAATCGAATCCAAATTCATTATTAGTACCATATAAAATGTCAGCCTGATACTGTTCTTTGCGCTGCGCGTCATTCATAGTATTTTGTATACAGCCGACAGTAAGACCTAAACTTGTATACACTGGTGCCATCCATTCTGCATCACGACGTGCCAGATAATCGTTTACAGTAACTAAATGGGCTCCTTTACCCTCAAGAGCATTCAGATATAAAGCAAGTGTTGCAGTTAACGTTTTACCTTCACCTGTTTTCATCTCGGCTATTTTACCTTGATGAAGAACAATTCCACCAATGAGCTGTACGTCATAATGACGCTGGCCAAGCTTTCTTTTTGCAGCCTCACGCACTGTTGCAAACGCTTCTGGTAAAATATCATCAAGAGTTTTACCTTGGGCAAGTTGTTGGCGCAATTTGACTGTTTGCTGTGCCAATTGTTCATCTGATAATGCAGAAATTTCAGGCTCAAATGCATTGATTTGTGCTACAATAGGCTGTATTTTACGCAGCTGTCGCGCATTATTAGTACCTAAAATAAAAGAAAGTATTTGTCGAATCATAATAATCCTTATATAGTGCCTGTCATTACTCTGCCATGCATATAGATTGAACAGATATCACTAAAATAACGCAATAATGGCAGCTTTGAATGTAGCATAAAACCAGTCTTGCTACAATCACCTTGCAAAGTGAATAATAACTAACTCATACTACACTCGAGTGCAACTATATTCTCAAGGATATAAGAATATGAAGTGTAAAATAGTTTTATTATTCACAACTATGGTAAATTATGGCTATTCATTCAATGCGGTAGCTTCAGACAAATATACTACACACACTTTAGTTCAAAATATTACAATAGCATGTAACTTATGCGCTTTATATGAAAAGTCTATGATTTTTCAGCCTTATCACCGAGTAAATAAATGGATTGAAAGGCAGGCTCAAAAACAAAGCATTAGTACCTGTTTATTTGCAGTACACTTAACTTATCCACGCATCGATTCTCACGGTATTATTCAAAGAATCGTTATCCCTACTGCAACATGGTGGATTGAACATCACAAGAACGACATTTTCGAGTTATGCAAAAATTACTTTGAAAATTATCAGGATGCCTCCAATTCAAGTCAAGTGCTAATCACCTTAGCGCACTTGGCTGCCTGTGCACGTTTTACAAGCAATGATTTCAGACAAATTAAGCCATCAAGTCCATTGGCTAAAAGTTCTCTGATAAGCATACAATCTTTTGTAGATTCTTATTTAAAAAGCCAATATAACTCATAACACATTGGTAAAACAGTGTGACAATTATACAAGCATAACACTATTAAAGTTTCGCAAGGAACTGTTTTTTTGGCGACGATATGACCAGTAATTATGATTATGTATGGTACACTGACTAAAGCTCTGCAGTATCGAGTGATTGGGGACACCTAAGTCTTTCAAGCATAAATAGTTATATAGCAGGTTATTAAAAAACCATCCATCATTTTTTTTAATGCAGACTTTTTCTCTATGAGGATCGACAGCTAAGTTTTCAATAAATTGTTCATTAACCTGATAACAACACACTTGTGCACATGGCCCTAAAAAAACTTGCAAATCGCGCGCTTGAGTTCCATAGTGTCGGTGCATACGCTCGAAAGTAATCTGCGCAATTTTTGCAATAGATCCTCGCCAGCCTGCATGAATAGCTGCAATAGCTTGATGGGCTGGATCGTAATACATAATTGGCAAACAATCGGCAGTGAGAACTGCCAACGCTACACAGGGTTGATTAGTAATAAGCGCATCAGCTTGGGGAATGTCTGACATCTGTTGAGTATAATCGTGTTCTTCAATTACTATTGCACGGGTGCCATGCACTTGCCAGGCCATGTATACACGCACAGCATCTGATAAAAAACTATACTCTTTCAGTACTGGCAGAGTAGCTAAATCATTCCACTGGTCAGGAGATACATTCCTATACCATGTCGGCTGTACGCCTACATTTACAGTATCTTGAAAATAAATGTGCGCTCTCTTGTTCATCCAGGCAACCGACTCATAAAAGTTATAGTTTGATAATTTCCACTATATGCGCAATCAGAAGTACTTGGCAAGTTAACCGTACAATTATAATCGAAACTTTACTTGCTTTATTAATGCGTCTTATTAGATAAGATATAGACTATTTTCTCGCATTAAGTGCACGTTGTTTTTTATCGGCAAGTTTTCTCAAAAATGCAGCTTCGTCTTGTAGTTGCTCTGCTCGTTTATGCCACGCTATTGCACTGGCAGTATGAACATAGTGATCGGAAACTGGTATGGGCGCCCTTGAAGTTATAATAGGGAGAGCAGCCTTAACCTGTACTACGGGAGTCAAAAAACTATACTCAGACGACCTTCTTGCATTATTACTTGCATTACACGCATATTGGTGAGCCTGGCATATCTTTTGTATAATCTGAGGGTACGCAATTGCATGCCATCTCAATCTAAAGAGTATATCGTTTAACTTTTTTTCATAAGTACGCATAGTTTCATAATAACTGCCTATATAGGCATAGTTTTTGGCAACACACTTATAACGGAATTCATGCAAAAGTTCATATGCCTTAAAATACGGCTTGTGTAACTGCAATACAGTCAACAATTTTTCAAGCGAAGGAATAACATTTTCAATGTCATGTATTGCCTTGATCATAAGCTTATGTACCGCTTGCGCTTGATCATAATCTTGATCTATTACAAAAGTGTGCGTTCGGTCTTGAAGTGCCTTTTTATAAGCTTTTAAAACTTGTATATCATACTCAAGTCGAGAGATATACGTGCTATAATCTTTTTTAGTAAAAGCAGACAGAATACTCAGATCATTTTCTGCGATATTATTTGTATCACACCTATCAATGTGTTTGATCGCAGAGCCGTAGAGCCTTTCAATTGTTTTGTCCATATACGTACATGTTGCAGCAAGATACTCACTATGAGTTTTTTGTGCATCTGATTGAGCAAGCTTATAAATGCTGTAAGCCCCCAAGCCTATCGCTCCTGCAATGATAATTTTCTCTGTCCAGTTACTCTCTTTTTGTTGTTCTTCAGTTTCCTTGTATGAACCATATATCGAGTGTGGCGAGAAACTATTGAATACTAATGCCAGGAAAACCAAATTTATGCGTGAAAGCATTATATACCTTATTAATTAGAATAGTTAATCAGCTTGTAACTATCTTACACATATACCAAACTCGCCATTTTAATACTTTAAGGAATCTGTCTAAAAAAACGTTGGTCATGAATTTTTTTCACGGTATCAAAAATTATTTGAGAGTTATGTGAAATATTGTTTAATTCTTGGATAGTGTGTGGATAATTCCAAGGAGAACTTTTCAGATAACGTATAGTTTTATCTAGCTTATTTTGAAAATCTCTTAGTGTGGAATAATAAGAATCTTGATCATAAACATTTTGAGAAATTTTATTGTGCAGTAATTTTGCAAGCTGATCTTTTTCTTGAGCGCATATAATTTCAAGCTCAGATGCATATTTTACTTTAAAGTCAGCTATTAAATTTTGTGCTTGAAAATACGAATGATGCACGGTAAAAACAACTGAACAATGTTTTATTACCTGTATTATACTGTCAAGCTCTTGTAAAGTATCCGCAAACGCATGATACATTTCTGCGTCATGTGGAGTCTTGCGTAATTTATACGTTTGCATTCGCCTTTGAATTAGTGACTTGGTTTTGTTAATACTATCAAACAAAAGAGCTGCGTTTACCAGACCAAAAGATCTACCCCCATTTTTAAGGTTCCTCATGTCTGTCACTTTATTGATACAAGGTACTCGTGCAAGCAACACAGACTCATTTACAGTTTGTGGGTCATGCAACCAAGGATCATTAATATTAAAATTTAAATCGCCCTTAGATTTAAACTCTGTTATAAGCGACTGCGTATTTTTTAAAAGATACTCATCGATTTTGCTGTCAAGCGGTTTGATCCATGCATAAAGAGCTGCTGCACCTATTACTCCAGTACTGATAACAAGCGCAGATTTCTTCCACTTATGTGATTCTTCTGTTTCTTCATATTCCTTATAGCTTGCAAAACATGTGGTTGATGATACTACCATGAGCACTATTAAATAATAATATCTTGTATTCATAATATAGCCTGCAATTACCATGTATAGTTTTGACGTACAGTTACAGTGACTTGAGGGTTTGTATCAGTATAATTGCGTAGCAATGCTTCTCGTGCACGATTTTCTTCTTGACGCGCACATTCTTTGGCTGCACGTGCTTCGCGTTCAGCCGCACGAGCTTGTTCACGCAGAGCATCGATACGACGTTGCTCTAATTCTTCTTCAGTCTTTTTATTACATTGACGACGATATTCATCCTCAGTCAATTGCAGTACTGCTTTAAGCTCTGACACCAGCGTCTCTAACTCATGAACCATTTTAGGATAGATATACATTTTAGGATGCAACAATTGAATGAATGAACATAACTGTCTGACATGAGTTTCAAGAGTTTGATAATATTCAACATAGAAAAATCTATCATTGCACGTATTGTGATAAGCAACAGCTTGCTCAATAATGCGTTGGCGTTCTACCGGATGAACATAGGATACAACAGTATTAAGCTCATTCATATAGTAGGTACGCAATTTAACGTCTAACTGATAGGCATTAATGTAATCTTTATGATACTCAAGTACTTCATGCATAGTATATAACCGTTCTATAGCCCACTTAAGCTTAGTATTCTCTAGTTTTGCCATATAGGTGAGAGTATCACTATTGTTTTCATTCAACTTCTTGTGTGAATTTTTTGATATACGTTTTACAATCTGACCAGAATATGAGCAGAGCTTTGTCCAGTCATTCTTAATTACTCGTAAAGTATCTTCAATATTACGTATAGAATTGGCAACTGAAATAAGTTCTGTTTCAGTACCACCTTGATAAGAAGTTTGTATGATTGGACTAATTCGTGTCCAGACTGGAGTATGTGTACGCTCAATAGCATCTATTTCTTTTGATACTCGAGAAATAAATACCTCATCTGATTCATAAGAAAGCCATGTAATTAGCTTATACAATCCGATTCCACCCGCTATTGCACCAGCTACTTTCCAAAAAGTGTTGTCGCCATAGTTGGCATGTACTGGTTGCGATATACTTCCTACAAGAAGAATACTGATCAATATGGAACTGGCAAACCTATATTTCATAATAATATCCCTTATAAGTTTTCAAATAAAAATAAACATATAAAGATATGTATATTTTTCTCTTTCATTATTAGGATATACAGAAGTTTTAAAAACTCAAAAGGTTAAGCTTACCTATATAAACAAAGCATTACAGGTATAAATTTAGTCTACATAATAAATTTACAATTAAAGTATTAATATCAAGCTATAGTGAGCTCAGAATTTTCCTTAACGTATTCGTCGACTAATCGAGACTGAAATATAAAAATTAAAGATGTAAGCTCAGTCAGCTCCTCAAATAACGTTTGAAAATTACGCTGAGCTGTTCTTATAATGAAGTCGTATTCAGGCGGACATTTATCATTCGAATTTCTTATTGTCAGTTCCCTAATGATTCTTCGTGCTGATGCTACATCAGTAAGAAACAGAATAATTGCTTTTTCTGTATCAGGACTATAAAGAGCAAGTATTTGCTTAATAAATGGATACATTGAGTCTGAAGATACTGATGTAGTATATGAATTATACTGATCATAATCGGTTACTTTTGTAAATCCCGTTTTACTTTTAGACTGCTTGAAAAGACGTATTAATGGCGAAAGATACTGTGCAAACTGAGTTGAAATCCCTAAAAGCTGTGGGTGCGCTAAATGAGTAAATTTGTGCGGTACTGCAGGGGCATCTTCAAGCTTTATAAAATTCTCCATTATTGATGGTACCTCTTTAATAATGGTAGGCACAGCACTATCTTTTATTTCTGGTGCTTCAACAATAATAGGCAGTAATGTCGCAACTGAAGTTGCTCTATTATAATAATGATACCAATAAAAACCGCCGCCTACACATACCGTAGCTAAAACAACCATACCTGCAACAGATTGTCGTGCTGCCTTGTCACTTTTATCGCGTTCCTTTTCAGATTCATGCGCAGCTAATGATAAAAATATAAAGCTGTACAATAAAACCGCCCGAGTAAATCTATATGTAAAAATGTAACTCATAAAGTCCTTAGCGTACCCACCTATAAATATTTCTCAGTAATTAATGTAATACCAATTGAAAGTATCCCCAAATACCTATACGGTACACTTTCTTAATTAGGCTTTTGAACAGGTAATAAATCAGTTCTACACAAATCGATCAATCGAGCTATATCTTGCAACTGAGATGCGATAGGTCCAAGCTTTGTTTGCATGTCCAAAAGCTTAGCCTTATATGCATTATCTTGGCTAAGTGCGGTGCGACGTGTAATCTCACTCATAAGCATAGGTATGTAACTTGCATCTAATTGGAACATAAAATATGCGATCTCGGTATTATCCCGATCATATACCTTTAATACGTCTTTTAACATATTAAGAGCGTTATTATACGAACGTACATCCTTTGTCTTTTGCATGTTTGCAATACGGGAAATATTTTTTTCCTGGTAAGCATATCGGTCTTTGTTAACATTAATGTAGGCAATTATAGGTGCAATATATTGGCCAAAAAATTCATCAATTTCATCTATAAATTCTTGATCAGTTAGTCCCTGCAATCGAGCTAGTCGATTTTTATCTTGAAGCTTATTATATAGCTTGTCTGTATCTATACTACGGCCTTCTTGTATGAATTTTTCCATTATAGTAAGCTCTGGCATACTCAAGGGATATAAAGGCAGCAATCGACGAGCAATGTAATACTTATAACCATAGTACCCAGCAATACTTACGCCAATAGCGCCAGCGACAGTATATACATATTCTTTAGTATTTTCGCCCTTCTTTTCACGTTGCTTGAAAAAACTATATATAAATGAATTACTACAGAGAGCGCTTAACGCAATAACAATTGTGTATCTTTGTATAGATTTCATATACTACCCTAATAAAAGCCATATAACACTGCGCCACTAGTATAGCAAAGTATGCATAAGTGCTCAAAATTTTAAGTTGTTAAAAAATAATAATACTACTCGAATATCGCATAGATAAAAAATTTAGATCGTATTTACTCAAAAAGGAGCAGATATATGTTTGGACTATTCAAAGATGATACACTCTCAGGCATTAAAGTTGCGCTTTTAGCAACTGAAGGATTTGAACAATCAGAACTTGTAGAACCTAAAAAGGCATTAGAATACGCAGGCGCAAAAGTTGATATTATATCGCTTCAAGCAGGTACCATTAAAGGATGGAAAAATAAAAATTGGGGCGACGACGTCACAGTAGATCTTGTGGTAACAGAAGCAAATCCTGAAGATTACCATGGCCTCTTGCTTCCTGGCGGTGTCATGAATCCTGATATACTGCGCGCAGACGAACATGCAGTTGAATTTGTAAAACATTTTGTCGATTCAAATAAACCTATTGCTGCCATATGTCATGGCCCCTGGACCTTGATCAATGCACATGGTGTTAACAGAAAAACAGTAACCTCATGGCTATCTCTCAAACAAGACTTAATCAATGCAGGCGCTGCCTGGGTTGATCAACAGGTAGTACAAGATGGTAAGTTAATTACTAGTCGCAAGCCTGATGATATTCCTGCGTTTAATAAAACATTTATTGAATTACTCAGTGCTCATAAGTAATCCTTTTTATTGCCCTTGCACTCTGCAGGGGCGATAGTCCTTATACGAAAAACTAAGGCCTTTTAAGTAAAACTGACATTATTACTGCTTGCTACCTTGCGCATATCATACCTAAAAAAACATTAAAATATTACAATAAATTTATTACAATTTTAATATATTATTAAAATATATCGTAGTAATCGCATGTTTATAATTATATTGATCACAAGCACATTTTTGCATTATATATAATTTAAAAAATTATATATAATTAGTTGCCTTTTGGCAGGTTGATAAGTATCTTAATAGGTAGTAAGCAGTGTTTCATATTGTAATAACCATACTGGAGAGTGTATGCGCAGAATAATTCGATGCATATCGATTGTTTTTCTGCTCACACATGGTCAATTTATTCACAGCCGTTTTCAAGCAGACAAACAGTTTCCTGAAAAAATAGTAATAAAAAACAATACTTCTCGATCAGCAGTATTATATGCAAGTAAACAGGAAAATGGCGTC
Organism: Vermiphilus pyriformis; assembly: GCA_022559525.1. Lineage (GTDB taxonomy): Bacteria > Babelota > Babeliae > Babelales > Vermiphilaceae > Vermiphilus > Vermiphilus pyriformis. The sequence goes on along the minus strand of CP074345.1, from coordinate 708,254 downwards.
GAATTGCAAGCAGGAAATGAATACACTTTAGCCATTCGAGCAGATACTACCACTAATGCAATTGTTTTTTCACACAATGGTACATTATATAAACTTGTATATCCTAACGCTAAGGATAAAGCAGCAAGTTATGGTGTATCTATCAAACATACATTAGATTTAAATACTATCATTTACTTGGCCAATTTAGTGGGTACACAAAGTCAACCGTTAGATGAAATATGTGTATTAAACGATACACATTTTGCCATCAAACTTACCGATCAACGTACCGGCTCACAAGTAAAGATAGCATCCGGAGACTTATTTAGAAAAAATGCACGCTGTTATAATGAAAAAATTCCTCAGAACAGCAAAGGACAACTGAGTATCTCAGATGGGCAAAAAAATTATGTTTTAACCTATCCTATGAAGGTATGCACAAACAAAGACACTTCAGATTCAGAGCATTGGAATTCCATTACACTTCACGCAAGTACGCTTTTCCTTCTTCAAGGTTATAAAGTAGCAATTGCGCCTTATGAGGCTCATCATCTGACTACACAAGTGACATAATTAAAGCATAAAAAAAGGTATGACTTTCGGATACTATTCCGGTTATCATACCTTTGTAATATTTTTACTGTTTTTCAAATGGTTGCTTTATAGCAGGCGTCAAACGCATGAATGCAGGAATATCAAAGTCTTTGGTATATTCAACTTCAGAAGAATCTTTTACCTGTGCTGTGGGTTTTGGTGAAATAGTATAGTGATCCTCAACGTGAGATGTATGAGCAACAGACGGGTGTCCTGTTTCAGTCTGCGTGTATGAAAAACCAGTAGCGATTACTGTTACTACTAGTTCTTCATCAAGACTTTCGTCAACTACCGATCCTATAATAACATTCATTTCGTCATGTCCATTGACTGCTTGTACTTGTTCTTGAATTAATGAGGCAGCGGCGCTTATTTCATGAATTCCCATGTCTACACCGCCGGCAATATTAAGCAAAACTCCTCGAGCACCCGCAACGTTCATATCTTCCAACAGCGGTGAACAGATTGCAGCGCGTGCGGCGGTAACTGCCCGATCGTCGCCTTTGGCGCGTCCAGTACCCATAATAGCCATACCGCTGTTATGCATAATAGTACGCAAATCTGCAAAGTCTACATTGATGTAGCCGGGCTTGGTAATAATATCATAAATGCCAGTAATAGAGTTTGCCAAATGATCATTAATAAGGCTGAATGCATTAATCATAGAAACTCGTGCACCTACCAAATCTAATAATCGTTGATTAGGAATGACAATAAGGGTATCAACCGTATCTTGTAATTCAAGCAGTGCTTGATGAGCAATGACCGTCCGACGCTTTCCCTCAAAGGTAAAAGGCTTAGTAACAATAGCAACAGTTAAAATCCCTTTTTCTTTCAAGGCTTGCGCTATAATTGGCATGGCACCAGAACCAGTACCACCACCCATCCCACCAGTTAAAAACACCATATCAGTGTGTCCAACCCATGAAATAAGCTCATCGAGTGTTTCTTGAGCTGCTTGTTTTCCATGAAGTGGATTTGCACCCGCACCCATTCCTCTTGTTACTTTGGTACCGAGCTGGATTGTACGATGAGCATGCGATCGTTCAAGCGCTTGAGCATCAGTATTGGCAGCTAAAAATTCTATATCCGTTGCACCTTTACTAATAATTGCATTAACAGTGTTTCCTCCCGCACCGCCTACCCCGATTACCTTGATAGTAACTTTAGGCGTACTATATACATCGTAATCCAGTTCGATCATGTTCAAGCTCTCCTTCTAGAAAAAATCAAAAAACCACGACTTCATTTTTCCAAGCACACGTTTGACCAGTGGACCACCCATCTCATCTGACGGCATACCATGAACACGTCGCAAGGCATATTTGAGTAATCCATACGCAGTTGCATACATAGGATGCTTTAACGTTTGAGGGATTGTAGCCACTATTGCTGGAGTACCAATACGGACTGGTACCTCCAAAGATATATTGATTAGCTCATCAAATGCCGCAAGCAAACTTCCGCCACCAGTCAAAACTATTCCTGAGGCCATTATGGATTTTAAATTGCGTTCAACCATTTCTTTATGGACCATATCTACAAACTCTTGAGCACGGGCGTTAATAATGTGACGAACCAGATGAGTGGGAACTTGATGAACACCGGCGCCATGCACTGCTTGTACTTCGATATAATCTTTGGCGGCTGATTCATAACATTTGAGTCCATATTCTTTTTTAACGCGCTCGGCATCTTTGAGCGTTGTGTGTAATCCAAGCGCTAGATCATTGGTAAAATGGGAACCTGCAATAGGTATAACTTTGGTGTAACGAAGTGAACCATGCTGATAAACTGCCAAATCACTTGTGCCACCTCCAATATCAAGCACCGCAACTCCCAGTTCCTTTTCATCGGGGCTTAGTACCGCTTCAGAAGAGGCCAGTTGCTCAAGAACGATATCAATAACTTTAATACCTGCTTGCTGACAGCAATTGATAAGATTTTGCACACATGAGACCGCGCCCATAATAATATGTGCCTGCACTTCAAGTCGCACTCCACACATACCTAGTGGATCAAGGACTTTATCGTGTCCGTCAATAGTATAATATTGAGGTATGACGTGGAGTATTTGAAATCCTTCAGGGATCACAGTAGCACGAGCTGATGCTAATACCTGCGCGATTTCATGATGGGTAACCTGACCATGTTTTATTGGAACAACCCCATGAGAATTAACTGACTGTATCAAGCTATCGGCAATTCCAATTACCCCCCATTCAAGTTTTTGCTCTATCATTAATTCTGCTTCTTTTAAAGCAGATTTTATCGCGTGTACCGTCTTGCCAATATCAACTACTGCACCTTTGCGGATACCTTCAGAAGTTGCTTTGCCAAATCCAATAATTTCAAAATTATGTTTATCAATCACTTGTGCTACCAAAACGCATACTTTGGTAGTTCCAATATCAATTGCTGTGATAATTCGATCAGAAAATATTTTTGCCATACGCTCCCCCGCCTATCTTTTTACATATTACCTGCCCCTTATAGCGTGTATCGACAAGCACTTTGACACCTTTTGGTATTGATGTATGTGCTATGTAGCGCTTGAAAGCCATTTGCCCACACATACATGCGCGCGCGACATCATCTTCAGCTCTACATACTATAGTACACTCCAGATTGGTTTTATTATGCAACAAAATGCGCAACTGATCGTACCATTCTATTTCATACTCATCCCATATTGCTAGATCAAGCTTGTCAAGCCATGCAAAACAAGCATTATTATGCCCGATGGACGCAATGTCACCTTTATATGAAAATGATTTAAGTCCTTGATATGTGCAGGGGGTATACCATACGCGATCAATTACAGAACCATTTTCAAGCATAAGATATGGAGTATTTTTAATTACAAAAAGAGGAGCGTGCATGCCTATAGTAATAACTTTATGCCATGGTATGTGATATTTATTAATTTTTACATCAGCTACTATCGGGATATAACTATTAAGAGTAGTACGCAAAGCGTATGCGCCTGAATATTCCGCATGAAGTAGAAATCTTTCCATACGCTGACAGCCATAATTTGACAACTGTGTATCATAATTGACGATGGCGCACGCTGAATTATTTTGATACAATCCTGTCATTTGAGCGCCTATACAATATCCTACCAGTAGTAGCCAAGCAATACATAAACCTTGCACAAGGCGTATCCATACATACACAAAATTCCTTTTTATTTTAAAGCATGTCAGACTACCCCACGATTGGTGTAAGCAATCGGTAAGGTCAAAGTCAATATAATATAACAAACAGCTCTAATTTTATTTAAAATTTACAATAAAAATAAAGTCTGCTTATTATATGTATATATTTTTAAGAAATAAGTTTTTTTTGATTTGCAATGAGGAAAAGTAATATTCCTGCCGCTACTGACGCATTGTATGAAATAGTTGTAGTACGCTGTGGCAATTCTATAGGAGTACCATACGTTGTTAAATTTTTTGAGATTCCAACTTCTTCATTGCCAATCACAACAGCCACAGGACCCTGATAAGAGACAGAAGTTGCGTTTTTTCCTCCCAGCATGGCCAAATACAAAGTATACCCTGCTGATTTTAAAGCTTGCAGCGCTGCGGAAGTGGACGGCGCAAGCCAAATTTCAGTATGTTCGGCAAGGCCTGCTGATGCTTTGAATGCCACACCTGACAATGGCGCGGATGCTTTGCGAATCATAACAACACCTGAAGCTCCGGTACAGTATGCCGATCTGATGATAGCTCCCAGATTGCGTGGATCTTGTATGGAGTCCAGTACTATAACAAAAGGTGATTTGTCGGCCGTAAAACAATTAGTACGGAACTTAAAAGGCTGCGCTATGGCAACAATACCTTGATGTTCGGTTGTACCTGCCATCCGGGTAAGTACATCACGAGTCACATATTTTACTTGAACCGAGCGAACGCCAATCAGTGGCTCGACAACACTCCATCCCTTAGGCGTAGGCTTGGTTGTGTAAATACTAAGGACAGAACGTCTTTTTGCCTTAAGCAACTCAACGACAGGATGGATGCCAAAAACGAGTTGATCGGGGTGTAATGTTGAATTCATAGTAAAACTTACAAAGTAATATATTAGCTATTTTTATGCAGATATTCTATATCATACTTTTTAATCTTTAAGTTATCCATAATAGTTTTGCAAGTGAGGTCGCAAGCAAATAAAATTATGTGAATAAATAATAGCCTGAAGATCTTCCAGGGTAGTAGCATTATACAAAGCACGTATACAAACTATATCATTAAAAGTAAGTGGATATTTTATTAATATAGCTTTCATATTCCTTTGAATTTCATAGGTAGTCGATCCTGAAGAAATATAATCATTATTATATTCATACGACGCGCTATCAACATATTCTTCAGATACATCGACAGGACATATGTTGACCACATTCTCTTTATGGTTCCACTCAGAACAACAATCTACGCCACGCACTTTTATTATATCTTCAGTAATAAAGGTAAGATTTTTTACCTGCCGAGCAACTCCTTGCTCATCTTTGCATGCAATACATCGAGGAATCCAATGAGTATCGGCAATAACGCTGTTATATACAATAGTCCATCCATTGTTTGTTCCACATACAAGATGGTTACCTGAAGGACTTAGGGCACACGCAGTCACAAATACATCATCGTGAGGAAATTTAGTAAGCTTAGTCTGCCCAAAATGGTATATATATACCCTTCCACTCTCATAAAGAACAAAAGCCCGGTCATTTTTAAAATCCCCTTCAATATGTATCACTGTTCCTTCTTGTTCATAAGCTGGAGTATTCATATGTGCCTGAGCGCCCAGTTCATAGTAGCCTACAAACCCTTTTTGAGTACCCCAAATTATTTTAGTGGTACCCTGCGCACACAAAGCGCTTACAACTCCATAGTCCATACTGCACACAAAAGCAGACTTCTGAATATGATTGGTAAGATCACAGTAACTAATAGTAGAAAAGTTTTGCATGGGAAAACTTCTTGCAAGCACCAGCGCATGAGATAGTTTAACAATACTTACCGCACTAATATTGTTATCAAGCGACCAGTCATGAACCGTGCATTGTTTAGCCAATTGTGCATACGCATCAGTTTCGTTTGCAGCCAAGCTAAGATGTTCTTCAACAATTTTAGTATAGATAATATCATGCAGTGGAGCGGGAAGACTTTTTAAAATAGATAAAAACTTATCTATTTGATGCCCTGAAATATTTTTAAACTCATCAAGTATTTGCCCAATAAGGCTTTTCACACGATTAAATCCAGGCAATAATTCTATTTTGGAAGTTTTAGCATATATTTTACTTTTAATAAATGAATGGTGCCAGCACACAAGCAAAGGAGTATCAATGGTAAAACGTGGATAGATATCCGCTGTATATAAACTTGAAAGTCCAGCACAAGAAATAAGTACAGGATTACCATCAATAAAATATTTAATTTCCGCCAAATTTGATAAAAGAGAAAGATCCTCCAATGCACTGCGAGAGCAACCAATAAGAGCTACAGGAAGCTCAGTATTAATTATTTTATAATCAAGTTTTTGACCTATATCCTTTTTACACTTTTTTAAGGTATCAAGTAAAGCGCAATCTGCGTCATATATTTTCTTATTTTCATACATCCCACTCATTATGCTTTTAGAAGCTCCATGCTCTTTTTCCATTCCATATATATTGGTTATTATCACCAGGGTACTTATAAAGTAGTAGAGCAAAGCTATAGTCATTTATACTCTTTCATTAAGACAATAGATAATTTTATTTCAAATACTAAGTAGTAACTGAAATACAGTAAAGTATAATTTTTTAAAAATTGGATATAGAGGCACTTGCAGATTTTATAGTGTTTGGTTAAAAATAATAATAAAAGGGGTATGTAACTATTAAGTATATCTTTTGAATAACCGTCTGAAAGGATGTTATATGAAAAAATAGTAGTAGTTATCACTCTACTGAGCTTGTCTGGCGCACGTGCTGAAGAACTTGAAAACAATGCTGCACCTGTCCAGCAACTACAAGCGCATGATCCATTTCATGAAATGCTTTCTATGTTTGATGAATTTTATGGCAAAATGAAACGAGTTATGAGTCGAACTTACGACCGACTTGAACAGCCACATGAAACGGGAAGTTCTGTCAAAACAGAAAGTACCAATCCCTCGTTTTCTATTGCTGAAAACAAGGACGCATCAGCAGTAGTAATTACTTTAAAAAACGTCAACCCGGGCGAACAAGGCTTTAAAGCTCTTTTTGATAAATCACGAAATAACCTCACTATTGCAACACATAATGGAACGCTTCACGTAACAACCACGAGCCACTCCCATAATCCACGGCTTTCGGTTAGCTTTAATCATGAAGTACGCTCTGAAAATAAAAATGACCAAAGTGCATATGTGCAGCAATACAGAGGAGCGTCTCAAGTAATGACTTATACTCCGTATCAACTTCAGCTTGATAAACGCACTATTGAGTACAGCTCTGGCACACATACATTACTCGTGACCATACCATACGTTGCAAAACCATCTCCTGCACAGATGACTGAAGTGCCTGTGGTGATAGACGCAAATGAATCATTAGCAAAATAGCTAATTTAATAAGCTCGTTACAATTATTACTAAGGCCGCTTGTAATAAGCGGCCTTATTTTGTTTATATAGTGTAATGACATACTACCGCTCAGTGGTACAGATTATGTAGTAAATTATAGCACCCACATTACTATTGCTGTATAGTAATAAAGCATTAATTTTAAGTATATATTTAGTGTAATTTGACAAGGATATATTGTAGTGCGCACATGGATTGAAATAGACATACCAGCGCTTGTACACAACCTTAGTATATATCGCGCACAATGTGAAAATGCACGTCTATGCCTTGTGATTAAAGGTAATGCTTATGGCCACGATCTTAAAACGATGTCAACTATAGTCAATGATATTGACTCTGTTGATATGGTAGCAACTGCGTCGACACAAGAAGCGGTACATGCATACAATTACGGTTGTAAAAAAAACATTCTTGCTCTTTCTATTCTTGATGAATATTTGCAAGTAGCTATATCCTATAAGATCCACATTGTTGCGTATGATTACCACAGTCTCGATATAATTGTTAATGCTGCACGTACATTACACGTACAAGCATATGTACATCTGAAACTCGACACTGGCCTTAATCGACTGGGCCTTAAGTTATCGGAATTTTTAGCATTTGTGCGCCATGCTCGCACTTACCAAGAAATTGTAATCGTTGGATTATTTAGCCACTTTGCCAACTCAGAGCAAAGGGACCAAGAATTTGCATACGCACAATTGCAAACATTTAAACATGCAATAAATATACTCCATGCACAGGGTTATGCCATACCCTACACGCATATTAGTTGTTCTGCGTCAACGCTCATACATACATATGATCCCCTTTTTACCATGGTACGTATCGGTATTGGAGCATATGGATTATGGCCCTCGCCTGAAAATAAGCAATATGCGCTGGCTAATAACATACATCAAGAACTCATTCCTATTTTGTCATGGTATACAACTATTATTCAAATTAAAGAAATTGAGCCAGGTGAATCGGTTGGATATAATCGCACGTTTATCGCTACTGAACGACGACGAATTGCCTTACTTCCTATCGGGTATTGGGATGGCTATGACAGACGATTGTCAAACAATAGTTGGGTCCGAATTCATGATAAATATGCACCTATTGTCGGTATTGTTGCTATGAATCTTATTATGATTGATATAACTTACATACCCGAGGCTAGCCGCGGAACCCAAGTTATTTTAATAGGGCCATATCCTTTGATTAACCCCAGCGAAATTGCATTACGGTGTAGCACCATTTCATATGAAATTACAACTCGGATCAACTCCGATATACCTCGAGTAGCAGTCCAGCAACCAAATTGCTATACTACTAAAGAAAATCCTTCTATTATCTCTATTGCTACACAACCATTCCTCTCTATATGATTATATCGCAACGCTCATGGATTGAATTAAATTACCACGCATTTGTCAGTAATATACAACATCTGACTGCACATCTTCTACCCGAATGTAAACGTGCATTGGTAATTAAAAATAATGGGTATGGCCATGGTATTGTTCAAATGGCATATATGGCAGAAAAGTGTGGTTTAATTGATATGCTCTGTGTAGGTACTACCAGCGAAGCAATTGCGCTTCGCGCTCACGGTATCACACTTCCGATTCTTGCCTTATATTATATAGACAGCCCATTGGATGACATTGTGCTCCATAACATTAGTGTCATGGTAGACAACATTCAGACGATTAAAACACTTGAAAATCATTTACATGCAACTTCACGCATTATTAACGTTCATCTTAAAATCAATACTGGCTTAAATCGTTTTGGATGTAATATAGAGAGTCTTACATCAATCTGTACATTAATTACCCAGTGCAAGAATATACAACTTGAAGGAGTATATACTCACTTGGCTCAAGCGGCAGATCAAAATACTAATTATACGGACCAACAACTTGCTTCATTTGAATATGCTCTTGAGCAAGTCTATGCATATAACATATATCCTCGCCTTATTCATTACGCAAATACTGCAGGCGCTCTTGCTCACCCGCGCAGTTATCAAACAATGGTGCGTATCGGCTTGGGCGCATATGGCATTATGCCAGCAGAACATTTGTACAATCACATAAATCAAACCCAATTAGTACCTATTTTAGAGTGGAAAAGCAAAATTATTAGCGTACGAACTATTCAGGCAGGTCAATCGGTAAGCTATGACCGAACATTTGTTGCTCCCCGAACGACACGTCTTGGTTTTATACCAGTCGGATACGATGACGGCTACGATCGAAGATTATCAAACAAAGGAATTGTATTAGTTGAAAACCAGCTAGCTCCTGTTGTGGGTAGAATTGCAATGAGCAGCACAATACTTGATATAACTGATATACCAGAAGCACATCTAGACTCTGTGGTAACTCTTTTTGGCATAAATACACCTATACATGCCAACTCTATTGCTCAAACAATTGGCGAACATAATCCACGCGTAGTGCTTACCAAACTTGAGCGTACAATTGAGCGCACAATTCAATATAATTCCTATCGATAGGCAATACTTCTGATACACTAGAAAAGGGATTATTTTATACAATTATCTAGGGGCCTTATCATGAAATTACGCCATATCTTTTTATTTACTACGTTAAGTACATGCGCAATACAGTTTATAAATCTATACAGCGCAGAGCAAACTGCTCAAATGAAACACCTTACAGTATTACCCTCAGAACTTCGACACAAAATCCTCAATCACTATTTAACCTATGCTATAACGCTCGACTATATTATGTACGCCAAAGATGCTTTTCCGGAGCTCAAGCAGACATTTCCGTATTCAATTAAAACAGCATCATTTACAAATAAGGAGTGGTCACATTTTTTTAAAAATTGGGTGTCTTCATTAACATTTTTAAAGCCCGATGAAATTAGCCATTTTTTACTTCATACCATTACTGATCCCTCTTATCCTGAGTTAAGGCTCTTGCCTGATATGCCTTTATTGATAAAAGCAGTTCTTTTTTACAGCAAATCAAATTTCAGTCAGTGGATTGATACAACAGCAGCAAAACTTACCGATCAAGAGAAGCAGACAATTGTTAATTACTTTGACCACCTAATGCATGCAAATGTAATACATACATTAGAAACAACGGGAGAAGAGGCTCAAGTGCTCTCATCAAGCAATAATCTGCGCCAAGATTTCTTGACAAGAGTTTTATCTCGGCTCTTGCCAGTACTCAAACTAAACACAAATCAACTTGGGCAATTACATGACAGTGCAAAAATTACGGGAAATGTTAGAGCTGAAAAGAAAATCTGGCAAGCACTTGCTCTCATCAGCCAGCCTGCGACTGAATAAATATATAAACAAGAATAATTATTTTTTATCAGCTTGGGTATTATGACGCGCCCAGTAGCTATATAAAAAAATCACTATACTGCATACTACTGTTGCCGCTACAAAATAACGCTTACTATAATAAAACGGCTCGTGAAATCTTAACGTAGGAACATCAAACCTATTAAGGGCATTTTCTGGCAGTGTTATGCCAGTGACCAATTCCATCGAGTTACTATAAGTGGTATAAGACACAGATAGCATTAGTAACAATGTGTATAAATATTTTTTACTATTCATAAGATCCTCCGCTTACTCTTATTATATAGTATAAAGGTTTCTTGCGTATGAGAAAAAGGCCCTCCGGCATAAAGGGCCTTTTCCGGTTATTTTTTCAATTGTATAACAATAGGTACTAAGATTACTGGTTATTAATACACTATGCCTATTGCTTATCAATCTTACAGATAAGGTAAGGCCCCAGGAAAGGCTTTATCAATCAATGCTTGCGCATAATCACCCATAATAATTGGATGATTTACATGAGCGTAATAAAGTAGCTCTTTTTTCATTTTTTCCGATATATTTAAATTTAAAATATTCTTATCAAGAATACACATTTTAATATACCCTTGAAATATTGCTGCAACCAACTTTATTGAGATATATCTTCGTGACTCGGTAGTACAATCTTTGCGTGCATCACAATAAATATTGAGATAGGTTTGTTTTATGTGTCGCGCAAAACTGGACAAACTATCTTTTTGAGATTTTGTGTGCGCGCCAAAATTTTCAGGATAATTAATAATTTGATCGTACTCTTTGTTCCACACAGGTTCTTTGATCGAATTCAATTCAATTTTCTCTTGTCTGCTTGTAACAGCTTGCTCAATCACGTTGAATAAAAAATCTGTAAGTACTTGAACAGCTTCCAGGCGTTTTTTATAATCTTCGACGAGATTGTGAGAATCATTGTTTTGATAACACCAGTTATAAATACGTTTACTGAGATTAGTTGTATATACCATCATACTTGCAAGCGAACATGTTTTAACTTCATAAAAAATAACTTTTGGAAGAACTGCGCGGAGCATACTACTATCGGCGCTGTAAGCGGTATTATGATACATTACAAGTAATAAAACAATTGAATACGTTAATCTATTGATGCTCATGCGTGTCCCTCAAAATTGATTGTTAATTATTGCAAAGTTCTAATCACATTAATCTCTACGTTTTTCAATGCACCCACATATTTCTCATATACCTATATATTGGTCTTAATATATTCAGTACTTAGTTTTTAAGGTGATTTTTATGCAATTATACATTCAATACAAGCAAAAGCAAACGTGAGCTTGCAGTGCTTATATGCATTGCAAGCTCACACCCAATTACAAAGACAAGGTAGAACTATTACACTATTTTATAAAATTTCTGCTTGCCAACACGTATAGTCATATCAGGTACAACTTTAATATTTGCACGAAAATCACGTACAGATATTCCATCTATATGCACTGCACCACTTTCAATCAAACGTTTTGCTTGCGTAGTGCTTTCAATAGCTTGAATAGTACGTAGAAGTTCCACTATCCATACAGATGTACCCATCAGATTTGGTATGGTCACTTGTTGCGCTGCATCAAAGTCTTTGCGTTGGAAAAGAGCTTCAAAATGTTCTTGAGCATTCTTAGCTTGTGACTGTGACCAAAATCTTGCCACAATATCATGTGCCATTTGTTTTTTAAGATCCATAGGATGAACAACGCCATCTGCAATTTGCTTTTGGAATTGTTTCAATTCAGACTCGCTGGTACCAAGCAAAAGTTGCATATATTTAAACATCATCGTATCTGAAATAGACATAAGTTTACCAAACGCTTGATCGGCAGGCTCGTTGACACCAATCGCATTGCCTAGTGACTTGGACATTTTATTGTGCCCATCAAGTCCTTCAAGCAATGGTGTTGTGATTACAACTTGAGGAGATTGACCATAATGCTCTTGCAGATATCGGCCCATAAGAAGGTTGAATGTCTGATCGGTTCCTCCCAACTCGACATCAGCACGTAATTCCACAGAATCATACCCTTGTAACAAAGGATACATTAATTCATGCATCCCAATAGGTTGCTCTGCAGCAATGCGTTTTGCAAAATCTTCTCGTTCTGTCAGGCGGGCCAAAGTTACTTTGGCACATAATTTTAAAAATTCACTCCCTGTTAGCTTGCCCAGCCAATGAGAGTTATACACGATAGTAACTTTCTCAGGATCAAGCACTTTTTTAACTTGATCAAAATACGTTTGGGTATTCTGCGCAATAGCATCTTCATCCAATGGTGGTCTTGTTTTTGACTTACCGGTCGGATCTCCTATGCGTGCAGTAAAATCTCCAATGAGAAACATAATCTCATGACCCAAATCCTGGAACTGACGTAACTTTGAGAGCACTACCATATGCCCTAAATGTAAATCCGGTGCTGTCGGATCTACCCCAAGTTTAATACGTAATTTATTCTTAGACTCTAATTTTTTAACCAGTTCAGTCTCAGGAATAACTTGAACTGTACCATTTTTAAGCAATGTTACTATTTGATCTACTGACATTGAAATCCAGTATCAGATAAAGTTTTTATTTTCAGTGTAATTAAAACCTGTACGCAATCAACTAAAGAGTAATATACGTTAGGCGAGAACAAAATTATAATTGACAAATATAAAAAATAATATATTATTTAAATAGAATGAAGGTTTTAAACTGGGGCTTATGTGAACAGAAATTTTTTTTATTATCAATTGATGTGTGTAGCACTACTACCAATAATAATGCAGGGTGCTGAATCTCACAAGTTTAGTAATATTATAACATGTGCCATTAAGGGTGTTTCAAATAAGCAATCTGAACTACAGACCAACTACACTTCTGGCATAACGCGCGCATTAGGACAGATCAGGACTCAAGGACAGCCTGAGCAGTCTTATGCTTCAACTATTGCTCAACCTCTTTTTAATGATAGCGCAATAATAACTTACAAATCTTTAGAGGAAATACCCTCACAGACATTGCAGCTCAACTTAGAAGATACAGAAGGTGGAAATAATATACTATGGGATTGTTCTTCACTGCATCCAAGTATTACCAAGGATATGATTGAGAAAGCATTTTCATACGCTGAAAAAATCCGTCAAGGTATTGATGTGGAGATTGCACACAAAGATATTATTCCATGCTATCTCATTGCACAATATTTGTTATTTGAGCAGACTATTACAAGTTATTTTGCAGTAACTTTTTTAAAGCATAGTGCATCACTTGATCTTACTACTTATTTTAATAAAGCAACCTTAGGCATTGATGATACCATGCTTATTACACAATACCATAATCAATTTATAGAAAGAGCAAAACAGGACGCGCCAAGCCTTGATAATATACCTGACATAGTTTCTGTTTTTGAAAAAAACCTTCAGGAAATAGTAGTTGATGAGAACGCTACAACTTATATGTTAGATTTTTCATGTAAAGCACTACGATATATTTTGTACAGCACCGGCAATGCACACAAAGTATTTAAGGATATCCCCCAGGATATCAAAAATAGTATAACTGCTATTGATTTGTCTGGACATGAACTTACTACCATTAACATAAGCTTATTGAAATCAGTATTTCCTAATCTATTGGCAATTGATATCACTAATAACAATATACATACACTTAACGATCAGTTTTTCAAGCAACTGCCTGATCATACTCACGTTATATTAACAGACAATCCTATTGTAACGTGCACTAATACACCCCATCCCCGATCAGGATGTATACTTACCCTTGACGCTCAATCTTACACACTCCTGGGTAGTAAGGTTGAGAAATTACTCAAGTTAAGCGCTACAAAACGCCTTATTAATCGCTATAGCAACCCAATGAGTATACCGTATATTAGTCGGCCCATAAAAATTGCCTGTCGCCTATTACCTGCTTTGGCAACTGTAGCACAAACGGCCATCTCAGGTATCACCATACCTGCAGGAATGTTTTTCATTTCTGCGACACTAGGAATACCCTGCATGGGCACTACCGCTTATTTAATTGAGCGCAATAACATGAATTTAATTGGGTCTTTAGCCCTTTTATCAGGAGTTTATGTAGGTACAACTTTAGGAATGATTGCAATATGTTTTGCAACAGATTTTTTCGAAATAATTTCGCATAAATCTAAAAGCATTTGTGATAAACTTGAGGCAATTGGACAATTCGCTGAAAATCAAGGGAAATACTTGATAGATATTATGGAAAGAAAAGTGAGCATTTACAAAATCGTGTTTTGAAAGCTACTAATTGCAAAGATAGTATTGTAGTATGTGCACAACCAAGCTAAGTTGTATAAATGTTTTCAAAGCAGTTAATTATATGTAATTAATACATATATCAGGATTTATAGCAATACTAGATCGTTGGTAGCAAATGATCCCGTATTATTGCACTTTACGCATATATAAATACATACATCACCATATAAATTGGATAGTATACTCAACTAGAGATTCGAGCCGTTAATAAATTCTATTTTCTTCATTAAAATTTTTATTCTATTAATACTTGCGACACGCAGTATCTTCAAGATTTTTATATGTAGTACTAACTACCTATATTAAATGATAATTTTAGCATATAGTCGACGTACTATAGTAAAGTTACTAATCATTCATTATTTATTTATAAGTATTTATGAAAATCATATGCCTTATACTATTTTTGCACAACCACTTCTCTGCTATGAGCTGCCCGCAGTAAATCTAGGGTACACAAGTTTTCTGGATGGCGGACCTATTGAAAGTGCTCCAGGATGGTACTGGCAACAATACTTTCAGTATTACAATACTCCTGATTATTTTAATACTTCTGAACAATACTGGCCTTGTAGCAATCGTATTAAATACAATGAATTTTTGACACTCTTTCAATTGTATTATGAATTTGGCACATCAGTTCCCTTTCTTAATGCACGTCCAGGGTTTTTATTTCAAGTACCTGTTACCTTTCATGCAAAATTTAGCAAAAATACGTGTGATATACGCGCAGGCGGATCCGGATGGTCTGACATAACGCTTGGATTATACTTTCAATGGCAGCCAATTATGTACAACGGCAGACCTTTGATTATCAATAGAGTAGATTTTGACATAACTTTTCCTACCGGATATTACAAAAAAAATGCCTTTTTAAGTCCCTCGGATAATCTGATAGTCATCAATCCTTACTGGGCCGCAAGCTTATTTATAACCGAAAAATTAGTAGCAGATTGGCGTATCCATTATTTGTGGTGCTCACAAAGAAGCTCGGATCGTATACAACCGGGCCAAGCTTTTCACGCTAACCACTCTGTGGGATACTATGTAACACCACGTTTGTTTGCCGGTATTAATGGATATTGGCTCTGGCAGTTTACTAATGACCGCTGGTACGCAAAAGAGATTCCTCACTCACGTGAACGAGTTATAGCACTCGGACCAGGCGCACTATATGCGCTAGTTAAAAATTACGATGTAATAATCTTTGCAAATCTTTACTTTGAAGCCTATACGCGTAATCGCCCTCAAGGAACTCGAGCATTTGTCCGTCTACTCGTGCATTTTTAAATCTCTACTATGGAGTTATTCTTTATAGGTTGCTCGTAATAGAGAGCATTGACAGGTTTAGCTTTAAGCGAGGTGAGCAGCGCAATAAGTATTTTATCTCGCTCTATTTTACTGCGTATAGTAGTTCTATATAATAAACTGTCACAAACACCTACAATTCCTTTGCATCCGAAATAAATTGATGCGACGGTTTCAGGTGCCGTCCATATATAATAAAACAACCGAGCAAATAGTGGCTTGAATTTGCTCTCAAAATAATCTCGAGATTTTGATGATGATAACAGCTCATATAACGCAAACCACATCATGGACCATGCAAGCTTACTTTTATGTACTAATTTCTCTGAAGTCTGATATTTGACAATATTGCTTTCAAGGGAAGCAATAAAACTATCAATATTATCCAACACATGTTTATTGTGTGCTAAAGTAGCAATATCTTGCTTGTATAGCCACCGACGATTCAATATATCTGTTTGATCTTTTTTGCTTGCAATTAAATATAAAGCACTAAAAATTCCCACCCCTACTTTGGCAGAACCGGCTACATTTAAAGTTGGTTGAAATAGCACTAAAGAATATAAACATAACTTTATAGTATCAAAACCACGCATGGGATTAACCTTCCTTTATTAAACATGTATTACTGTATTTACATTAAAGTTTTTTAATTTTTTAGACTAGAATAAACAATTTATAATGTACACAATAGGCCACAGTACAGAACTAGTAAAGATATTACGATTGAAAAAAGTTAGTGACTTAATAAAATTTTTATTATATGTTGAAGAGAATCGCCAAAACTAACTCGCCAAGCATAGGTAATACCTGGCGAAGTTTTGGTCATCTATATCTTGAGTGTTATGACGGACAATCGAACACACACAAGATACAAATGATAGGAGACTTTATATGCTACATTTAGAATACGAGAGTCGTATAATGCGTTATTATAAAGCGCATGTGACAACTCGTATGATTTTAGTTGATGATTCTTTACAAGTCAATAATACCCGTTCTGGGTCTACTACTTCATTTATACCCACATGGCCCACTAGGCCCACTTCTTTTTAACCTCATAAACTTTTTATACGTTATAATATTTTGTTTGGATTATTCCAACTCATTCTGTGCACCAATTTATGTGTTTGACGCATAAATTTTTTGTGCATGCATTTAATTAAGGTAATACTATGAACTTTAACGCACGTCATGTGTATACATTAGCAGCACTTGCATGTATATCTTCAAACATCCATGCAATGGAAAAAGAAGCCACCTCTAATAAAACCATCCAGATAGAAGCATATTCCTGGGATAATCAGCACACTGTAAATGGAGGCAACTATATAATAGACAACCTATACTATCTTAGCCATATAGAGCAATATGCACCTCTTCCAGAGAATTATGAGGGACATTTTGTTGAAAGAAGTGGGAGTGTAAAGGAAGACCACGAATCGAAATTAGGCAATGAGCATCAATGCTTAGCCAAATCAGGCGGTGTCATTAATAAATTATTATGCTATCTAAAGCTTAAACAAGATTAAAATGAATTAACTACTATCACATTACAAACAAATGAAGGGCACTTTGCAAAGTGCCCTTCGATTTTACATACTTTATCAAAAAATAACGCTGCTTAATAACCAAATAATTTTAAAATTTTTTCAGCTATCTTAAATAAAAATCTAATGACGTAATTATGAAGTACTGAGCCTAAAAGTACTACTATTACTATCGGAGCAAATGCTATCCATCCAATTTTATATTCATTGGCAATATTATATCGGTCAAGCACAAGTGCTTGTATTAAACCAACACTATTGATAACAAGGCTAAAAAACGCAAGAAGAGTATTAATATATACAAAGGTAATACCCACAAAACCTAGCGTTATTGCAAGCGAAGAACGGGTAATAAACAAATTAGCAATAAGTGAATGATCCAGATATCCATAACGAATCATGCTTTCAATAATTTGATCCATAGGTTGGCCAAACGATGCCTGCAAAATAATAAGGCCCAGTATCGCAAACAGTATATGAATTACCGTGTCTGCAAGATATGCAATGAGTATTCCACCACGACCTGAATGAGAGCGCACTGCTTGAGAGTTAAACGGAATATATTTACCCCAACAAAAAAGTGTGGGTACTATTCTGAATATATACAAAAATATCCAGAGCATACTGTAAACACTAATATGTGCTATGGGGTTTAGAGTTAAATATCCCATATGCGCGGGAGTGGAGTCACCAAGTCGATCGATAATCCATGCGCGCAGGTAGCCGACTAGAGTTGCGACACCTATATACACCATAGTGATGACTATGAGATTGATAAATAATTGTGCTATTGCAAAGGTCATAGGATAAATCCACAAAAAATTGGTAAATGAGTACTATTTTTAGCTTAAAGCAAGTTTAGAGAAAGGCCAAATCGCCGACTAGATCGACGTTAACATTTTTCAGGAGCAAAATTTAATAAAAAACCCCTGTAAATAAGGCCTTATCTCTTGCTTTTACGGCATCAGATTTACTATTCTTAAGGTAGATTATACGTAATTGTTTGCAAGTACCCGCCTTCAAGCAGTTACTGTTGAAGTTATATAAAGCGGGGGAAATTAGGAGGTTATACATATGAAATTCCGTTATGCATTAACATTAGCAGCTTTAGTAGCTACTCCTGCAGTATTTGCAGTTGATAACGCAGTAGACAAATTAATTGAACTTAAACGTATGTGCGTTGAAGGCAAATCTCAGTGGTTTGAACATGCAAAAAAACATTTTGCTGGTAAAATGGATTTAAAAGAAGCTCAAATGAGAGAATGGGAAAAACTTGGTGAACCATTCATGCGTGAACTTTCACAATCAACTGGCGACAACAACAATGTCTTTGATCGCAAATTAAAGGCAGCAGTTGAATTGTCACAAAAACATATGCAGCAATGGAAAGATTTCTGTGACCAAGAAAGACAAACCGCAGAAGCTCTTTATAACAGACAAAAATCTATGCTTGATCAATTTGCAAGTCGTGTAGGCTATGGTACACAAAGTACTGCAGCAAATATGAACTCTGATGATACAGTAACAACTTTAGATGTTCTTGAAATAGAATAAATCTAATTGTTTTATTCTTGCCCTGCTTTACAAACGGGCCTAGGATTAAGTTCCTGGGCCCGCATCATTTTATAATTGATTTCTCTACACAAGATATTTTAACTATGTAGTGACACATGTGATATGGAACTGGAATACAATACTTTATTGATCTTACCAAGCCTGATTAATTACCAAGTTGTATCTTGCCTTGTAAAGATATGACTATCAGCTTATATCTCAACTTATTACTTATGCTTTTATTTTTGGTGCGCTCAGCATAGTGGTATACATTATTATATTAGTGTACGGTAATTAGATAGAATAATTACCCCTTACGTTTTAAAGTAAGGCGTAATGTATTATTGATACGACTATTTTACTAACCGGTTTGCGTTAGTCTCTATATTCTAATGAATCTTGAATTAAATCGTATTCGCTTTCATCTCGATTCATATGGGTAGGCCGCGTTGCAAATTCTCCAAAACGTATTCGCGGTCCTCGTTTAGCATTATTAAACAAACGCATATCACTATAATCATCAAGATTGCCTGAATAATTATCTGCAGCAGCGTGACCAAACATATTTTGTATATTAGGATCATGACGCGTTCCTGGGTCATAAGCAGGAGCAAGTCTACCAAACGAGTGGCCTTCCATAAGGTCGTGACTTACTCGATCTGTGGTCAAATATCTACTATGTGTAGAATCATAAATACTTTTGACCCCTCTGTTGCTATCAAGCCTATCTGCACCAATTTCCCACGTACCTGCTATAATTACCATAGGCATACATAGAAGAATACTAACTATGATTTTCTTCATACTAACCTCTACTTATTATTTGCCAGAATATACTTTTATTATAATTTAAATAGACAATTTTTTTCAATGGAATAAGTAACCATTAATCCGATATTATCGATATATTTTATCAATAATCACGTTAAAAACTGTAGATTATAAAGCAATTGTCACTTTTTTTAAATTGACTAATATAAAAAAATTAATATAATTATATTAATACGATTATTTAAACTGCAAGACACAAAGGCCAGGAAAATGAAAAAAATCATAATAATGTCTATAAGGGGAGCCTTTTTAATAGCATTAATAGCCCTATTTCAAGCACAGGGAGCCGAACATAGTAAATTAAAAACTATTGTCATCGCGATTAATGGAGCAGAAAGCTCAGAACCTGCTGTCTCCCTTCCCAATTATGCTTCTTTAGTTATGCAAGCAACGCAGCGAGGACAACAATCTTATCAAGCCACAAGTGCTCGCCCATTATTTGCCAATACCCGTATCTTTGAATATGGTTCAATTGATGAAATACCATCTCAAACAATTAAAAACTGCTATAACAATAGCTCGGGCAGTTCTTACACTGTCTGGGACGCTTCGGTCATACACCCAAGTATTACTAAAGAAATAATTGATAAAACTTTTGATTATGTAAAAGCAATACAGTCAGATCAACTCATTACCATTCCTTTAGAAGAAATCGTTCCATGTTGCCTTGTATCACACTATTTTGGGTTTGATATATACGCTTCAAGTCAATTTACAACTGCATATCTCACTCATGCTAAAAACATCGATCTTAATATATATTTCAATGCCAAGACCCTGGGCACATCAGATCCTGTTGCAATACGACAATACCAAGAAAACTTTAAGAGAATAATCATGCACGATCTGCCAAGTCTTGATCGCACTACTATTAGATGTAATAATCTTATTGAAATACCTGCAGTAGAAGAAGATCAAAGTCCAAAGTATATTTTAGATATATCTGCAAAATCATTAAAGCAAGTAATAAACCGACTTGGAAACCTTGAAAAAGCATTCAGACTTTTATTCGACACTATTCGTCCACGTATCGTAGCTATTGATCTTTCAGGTCATATATTTACCACATTGCGCCTGAATGCACTCAAGAATATATTTCCTAATCTTACAAAAGTTAATTTGACCGATAATAAGATTGCAGCAATTGATGACGATTTCTTACAACATCTTCCTCACAATCTTGAAGTTATTTTGTACAACAATCCGATTACTAAAATAACTGATAAAAATCATCCAAAAAGTGGTGTTACTATTGCCTTGTCAGCGGGAGTTTATGATAAGGTAGGCATTAAATTGCAAAGACTACTTGAAGTAAGTTCTTGGCGAAAATCATTGGGTAGCAATCTTGAACATGCAATCAAGCGTGACAGAGCAGTCAGACCTATCGTATTTACAGCAATAGCACTCTCAGTTTCCGGTTATGCTTGTATAAAAATATACGGCTTGGCGTGCAAAATATCTGCTCCCTGCACGGCGCGCATGATACAAACATTAGACCTGAATGTTAATCAAAACGGCGAAGATAATTTAAATCTATTAGGTGCTATGATTTTAATAAGGGGACTAATAAAAATAGCGCCTCATCTTCCAGTCCCAATCAGAAACTTTCTTAATAATTTATTAAATCCCGTAGGCAACGGATTGCGAAATTTTGCAAATTGGACTGCACAAAGAGCTGAAAACTTTGCAATTCAATTTGAATATGAATGGAAAAAATCTACTGTGACACGCGGTGAACGACTATTTATCTTCTAGTTATTAAAATTAAAGAATACATATTGTTAAATAAGTACCATACATTTTTAGGGAATGTTTATGAATAAAATATTATTTTTATTAGTATTGTGTGCATTGCCCATTACGGCAATGGAAAAGGATATGCAGCACATTGCCGGCAGTAAACTTGTACAAATTCTGTCTAGTGATATACCGCTCCAGGAAAAAATAAATCACATTCATGATACATGCAAAAATACATATGTTGATCTGTCTGAATATGACCGGAATGGGATACCTATTTTTTTTCATGCAGCTTCTGAAAATAGCAATGAGGCAATAAAAATCTTCACGGCCATGAGCCAATATTGTAAAAAATTTCACAAAGACAATCTGAGACAGGCTATACCATTGCACACTACGCTGCGCTGTATAACAATATTGATCTTATACATCATATTCTCAATAGATACCCCGAGCTTTACAACCTAGAAGACAATGATGGCAATACTGCCAATAGTCTTGCTGAGCAATTTGGCCCTTCTCGTGCAAGCGACAATCAACAAAGTCAATTTTATGTATATGAGCCATATAATACTGAACAAAATATAGCTCAAAATACAAACGTATTGAAAAATGACGAGCAAGAGACTCTTGACGCCGAGACATTTGTAGCTTTATTAATCTCTGACATACCACACATGACAAAAATTATAGAGCTTGAACTCAAAGATGTTTCAATAAAAACTTTTGAAACTTTACTCAAAAACCATACTGTTCATTTACTCAATTTTGTTGATAATCTTGGCAACAACATCGCACATTATGCTGCATATGCATGCAATAATAATCTTTATGAATATATCGCAACTCATTATTCTCAGCTTACCGAGCAAGCAAACGCACAAGGACATACCCCCAAGACCCTTGCACAAATAAATGAATTGCCATGCATGTTGTATAATGATAAAGATCCACTAGCTTACGATAAAATAGGTAGAAATAAACTACATTATCAAATGATGCACGACACGCAACATAAAGACATAAGCACGACACGCGAGCTTTTAGAAAAATACCCAATTCTTGCCGATAGCATCTGCGACATAGGAGCTAATAGCAAACCATTACACTTTACAATTCAGCTTAATAATTTTGAACTCTTTACGTTATTACTGGAAAGCTACGAAATTAATCTTTCATATCTTAACTCACAAACTGGAAATACTTATGCTCATTGGGTAGTAAGATTTTATTTAAGTGATGCTTTAGATTTTAAATTTGTAGAGTATCTGTATGCCAAAAATCGTGACCTATTCTACATTCCTGATGCTAAAAACAATACCGCATTTGCCATGCTGCCAGAGGATAAACAAATTACTTTACACTCATTATCTGAATCACTTGAGTGCGGAATTTGTCTTGATAAAAAAAGTAGGGCGGAAATGATACGTATAAATCAAAACGCTTGCAGCCATACTATGTGTCATGAGTGCAAGAAAACTCAATTTAAAACTGCAATACGTGACTTACAAAATATGTGCGAAAAGTATGGTTACACTACTGCCAAACTACAAGAAACGTTGGAAACAATAGGAAATAACAGAAGTATTAATTGTCCATTTTGCAGAAAACCTGCTGATTTGACCGGTATTGAACTTAGTGAATCTGAAATAAAACTTACTAAGCTCCTTAAAAACTATAATCCTCAACAATAAATTCTTTATTCAATTGAGATACTACTACAAGAGAGCCTTTTCTTAACGGGCTCTCCTTTTTCTTGTGATAAGTCTCTGATTTTAAATTGGTGCATATAGTACACATAAATCAAGATATTATGATATTAATAATTGAAAAATATAAAAATTTATATATATTTATATAAGTATATATTTTTGAAAATAGTATATAAATGGAGATGTTATATGCAAAAATCGATGCACGGCACTTTACTTATAACATGCTTGGTAGCACTACTATCAGTATTCCAAGGTTATGCTGCTGATATCACCGTCGCACTACGCACGAGCTACAGTGATCACGTAATGCAAAGTATGCGTTATGATAAAAATCTGCGCAGCCTTATAGTGCAACGTTAGCCAAATCTCTATTTACAAAAACCGCTGATCTTTACTACAATAATAGCGCGACCATTCCTTCAAAAGTTCTTAAAGATTGCTATCAAGATAGCACTGGAAATGTTAATTTGTTATGGGATGCATCTTCTATACATCCTATGATCACAAAAGAAATGATTAAAAAAGCATTTATGTATGCCACTCACATACAAAGTGGCAATCCAATAGACATACCTGTTGAAGAAATAATACTATGTTGTTTGATAGGACAGCATTTCTTATTTTCAGATATAGTCTTGGACGAATTTACACATGCATATTTTGCCAATAAAAAAGCAATTAATCTTAATGATTATTTTAATTCAATAACATTACACACAAACAACAATATATATATTAAAAACTATATTAAAGACTTTGTTATACGACTTGAAAGAGATAGCCTCAATTTAGAAAATTTGGCCGTACCAATATCTTCAAAGCATCTTGTAAAACTTTCATCTATAAACGAGCATTCTACAGAAATTGCATATGCTTTAAATTTATCAGCTCAATCACTAGAAAAAAAAGTAACGCATATAGGAGATATCGAAAAAGCATTTAGAATAATAAAGCTTTTGCCTGAGAATATCATCAATAATATTGTATCCATTGATCTGTCAAAGCATCAAATACACACTATTCACCTTGATCAATTTAGAAAAATATTTCCTCGTTTGCAAAAAATAGATTTGAGCAATAATAATATCACTGCAATCAATGACGAATTTTTACAGCATTATCCTCATAAACTTGAAGTTATTCTCTGTAACAATCCTATTACTATGGTAACTCACTATAATCATCCTTTAAGTGGTGCTACTATTGTACTTTCACCTGAAATTTTCAGTCTCTATGCAAAACAATTAGAAACATGTCTGAAAGTAGGCACTGTACGCAGACACGTAGGACACACCGTTGAAAATTACATAAAACGAAATCGATTATTAGGTCGCCATATTGCAAGCATACTATCATGGTCATGTATATACATAACTTTTATGGCATATTATAAATTAATGAAAAAGGCCTCACGCCCCCTTTCTACTTCATTTAATCAAGCATTGAATATTGACGTAAGATCGACAAAACCGATAGTAGAATATCCATATCTTCAACTTACACCAGAAGAGAAAAATGAATTACTCGAAATAAGTAGTGCTGGGATAAATACAGTCGAGCAATATAAGAAATATTTAGACTTAATGAAAAACGCAGAAGCTAGGTTTTATGATGCATGTTGTCATTACATGGCCGATAAGAATGCTTGGGTACAATCTAACATAGATTCGTTATGGGGTATTGGTATGACAGTAGCTTCAGGCTATCTGGCAACAAAACTACCTGCACCCGTGGTTAACTTTCTCGATGCGATTAGAATAGCAATAGCTACTTCAATACAATCAATTGCTCGAAACATTGAAAGCTATGCTCTTACATTTGACTACGAGTGGATAGATTCGAAAGTCACATGTAGCCCACAGTTATAAGACATATTAATCACTATAACTGTAGCCTGCCATAAAGTGTATTGATTGGCATTATTTCATATAATAATCATATATTTAAATTGACAAATATAAAAAATTATATATATTTATATAAGTACATATTCTTCAAAAGAGTATATAAAATGGAGACCTTTACATGAAAAGATCAATGATAGGACCACTGGCTATAATTTGTACAGTGATATTACTTTCCGTTTTTCAGGCACACAGTGCTGAAATCAACCAAAACAGCTCGACGTTGCTATTAAAGCACAATCAGGCATGTACAATGGGTATACCTATGCAGCATTAAAAGCAGTAGATTCTACAAAAAACTTAAAAAAATATCATGCAACAACAGAGGCCAAGCAACTCTTTACTGACAAATCTTTGGTCGATGCTATACATAATACTACTGAAAATCGAGATCTTGCCCCCAAAGCTGCAAATTATGCCACCACAATAGCAAAATCACTATTTACGGGCAAATCTTTGACAGATACTGCATATCTCACTTATGAGACAGCAGACAAGGTACCTTCAGAGGCCTTAAAAAATTGCTCTCAAGACACACACATGACCGATGTATTAGAGTGGGACGCGTCTGACATATATCCTATTATTACGCGAGATGATATACAACGAGCTTTTTCATATGCCGATCAGATTAAAAATAATCAAAAAATCAATATTCCTGTCCGTATGATCGTACCATGTTGCATAATAGCACAATATTTAGCATTTGAGCCGCATATAAAAATTCAATTTTCCCATGCGTACTTTATGCATCAAGAAGAAATAAATCTTAATGAGTATTTTAATGAAACAACTCTAAATATGGGCAACACAAACCATATAAAAAAATATCAATCAGATTTTATAGCAAAATTACTAACAGATTTACCATCGTTTGAACAAGTCACATTAAATGAAAATGAGATACGCGCATTGATGAGCAATGGGTCACATTCGCCAGGTACCTTAGATTTAAGGCCACAACACACTCACATAGTACTTCACCGTACAGATAACATAGAACAAGTATTCAAAAACTTATCTACTGCTATAAAAAACAATGTAGTGGAAATAGATTTGTCCAATCATCAAATTATAGAATTAGATATTAGAAGATTCAAAAGAATATTTCCAAACCTTGCAGCAATTAACATGCATAACAATGACATTAGCAATTTAGATGATAAATTTTTCAGCTCATTGCCTCATAATTTTACTGTTATGTTAACGAACAATCCTATTAGAAAAATCACTACAAATAATCACCCCCACAGTAATTGTACACTCATAGTATCTCATGGCACAATTACTGAAATAGAAAATGAAATCTACAAAGTCCTTGCACCAAGTAATTCACGCATAAAAGTAGGCAAGAAGTTGGACTCTCTTGTCCATGATACGAGAATAATTAGATTAATTGGCGAGATTGTGATTGGCGGTCCTTTTGTTATGGCAGTAGGAGCACTGGGAGGATTTATTGAACTTGTACCAATAAAGCTTGCGGCAGACTATTTTTCTATTGCTTTTAATACAACAAGAAGAATAAGCCTAGTGTCTAGCCCCCATTTTTAGTACAACTCAAAAGTAGAAAAATTATTTCTTTTTATAAACTCGTGGGGAGTTAAATTTCCTAGCGAGTGATGAGGCCTTTGGTTGTTATATTCTTGCATCCATTGATCTGTAATCGCTTGCACCTCGTCGATATTTCTAAAAAGATACATGTCTAAAATTTCTTCTCTGTATGTTCTATTAAATCTTTCAATGTAGCCATTTTGAGCCGGTTCTCCGGGTTCTATAAATTTCAAAGTAACATTGCGATCTTGTGCCCATTGATTCATAACATGTGATATATTTTCAGGTCCGTTATCCATACGTAATTCTTTTGGATAACCTCTTGATACGGCAATATCATCCAAAAAATTCAGTGACTCGTATTGCCGGTAATGAATTGCTCACCTTGATTCCAAGAACTTCCCTATTGTAATCATCAATGATATTTAATGTGCGAAACCGCTTTCCATTGATTAATGCATCACTCATGTAATCAAGCGACCATGTTTGATTCATTTGATCCGGTTGACAAAGTGATACTTTTTCTCGGGATGGTAAGCGTTTTTTGGGTTTTCTTTTCAAATTCAATTTGAGTTCACAGTAAATTCGATACACTCGTTTATGGTTCCAGTGAAATCCCGATCTTCTCAATATATGAAAAAATCTTTCTGAATCCGTATCGCTTATGTTTATCTGCCAAATCAAGCATCTTTTGCTTGATTTGATCATCATCACATAATTTTGCTTTGTAAGAAAATGCTGACCGGCTCAGATTCATCAGTCGACATGCTCGATTCTTTGTTGAACAATGTTTTTTCAATTATATAGCTTGCCAACAATCTTCGCTCAGATGGATTTACAACTTTTTTGCTATAACATCCTTGAGTATCTCATGATCTATGCAAAGCTCCGCGTACATGCGTTTTAACCTATTATTTTCTTCTTCAAGTTGCCGCAGTTTTCTCAAATCTGATTCTGTCATGCCAGCATATTTCGAACGCCAGTTATAAATCGTTGCATTGCTTATGCCATGTTTTCTACTGATTTCTATCGCAGAAATTCCCGTCTCAAACTCCTGCAGAACTTGCAGTATTTGCTTTTCTGTAAATCTTGTTTTTTTCATTGTAGAACCTTTCGTTTGTTGTTAACACTACTAAATTCTACTTTTACCTTGTACTATTTTAGGGGAGCTTTACCCTAGCTCTTTGTATTGTAGCTTTAAATCTGGGCATCACGGAATTTAACCCTTGCAACCTTGGTGATAAATTTGATCAATATATAATAAGTCCAATTGCTAGATTAGTTAGTAGAATATATAATCGCAGTATTTTCAATACACTTGAAACAAACTTACTGAATAAAGAGTTTATATGGCAGCCTAATACAGTAACTGTAGTGTAAATATAGCAACAGAAAGCTTACTGCTTACTGGAAATCTTCCAAATTCAATTTACCACTCACTCTTCTGCCCATCATGTTATTATCCGTGTTGTATTCATCGATAAATAGTTTGAGTGAATCATCAGATTGAAACCATGTACGTGCACAATGGATAATATATTCTTTTTCCAACTGAGCACGTGCTTGAGCTGAAGTAGAACACGCATCAAAGAATTTTTCAATGCAGCTTATCGCATTCATAACAACACCTATAAGCAAACCTTGCTCATTTGTAGCGCGAGAGATAGACATAAGCATTAGACCAATATCCGTTCTCATGTCGCGTATAAAACTTGTTACATCTTGTGCAAGCCATGGTTTGTTTGCTATGTAGTCAGAACTAAATTTTTTCAGTACTTCGTCAGTTTCAGATAAGTGTGAGAGCACAGAACTATTATTTTCATAAAAAGCTTGTATGTATTTTTTAACGCATTGGGCAAACAGATCTATACATATCTTGTTTTTTTCTTCAGGAGTCAAATGACTATACTCACTTATCTCTTTTCCATGCTTACAATATTCTTGCAAGAAACCATAACTTAAAGATTGATCACATCGGGCAAGCCATACAGCAATGCATTGTTGTTCTGGGGTCAAACTATGTATTTTTTCTATCTCATCTTCTGACACTCCTGCTGACAAAGCAAACGTTATCAGCCAACGTGCAAGATCATCCTTTAAAACATGTGATGCACTCTGTGCAATAGGCTCAAAAAGATTTATTAATGTTATCAATGCAGCAAATTTATCTTCTGTGCTTACCAGGGACAGACTACTTTTAGTATGATGCAGCCGACAAAGCACATTATATAAAGGCTCAATTTGCTTTTCTAAAGCGAGGTACAATTGATATAATGCTTTGTCTTACTCAGAATGTGCACGTTCTAAATAGCTAAGTATACTTTTGGTAGAAATATGGAAAAATGAAACTCCATTTGCCTGCACTGCAGATACTACCATACCGTGCAATTGACTTATGATAATATTATACTTGTCTTCAAGTGATAATTGGCCAAACTTTCTTACAGGATCTACAAACCATCGGTATCCAATATATACAACTCCTGCCACTACAAGTGACGCTGATATCGTCAACATTGAACGCAACGACATAGTGTAGCACCGAGGCTGCATCCGACCTAACAGCTGCTGCGTTGTAGCATCATGCTGCATACCTGTCATTGATTGATATCCTATTAAAAGAGATAAAAAATATAATTTTTTCATGCCGTACCTTTTATATCAAGTATATTTCATTGATAAGAATACACTAAAACATGTATTTGTTACACACGTGGATTTATCCTTTGGCAAAAAATTTCCAACGATATATATAGGCTACTACTGAAATTTGTGTGCCATGGTCCGCAGTTGCACGTTACTTGTGTTCTATTGTACCTACTTAACTTTAGTACAACCATCACATCAAGCTAAAATCAAATAAAATAAATTTTACTTACTTATTACACTCTCCTTTTTCAGCTTTGCAAAAAATAGGTTATACTACCCCTTATATATCCCTTATTTTCTTGAGCTTATAGTATGAACGAACACCCAACATCCACTGAATTAATGCAACCTAAATACGATGCCACCACCCAAGAACCAGCACGTGCTACTGAGTGGTCCGAGCATAACGTGTATACAAGTCAACACAATGACAAACCTGTATACACTATTGATACACCGCCACCTACTGTGTCGGGCAAGCTTCATATTGGTCATATTTTCTCATATACCCATACCGATATAAGCGCTCGCTACAAACGTATGCAAGGCTTTGAAGTATTTTATCCTTTTGGATTTGATGACAATGGCTTGCCTACTGAACGTTTTGTAGAAAAAATGAGTGGCACTTCTGCGTATAAACTGGGTCGTTCTGAATTTATCAAATTATGCATACAAACGACACATACCGTCGAGCAAGAATTTAAAGATCTTTGGCAAAAAATTGGCCTTTCAGTAGATTGGCACGCAGCGTATTCGACTATATCTGACAGCACTCGCAAAATTTCTCAAGAGTCGTTCATCCGCTTGCTGCAGCAAAATCATGTCTATCGAACTACCGAGCCTGCACTCTATTGTGCAACCTGTCGCACGTCAGTCGCTCAAGCGGAACTTGATGATGCACAACAACCATCGACATTTAATACTATTACCTTCGTTCATGAAAACGGGACGCCACTGTCTATTGCAACTACACGTCCCGAGCTATTAGGATCATGCGTTGCGCTATTTTATAATCCGGAAGATCCACGATATCAGCACCTGAAAGACACACATGCCATCGTGCCCATATTTGGATATAGCGTACCCATCATTGCCGATCCTTTAGTGTCAATTGATAAAGGAACAGGACTGGTTATGTGCTGTACATTTGGTGATACCACCGATATCGCGTGGTTTAAAAAATATAAGTTGCCATATCGTCCGTCACTGCAAATGGACGGAAAATTCGGCCCGGCCACGGGTATATTAAGCGGAATGACTCCCGCACAAGCACGCATTAAAATTATTGATGAGTTACGCAATACCGGTGCGTTGACCGCACAAGTACCACTTGTTCATAACGTTAATATCCACGAACGTTGCAAAAAAGAAATCGAATTCTTGATGATTCCTCAGTGGTTTTTGCGTATATTAGAACAGAAGCAAACCTATATTGATTTGGCTGATCAGATCAATTGGAATCCATCCTATATGAAAGCACGCTACGTTGATTGGGTATCCAATATCAAATGGGACTGGTGCCTATCACGACAAAGATTTTATGGAATTCCATTTCCTGTATGGCACTGTATGTCATGCGCTGCCATCCTACCCGCATCACTTGACGCACTTCCAGTAGATCCACAAGAAACACCTTATCCAGGCGGTGCGTGCCCTGAATGCTCAAGCACCGATATACATCCTGACACTGATGTTATGGATACATGGAACACGTCGTCGCTCACACCGTATATTTGTGCACAATTATATAATCCTGAACTTACGTCAGTGTTTGAAAACAAGCCCGCTATTTTGCCTATGAGCATGCGTCCGCAAGCGCATGATATCATTAGAACATGGGCATTTTATACTATTATTAAAACGTGGCTTCATCATAAGACAATTCCTTGGTCTGACATTGTAATTTCAGGTCATGTGCTTAGTACTGCACAACAAAAAATATCAAAGTCGGTAGGCAATAACCCGACTGACCCACTTCAACTGCTTTCCACATATCCTGCTGATGCAATACGTTACTGGACTGCCTCGGGAGGCCTGGGCACCGATATTGCTTTTTCTGAAGATGAAATTAAGGTCGGGTCAAAGCTTATTACCAAATTATGGAACGCATACCGATTTGTAAGCCAACATATTGGCACTACTACCAATACAATTAAAATTGATCAGCTAGGCATTATCAATCAGTGGATGCTTGATCGTGCCTCACGAACATTTGAACGCTACACGCATGCACTTGACAGCTACGAATCTGGCAATGCCTTGATTGCAATTAACGAACTGTTCTGGCACGATTTTTGTGACAACTATTTAGAAATTATCAAAGATCAGCTATTCAAGCCAGAAAAATACTCTGACGATGCAGTTGCTGCTACTCAATGGACCCTTTCTCACGTAGGATTGCGCATATTACAAATGTACGCACCTTACGTTCCGTATGTTACTGACACTATTTATCAAACTCTCTATCAGAAGACTGCGTCCTACAAATCGCTTCATCAGACTATATTCGCAAACGTACAAGCACCAATTACTTTTGAGCATAGTGTTACTGTAGCCAACCATCTTCTGTCCATAGTGGGTACTATACGCAAGTTCAAATCAGAGCATAAATTGTCACTCAAAGTACCTATTGAACATTTAGAATTAGTAATATCAGATGCAGCTTTACGTGACCAGCTAAGAACATTAAATACTGAGCTTGCAGGCGTTACTCATGCAGTGCATATTACGTATACAGATCAGGCGCTAACATCCAATAATTATGAGCAACGTGACGGCCTTTGGTACGCCCGTATTATGGTACAATAATGATAATCATACGCAACCGACAACGTAAAATTGCCGTTAATATCGATGCACTCCGCGCAGATGCTCAAACTATTCTAAATACGTTGGGTTACGCTGATTTTGATTTAGGTGTATTAATTACCAGTCAAAGTACTATTCGCGCATATAACCGCGAGTATCGCCACAAGGACAAAGCTACTGATATACTCTCATTTCCCTTTTATCCATCACTCAGACCTGGGGAAAAAATCAAGGCTCAAGAGCCTGATGACAAAAATTTAGGTGATTTGATCATCAGTCCTGAATACGTTACGCACGATTTACCGCAATGGGGCGTTTCGTTTGCACGACGTATGCAAGTATTGTTAGTTCATGGCATATGTCACTTACTAGGTTATGATCACATTCTTGATGATGATTACAAAGTCATGAAACGCAAGGAAAATGCACTATTGCGAGTTTTACCTGTACGACAATAAAGATATTAGGTATACAACATAGTACATAGTAACTATATATACTCTCTGATCGGTGCTACTTTCACTCATTCAGATGCGACCTTTTCGTCCTGTTGAACTGTGATATGGAAACATACAGCTCTATTCTAATACAAAGACCGCGGCATCATATATTAAATGCCGCGGTCTTTGTGTTGCTAAAATCGCAGACATATAATAACCAATATCTTTAGCGCAACTTACTATAAACATTTTTGATTTTTCAACGTCTACAGATCTCACCAAGCCTATCGTCATGTTGTAAATATTGTAGTAAGTTGATAGGACATAAATCGCTTGTTTTGGACAAGAATTTATGGACAGTACAGGATACAATAATACATCTCTTGCAGTTAGCTCTCCTGTATAATTACTTCAGCATGCTACACACAGTAGAAGCATAGAGCAGAGTATTTTTTTCAACATCATTTATCATACAAAGGAAGTTTATGATAAGCACACGTTCAATTTTACATATATTTTTAGCATCTTCATTGCTTCAAACAATCAATGGCGCTGATTATATGCAACGAAGAACACAAGAAGCAGTTAATACAGCTCATCACAAAGGATCAGCAGGTCTTAAAATAGTGGCTACCACGTGTGGATTGACTATATTGGGAACAGTGGGTTATCACCTGTATAAAAAATATACTAAGAAAATTTCAGATCTTAATAGAGAGGTAGAGAATACTCGGAAAGAAATCGATGCCGTCACCCAAACATCAATCAACACTATAAAGGCAAAAACTCCTCAAGAGCAAGCAAATCTCTGCTTAGAGTATGTACAACACAGTGTAATTCATCACATTATAAATTCTGAAAATAGACAAGATGATCCTGAACTTGCACTTCTAACTCATCAGCTGGAGCTTATTACTGAGAATCATGAGCAGTTCAAGGACTATCAAGATTTATATGATGCCGCGCGCAGCTGTCTTATTTTAGGCAAATTTATTGGCTCTCCTGAATCCGAATTGAATGACAAAGTTCAATATATAGAAGATAAATTGGCTTCAGGCTCAAAACAAGCAAATATTGCACTTGCTATAGCAAAACTGGGATATAAAGCATCTGACGAGAGTCAAATTTTCAGCGATGAGATGATCACAAAAACTATTTTTGCTCATGAGGGTTCTGATCAAGACTCCATAAGATATAAAAAGTGGTTCTTTGAAACCCTCGGCTACAAAACTGTCCAAGCATTTCAAGAGCATCGTCAAGAACTCAATATTAGCGCAACGATTTTAAATTCTATATACAAGTCCTTTGCAGCGAGAAATACAGAGTTACAAGCTCCTGTTGATACCAATTAAGCATAGAATATAAGGATGTCTATATACACATTTTCAATATACTCAGCTAAGAATATTAAGCACATAAATTGAAAAGTATATGACTCTTATTGCAACAACTGATCAGGTCTTCAGCAAGCTCTTTCATTATCAAAATAAGCATTCTGCTGAAGACCTGATCGTGACCCCCACGCACTGCCTGTCTATAGCATCCAACACAAGACATAAGTATCAGAAAAACCGTATTTTCATAGTCAATTATCGATAGTTTTTATTATATACAACATATGTCATTCATTGAGCCAACCTCCCTTTAGACCAATCCCACCTGGCTGAAATATAAACACAGAAGAAGTATCTGTATTTCATCGCATTTTTATTACAACCGAGCATGCCATAGCAATATATCAAGTTGGCTATAAGACCGCTTATACTTATACCCCCCGGATGCATTTATTAAAATTCATATCGCATATCAATCAAGTACTTTTATAAAGCAATGCGATAAGTATTTTTCTGGCAACAACAGACAAGTTTTAAATATACTACTATATCTATCGACTGAGCACATTATCAATATATTTATAAAATTAGTCGTCATTATAATAATATATTAAAATGTAAATATATTATTATATAAACATATTATTATATATATTTTTTATATTATACGATTTAAAAAAAATCAATTTATGTTATTATTTTTTACACAATAAGAATTAAATAATAAGATGACGAAAGTGTTTTAAAAAATTTATTATTTTTTTTTATTTGGAAATTAGCTTTATAATTTGATGTATATTTTTTTATATGCAGTTAACATTATTAACATAAATATTTAAAATATATATATACTTAAATAAAATAATTGATTGAATTATAATTTTTTAAAAATAATTAATTTGTGTGATATTTTAATGTTATTTTTTTTTGCAATAGAAAATAATATTGTATCCTCTTTTGTATTATAAAATACACATAATAAGTGAATAATAAAACATACAAAAATGAGTGCAATTTTTAACTAATTTGTATAATGTTTCATAATTCAAATTATGCAAATATTACATAAATAAAAGATTATTAATAGCATAATTTAGTTTAATAATATAGGGATACTTTTACTTGATTTATATCAATTTTACTCTAGTATGTAGCCTATGAGTTCGAGTTTATAAACTGGTGCAATTGATACAATATAGCTATTTCAAGCCAGTTATACCGCCCGGTATCTAAACTATTGATTTCCAAAGTATTTATCTCGTAGTTTGTACAAAACAATAAGTCGAGTTATCGATTTGTACAAAGTGATATATATACCTATTAAATAAAGGGTTTTTATGATCGGACGTAATATAAGAAAACTTTGATGGAACTCAGCTCTCAAATGCCAGTCATCGCTCTTGTCGGGCCGCGCCAAGCAGGAAAAACAACACTTGCTAAGCTTACATTTCGAGAACACGCTTATGTCAGTTTGGAAAATTTAGAAAACCGTAACTTTGCACATAGTGATCCTCTTCAATTCTTGGAAAGACATAGAAATTCAAGCGGTATAATTATCGATGAATTTCAACATGTTCCCACACTCATTTCTTACATACAAAATCATGTCGAGAAACAGTCGGTCAAAGGTCAGTTCATTTTGATTGCATCTGAAAATTTTTTGCATTCATCATCAATCACTCAGGGCCTGAGTGGACACATGGCGTTAGTGACTCTTTTGCCTCTGTGCATATCAGAACTGGACAAAGAAGGTTTATTGCCAAATAGTATTGAGGAGGCTGTCTTTAAAGGAAGCTACCCGCACCTCTATTCTGAGTTCGTTTCTCCAACTATTTTTTATCCTAATTATATCCTTACCTATGTCGAGCGAGATGTACGCCACATGTCTAATATTAGTGACCCGGCAACGTTCAAATTGTTTGTACAATTATGCGCAGGGAGAATAGGTCAAGTTCTTAACACCACCACACTGGCTCAAGACTGTGGAATCAGCATTCCTACAGCAAAATCATGGCTTAAATTACTTGAGGATAGCTATGTTATATTTCAATTACCTGCGTACAAAAGCAGTTTTGGTAAACGCGCTGTAAAATCGCCCAAAATCTATTTTTATGATACGGGGGTCGCCTGCTCATTGCTTGGGATCGAAAATCCAAGCCAAGCGGCAACCCATTATTTATTTGGGGCATTGGCAGAGTCGTATGTGATATCAGATTTCATTAAATATCATTATAATCGAGCACGTACACCACAGATTTATTTTTGGAAAGACAATCACGGACATGAGATGGATTGTATCATAGTACAATCAACGCGAGTGTGTGCGCTTGATATTAAAGCGGGCAAAACAATATCTGAGCAATACACAAAAGGATTAAATTACTGGAAAGCACTTACGCGCGAAAATCCAACAACATCTTTTGTCGTCTATATGGGAAGTGAATATATGCCAACAACAGCAGGTACTATATTGGGATGGAAAAGTATCGATCGAATTACTACGCCACCCTCAGAGTATTGATTGCAAAAATCTACCCTCTTGCAAACCAAATCTGCTGACAGATATTTAAGCTCACATAATTGTTATACAAAAAATATTTTGCGACACTACTTTCTTAATAACTTTTGCCAAAGCGACCAATTGGCAATTGCGGTAATAACAGATTTTAAACTATGCAATTGAGGCTGAGCATCTGAACTTACTGCAGCAACATTGTGGTGCACTTCAGGGCGATGCTCATACCACGGTATAATTTGTGTTTGGATCGATTGAGGCATACTTTCATATATACTTTGTACGTACTTGGGCAATGCTTCTAAATAGCTTTGACTGATTGTGCTATGACCATTACATCTGAGCCAATTTATAAATAATTGATGCTCTAACTCTAAACGAGCAGGTCGAATACTCCATATTCTAATACCTCTCGAACCGTAAGTAAAAAGAGTGCCGGCGCTGCTCATCTTAAAATACTCGCAATGACCGGACGCATTATGATTAAGTACCTGAATACATGTATAATCTTCGTGTTCATTAGTACCCCATATTTGAATACCTTTATCATGCATAAACACAAATAGCAGATTGTTATAACTTACCAAAGATGATATTAAATCTTCCTGTATTGAGAGAGTCTGGGTACATGTATACTCTTTCTGTTCATTTGCCTTCCATACCCTAATTGAACCATCTCTTGAAGCCGAAAACAGTATTTTGTCATCTGCGCTGACCATGATGCAAGATATATATTTTGTATGCCCTTGCAAGGTTTGAGTTTTTTCAAACTTATCTTGTAAATTGATATCCCAGACTTTAATAGTATTATCATCAGAAACTGAAACCATTTTGCCTTGCAAGCTGATTTCAATCAGTTGAATTGGACTCTCCTGATCAACAATTTTTTGTACACACAGATATTCTTGGTGCTCATTACGCTTCCATACTTTGACAATGTTATCGTATCCCAAGGTAAAAAGTATATTCTCTGAACTTACTTTCAAAGATCTTATTTGCTCAGATTCTTTAGTTAATGTTTGTGTACATATATAGCGATTTTGCGCGTCAACATTCCAAACCTGGATACTGTTATTCAGCAGTAAAAATAATGTTTCATGATTATAAACTACAGACCGTATAGTATCTGTGCCATGTAGTAATGTTTGCATCCATTCATATCGCCCCTGACTATTGATTTTCCATACATCGACAGCATCGGCAGAACTTGAAAAAAGTATGCCTGGTGCTCCTACAAGCATGGTAACTGCCTCATTATCACTCAACAAAGTTTGTACAGACTTATACCTGCCACATTCGTCCGGCATTTGTATGTCGATAATCTTATTTGTTAAACCAATAAATAATGTATTATCTGCGCCGAGCAACATAGATCCGACATCCTTACAAATTAGTTGCGTAGGCAGACTTACTTTTGACCAAAAAAAATTGTGAGTGCTTGAGATTAATAATTGTGCCAAACTATCTTTAGTACAGTTATTACACATATTCATAAAGGTGGCGTATAAGGTCTCATCTGCCATGAGAGCATCAAGCGTCTCTTTATTTTGCAATTTGCATACTATAGCAGTTAATATAATAGGCAGATCAATTAGCGCCCAAAAATCAGCTTCTTGATATATACGTATCAATGTAAGCAATGGTAAATTTTTCAAATAATGTTTTTTGTTTATTGCGTAAACATAGTCAATAAAATCATCAGAAAGATTATAATTAAGATCGTAATATGCATGCCTAATATTACTAAATTTCTGTACTAATACCTTGATAGAACCCAAATCTCTTACCTGACGAGATAAGGTATCAGATCCACTTAATAGTTTATCATAAATGCAGGAATGTATAACACTTTTACCTTTATAGACAATTTTCAATGGCACCAAATCTTGGCTTAACTGTGCACCAAAAAGCGGCAATGCGCTACACAATGTCACATATATATACCATAGTTTCATAAACAGAATGCCTTGCAGTAATAACAAGATGTACGACAATACCAAACTTATTATAATCAATAAGGCTCTTTTAGTGGCATTTTTGTTTACAAATTATTCGCTGAAAATATAAGAATAATATTGCTGATAGGTCAAAGACACCTACACACGCACAATATGTGACAAGTCCAGCCATTACAAATCCTCAGGAGCGCAAGACATCTATATTATTAAAGAATACATTGTACAATTAACAATAGTCTTTAATATGATCAGTATGATAAAACACAGGTTTAAATTTTAGATTAATATGATCTTTAATATAAGTGGGCAAAGTTGCATATATAGCGCGCACATACTCAGAAAATTGATGTAATGTTTCGTCAGATAAATTTATATTGCAGGCATTCCTCCAATGCAGTAATAACTGTTGTTCGAGTGTCATAAATTCAAAAGGAATTTCCCAAATCTTTATAGTACCATCAGACGAACCAGCATATAATTTTCCCTCTGCTGCTGTTAAACAATTTATACTGTTTTTACAGCCAGATAAATTGGTCTTATCATCAAATAATTTATAAATACACAGATGCTTGCTCTGTATTTCAGACTTTTTCCATATTGAAATAATGCCATTCATCGAGCCGGCATAGAGAATTTTATCTGCACTGAGTGCAAGGGATGTTACACTACAATAATTGAAAGCAGTTATTGTCTCTTGAGACTTGATTTTATTATTACCATCCAATTGCGATATAGTAATTGTACCGTTATCTGCTCCTAAATATAGTATGTTATTTTTCTCGTCACGTGCAAACCGTAACATATCCATCTCAGATACGGGATATTTTGCAATACTTTCTGTCAAAGTACATGTGTACGCTTGCATATCATTTATTTTCCATGTTTTCACAATTTTATTTCTTGACCCTGAAGTAAAAGTGCCATCTTGGGCTATACTTAAATATATTATCTCAGGCCCATATCCGGCTGAAGTGCTATCATGAATCACACTTGTCACATGACCATGAAGACCATACTCATTAGGCTTGTATACATCTATTGCACCGTTATCAAATCCCACTACGAGTAATCCATTCGCGCTTATAGATACACATGTGGGACGCTTATTATATGCTGAAATCACTTGAATAGGTTGATATACACGAGACATAAAAAAATGATGAGTATCGGCAGCCAATGCGTCTGCAAGTATCAGATTAGTTCTGGCACATGCGTGCATAAAAGTACCGCACTCATGGTGACTAGTCATAAGTATATTCAGCACAGTCGGGTTAGTGACTCTGGTTACAAGAAGAAAAAGCAAGACGGACTCATTATCTAAGCCCCAAAAATTTGCCTCACTATGCAATGTAGCCAAATCTGAAGTCGACAATGTAAGTATATAA
This sequence comes from Vermiphilus pyriformis, assembly GCA_022559525.1. Lineage (GTDB taxonomy): Bacteria > Babelota > Babeliae > Babelales > Vermiphilaceae > Vermiphilus > Vermiphilus pyriformis. Next base: position 668,155 of record CP074345.1, on the reverse strand, counting down.
TTTTTACCGGTAATTTGGTTATAACTATACAGATAACCTAGCATGGGTAAAGAAATACCCTTGTCCACAACGTAATAAGTATAATCTTTACTATCATACGCGCGCGTTACCATCTCTGGTTGGCCAGGTATGTCTTGTAAAGTTTTGGATATTTTACAAAGTGTAGCATATATATCTGCGCGCAGAGCTTGTTTGCCATTATGCACCAAATGTAACGGTACTTTACTTTGATGTATGTCCAGAGCGGCGCCATGCAGTGAAAATATCATCACATGTAAACTTAATATAATATATACAAACTTCATAATACCTTTTGTTGCTATAAATAACATTGCGTGTGACGCTACCTATCATTCGTGCTCGTATCTGAATTAAAACAAATTAACTAAGTCACTCAGATTTTAGCGACAGTACTTGTGGGTAGCGACATGCCAACAATATAATACCAATTAGATTGGGCACAGCAACCAATGTCAGAAGTACATCCATTGCATTCCACATAAAGGCTACCGGCAAAAGTGCACCGGCCATAATAGCAAACATCGTGCATGTAAGATACCACATTCCCCAGCGACGATTGGTAATATATAAGAATGTTTGCATACCATTGAAACTGTTACCTATCACCGTAGTTAATGCAAAGAGCGCGATACTGACAATTAATACAACACGGCCAAATACAGGAGCATGAGAAGCGAACGCTTCATATACAAATGTGCTTCTAAATTGCCCGTGATGCCATACTCCTGTCACAAGCACAATCAGACCGGATAGTAAAGCAAGGCATGCGTCTGACACCATAGACACCATTGCCAATACTCCTTGATCTACTGATCGATTGACATCAGCGACTGAATGCGCGATTGAAGAGGTCCCTAGGCCTGCTTCTGAAATATAAATTCCTCGAAATATACCCGCATGCATAGCACGAATTATACTTGCTCCAATAAGCCCTGAAGCAATTGCCGATGGAGTGAATGCAGCAGTAAACATCATACTTATTACTGGTATAAATTGCTCGCGCGAAAACCATAAAATACCAAGCGCAAAACAAATATATAAAACAAACATTACCGGCACAATCGTACTGGCTACTACTCCTACTCGCCGTGCTCCACCACTGACCACCCCATACACTGATAATGCCAATACGATGCCTACCCATACAGCAGAAATATTTTCAAGGGCAACAATTGAGGCCAGAGTGTTAGCTTGTAAGCCTGACCATGCCATAAATAAAAATACCATAACCATAACATACCAACGAGCGAGCGCTGGATGTATTAATTTTAAATATTGCATAGGCCCCCCGATCACATGATCGGCTCCAATTCGGGTACGAGTATGCAATGCAAACGTCACCTCAACAAATTTAGTAACTGATCCAAAAAAAAGATAAATTAATAGCCACAGCAATGCACCCGGCCCACCGGCAAATATAGCAATTGAAGGTCCTACTACGTTACCTATGCCTATGGTAGTAGCCATTGCAGTAAATAAAGCGTGAAATGGTGAGATAGTGTTGGCACGCGCTTGTGGATTGCCCGCTTGACGCTCTTGAGCAGCATAACTTTTTCTAATCAAGTACCAGAATCGTGGCAAAGCACGAATTTGTGCAACACCAGTTTTGAATGTTAAAAAAAGTGCAGCTCCAAAAAATAATATCGTCGTAGGAACTGCGAGCCATTCATTGAACAAAACACAACATTGATTCAACATATATAAAGCCGAGACAAGCATACCAAATCCTTGAACAACAAAAATGTATGTGGTTTAGTCTATCCGATTTGAACAAAATCAGAACTTTTCATAGATACAAGGTAAGCAGATAGGATCTTGAACATCGTTATAAAGTGGCAGTGGATTAATATGACTAATAAATGACTCAAAAAAGAAATTATTTCATATTTTCATGATTTACTGAAATAATAAGTGAAATATAGATTCGTTATTTCAGTAAATTTCAATTTTATGAAATAGAAGGCATATGATGCGTAGCACAGGTTATTATCAAAATATAGGTCAAACTTCATATTTTATTCCTTTGCCACTACCACCCAGCTCTCCTGATTTTATCATGTCTGTTACTCTGACGGAGCTATATGGCAAAGCTATGCTCGAACTTGGTCAGCTCAACGAAATTGCACGTAATATTCCAAATATTTTTCGCTTTATTAAAGCATATGTAATTAAAGAAGCTTTATTATCTTCAGCAATAGAGGATATTCATACAACGTTGCTTGAAGTATTTACACAACCTTTAAGTGATGAGCTCCATGATAAATCAACGCAATTAGTTATCAATTATACTCACGCACTAGATGCAGCACTCCATTTAATGCTTAAAGATAATTTACCAATAAGTACACGGCTTATATTACAAGCACATAGTAACTTAATGGAAGGACAAGGCTCTTATGCGCAACCGGGCTCATATCGAAATCAATCGGTCAAGGTAGGAAATCTTGTTCCTCCTCCTGCACAATCTATTACACAACTTATGTCTGAGCTGGAGGAATTTATCAACAATGACCCCACCATACCATCATTAATTAAAGCAGGCCTTGCGCACGTTCAGTTTGAAACTATTCACCCATTTATCGATGGAAACGGTCGAATAGGAAGATTGCTTATAGTTCTCATGCTGATTGATTATAAAATATTAGACTTGCCCATTTTATATCCATCGTACTATTTTAAAAAACATCGAAACGATTACTATCATGCACTTGACAGAGTACGAACACATGGCGATTTTGAAGGCTGGATACAGTTCTATCTACAGGCTATTATCGCAAGTACTCAAGATGCATACACTCGCGCTCGTGATATTAAAAATTTAGAACAAGAACTTGAACAAAAAATATTGAACAATATTATAAATACCCGCACTCAAGAATTGATGCTACAAACCTTATCTGTACTTTTTGAGTCACCCGTTACAACGATTAGCCAGCTTGCTAAAAAAATCGATAAATCCTATAACACCACCGCAAAAATTATCGACCTTTTCTGCCAGCACACAATACTTATTGAACATAGTAGTGTACGACGAAACAAAATATATCGTTTTGATCAATACCTAGAGTTATTAGAAAAAGAATACTAACAACACTTGCTTCTACCATCATGAAATGTGGATTTTTAATAATGATTCACCGTCTCTTGGCGGCTGTACCACCATGAAAATAATACTCAGCAACTGGCGATTAGCCATTACTAATTCTACTGTATTTAATTTTAATTTCTCACACCACTCTTTCATGTAACCGTCATTAGAAAGTATAGTCTCAGCGTGTTGCTGATTGGTAATTGCAGCTTTGTCCCATCCTGCTTCTTTGATAAGCTGCGCTAATTCAACAATGTTATCGGTCAAGTATTCATTTTTTGCCGCTTCATCTTCTTGTATTATTCGGCTCATATAACATGTTACAGACATGTCAAAACATTTTTGTGCAGCTTTGACAAGCGCCGGACCATCTTTAAACCAAGAACGATTTCTCACGACAAAGCGCACCCAATTAGTACCGCCATAGGTATTGTCAGAATCACCATAAGTTTTTTCTTGAGGATAAAATAATTTACGAGCATAAGCTATGCATGGAGATATATTTTGCCAGGGCTCTCTACTTTTAATTAGTCTCACAGTACGCTTAGTATCAAAATAAGAGGAAATTTTTGAGATCAAAGCAATAGTAATTACAGAACCTATAACTACACTTGCACCAAAAATACATAACTGCTTGCTACTCATATGACTAATCGGGATAGTATGAGCAGTCCGTGATATGTTCATCTGATTATATTTATCCGCTCCTATAATTGATTGAGCGCAAAGCAATATACCTAGAATATGTAATGATATAACTTTTGAGCAACATAATTATCCTGAATGAGAGTAAATTGTATTTTATATGACAAGCACCTTTACCACTATACTTTTGGTATTTTATGCCACACATTAGTGTAAACAATATATTTGAGTTATCTCGTTTTTGACAGCCACGTTAAAGCAGAGCGTAACTGAAGATCAAAAGTCATAGCCTCCTGACTTGATCGCTCCTGCACATATTTAAGAGCACCTGCAATTTCAGGGCGCGCATAACCCAAGCTTTGTAACGCCTGAGATAATTGCACCGAGTCAGCAACTGCAGTATTTTGTTGAGCAAAAGCACCACTGGCAACAAGTTTTGAGACCTTATGTTTGAGATGCACAATCATTTGCTCAGCTCGTTTAGGGCCTATCCCACTGACCTGACTAAGAGCACGTTCGTCACCGGCATGCACTGCGGCAATAAATTGGGCAGGTGTCAGCAGCTCCAGGATTGAAAGCCCCATTTTAGGTCCCACTCCTGAGCAACTAATGGCAAGTTCAAAAATTGCTTTTTGATCAGCGTGAGCAAAACCAAATAACGTAGGCCCCTGCTCTTGATTCCAATGCAGATAAGTGTACAAATCGGCTTTATCACCAACTTTATATGTTGTAGGCGCAGGAACGCGGACATCAAAGCCCACGCCAGCTATATTGACAATTAAACCTTCATCATAAATTTCTTGGATAATTCCCTGTATTCGAGCAATCATAATTCTTCGCGGTTAAAGCATAAAAGCGTTACACTGTGATCATAGCAGGTCACATTAATTTTACTATATGGAGTCTTATATGAAACAGCTACCGTTGTTAACGCTCGCTTGTTGTCTAATTATTACACTCTCATCCTCAAGTGCCGAGCGAATTGCCCTCCCTCTCTCTCGATCACTCTACACATATTACACGCCTCTGCTTGCATTGATAGCAAAAACTATCAATTCAGTCTACCGTGGCCTGGATACCGATGATTTTGTATATCGCCAAACACTACCACATGTGACAGAACCGGATAAAAACATTACCCATTTTATACATCATGAGCTGATGGCCCAGCAGGTACCTGATGCTCACACTATAGAGATTAAAGTATCTTCAATTACTGATGATTATTGTATCTATACACCTTATGTACCTGGCAAGAACGTGCCGCGAGTACTTTTTGTTGCTCCTGAAAATATAGCTAACCTTGCTCGTTATACTAATAATAACTGCTCGTGCACAGATCAAGCAGATCTTGATAAATATAAAATTCGTCATGAGGGCGCTCATATTATCCATAAAGATGGCTTGAAAGGTAACCTTGTACAACTTGTCATACCAGGGTTTTTGTATGGAATGTGCAAAGTATTGAGAAAACAGGCTTCCAATATGCCCGCATCATTTTCCACTGCCAGCAGCGCACTCATTGTATGCACATCCTCGTGGCTAGAGTGCCTATATCATCGCCAACGAGAACAACGGGCTGACGATGCAGTAATTGCTAATAAAAAGATGCTGATTCAGGCGTACAAATTCTTTATTTCATCTCATCAGGCCGATCCAGATTCCTCTGTGTACACGCCGGCAAACCTTTACAATAAGATCTACGGAGTGCACCCGACGGACAAGCAACGAGCCGAGCATGTACAACGCCGCTTGAATCAATTTTATAATTAACGCATAAAAAACACGTTATGGTGTTGACAAGTGCAATGATCTGTCTATTCTAATAAAAGTACCAAACGTACTGTATTGCGGGAATAGCTCAGCTGGTAGAGCGTTGCCTTGCCAAGGCAAAGGTCGCGGGTTCGAATCCCGTTTCCCGCTCCATTATTCTTCATCCGTCCAGGCGTATCTATAATTCTTATACTCTTATGACATATCATACACAATGTTTATCACCTATCGCGCACTATATATATTGAGTCATGTATATCTATGAACACACTTATACATTTGCACACAACTAACATATACCACGCAGATAGTTATACCGTTTTACTAGGACCTTTATTATGAAATCTATTATGGAAGAAGCTCCAACAATATCAAAAGCAATTGAAAAAGCGTGGCAAGCCGCTGGCAGCCCGACTCAATTTTCAGTAAAAATCCTTGAGCTTCCAGTAAAAACTTTTTTCGGATTTACAACCAAATCAGCAAAAATTGCATTCTTTTTTGAAGAATCTATCAAAGCTCATACCCATCACACAAAGCCTGAGCGCACAAGTAGCAATGCCAAAAAACCAGCGCGCATGGAACGAGTTGAGCGATCAGAGTATAATACCGAACCTAAAAAAGTAGCCGCTCCCGCTCAGACACGTCAAGCGCGTCCGGCAAAAGAAAATCGCCCTAAAGTGTCACCAGCACAAACAGATCATTCTGAGTCAACAGCATCGCAAGTTGAGACAACGGCACATACTCCTTCGTCCTATGGATGGGACCAAACAACTGTCGCTTCAGCGCGCACCTGGCTTGATAAAGTACTTGAAAATATGAACAAATCAGACATTGGCTATAGTACTGAAACTCAGAAGAATTATCTTACTGTGATTCTAGACAGATCACTTGCGCAGAATGCCGAGCAAGAAAGAAGCATGTATAGCAGCATGGCACATTTATTGCTCCAAGCAGTGCGCCACGCTCATCAAAATGGCTACAAAAATCTCAAGGTCGTTATCAAAACATCCGCACTTTCATAAACCATGTCCCCTTTATACACTCCTGACGAACAGACTATTGTCGCACAAAGTACTGCACAAGGCTCGGGCGCACTGGCTATTATTCGTGCGTGCGGACTTGACGTGTTTACTATTGCTGACAAAATATGTCGCGCAGATAACAAAAAACCTCTATCCGAGCAAGCAACTCACACTATTGCACATGGCATTGTATGTGATACGTCAGGCACTATGCTTGATGATGTTCTTTTTTATATTATGCGCGGTCCACGTACTTTCACTGGCCAAGATACCCTGGAAATAAGTTGTCACAACAATCAATTTATTGTGAACAATATTATTGCTTCGTGGGTTAATGCAGGAGCACGGTTGGCATCACCCGGTGAGTTTACTCGTCGGTCAGTACTTGCAGGCAAAATTGATCTCGTGCAAGCAGAAGCAATTGCTGAACTTATCTCAGCACAAAGTCAGCAAGCTATTGATAAGTCACTTGCACAACTTAAAGGATCACTGTCTTGTGAGCTTGAAGCAATTGCAACTGAATTAGTCCGCGCAATTGCATTATGTGAAGCAAGTTTTGAGTTTTTAGACGAAGAGCTTGAATTTGGAACACAAATTAAAACAATTATTAGTAATGTTATCCATAACGTTGATCGGCTCCGTGCAACTTATAGTTCTGCACAACATATACGCACGGGAGTACGTATTGCCCTGATTGGCTCAGTCAATGCAGGCAAATCTTCTTTATTCAATTCATTAATCGGCGCCAATAGAGCTATTGTGACAGATATTGAAGGTACCACGCGTGATGTAGTAGAAGCAGGAATGTATGTATCAGGTATGTACTGGACCTTGGTTGATACTGCAGGACTTCGTCATACTTCAGATATTATCGAGCAAGAAGGTATACGTCGCTCATATGAGCAAGCACATATGGCTGATATTGTACTTTTAGTACATGACGCACATCGCCAATACACCGTCGCAGAGCAGCAAATTTACGATCATTTGTCAGAAACTTATCGTTCTAAAATAATTATGGTGCGCAATAAAATTGATCTGCTAGACTATAGTGTGTCAAGTGTACCAAGCGATCATGTATGGGCACACGTATCATCAACTACTGATACTGGTATACAAGATTTAAAAGATGCTATTGAGCAAAAAATACAACGTTTGTTTACCGCACATAGCTCACCATTTTTGCTTAATGCGCGCCACATGCATGTACTTACTGCATTGCATACTATGTTACATGATGTATACACACGTATGGAGCCGATAGTACATTATGAACTTGTCTCATATCATTTGAACGATGCACTTGTTCAAGTATGTGAACTGACTGGCAAATCTATTAGCGAACAAGCACTTGACGCAGTGTTTCGGGAATTTTGTGTCGGCAAATAACATGGAAACATAGTAGATAAGGCTGCACTATGAAAACGGTTCTTATACTTTCAGCCGATGGCGGCGGCGGACACATTAGCGCTGCTCAAGCAATAACACATGCTTTACCTGAATTTGATGTCAAAACAGTGTGTACGTTCGATACAGTACTAGGAAAGACAGACCCACTCAGTATCCTGACTGGCAATCGCTGGAATATCCATCATTTTTATAACTATTGCCTTTATCGTCGTTGGTATCCGTTGGTTAATTTTCATGAGCCAGTATTGTGGTATTTAAAAGCTCAGTCAGGTCGCATCAAACGCATGATTGGCGATTACATTGATAAAACAAATCCTGTTGCTATCATTTCAGTAGCACCCATTGTCAATTGGATTATTCTTCAAGTAGCACAAGAACGCAATATCCCATTTATTATGATTCCCACTGATCTGGATAGTAGTTTATTTTTACCAGGGATTAAAAAACCCTCTTATTCTAAACTGCGTGTATGTATACCGTTTAACGATCCTCAAATTCATGCCTATATAAACAAAGCACAGTTAAACGAAGAACAGCTTGTCGTAACCGGCTTTCCTATCAGACCAGATTTTCAATCAAGCAGATTCAGCATCAATTAAAAAAGAATTTGGTATTCCGTCGGGAAAACCAGTAGTTATGGTTATGCTCGGTGCACAAGGTTCACGCATTGCATATGAATTTGCCGATCAACTATCGCAAGTACATGTTCCTATGCATGCTATTATATGCCTGGGCAAGCAAGAACAATTGAAAGAGCATATTTTACAATTACGTCGTAATCCTCACGTCAGCTTTACCGTGCTTGGATTTACTTCACGCATTGCTGATTTAATGAGCATTTCTGACTTAATTATTACTAAATCTGGAACAGTGAGTATATGTGAAGCAATGTACAAAGAATTACCAATGATACTTGATGCAACCGGAGGAGTACTACGATGGGAACGTTTTAACCATAACTTTATTACCGGCAAAGGATTTGGGACGTGCTTAACTCAAATCAAACAAACATGTTCGATGGTAACCGAATTGCTGTTACATCCAACAGCCCTACACGATTATAAGAAAAATCTTATTAATTTTGATAAAAATCACGGAACAACTCACATAAAAGCAGTGCTAAATCAATTACTTCAATAATATCCATTTCAATAAGGAGTTTTGATATGGAAATGATGAAGGTCATCTTGGGAGCATTTATGAAGATTGCTCTTATGCTTGGAATTAATCATCACGTAGACAATCACATATTACATAATAACCGCTACGGTAGACCTAATACTCAAAGTCAAGAAATTGAACGAGTTTCTACTCAGTCACATGCACTGGGTGCACTTAAAGCAATTATTATGCGCCTGGTCACCTCGGGTAAAATTGCTCTTTCAAACCCGCAGCTACAAACGCTTAACGGTTCTTGCTCTTGTAAGAATGTTTTGAACGCACCCGATAATATAGCTGGAGCTCGTACCAACTTTGTCGGATCTACTGTACCGTCAGAGAGCACGATAATTGTAAGCCTCATTAATATGCATGGTAGCATCTTACAGGCTATGTTCTGTTAATACTCAAGACAGTAGATTGAAACAGTATATAAAAAGTCAAAGCAGGTGTTATAAATGGTAACGCCTGCTTTTTTCAAGTGAGTTATATTCTTTAAGTAGTATATTTATGCATAAATTTTAGAGAAGCATTCGAGATCTTATATGGGATATGCTTACATAAAGAGAGCTGGTCAAAAAGTTATCCTACCTATTAACTAATGTTTATTTATAAAAATTCCTTTTTAATCAACTCTATAAACGAACTACAGTAATGTAATCTAATTTTTGTTAATTTTAGAATAATTATGTAGCAATCTGATAATTAATATGCACTATACTCCACATGCAAGACTCAATAGTGGGGAATATTATTTTTTATAATCTAAAGGTATGTTAGAAACATAAACCTGAATAATAGCTGCTTGATAACCTATAAGTCCCGCACCAATCATTAGTAGTAAATCTTGAACAAATTTATTGTTGTTTATTGTCTCTAGCTCTTCGACCTCAACGCTAGACTCATATTTGGGGTAAGCAACATTTGAGTTTTGGTCTGCAAAAATTGTTTGAGTTTCATTAAAAAGTAAAGCCAAAAAAATTATTTTCTTATACATGATTACACCAGAATTGAAATATAAATATATAATTATAATGCTCGATTAATTAATTTTATAAGTTTTCAGCAACATCTTATTTTTAGACACTTGGTTTCGCAATAACATATTTTTATTAAGAAGCAGGTGAGAATAAATATACATCCAGCTCAATTTATACCCAATAAAACCTGATCCTAAAATCAATACAAATTTCTCAAAAAGCTCCTGGTGCTTTTTTGTTTCACTTATTTTTACTTTCTTTTTAATTAATGGCAAATGTTTTTTTACCGGTATGTTCAAAGTAGTTACATCATTACAAACTAAAAAGTTGCTAAAAAAAAGCATGGTAATCGACAGTAGTATCGTTCTTATCATTGAAATTCCTTTACTCTAATTGTTGCTATTACTAAGTTGTCTATTTATTTTTTTAATTATTATTAAGGGTATCATTTTTAACTTGCGGTTCTGGAATTTCGGGAATCAATTCCTGTGGCTTTATATAGAGCTTCATCATCCCGGTAAGACTGTGATTATACATTTCGTTCTGATTTTTATATTGTTGATTTGCAATCCTAATTTGGATGTTCTGTTGGTCTCGAGCCATTTTTTCCTGAAAAACTTTTTGCTCAGCGGTAATTCTTTCAGTATCAGCCTTTTGAGCTATATAAAATATTTTTGCTGTATAATAACCAGCTATAAGAGCAACCGCTGATGTTATTATTTGTACTACAGAAGGCATTAACTGCTGTGTATACTTATTGTCTAAAAAATTTTTTATATAATAAGATCTTTTAGTATAGTTATATCTTATTAAGGATCTTTTTACCGCATCTTTGCTTGGCATTATTTTGGTATTAAAACTCTGTGCAATTATATTGTGCATAACTAATTTTAAGTTATGCAAAGATGAACCTGCTGTTTCATATTTCATCCATTTAATAAAATTTTCTTTGTTTGTCTGACATTGCTCTTGGGTAATATCAATATTTATTTGATCTGTCCAGTATTTTAAAGGTAAGTGCTCATCAAATAATTGGGTAATCAGAAGCTCACGTTTTTTCTCATCGGGTGAAGGAAGATACATATGCTGCTCTAAAGTTCTTTCTAAAAACTGCTCAGGCACGCTATCCAAGCCATTAGCTGTTCCAACAAATAATACATCTCCCTTAATATTTGCTGTGTCAATAAGGGTCCACATTCTTGTGATAGTACCTTTATCAGGATCCTCTTTAGAATTAAAATAATCATATAAACGATTGAATTCATCAAGAATTATAACAAAAGGCTTTCCAGAATTTACAATTGGTGCCACATGCTGTGTTAAATTGGTACTTGCATCGCTTCGATACTTAGTAAATAAAGCTTCGCAATTAATAAATTTATAAGGACGCCTTAATGCAACTGCAATAGCGCGAGCCAAAGTAGATTTGCCCGACCCTGAAGGGCCAGTAAAAAATATAAATTTAGGCCTGAACAATTTTGGCATCTCTTCATTTTCAAATGATTTGAACAGCTCATCTACCTTGTTAACATCATTTTTTCGGGAAATAATTCGAGTATCATCTATAATTTTATTTGCAAATTTCTCTTCAAGCTCCCACGTAAACATAGTGTTTATTGTGTCAGGTCCATAGGTCATTTCAAACCATACATGATTGCTAGACACAGTAGGATCTGAATATAAAAATTCGCCATCTAAGGCTTGGATTCTAACATTAGTATTTTTTCTACATTCTTCTTTACTTGCAGCAATAATTACACTTGGCATAGCTATTAACAAAGCCCATAACCCTATTTTAACCACGTTGTATCCCTTGTTGTATTATCATAAAAAGTAGTTTTTTTAAGTTGGATATACTTCTATCTCATACTATTGGTTATGTCAAATGGCTGAACATTAGCTACATATTTGCTTAAGAGATAAAGTTATAGTAGAATTTCACATCAATTTATTAATTTTTACAGAAAATATATTTTATGCTTTATTTAATTTTCTTAATTACAATAATTCTTAATTCTCACAATAACTACGCTTGTCAAACACAAATAACACGTCCTCAGACCAGTATTGATACCCAAACTCAATATCATGATCATACCTATCATAATACAGTATATTTTCATGGCCCGCATAATCCACCTCCAACACGTTTATTTTTCAATAATCTCGTAACCCAATCAGAACCACTTAGTTTATATATTACACATTTTAGCAACCGTCTTTCAGTGCAAGCGCGCGGCGATTTTCAATCACAACTTAACTCAACAAATCAAAATCTTTTCAATATAGCCCAATGCAATCAAACACAAGTACTCAATGCACTTGATAATTGTATAATTACATCAATTCAGTTTACGCCAAATGATATAAACTTAATTAATCAAAAAATTAATGATTATCTGACCACTCTTACAAATGATATCAAAACTATCATTTTTGATCATGAAACGGGCAATCTAAAACAAAATCTAACCCGCGAAGAAAAAAATGAGCTTGCTACCGTATACGCAAAATTTTTAATTGCAGCAAATGCAATCTCAGCGCCTCAAATAGTATATCAACTCAGTTCAACGTTCCCAGAATTGAAAAACGCCTACCATGAGGTTATATCCCATGGCATTAACGAACAATGGCGTCCACGGCATACTGGACCAAGCAATCGATTGAGCAAGAATAATTTGCAAACTCTCAATCATAAAATTGAAGGGAGCAAATCCAATAGAGTTCTAAAAACTATTGGTCAATTAATGCAGCAAGGTAAATTTTACCAAGCATTACAATGCGGCAATCTCCACAAAATATTTGACAAGTATCCCCAAGTCAAAAAAGATATTGAGTCATATTTAAAACATGCACATGAAGTTTTAAAAAAAGCTTACCATATCCAACAAATTACACCTGAAATAGAGATACACCTTAATCAATTAAGTAATATGCTTAATCGTCCCCTGGAACAAGCATATTACTTGTGTAGCCAATTAGATAAGGATATTGCTGTAAAGGAAGCATTTTTTAATGAAAACGGAATATTAAAAACATCTGCACAACAGTTAAAAGAATATTGTCCTGAATTTTCTCCTCAGATTTTAGATCATGAATATACGCGTGAACTCAAAGCTGCAAATACAATTCTCGCTCACCAATGCCATAACAGATCTCAATCTACCAAAATATCTACAAGCACCGCATTAGAGTATATTCAGCATGCTTTAAATGATCCTACTAACAGAAATTCCTATACTCAATTGGCTGAGAATATATGTCATAGTCTTACTAATAGCTATCAAAAGGATGTTCTTAAACTTAACGACCTCGCCATTGATTATCAAAGCACAAAATATCGAGCGCAAGAAGAAGCACTTCTTGATGTAGGAGCGTTTCTAGCTCAAGAAATAAATAAGTCTCAAAATGTAGTTTCGCCAAAAAACTCTCATGATTTTGCAAAATTTGTAGATCGCGTTAACAACTTAAAAGAATCAATTGCAAATGACGTTGGTCACCAATTATTTGCAAAAGAATTTGAGCGTTTTATTGAAGACATTTCAAATTATGCCCACGTTCCTGAACAAGTAAAAATACATACTAATTATGTGTACTCGACGCAAAATCAACCTACAACACAAGAAGTTCCTGCACCTATAGCAGCTAATTTACAACAATCTGAACCTGTACTGACTTCTCCTGATTTGCATGGCAATAATCCTCGAGGCAGTTACGTTCCTGAGCATTGTATACAAAAAACGCGCGAGTTATTGGCTGATTTTAAACGGTCGATTACTGAAATATATCCTGAGAAATATTACCTTACTAACGCAGGCCGCAAGTTTTTAAGAGATAATCACATTGATCCTGAAAGATTCGAATCGCGCGTTGGTAATAAGTTTCAACATGCTATACACAAAGAGCACGTTGAGCAAATTAATCGTCTTGGTGCTGTATCGGCAAACACTCATGATCAATCTAGTTTTAAAAAACTTACTCAAGATACCAGCTTTCCATTAATTAGAGCAGCACAACAGCAAACTACTCAAGGTAATTTGCCTATCAGCATTTCGTACACTGACACTTCATGGGCTTTTGTCAAACTTATAGAAGCGACTGACTTGACAAGTAATTCCTATCAAGAAATTTATCAAACTCTTGCAAGTGATATTAGTACCTTAAACCAATATATTCATTCGTTTATAGATAAAATCCCCGTACCAACCGATAATGCGCGAGCATTTGCAATAGGTACTCTCAAAGGTATTTTAAAAAGCGGAGCAGATATAGCAGGTGGAACCGCAACTTTAGCAATCAGAGCTGCTACTGGTATCCCACAACTTGCATGGGCAACGCCTGGATTGATAAACAAAGGTTTTGTTGCTACTAAAAATTCAGAATTTATTCAAAATCCTCAGCAGGCTTTGTGCAATACGTATAAGCAAGTGAATGAGCACCTGTTGGATAATCTTGAAAGCTTATTGGGTGTTACTAGAGAAGCTATGTGGGCGCGGACACATTTGGCACAAGATATTGATAAATTTAGGCCTGAAAAATTTGAAGCATCACGTCCTTATCTAGAACAACATTATCCAGAACTTGTAAAAATGTATGACTCTAAGGCGGAATTTAGACAGACCTTGGATGAAGCACTAAATTCTTCTTTACCTACAAATGAACTTTGGCAAGCCAAAGGCGAAACATTTGGAGAGATACTCACTTATGTCGGCGAACCTTTGTATAGGGTAGGGCGCAAATTAACTACGAATATTGCAACAAGAGTCGTACAAAGCAAGGCTATTAAATCACTCACACGTCATTCAAATTCATTTTATCACTGGATACAGGATAAAAAAACGAATGCTATTACTACGTTAGGCTTTCCAGTTCCTGTCAACTTAGGTACTGATCTCATACCTACTGCCAAGAATACTATTTCACACGAAGTGCAACATATGCCTTTAGTGCACATGCAAGATGCTCAGCAACCTGTAAGTAAACTTACAAAACCAGTGCTTCATGACGAAAAAGGCCTCAGTTGTGTAGTGCCAAAACACATACCACAATTATATAATAAAATTCCCGAAAATTTAGCTTCGCAGCCTGAAATTATAAAATTAAAAGAAATATATGGCGAGGCTAGTGTTGCTGATGCTCTTATAGGATGGAAAGTAAAGGATATTAATAAACTTACTGAAGTCGGTATAGAAAATATAAAGACGTATACCACACGTGCGTATGCAGTGAATAATTACCATGTAAATTATATATCAGCCAAACTTGATCCTGCACATTCATACACCATAACTAGAAGCAGTATAGACGAGGCATTTATAACCTTAAATGCTAAAGAGCAAGGTTTATTAACGGGAGAGATTTCGCGATATACACATCCCAAAGGAGATATCTTAGAAATTACAAATAACACAGCTAAAGTGTGGGATGTAAAATCAGGTATATCTTATGATCCACAAAAAATAAATATTTTTAAACCTAATTCTTTCGTAAAAAAAATAAATACTGCTGCAGCTTCTGGAGAAAACATTATCATCAATGTTACCGATTTGACATTACATGATTATAATAAATTAACTCAGACTATAAAACATGAATGTACAATACAAACTATATCTAAATGTATAATAGTAGATGGAGTTAATCCTAGTCGCAGTTTAAGTACAGAACAATTAATTTCATTATTATCAAAGTGAACGATAATGCCCTTAAGTATGGATTGTAACGGAAAAGAAATTTTAAGTATTAAAACTAGCGTATTTTCATCAGTATGGCATGAACTTTATGATATGATATTGAATAAAGAGGAACCTATTTATTCGCATAAAGTAATTAAGCCTTTTATAAGCCAACTCTATATGTGTGCTAATGGCGCTGGTCTTGATATTGCTGATTACTTAAAAACAAAAAATGATATTCTATTGTTTGCTGATCTTTTTGAGGAAGGCATCAGAAGATATAGAAATGAATTAGAAGGCATGATACCTGACTATTTTGAAATTCCTCTTAATAACTTTGTTAAAGAGATTAGAGATTACGCTCGTAGTTTACCTGATACTTATTTAACAGAATAGGTGGTTAGTACAAAAGAGCAAAACTACTATTATTGAACCTATTATATAAATATTCTATGGCAATTTATATCGCCTCAGGACACTAACAGTTAAATAGAGTAATATAGTAATTATTATACTATTGCATACAAGCTTGGTGTATCTATGATATTTAACAAACTCCATAAATGGGATGTGTCTCCTGAGCAAGCAATTGCTTTACAACGCACTCTTGCATCCCAGATTGTACAAGAAGATCATTTAAGTAATGTACGACTCATTGCAGGCGTTGATATGGCATTGAGTTTGCATCACGGGCGAGGTCGTGCTGCTATTGTAGTGCTTACGTATCCTGATTTACAAATAGTAGAAGAACAAGTATATGAAGATGTTCTGCTTATGCCGTATATACCAGGATTACTGTCATTTCGTGAGCTCCCATGCATATTAGGGGCATTTGAAAAACTTGTACATACACCTGATTTAATTATGGTTGACGGTATGGGTATTGCACATCCACGTCGTCTTGGTATTGCTTGTCATCTCGGGCTATGGCTTAATATTCCTACCATCGGGTGCGGTAAATCAGTGTTGACAGGAAAATACGATCACAACGCTTTGTCAGAAGAAAAAGGTTCATGTACACCACTCATTTCACGTGGAACAATTATTGGTCAAGTAGTACGTACCCGCACAAAAGTAGCTCCGTTATTCATTTCATCAGGACATTTAATAAGTTTGAAAACAAGTGTAGAATATGTGCTTGCATGCGCTACTAAATATCGCTTGCCCGAGCCAACTCGTTTGGCCGATAAACTTTCAAAAGATAAGACTCGGTTACTATAAGGATATTGCAGCATGAATAGCGCACAAAATTATTCCACCACATCGCCATTTAAGTATGGCATTAAAAAATCGCTGCATTCTTGGAAGTCATTATGTATGCTCGGGCTTCCATATTTTGCAGTGTTTATTGTTTTTTCATTAATATATGGCGCACTGACGACCCTTATAGGTTATTCAGTTTTTTTATCTAGAACTCAAATGCCTTGGGAACTGTTCCTGCTTGGAGGTATGCTGAGTATGCTAGCGTCTTACGCTAGTTTATATGTGTTATACCAAGGCATGTGGAATATTCATACTAACAAAAAAATAAAGTTTCAAGGTTTCTGGCAACCCGATAAGATCATAAATTTCTTCATAGGTTCATTATTTATATTAATACCTTTGTATATTGTGGGCAGTATAGCTTTTCTGATAATTCAGGATAACCATACATTCAAAGAATCATACGCTTGGGTAGGAATTTTATCAATAGTTTTTCTTGCTCTGGCAGGGATTGTAATTCCTCGATTTTCATTTTGGCATATATATGTAGTGGCAGAAAATTATAGCGCTTTTGCGGCATATAAAGCAAGCTGGAAGCTTACTTCACACCATATATTATCAACTTACGTTCTATGTATTAAGTTTCTACTACTGCAATGTCTTGGGTACCTGGCATTTGGAATCGGCGTTTTTCTTACCTATCCTGCAGGCATCCTTGCATATATGTATGTATGGAGCCAATGGACAGGCACAAGCTTATACACGCCTCAGGTGACTCCACAACCATCGCCTTACCTGACTCAGCCATAAACATGAAACACAGATCAAATAAAAAAATACTTCTAAATTAATAAGTTCCAATTCTTAAAAGTAGCTATTACACTAGTAAAATGCTTATACTATATAATAATTCTTTACTTTTTCTTAAGGTAAACATATGAGCAAAATAGCTTACATTTGTGTAATAGGTATCAGTTTCTGCGGAGTCTCAATTTATGGTATGGAACGTAGTAGCAGCTACGACAGTATACGCTCGCTTGATGATACAATAAGCAACAGTTCTTCAAGTTCGTCATCTTGCACGGACGATGCCCCTAGTACGGCGACGCAACCAATAGTAATACAAAATATGCAAGAACTAGAAGCTGGTATCAGCACCGTACTAAATTCACTCAATACATTAGGTTATCTTCTGTCTATTAAAGATTCACAACCTGAACACAAGCGCATACGTAAAGATCTACGCTATTTAAAAATCATGCTTGAAAAAGCTGATAAGAAATTATAATTCTAACCCAGTACACAGTATAGATAAGGAGTCTTGCATATTTTTGGCCAAGACTCCTTATCATAAACATCATTATTAAATTATAGATCAACAAGCAAATCTTCCAGGGTTACTGGATCAGCAATTGAAGGCTTTTTGGCTGATTTGTTTTAGGATTGAGTATAGTAGTATCATCTTGATTTAACTGATCGACAATATCAGTTACGCTCGTTTTCTTTTTTTTGTTCTTTTCTACTTGGTCAATTAACGCATCAAGATCAAAAAGCCCTGGTTTCTCATCATCAGTTTGTTTGTTGATGCTAAGATCATCTTCATCGACTGAAGATAATATATCATCATCACTATATAATGAACTGTCATCCTTCAACGAAGGCACATCTTCATCATCAAGTAGTGATATATCATCGTCATTGTCAAACAAATCCCACCCTGGTTTTTGTGTACTAGGTGAGGTAGAAGGTACCGATGATCCAGCTGACAGACGAGTGACTTTAGCTTGTGCTGTACGTAGTTGCTTTTTCAGTTTATCTACGTTGCCAGTAGCAGCTTTAATTTGCACGGGTGTTGCAGTACCTGAAGACTTGAGTTTTGCAAGCTCTTGAACTGCTGTATCATACTCTTCTTGCGCATCAGCAAGTTCAGTTTGTGCAATGGAAAGCTCTGCTTTTTGTTTGTTATATACTGCAAGTTCCTGCTTGGTCATAGTCTTAGTTTTTTTATACTCTTTTATATTTTTGTCCAAGACCTCAACTCTGCGCTCAAGATCTTTGTCATGTGTTTTGCGTTGCAATTCTTCAAATTTATTACGCATTGTATTGATATCAAATGGAAACAAGAACTGATCAACTCCACCGGCAGTATCAGCCACAATTACTTCTGAGAACCAATCAAAGACTGGTGAAGATGGATCGGTATAGTTAATAGCTTGCGCCTGTTGCAAGGAAGGAAATCCTATAGTTTTGGAATTAGTCGCCAATAATTGAACACCACCCGGACGGAACGAACGATTTGCATCCTTGGAATTAGGTGTTAAATTTACTATAAATTCAGGATTTTCTTTGGCACAATATCCTATTTCAAAAATATTAGTCTGACGTGCACCAATATAATAATACATACGAAGACCGAATGGTCCGGACCATGCACCACCTGCTTGTTCACATGCAATTCCCTTATCTTGTGGGCTTGCCATCAATACTACTCGATGCAAAGCAAACCGCTCAAGTTGAGCTTCAAGGGATAGTCTCTGTTGAAGAAGTGGAGTAACATAAGTTGTATGATAACTTTTCAAATCATTAATAAGCGCACGATTCTCTTGAGTTTCAAGTAATCGCTTATTACCAGTTGCAAGCCATTGACGATACTTCTGGTTATAAGCACTTGCCGCTTCATTATATCGACGAGCGGCAATAAAATATTCATCAAGAAGTTTGTTATAGTTTTCAAGTGCATCGGTAAATGCAGGTTTAGTTTCTACCATACCGGTAGTCTCATTGATTGCATAATACTGAGTAGGCAGCAGCTCAAGTAATGTCAGAGTAAACGGATCCTTGCCATATAAATCAGTAAGCCAACGCCCTGCAAAATCAAGCATCTCATTGACAATAATAGAAGCCGAGCTTGCAATGACACCTGCCGTTGGGTCTACTGCACCTGCAATACGAGCAATCATATCAGGAATCTGTGTTTTAAATTGAATAATATTTTCAGGCAGTCGCAATGACTCTTGAACACGCACTGACGGTAAAGCAGGACGAATAATACCTTTGACCGCACGTTGCACAATAGGTTTTTGCGACGATTGAGGATCATTGGTAATAGTAGTATATACTACCGCATATTCATTAGGCATCACACCTTGTGCTGAATATATAAATGGCGCAGCAGATACATTCCCATACACAGTACACAAAGAAACTACTGTGTATAGGTACGCAGTAAAATATTTGATAGCTAGTTTCATCGCACTTCCTCACTTGAAATTGGCATAAGTATTAGAGTAATAGGATCAGGCGATCCTGCAGGTGCTTGTTGTATTAACAGTTGAAAGTAATTTGGCACAATACTTCCTGATGCAAATGCTTGCTGTGTTGACACATATGACTGACTACAGGTCGGATCATTCAATGGATGACAACGATCGATATGCACCTTGTTGGCAGAATTTGCTTGGTTGAAGATAGTAAAGAATGTTTGGTACGCAAAATAGTCAGGCTGTAGGAGTGCACTGTAATTACTCAAACCAGTAATTTGTGAAGTCAGTGAGGACACTTCGGGCAACTCTTGCAATGATGCCTGCACACTTGCAGTATCAAACGGCAGCTCTTGTTTTCCTGCTTTGCTTACTAAATCAAGTGCATCAGGAGGCAAATCCTGTTCTCCAATAGGGATACCTATCGTATAAATTCTAATCGCTGATTTTCCTTCATACTTCATTTCTTGCTCGGCCACACGAGGCACCCACACCATAGCCAACGGTACTGCAGTATAAGGCGGCAATATATATTGAAAGTTATGTACAGCTAAACTTTTTTCTGAAGTAAGACGCGAATTGATAGTATCGATTGATCGAGTGATCAATATCATATGAGGACTATCATTATAAATATGTGCAATATTAGCGTGTTGAGGTAACGGTAAAATTCCACCGCCCCAAGCAGGCAGTCCTTGCAGTACACGCAAAGGCTGAGTAAATTTGGTTGCAGTATCAGGAATCTTGGTTATTTGAGGATTGTTCCACGGGCTATTACTTGAAGTCCACGGAATGATTTCATACACAAAAGGAAGTTGTCCGTTCGTATCAGTAGCTTTATAGTTAGGGCTAATAATAAGTGCTACGCTTTCCCAATTATAGGTGTGCTGTGTACCGGCACGAGTCACTAAATATCGACGACTTGCCTGATTTAAACATATTGTTTGTTTTCCGGCATACGGTTTTACTGAAGCATCTACTGGCGTTTGAAGCCCACGTCCACCCATACCACACACTTGGCTGTTGGCACCTTGTGTTATGCTAATTACATACGATTGCTCGCGGCCTTTTTGACTCACGACTACTTCGGCAGGCAGCAGCTTGGAAAGTTTGAAAAACTCACTGGTCGTCACGGTAGGGGCAACGTTCTTGTTATCTATTTTGACACTAAACTTAATAGCATCTAATTTGTTAAATATCGCAACTAACCGAGGTTCTGCATGCCCTACACTTGGCAGAGCAAGCAGAGAAAAAAGTATCTTTACTATAGTCTTCATGTCCTCAACCCTTTGCTAAAAGAACGTAAGTTTATCAGCGATATCAAATATCTCGGAAGTTCCATACTCATCTTCTTGCTGTCGCGTGTATACGGTAATTTTGCGGTTCCCACATGCTATATAGTTTTTGTTACGCTCACGCGCATGATATACGCGCTCCCAACGGCCCTCAATGAGTGCATCAACAATATAGTTGTATTTACAGCTGGCGCCGTCACTATAATTAGTATGTTCCTTGCCATCAGGACCTATGATTGGTGTTTGAAAATAGCCTTTTCCGCCATACCAATAGTAGGTTACTTTAAGAGGGTAGTGGGTATCGTTGACAATACGCACCTTTGCTTGAATAAATGGCATCATTACAAGTACATATAGACCAAGGTATTTTACAAGCTTCATACACTTCCTTTTAATTTACTTTCCTAATCAATGCGATCTTCAATACGCCACACTTCTTTGAAGGCAGGTTCAGTTACAAATTTGCTATAAATAGTAACTATCCTATTGCCACATGAGACATAATCAGGGTTATCTTTTTCTTGTGTTGTAGTCTTTTTGCGAGAGTTGTATACCTCTACCCACTCCGAGCTTGTCGTACCTACTTTTTTCTCAATCATGTAATTAATTTTGCATCCGCCACGGCCGTCATATGCTTGGACTGTTTTGCCTGCAGGGATTTCCTCTGTAATAAAAGTATCTGTCCAATATGAAGGCTTGAAAAAATCTAAAAATCCTGCATTTTGCTTTAAAGCATTGGCAGCCAACTTCATAGTAACTCTTACGGTATAATCAGTATGATTTATAAATGTCACGCTGGCAGCAATGGGACTACATATAAAAAAACTTATACTGTATATGTTCATTAATTTTCGTATCATGACTCCTCCGTCAATTGTTCCAAACCAATAAAATTATCACTTATAATATTCTGTAAAAATGTACGTTGATCCGATGTAATATCTGTACACGTATTATCTATCAACTGCGCAAGGCACTGGTAATGCCAGACAATACTGCTAACCGCATTAATGTATCTTTGAAGTGCTTCTTGCATATCAACCACCGGCGCATTTTTTTGCAAAGTAGCCAGTTGCGCGAGCTGTGCTGTAAGTATTATTTTTTTAAAATAGATAAACTCTAGCAAAGATTGAGTTATACCCGCCGTTGTACGATACACTAATGGACAGACCCCATAACGGGCCAGTAGGTCAATAAGCGCAAAATCGTTAAATTCAAATGCGTACCATATAAGAGGATTAGTGCGCGGATACCCAAAATTAGGATCCACTCCTGCTTGTAATAGTCGCTCGATTGCTTCATGCAGCTGCGTACGTGTGACAACTACAGAAAATGAATTATCAAAGTTTATTTCCACCTCTTTGTTAAAGCCAAGCCCATGAAGAAGATAACAAAGGTACACCAGCAATGATCTGACCTGTATATGTTCAGGATTTTTTTTAAGATATTGAGCATTGAAGGTAGTGAAAGGACCCGATCCGAGCAGCGCAGCTACCAGTAAAGGTGAAGGATAAAACAGTGGAATATTAGCAGTATCTACACCATACTCAAGTTTAAGTTGGGCCATAAGAGGACCCATAATATCAAGACTTGCACTCTTGAGCTTCATTTTTTTTTGAACTTCTGTGACCAAATAAGGTACTACCATTCGCTCAAACATACGGCACACTTGGAAGTTAGAAAACTTGTTAATCATTTGAGCAGAAGAAAGACTTGCTCGGTAACCCTTAATTGCTTTTTGTACAGCCGATAAGTTAGGAAAATGAGATTGGACTGCCGACAAGCGCGGGACAAAGTCATCAAAAAGATGCCCATAGATACCTTCTCTTATTTCAGAAGGCAAATCGGTAAACGAGGAGGCGGCCATAGAGCCGACAATAAGCAATACCAGAGAAATTACTTGTTTATAATACATACTTTATACTACCTATATTATATAATTATTACTATTATAAATTATTATTATCAAGTAAATAAAGAGTATTAAAATAATAAAGCTGTTGATAAGAACTGAAGTAGAGGGGAGTAAAAAAAGGGTTTGATCATAAAGACACCGACATAATTCAATTAAAATCATGTGGCATCTTTATGATTTATAAAATATAATTAGTGGTTTTTATTAACTTTATTCGTACTATCTTTGATTATATTTTGTGCCACTATTGGCATAGTATTGTATAGTGGTGATTTTTGAATAAAACCATCTGATCTATGTAACGCGCGTACTAGTGCATGCTTATTGAACTTGATATCATTCTTATTTGCATAACACCCTGCCAAGACAAGCAATTGCTGTACTATACTCAGAGCAGGACATGCCACGTATACTCTATGAATATTACCTTGTCTATCAATGCATACAAAAGAAGAACCCTCTTTGGTCCATTGAAAATAGGCATCACATTTAACGTCTTTAATTTCTTTTATCACACAGTAAGTATTGGTACTAGAACTTTTGCTTATAATGCGATAATGATCGAGCTCTATAACGTCATTCTCTTCATCTTGTTGCCCATCACCCTGTTCTTCAAGGACATTACCTGCAGCAAGCTCATCAGAATATTTGATACAAAAAGCCGTTCCTTGCAAGTTCCATTGGATCGATACTGTTACGTCATTAGCAGTTGTATTGTGTATATGTGGCGCTAACTCACATGCACCATTATCTTGCATCTCATATCCAAATATATCCTGAGCCATCGACCAAATTTTAAGCGAATTGTCCTGATATACTATAACGATTGTAGTACCATCAGGACTTAATGCAAAATTTTTAATGCGTTTATTTTCATAATTTAAGATACAAGTTGAAACATCATTTTCAGCAAAAGCATTTATTTTACAAACTTTTAGATGTGTCTCTTTAATATATGCAAACAAATCTCCTTGCTCATTCCAATCTACCGACTTTGTGGCATACACAGCAGGAAGATTAGTATCTAAAACTTGTATTTGAGCAATTCCGGTATCTGGCTTGTACGAATACAAAGTTATATCTTCAGTGAAGTTTGCAGTTGCTCTGAAATATACAAAATAGGTAAGTTGCCGATTCCATGCGTTACAAGTAGTAGAGTAGCTTTGAAGCACTTTTTTACAAAGAGCTTCTTGATCTTTTTCCTGCATGTTCATAGGCAGCAGAGTATAATTTCTTTTCCATGTTCCCTTGTGATATTCCCACGAAACAATGTTGCCTGATGGCAATGCATCAAGCGCAAGAGAATTATCACAGTTCCATTTAATAGGTTCCAGATAATTATGCAGCTCAACTTGTTTTTCCAAAAATGCAAAAATTCTTGGTTTACTATCTTTTGAAAATTTTTGTTCTTTATCTGCTAAAGCTATTATATAACAACTTGTTATGCATCGCACCGCAATATGAGCACCATCAGGTGACCACGTAATGCTTTGAATTTTAGAGGAATATTGTTCTGTATAAAAAACACAATCAATTGTTTTTTCAGAAGCATTAATGTGATATATATAAAGCTTATTATCAGAGGTAATACATGCAAATATATTATCCATTTGAGGATGCCAAAAAATGCAGTCCTGAGATGTGCTTGAAAGATTATTTAACAAATCTTTGTCAATACAATGATATGTATTATGTATTTGATTAAATATCCAAATGTGCCCAGTTATCTTGTCAGTGCTTTTATCACGATATAAAGCAATAAAACTCGTACCTTGAGGATTGCCTACAATGCTATAATGATTATGTAACTCTACAGTTGATTGATAATACGCGTTATCACTACGCGACTCGTGCTCTGAATTTACAAGATTTTGTAATGAACTTTGTAATAAAAGCATCACATCAGGAGTAAGACGTGATAGAAATCCTTGTAATTTAGCAGGATTGACACACATATCGTACGCTGAACCCGAATACGCACGAGAAGCTATGTTTAATAAGCTCAACTCTTTAAGAGTGGGCACTTGTATGGCTTTGTCCGATCCCGTTACGTAGAAGCTTACTGAAAATATACCTACAATAATATAATACACTATCTTCACAAAAGTCCCTTTAGGAATAAATCATTATTAAAAAAATATAAGCCATAAGCGTAAGAACTCTACTTACGCTTATGGCTTATCTATATATATATTAATTACGTACAATATCCATTGGATCGTTATTATCATCTATCATATTTTTAGCAACTTGTGGAAGCAGCGCATATAAAGGTATTGGTTGTGGGCCTGTCGGTGTATTGACTATAGTCTTCATTTCGTTTTTATCAAAAGGCTTATCATTTCTGCTCGCATAACGACCTGCAAGTACAAGCATTTGAAGCGGAAGAGTAGCCAGAGACGGACATGCAACATACACTGTGTGAATATTGCCACTATTATCCTTTGGATACACTCTCACATTACTTCCATCAGCGTACCACTGCATTATAGAATCTGAAGCAATATCTCTGATCTCTTCTACAATGCGATAGAATCCCGCCGTCGCATCTTTAGCGATAATGCGATAGTGCTCAATGTCCTTGACGTTCGCACCATCTACTTCCATTTCATCGGCATACATCACATAAAAAGCCGTTCCTTGAGGATTCCATACTATTGATGATGGCTGCTCATCTCCTAAAAACGTGTGCATTTCTGGCGCCGCATCACAATTATAATTATTTTGCATAATATATCCAAAGTCGCTTTCTTCCGATAAGGACCATACTTTGAGAGTATTATCGTTATATACAACAACAATAGAGGTACCATCGATATTCCATGCAAAATCTTTAATATTTAAGTTGTTGTTGTTAAGCTCACAACTTACTATCGTATTTGACTCTGTATCTATCTTGTGTATTTTGACACATGCGTTCTTAATATACCCTACCATATTACCGTTCGGGCACCAGTGCAATTTATCAACAAGCGCATCTCCCAAATTACTTTCCAACACAGCAACTTGCTGTAGATTATCTTCGTCTGGCGCATAAGAGTATAAAATTATATCTTCAGCCTCATCCTCGATACATCTAAAATATACAAACTGGGTACACTGCTCATTCCAAACATTATAAATTTCGTCATCATTTTCTTCTTCTACCTGAGCAAATACATCACTTTGCTTTATTCCTTCCCCTTTATTGCAAGGAAGAATTCCATAATGATATTTCCAGCGCCTCTTATTATCATCTTTATTTTTAAACCAAGTCCAAGCTACTACATTGCCCGTTTTTAATGCACAAATGGCTACGGTACCTGTTTCATTCCATTTAAAACTACTTTTTTGATCAAATGGCTCAGGTATTTTCGATGAAGGCACAAAGGGCACTACTTGCCTTTTTTGTACATCAATAATATCAAATACAATAGACTCATTTTCGCATTTGACTACGATTGCTTTTCCATCAGGAGACCATTCAAAATTATGCACCTTAGTTGTAAATCCAGGTTTATTGGTATACCAGAGCTTTACTTGTCTTGTTGTAAAATCGAGCTCATATATGCAGAGCATATTGTTTACAATACAAGCAAATTGCTTGATATTAACAGGCGACCATTGAATTTGCTCCAATGATAAAGCACGCATATCAGATAATACGTCGTCCTTAATGTCAAGAATCTCACAAGTTCCAACTGCTGGATTGAGAAGATATATATCTGCATGAAATATACCGTTACCACGTTCATTGACCGCAACAAATGCTACATGGTTATTATTACTGAAAAGATTAGAGTATGCATTTAATTTAACAAGAGATTTATAATAGCGATTGTTACCCATGCTTATATGCTCTTGATCAATAAAGTTCTGAAAATGTTTTTTGAGCAATAACTTTACAAACTCGTTACACTTGGAAAAAAAATGTTGGCCCTTTGTTTTTGTTTTATCTGTACACATGCTATATATATCTCCCCCGTCTAGTAACTGTACTGCAAGATGGGATCCAGCCAATTCAGTAAGACTCGGAATAGTAGCTTTTTTTTCATGCTCCATGCAAGCAAGATTACTTGAAAGTATGGCAAGCAAAACATAATATAGTATTTTCATAATATCCCTTAAATTATAATTACCCATATAGAAATATAATTTAATATAAAATTAAAAAATGTCAAATAATAAATATATTATTTGCTAAAAAAATAGACTCACTATTAAGTGAGTCTATTGTAGTGTTCCGAAATTTTGTGACCTAATTAGCCCCTAATCACACGAATTTCGTCACGACGATTGAGTGATTGTGCATCACGATCGCCATTTATTTGTACGCCATCAATTACTGCTGGCATTTCTTGACCACGACCTACAACTTTAATGCAGTCTTGTGGAACGCCGGCTGTAATCATACGGTCAGCAAGAACTTTTGCACGTTTTTCAGACAATGCCAAGTTATATACTGCAGAACCAGCTGAATGGCATGCATGACCTTCTACAACAACGGTAGGAAGTGTTTGACCATGACGATGCGCTTCTGCTACAGCATGACGAATTTGCTCTATGTCATAATCAACTACTGCTTCTTGATCAGGACGAATGCGGTAGCTATCAAAGTCAAAGTATACAGTTTTGAAAGTATCTTCTGTCAAAACCGCATGTGCTGGCAACGCATCTGGCTGAGTAAGATCCATATCATTGTGTGCAACAGTAGTATAAGTTACATCAGAATCATTGACATCACTGTGTGCTACTATAGGTGCATTAACTTCATCTACAAAAGCAAATTCTTGTAGATCTTCATCAAAGAAACTTTCTACTTGAGCAACTTGAGATGATGAAGGCATTGGGTCGGTAGAAACGATTTCTTGTGTCTCGGTTGTTTTGTATGTTTTTACTGTCTGTTGTTTTTTACAGCCAGAAATGAGGAGTAACAACGCAAGGGTACCTACTAACTGTTGTTTTTTCATGAGTATTTCCTTACTGTTATGATGACGCTTGTCGACGGGATGTACTTTAACACATTTTTAGGTGTTTTGCTACCGAGTTTTTTCAAAGTGTGTTATATTATGTACTATAAAAAGATTAAGAATCATTATTTTAACTTATTATAACTGAATTACACGTAGTGCAATTATACATTTATACACTATACGTACAATATTGCTTACGCTACGTTTTATGAGCATACACCGATGAAAAAAATTTTAATTAATAAAATCTTTGGCAAACACGTATTGCAATCACCAAAGATGAAGAGCTTCAAAATATCTATTTTTCTTCAACTGGCGACCAGCCACTGGAACGTCTTTACATCAAAGGTGTTATTACCAAGATACTGCCTGGCATTCAAACAGCCTTTGTAGACATAGGACAAGAAAAAGCTGGATTTTTGCATATCTCTGAAATTGATCGTGAGCTTGCAATCGCACGTATGTCCTCTTCTGATGATGAAGATGGAGAAGATACAGAATTAGAGCAAGCATCCAAGCCTGTACGCCAGGAATTGGACATTAGTAGCATCCTCAAAGAGGG
Organism: Vermiphilus pyriformis; assembly: GCA_022559525.1. Lineage (GTDB taxonomy): Bacteria > Babelota > Babeliae > Babelales > Vermiphilaceae > Vermiphilus > Vermiphilus pyriformis. The sequence continues at coordinate 639,196 of CP074345.1, read as the reverse complement.
TGAGCCTATTCTTGTACAGGTAAGCAAAGAGCCGGTATATCAAAAAGGAGCAAAGCTTACCACATGCTTTACGTTACCTGGCCGCTTTATTGTTTTAATGCCCAACATTCCTCGCATTGGTATTTCAAAAAAAATTGAAGCCAAGGAAGAACGGCAGCGACTTAAAGACTTAGTCCACTCTCAGTTGCCTGATGGAATGGGCGCTATCATCAGAACAACGTGCGAAGGAAGATCCGCGCAAGAAATTGGCAAGGACATTTCATTTTTAGTCAATATATGGTCAGAAATAAGTAAAAAATTTGCAAACTCTGACACTAAAACGGTTCTTCATCAAGATATTGATTTGCCACTACAAATAGTACGCGATCACTTAGACAATGACGTCGAAGCAATTATCAGCGATAGTAAAGAAAGCTATGATACAATCTATAAATTCGTAAAACAAATCGCTCCTGAATACACCCATAAGGTGAAAATGTATGAGGGCAGTACCCCTTTATTTACGTTTTATAATATAGAAGATCAGATCGAGCAGGCACTTGAACGTAAAGTACCATTAAAATCAGGCGGTACACTTATTATTGAAAGTACCGAGGCAATGACAGTTATTGATGTCAATACCGGTAAATTTACTGGTAAAAAAAGCCTTGAAGATACCATACTCAAAACCAACCTAGAAGCTGCGCACCAAATAGTACGCCAACTTCGATTGCGTAATATTGGTGGTATAATCGTCATTGATTTTATCGATATGAGCTCGAGCGGAAATCGACAAAAGTTGTTCAAGTTTTTTGAAAAAACATTACGCGAACAAGACAAATTTCAATCGGTAGTACTTAAAGTATCAGAATTTGGTTTAGTACAAATGACGCGTAAGCGCTCAGGAAAAACGCTAGTCCAAGAACTGACCGTGCCGTGTACTACATGTCATGGCTATGGATTTGTTCCTTCATTGCGCACCCAAGCGTATATTATTTTGCGTAAAATAAATGAACACTTTCATCTTAATGCACCTAAAGCTCACAGCACTATACATTTAAACCCAGCCGTATTTGAATACGTCACTCATATTGAGTACAATTCAATCTTAAATTTGGAAAAAAAATATAACACTAAAATTACTTTAAGCAGTTCTACCAACTGCCCTATGGCGTCTTTTACTATGAGCGCCTGACCGAGGAATTAGCATGAGTACTCCTACTTCTATACTAGAACGTTACCCCGCATATCGTGTTGACATTGGCATTGAAGTGCATGTGCAATTGACCACTCAGTCAAAAATATTTTGCACATGTCCAACGTTTAAAACTGACATTCCCAATGCTCATATTTGTAGTATATGCGCAGGTTATCCTGGCACGCTACCGGTACTTAATAAAAAAGTTGTTGAATATGCTGTCATGGCAGGACTTGCGACTAATTGCAGCATAAGCCAACAGAGTACGTTTGCTCGCAAGCATTATTTCTACCCTGATCTGCCTAAAGGATATCAAATTACTCAAAGCTGGCCTCCTATATGCACACAGGGCTGGGTTGAGATAAAAACAGCCGATGGAAGTCTTAAAAAAATTAGAATTATGCGTATTCATATGGAAGAAGATGCAGGCAAAAATATTCATGCAAGTACACATGAAAGCTTTGTAGACTTAAATCGTGCAGGTACTCCACTACTTGAGATTGTCACAGAACCTGATATTTCAAGCACTCATGAAGCACGTGCTTATTTAAAAGAACTGCATACCATCGTTCGTTATTTGGGCATCTGTTCAGGCAATATGGAAGAAGGAGCATTCCGCGCTGACACCAATATTTCTGTTCGCAAAAAAGATGCTGAAAAACTTGGAACCAAAGTCGAGCTTAAAATATTAATTCATTCAAATTCATTGCCGATGCTATTGAACATGAAATTGAACGTCAGATAGAAATGCTAGAATCAGGCGAGCGCATCATACAACAAACGCGACTCTGGGACACTAAGCATCACAAAACAGTTGCTATGCGCAGCAAAGAAGAAGCGGCAGATTATCGCTATTTTGATGATCCTGACCTTCCTATATTGCATTGCAACCAAGACTATATACAAAATATTAAGTCGCATTTACCAGAACTTCCACGAGCACGTCATGAGCGCTTATGTGCGCAGGGCTTGACGGAGTATGAAGCTGAGATTCTTATAGATGATCCGGAACTTGCCGATTATTATGAACAAGCACGTTCTTATACAGCAAGTAGACATTTGATCAACTGGCTTTTACGTGATGTGCTTGGATACATAAAAGAAGCAAAAATATCGTTGCATGATTTTAAGATACAACCACAACAACTTGCCGAACTTGTGCAATTATTAGATTCCGACCAGATTAACTCTCGATCTGCACGAGAAATTTTTGAAATAATGTGCATTCAGGGTGGCTCTGCTCAGGCGATTATGAAAGAGCGTGGCCTTGAACAGGTCGGATCTTCTGAAGAACTTGAGACAATGATCAAAGAAATAATTGCAAGCTCTCCTGAGCAAGTTGCCGATTATAAGTCAGGCAAACATAAGCTATTTGGATACTTTGTGGGAGTCGCTATGCAAAAAAGTGGCGGTAAGGGTAATCCAAAGATTATTCAAGAGTTGCTTAAAAAATATCTCTCCTGAAGTTTACTTATAAGTTTTAAATTCAAAGCGTATTTTGTACTCGCGTAATGTATTGCAGTGCAAAATACGCTTTATTACCACTAGATTATCAATGATTTGTGTTTAGCTTTAAATGTCGTTTCATATATCACAATTCTTAGCTATTTTAAAAAAAATATTATTTGATTACTCTGTAGAAAATAAATTTCCTTAATAGCAGCATCTCTTTTAAAAAATGAATACAGCCCTGCCATGCATGATGATCGCAAATTTTTACATACTATAATTTTTAAAAATACGAGTCCTTGAAGGACGTAGTGCTGTATATAATAAAAGCACTCAAGAGCAATAAATAAAAGCTATGTGTGATTTTGCTTGATCTATACAAGAACGCTTTAAGCTGCAATAGCAAATAAAACTATCCTATGTGAGTAAATCTTTTCATTTTAAATTATTATAAATTATGAGATGTTTATTATTGATGCTATATTAGAAATATAATTAATTTATAAAAAACGATAATTAAATCATGATTAATGCAAAATTTATTTCTTTTATTATAGTTTGGTTCTTTTTATGTCGTAGTGCTGATAAAGATATATCCTTATATACAGCTTTACCTGATGAAATAGTAGATTATGTATTAAACACTACGTTGTCTGACACATTAAAAACAATGAACGCAGAAACAAATTCATTTGTGAATGAAAATTATGGCAACCTTGTAACAATACGCAATAAATTTTACAAATTTATCACTGATCGTATTTATTACTTGCGACAAGTAGATACTGCTTTTAACGATTTTCTTGCAAGCCCTAAAAGCGCTCAACGCATCATTAGAACTGTCGTAGTACCAATTATAGGACAGTTACAAGCAAAGCTTGCAATTGATCAAGATGAATACTCTGAGATTCGCGAAATATTTGAACAAGAATTTGAACAAGAAATAGATTTTTCTACTATTACCAATCTAGAATGCTCCTATTTTCCTTCCGTAATTATAGCAGCAATACTTGATCATCCTCTTGCTCAGGACTATATTGGCAGTCAGTTAAAAAATACAGAAAACTTATACTATTTTTATAATCTTACATCTACCTTTATAAAATACTTATTAATATTTGAAGCAACACATCCTCCCTATAATAACACTACACTTGAACGCACATATTTACTTCAACTTAAAAATCACTCTTCAGAATCATTTATTGCTCATGCCACCATTAAAAGAGTTATCATTAATCTTGTAAAAGCTGGTATGTCGCCTAACTTCACCATAGGTGATTCGCTACACAATGCAAGCAACCCTCTTCTTTTATTGTGCATACAACATGGCTTTTTTGACATTGCAAAAATACTTATTAAGTTGGGAGCAGACGTATCAATAACTAATGACTTTCCTGTCAATGAACACATTACCCAAAATATTTATGACCTATTAAAAGAACAAACACTTGCCATTAAAATAACATTATACTTGCATCAGATGAAATTACTCGATTACAACCCGACACACCTGACTTAATAAATACAATTTATTATCAGAAACAAAACTTGCGCGACAATACTGATCTACTCAAAGAAATAATGGAAATGATAGATGCAATTGCAAAAACTAATTCTCAATTTGCCAACGAACAAGAAGAACGAACAAAAGTTACACTGCGCAGTAAAATTTTATTACGTATAATCAATACAAGTGAAAAAAAACTTGAAGACCTTAATGCAATGCTTAACTAAATACCGTTATTACGGCACAATTTACTAGGTTGTACAAATACTGCAATAACTTGTCGGCACATATGAGGTTGGGTATGCATCTAGAAAATTGGCTAAAATATATGCACCTTGGTGCATATATAATATGTTCATATGGTTTTGCACTCGAATATAATTCAAACACTATACCCGTTGAATTGGCTCTGTATATGCGTACATTTTTTTTGCCTGTTTTTAAAGCAAGTTCAACTCAACAGAGTCGTCAATGGATTTCTACATTAAAAACCCATACACAATATATCGCTCAAGCGAACAAATATCACGCGTCTTTTTTTTCGCATAATGCACTGACTAACTTTATTATGCGCACTCTCACAACTGAACTTGATGAAGCATATTATAATAATTACTATACAAAATCAGCACAGTTATTTGAACAAAGTAAAAAAAATAGACTTATTTTTCACGTATGGCCCGTACTGCTACAGCAATTAGTAATGCAGCAACATTTGAACTATGATTATTCAGATGAGATCACAATATGCAATTTTTTAAAAACACTCATTTTTCAAGCATATATTGAAAAAAACAAACCACTGCTTTTATCTTTAAAGCAGAAAATGATTTTATAACTAAATCATATCATATATGGTATGAAAGCCTCAGACATGCCCTTATCAGTCTTTCTTACAAATCTATTAGCAATATCAATAAACAAATCTTGTTTGACTATTCTGTGGAGTGTAATTTTCCCTTAGTAGCAGAAGCTCTATTACATGATGGGTATATACCCGACATAATAGATTATGAAAAATTTTTATACAATGTAATTATCAATATTAGAGGCTTGGAACGGCGCATAACAACTTACTTGCAAAGTGATGCGCCATCAAAAATAATTATTAACGATCAAATAAATACTCTTCTTGAAAGTTATAAAAGTATGTTTGATCTTGTTAATATTTCTCAACACACGCCAAGAGCAATTGAAGCGTACAATTTAATCAGCACCCTTCAAGTAAATTTTTGTTCTCAAAAAAAATTGTAATTATATCTTGCGTTGAGTGTAAATAGGATGCTGTAAGCACCATTCTTTTACTATGTGCTTTACACTTTCTAAATTATTAGGATTGTTCAAATCTTTAAGTACTTGATCAATAAGCCCTGCGATTATAGATGCATGCTCAGGCAGCATTCCTCGTGTAGTGATTGCAGGCGTTCCAATACGTATACCACTGGTAATATGTGGTTTTTGAACATCGAATGGTATACAACTTTTGCTTACTGCAATACCGGCCATTTCAAGTGCTTTTTCAGCATCTTTGCCCGTAATATTCTGAGAGGTTAAATCGACAACAAATAAATGTGTGTCTGTGCCTCCAGTTACAATATTATAACCCTTTAAAGAAAGTTCATACGCAAGTGCTTGAGCATTGGCTACTATCATACGTTGATACAACGCAAATGAAGGGTTCAGTGCTTGCTCAAATGCAACAGCCTTCGCTGCAATAACATGCATAAGTGGCCCACCTTGGCTGCCCGGCATAATAGCTCGATCAAGCGCCTGTGCATGAGCAGCTTTTGCCATAATCATACCGCCGCGCGGACCACGCAATGTTTTATGAGTTGTGGTAGTGACTACATCCGCATAAGAAACAGGGCTTGGGTGAAGACCCGCTGCAATCAAGCCTGCAATATGAGCAATGTCAGCCATAAAATATGCGTTTACCGAGCGGGCTATCTGTGCAAACCGTTCAAAATCTATTGTCCGACAATACGCTGAAGCTCCTGCAATAATTAAGCGTGGCTTATGCTCTTGCGCTAACGCTTCGATCATATCGTAATTGAGTGTATGGGTGTATTTATCAACTCCATATTGAATACTTTTATATACTTTTCCCGAGATATTAACCGGATGCCCATGAGTCAGATGGCCACCTTCTGACAAGCTCATGCCCATGATAGTATCACCAGGATTGAGAAGAGCAAGAAATACCGCAGTATTGGCAGAAGAGCCTGAATGAGGTTGCACATTGACGTATTCTGCATTAAATAATCTTTGAGCACGCTCAATTGCAATACGCTCAACTACATCAATTACCCCACATCCTCCATAATACCTTTTGCCTGGATATCCTTCAGCATACTTATTAGTCAACACCGATCCGGTAGCTTGTAATACTGCATCACTTGCATAATTTTCAGAGGCTATTAAATCAATTTCGTGCTCTTGGCGATCACGCTCTTGATTTATAAGATGTGCAATAACAGGATCGATTGCGAGCAAAGTATCTGATATCATACGGTTCCTTTTATGGCAATACCTGCCTTAAAGATGCTATACATCCTTGCAACTTGTGTAATATTTAACATAGTACTAGTTTATTATATCACATCTTGACGATACTGTAGTGGTAACCAAAGTACTTATGAACAAAAAATATAATTACGCTTCTGCTGATATTGACTATCGAGCACACCCTGAACTGTATAAAATAGCAAAGGGCGAACAAGGAGTATTAATTGTAGAACCATATAAATCAGAAATTTTACCCCATTGGAAATTTAAGACAGCAATCGAAGCAAATATTTCTGCACAGATGATTTATAAAATGTTTCTTGCCTATAAAGATGCACATGATTTTGTAGGCATGGATATGGCTCGTAAATATCTGCAGATGGGTTATACTCGCTCACGCCGGTATGCGCGACATAAGAGCGGTAAAAAATATGGCTCCTTACAAGACAAAGAAAATAAAAAAGAACTGCCTGAAACGTTCGATCCTGAAAAGCAGAAATCTGCAGATATTTTTTGGAAGTATTATCAAAAAGCAATCAATGATGTTCATTACTTAGAATATAAACGTATCCATAAAGATAAGTATGGTTAAGTAATCATTTTTTAATAAGCAAAAGGTATATCAGCTTGCTGAAGATGCTTTTTTATCCACATCCAAGCTACAACACAAGTGCATACTAGGGCGCTTGGTAGCAATATTTTATAGTTTAAAAGCCTGCTTACCCACGTCGAAGAAGTGGGTTGCTTAAGTTGTGGCGCTGCTTTTACTACCGCATCGAGATTAATTTTTATTTTAAACCCTTCAGGTGTTGCCGCATCATCAAGGCTCTGAGGAGTTCGTGGGTATAACTTTTCAATAACTGATTTGTCAGTAATTTTTTTACCATCAATATAAAATTCAAATAAATTTTGATTACTTGTTTCTTGATCGTGCTTAAGAATTGGATACAGTATTGGCAAACTTTGCTTAAAGATATTACTCATTTGATCGGCTGCATGTAATATATCAATACTCACAAACATACTCAAAAATATAATAGTTTTTTTCATTTCCCACCCTTTTCCCTTGATAGCATACCTTATTAAACCATTAGTCAAAAACTACTACATAATTTATTTTTAATTCAACTATTTACTAAAAAAAATAATTAATATGTCTCAAATTGCTTATTATAAAAATAATTGAATTTCTAATGATACTTGCTATACACTTATAGTTGACATAGCCCTTTGATTGTAAAATCAGAGATGCTCGTTGGATCAATAGACTATTTCTATAATTATAAACACGCTTATTACGATAGCCAGGTAATGCAATGTTAAATAAATGGGTAAAGATATATTTCTACATATATGTAGGTATTTTGTGTTTTTTAAATATACAAGCAGCAGAAATGGGCTTATATACGTACAGTTTTAAAGATTTACCTGGTGAAATTAAAAGACATATTGCAACATACACCAGCTCTGGCCAGCTATGGGAAATACCTCACAATGCTTATAAAAGCATAAGTTCGCTTATAGAAAGATTTCAAAAAATTATAACCAATGAACTTGAATTAATGCGGTTAGACAAAAATATCGAAAAAGAATTGAAACCCAGTGTTCATTCATTTGCAACTACGCGCACAATTTCCAAAGCACTGGAAAGAATCTGTAGAACTATACAGCTTGATGAAAAAGCACTCAAGGATAGTGATAATGAAACGTATGCTTTGGTATATAGTAATATTCAAGCATTGATAAAAAATCAGATACCTGCTGAGCAAATTACACTACCCTCATGGAAGTCATTTTCTCGTATGCCTGTTCTATTCCTATGGCCTCTTCTTAAAGCTCCTGTGTATAAAAAAACACTACAAGAGTACGTTACAAAGATGCAAAATGGCGAAAAAACTTCCTCTATTGGACACGTACTTGCATATATTACTTTTTTACTCGCACAATATAAACAACACGATGCTATACAAATCAATTTATTAATTGATAAAGAAAATTATGCGATAGGCAATTTTGAATTACCTCATCCATCACGAGAGAGTATTATTAAAAACTTAAGCTCTAATGGCAATAAGACAACTGCATCAAAACGCTATATTATTAAAAAATCTGAACTGGCACAAGTTCTCGATCGTTTGCTTTCTTTAAATTGTTTTACTTATGAAATGCAAGCTTTTTTGTTCGAGACAGCACTTGTAAACCGCGCGCCTAGTATAGCTCGGATTATCATTGACCATGGGTATGTTTTGCCTCAAGAAATTATTCCTAATACAACACGCTTGTATGTTATTAATCGAATAATCAATGATATCTCAGAAACTGCAAATAAGATAAAATTAAACCATTACGCCGTTCTTCTTCAAGACCTAATCGCTCAGGATCCGGAATGGTATAACCAGCAAGCAGTCTCAGAAGCAGGATATCCTAATTTAAAAGCTTATTTAGAAAATATAATATTGAAGATTGAAAGCCTACCTGATACAACATCCAAACACTAAGCTCATTTTAAATCTAAATTATAATATTTATAGTTCTTGTTGAAATAAAACACGCATATTTGCTATACTAATATATACAATACGTAATCTCGGCAAGATTTTTATCTTAAAATATGGCAATAACTATGAATAATGGCAAAAAAATATTTTATACTCTTCTCTTGAGAATAATGATATTAAGTACAGTCGCACTAGAGTGCATAACAGCTGAAATATCATCTCAACAACTTCCAGTTGAGTTATGGCAAGAAATTTATACCTTTAAGATAGATTCTACGCAGATAGCCGACAAACTAGTAAACGCGCACTATTCAAACCTCATACTCTTACAAGAAGAAAATACACGCTATTTACGCTCTCTTTTTCAACAAACTACAGTTAATAAAGCTTTTGCTAAAATCATTCCACCTATTATTAAAAATTCATATATACCAACCCTTACTGAAAATTTGCACAAACGCTTGCGTGTCAGAACAGTTACTATTACAGAGCTTATTGCAACTCAAAAAAAACTGGAAACTGACTACAATATACCCGCAAGTTTAAATTCCCTGCAGTTGGCATACTTCCCACTTCCGTTCCTCAGTGCACTTCTGGGCGCAGGGCCATGGATAAACTACACAAGAAGTATTCTTCAAACTTCACCCGTGATGTATCAACAAAGCTCACTCGTATATTTAACATATTGCCTGAATCAGCTTGATTCTGAAAATTTAATTCGAATATTATTACATCGCAGTAAAAACAATATTTATTCAACAACAATATTGTCCTATGAACTACTGGTGAGCACCTTGGAAAACTTACTATCTGCAGGATTAGATGCCAACTTTGGTAACGCTCAAACAAGTCCTTTACTCTGGCAGGCAACCGAAAAAGGAAAGTATGAAATGGTACGTTCCCTCCTGCGCGCAGGGGCAAATGTAAACGCTCGTTATAATCAAAAAACCTTATTTGATGAGTTATTCAATCAATTAAACATACTTTATGAACAAGTAACTACTGCTTATAAAAAACAATTGCCTAGTTTTTTATTATTGACATATCGAAGTTATCAAAAAGAACTTGAAGAGTTTAAAAAATTAGTGGATGTCTTTAAAACCGAGCATCCTGAATGGTATCAAAATTATACTAAAAATCCTGCATTTATTCAGCGCTTGAAATATATTGAAGATTATTTACAAGCGCGCCTTGCATATTATCAGGCACGGGATAAACAGTAATGCTATGTATCACACTTATATTTAACTTTGAACATAAGCCGGGTATGATTAATACAATATAATTTGAGTGTTAGCCCGGATACATTATGAAACTACATCGCACTACGTTATTTATATTTCGCCGTGATCTGCGCCTTGAGGACAATATTGGACTTAATCATGCTTTAAAAAATTCGGAAAAAGTGATTACTGCTTTTATATTAGATCCTCTACAAATCGGGCCTGATAATACCTATAAAAGCGATAATTGTATTGAGTTTATGTTTGAATCAATAAAAGATCTATCTGACCAGATTGCATCAAAGCACGGTTATCTCAATATACTTCACGGCTCAATTGATACGGTCCTTAATAAACTTATTGAATATGCCTCTATTGATGCGCTGGTGTGCAATTATGATTATACACCCTATAGCGCACGCAGAGATCTTATTATCAAAAAAATATGCGAACAAAAGGGTATAGCCTTTTATCAATTCCATGATCTACTTATTAATAGTCCTGACAGTATTATGAACACGTCCGGAAAACCTTACCGTGTCTTTGCTGCATTCTATAAGCATTCATTAAAAATACCCGTGACATTATCGGAAAATAAAACTATTTCTAATTTAAGCAATAAAAAGCTTATTGACGATCAAGGTCTTGAGATACTCGATCGAATACCTTTTGTCAAAAACTCTCAGATACACGTGCACGGAGGCAGTAGGAATGGTCATAAATTATTAAAACGATTACATCTGCTTGAAAACTACCCCAAGACACATGATATCCCCTCTATTCCTACCTCAAATCTTTCAGCACACAACAAATTCGGCACCATATCAATAAGACAGGTCCATACCGCTATTTCTTTGCACGTACCGTCACCTGCAGCGATCTTGCGTCAGCTCTATTGGAGAGATTTTTATACGTACGTTGCATATTATAGTCCTTACGTATTTGGTAATGCTTTTGTTGAAAAGTATAACGCATTGCATTGGAACACAAACGAAAATGACTTTAAAATATGGACAGAGGGGTTGACTGGTTTCCCTATTGTGGACGCCGCTCTACGGCAAATTAACATAACAGGTTATATGCATAATCGATGCCGACTTATTGTCGCATCATTTTTAACCAAAGATTTACATATCAACTGGCAATGGGGAGAAAAGTATTTTGCACAAAAACTAGTAGATTATGATCCGTGCGTTAATAATGGCAATTGGCAATGGGTGGCATCGACTGGATGCAATGCATCGCCGTATTTTAGAGTATTCAATCCATGGCTTCAGCAAAAAAAATTCGACCCAGAGTGCGTATATATAAAGACATGGATACCTGAACTAGAAAAAGTACCGTCTAAAGTTATTCATAATTGGGACAAATTACATACAAGATATCCATTACTCGGATATCCAAAACCTATGGTTAATCACAGCACGCAAGCTGCAATTACTAAAAATCTATTTAAGCACATCTTAAAATAAGTACGTACATTATTTATTTTGAAAATAAATAACGGTAGAACATACATATATTTGTTGTATTAATCGGATATCATTACTCTGCAATGCTCCACCGTTGGTCATGTGAAAAAATCATTGCATCTTTTTCCATGCTTGCAATAATACGGCGGAGTCGTTCTTCTGTAGCCTGGGTAACGTGTTGTAAACTTTGAAAATCAAGGCCCGGATGCGCAATAAGTTCCCGTATAATTTGTGCTCTAATTTGCCGATCTGAACCTTCAAATTTTGACTGCACTACATGATGCGCACTTTTGCGGCTCGGATTGCCGTGGAGCTGCTTGAGCATAACTCCATAATCCATGAGTGCGTAATACCAGTTACGAGCATCTAACCTGTCGACGGTTGCTGCAACTAATGGCAAAATATGCCTGTCATGAATATATTCATCAGCTTTAAAGAAATGATGTATGAACACGGAACGAATATTAGTTTCAATAAATACTGTTGGTACGTTATATGCAAACGCAGCCACAGAACCGGCAGTATTAGGTCCTATGCCTGGCAATTTAACAAGTTCTTCGGGTAAATGTGGCAGCTTTCCGTGGTGTACAGTAACCACACGCACTGCAAGCTGATGCAAAAATTTAGCACGCCGATTATATCCTAACCCTTGCCATGCTGACAGGACATCCAGAAAACTTGCTGCCGCCAAAGATTGAAATGAAGGAAATATTTCAATAAATTGAGGATATTTTTGAGCTACTCGTGCAGTCTGAGTTTGCTGGAGCATAATCTCCGAAACCACCACCTTGTAGGGATCTTCAACATTACGCCACACAAAATTTCTGCCAGAATTTCTATAAAAATTCCATATTTGTATACAGAATAGTTCTAACTCTAAAGGTCTTGGTAAAATAGGGGTAGGTGTACTAGTATTAGTATAAATTTGTTTCATATAATCACGTAAGGTATAAAAGTATGCTTACTCTTAGTATACATTTGATAGGGATTATTGTCTGTTTTATGTCAGCCATGTTTATTATTGCGCAAATAAAAAAGGATAATAGTATTGCCGATATTGCATGGGGAATAGGGTTTGTGATTGTTGCTTGGTACTCTTTATATTACTGTAACTCTATTACAGCACGCAAATGGGTAGCAGTAATTCTAACGACTATATGGGCATTGCGACTATCAATATATATCGCATATCGAAAAAAAGGGCACACAGAAGATGCTCGATATCGTCAATGGCGAAAATCATGGGGCAATCAACAGCGGTTAATGGGTTTTTTAAAAGTGTTCATGCTTCAAGGATTTTATTCTTTTAATAAGCACGAGCACTATTATTATCAATTGTAATTATCAAATACCACTACAATTTTCAGATTTTCTGGGAATCTTTATCTGGCTCGTCGGATTTTTATTTGAAACTATTGCAGATATTCAGTTGTACCAATTTAATCATAGACCTCATGCTGAAAATTCTGTTTTAACTACAGGTCTGTGGAAATACTCACGACACCCCAATTATTTTGGAGAGACATTAATGTGGATAGGTTTATTCGTTGTAGCACTTGCAAGTCCCTATGGATGGATCGCATTAATAAGCCCAGTATGTATCCTTGCTATATTTTTTGGCGCTACTATTAAACTTACTGAAGAGCAAATGATAAACAATCATGAATATAAAATATATCAACGTACTACAAGTATATTTATTCCCCGTAAACCCCATCAGTAAAAATTCAATTTTACTCTTCTGCTGATGCAGTCATTTCAACCGGATGCACTTCGATGGAATGTGCACAGTAGCCATGTGTCTCAAAAGTATATTTCTGTCGAGCGCCAATAATTTTTTGAAGAGGAAAGTAGCCCACTAAATCTATTTTTACCTCCACCGACTGATCAGTTTCGTTAACGATAGTATGATGCTCATTTGGCTCAGATGATGCGCAATATACAATATTTTGTATATACGCACAACTTATTAAAAAGGACAGTAACATTAGTTTTGTCATATCTATCACTTTCTTTGCAGTGCCAATTGGTGACTACTATCGTGTATAACACTTTTTTGCAATCGCTTTCAACATGTATCTAATTATTGCGAATTGTCAGCTATCTTATTTACAGTAAAAATATCAACAGCTATAAGGAAAATCTATGAAATTATTTATCATGCTTAATATAATAGGCATTTTATTAACACCCCTAAGTTTTGCATATACGTACACAATTAAAAATAGTACTAACTTTGCAATTAAAGCTACTATTCAAAGAACCTATGCCCCACCCTTAACCAAGGAAATTAAAGCAGGAAAAAGAGAAATAATTAAGGCTGCAGATAAAATTATCGCCAAACGTAAAACATGCGCTCAAAAGCTTGAAATTGAAAGTAGAGATAAAGCCTTTCCTGCCAAAACGTCTCTTCTTATTTATCCTCAGTGCGCTAATCATAACTGGGATATACAAATACGCGACAAAGGGCTTATAGTTCTGCCGCTTAATAATTCTCATCGTGTAACTAAAGTATACTTGAAGGTACCTTGTAAAAGTACTCGTTGGATTGTTCGCGCAGGCGATTTACCTACTGAACCATTGAAACTTATTGAAGAACAATAGCATTACGAGAAGGATAGGTTTTACCTATCCTCATAAGTACTTTTATTTTTCTATACGGCCAACTCTTACCAGTGCAAGATTATTCTTGTTTAAATATTTAGCTGCTGTTTTGATAATGTCTTGCATATCAATCTTGGCAAGTTGTGCAGCGCGATTATCAAAGTAACTTGCAGGTAAATTATATCGATTAAGGAATAAAAACGCCCGAGCAATTGCTCCATTTGATTCAAAATTATTCAACATTGAAGAGGCAATTGCTTGGCGAGCTTGATCAATATCTTCTTCGTCAATGGTGTCAGTGACTGTAGAAATAGTAGATATAATAGCTTTTTCAGCTTCATCCATGCGATCTGCTGAAACCATAGTACTAATCACTATCATCCCAGGATCTTCGGCAGCTTGAGAGGTTGTATACCCCGATATTCCATAAAATAGTCCTGTTCTTTCTCTTAGTTGAAATAGCCGTGAGGACATCGAGCCCAGAGCGCCACCACCAAAAACTTGATCGAATAGTACTAGTTTATCATAGTCAGGATTCAGCCTTGATACTGATAAACCTGCCCATGTTAAACTAATTTGATCTCTATTCATAGGATAATCTATAGAAGCCTTATCAGGAGAAAAATTAATTGTAGGGAATTTTATAGACTCGACCTGAGGCCCTTGCCAAGAACTTAAATGTTTTTTAACAACAGCAGCTATATCATACCCTTGCGTATCTCCTACTATCGCAATAGAAGCACCTTGCGGAGTTATATATTTCTTATAAAAATTTACTAAATCATTACGAGTAATTTTTTTAATGGATTGCTGAGTCCCTATCATATTTTTAGCATACGGATGATCCTTATATACCTGCTCGCGCGCAATTTGCATTGCAATACGACGTGGATTATCCCAGAATGCTTTAATATTAGCAGACATTTCATCGCGAACTTTACCCATTCGGTCAGCAGGGAACTGAGCGCACGCAACTACTTGATTTAAAATATCAAGCGCAAACTCTAAATCCTTTGAAAGCAACTTCATAGCAATACCGCCTGGGTACACAGAAAGGCTAATACCTCTCTCTTCAAGCACTCGCGCTAACTCTTGTGCTGAATACTTTTTAGTTCCCTCAAGCATCATATGAGTTACAAATTCATAAAGCCCAGGAAGTTCCGATGAGTCATAATATGGACGTGCTTTAAAGTCAATGACAATATCAATAGTAGGGGTGTTTTTATTGTCAAAATAAAGTAACTTCATACCATTATCCATATCGACCGATTCTGCCTTAGGAAACGCAAATTTTTTAGGCTGGCCTGGATGTACTGTCAGTGCATATCGAGCAGGTTCTACCGGCTCTGTACGTTGACGGGCACCCAAAATACGTGCATCTTCTTGGTCTGATGCGCTTTGTATTTTTTTCCACGCATCTTTATCAGCTTCTGATAATGGTAAAACTTTTCCCTCAAACATAAATGAAGAGCGTAAGTAGTCTTTTACAATCTTTTTAATTTGTACACTGGCAGATTCAGGTGTAAGTTCATTTAAATAGGTATACAAATAGTTTTCGTCTTGTGTCGCCAAATAGAGTTTGCCAATCATGTACGCTTGATGCTCTAAATCCTCTTGCTGAGAATATAAAGACACACGTGCCTGATTTAACGCCCGATTAATTTCATCGATAGTAAATCCTTTTTCTCCAATAAGATTTAACTCTTCGTGAATAGTCTTTATAATCAGATCGATTTTCTCTTGTTTTTTAGGATGAAAACTAATAATAAAAACACTTTGCTCAAATAATTGAAGAACATCGCTGTCAACATCAGTCACGAGACCAAGCTCATCCACCAAAAGACTGTAAAGACGAGAAGCTCTTCCTTTGCCTAAAGCCCAGGCCAAAGTTTCTAAAACTCCTTCTTGCTTTGCTTTAGTACCAGGCAAAACAGCCGTCAGCATAACAACAGGTTTTTGGAGATCTCGATATAAAGTAACCGAACGAGACGCGATATCTTGTAACCATGCTTGATGAGGCTTTTTTTCATATGGTTGAGATTGAATATGGCCTAAGTAGTCTTGTGCGGCTTGGAATACTTCGTTAGGTTTAACATCGCCTACAACAACAAGCACTGAGTTATTAGGTACATAATGCTTTTTATAAAATTTCACCAAATCAGCACTATGCATGTTCCATAGATTATGTTTATATCCAATTACGGGGTCAGCATACGGATGGCCATCGGCAAATATAATGTACATAAGCTCATGAAGAAGTGATCGGTCATAATTATCTCGATACATTTTAAGCTCTTGAACGACTGCCTTCATTTCAGAATTTAAATGTTCTTCTTTGAATGCAACGTTTTCCATAGTATCGGCTATTATAGGCAAAACTTGTGGCCAATTTTCTACAGGTATATTAAAAAGATAACCCGTATAATCATAGGATGTAAAAGCATTGATTTCAGCAGAGAGTCTGTGCGCAGTATCATTAATATCTGATTCTGATAGTAGATCTTTTGTACCCTTGAAGATCATATGCTCAATCAAGTGAGCAATACCTTTTTCTCCTTCACCTTCGTCAATAGAACCTACATTATAAAACATCTGAACAGAAACCTTGGGAATAGTACTTACAGGTTTGACTAAAACCGTAATTCCATTATCAAGAACTTTTTTAAATACAGGTGAAGAAGTTTTTTTTGTATCCATAGATTTTTTTGTACTACCAATTTCAGCGGGTTTTATAGATCCATTTACATTTTTTGTATACACGGAAGGTTTCAGGGGAGAGCGTTTGCTTTCAGCACCCATCCATGCATAAACTGATATACACAGAGCTAAACATATTGTGGTTATTTGAGCTGTTTTCATATGTAACACACCTTATCTGTATATTATCGCGCACACATTACTACTTATTTGCCATGCTATCAAAAATAGAGAAATTAACCAAACTGATTTTTAAATGTATTCAAAAAAATGTTTTAGCCGTAAAAAAAATTATAATATTTCCCTGCGTTCATCCAATCTGGATTCTTGTAGCATGCCACGTACTTGCCATAGAATATATGGATTCTAATGTACATTCAATTATATACGTTGGAATGGGACTTTGTATAATCGGATGCTTGCGTTCTCACTACAAAATAATCATGATTCTAATAGCGATCATTGCGTTCATAAATGGCTCTGTCCAGTACTGCAATCAAATTGACCAGTGGCATCATGCACGCAATATGATCAACACAAAATTTGCGTGGAGCGCGCATGGAATCATTAAAGAAGTTAAGGTTGATTCGTCACGTGCTCAGGCGTACTTTACTATTGAAGGTATCTGGCTCTATTCGCCTACGCTAAATTTGAGTATTAAAACATCTTACAAAATTTGTATGTATAGTGCTAACAATTACCTTCCCGGCGACCACATTACCATTAAATCCTTTAAATTTAGTTCTATACCCAAGATGCAATTTGAAAAATTTCTTATCAAGCAAGGTATTCTCGGTTGTGCATATGTCTCAAGCAATATGATATACCTTGTGTACAGACCCTACTTTAGTATTGCGCGTACTATATCTCTTTTTAAAAATTATATTTTACAGGGTGTCCAAAATAGACTTTCAAAAGAAACATTTAATGTGGCGCAACCTCTTTTCTGGGGCACCTCTCAATCTAATGCATTGTCTCAATTTGATAATATGTGTAAAAATGGGGAATATTGCATTATTTAGCACGTTCTGGACTTCATGTTGCAGTTTTCATTTTCATTCTTAGCAACCTATTAAAATTTTTACCTATCTCAAAACGTTACAATGACTTATTAATAGTAGCACTACTCTGTGTATACAATAGTCTTAGCTGGCCAAGCATATCCTTTGAAAGGGCATTATACAGTGCATGTATAATGAAAATCAGTAATTGGTTCCATAAACCTGCACATGCTCTTCATACGCTCCTACTTATTACAGGTTTTTTTGCAGTTACTAATCCACTTGCACTCACTTTTGCCAATTTCCAATTGAGTTTTTTTATTACCTTTATTCTCTTATGGCATTCTTATTCCCATAAAACCCAGGTTATTAGTTCCAAATAACGAAATACTTGAATTAATTTTTAAATAAATTTTACTATTTGTATAGAATAATTTGAAAATTAAATGGTCAAGGGGAGAGGTACATGAATTTATTATATGGACTTTTAGCGCTTTTATATTTTTGTTGTAATTGTCCGTGCCTAGCATTTGCAAAAAGTCCTAGCTATTCTTCCCTTCATAAAAATGTAGCAGTAGTACAAGGACCTTCTGAAATAAATATGCCTGAAAAGGAATGGACCTTTATTGTGTATATGGCTGCTGACAATGATTTACGAAGATTCGCGCATGAAAACCTTGCTCAGATGGTTGAGGTAGGCTCAAGTGACCTGTGCAATATTGTAGTTGATCTTCACACTCGTTTGCGCAATAGTACCAAAGTAAGTAGACAGTATTTTGTTGAAAAGAATCAATTAGTACGCATAAATCAAAAGACTACTGAGCAACCTAAAGATAGTGGTGACTACAGAACGCTTATTGATAATTATAATTCGCTTGCTCAGCAGTTTCCTGCACGAAACTACGGCCTTATTCTATGGAATCATGGCTCAGGTGTAGAAGAACCAGGCAAAGGACAAGGACCAGTTATCAATACCAGTCAATTGTTTGTACTCAATCCAGTTACCAATAAACTTGAAATTGATCGTTCAATACCTTTTTTTGACTTGCTCAGTATTCGTGATCTTTCACATAGAGCATTATGCTGGGATGATAGAACAGGTAATTTTATTAGCAATGCTGAGCTTAAAATCGCCTTGTCTTCAATCACTCAGTATGGATTGAATGGAAAACGACTTGCTATTTTTGGTTGTGATACGTGTCTAAGCTCTATGTTTGAAATAGCGTGTATTGCAAAAGACTATGCTGATTATATGGTGTCATCTCAAGAGCTAGAACCTGGTACAGGATGGAATTATTCTTACATTCTAGAGCCACTGGCGCACATAAACATATCCCCTAAACAACTTGCTCAACATATTGTAGAATCATATAATCGAGCGTATCAATCAATTACCGATGATTATACTTTATCTGCAATCGATTTATCCCTTATGCATAACCTTGAAGATAATGTTAATCAAGTAGCACACTTGCTGCATCAATCAATTATAGAGCAGCTATCCAGCTCAGTAAAACAGGCAATCAGAAATAGTATACACAAAACAAACTGTATACATTTTGCCAATCCCAATTATAAAGATTTATATACTATATACAGCAATTTACTTGCCAATTTAAGCAAGTTTAACTTTAGAGAAGCACACACTGGAGCCCAGCTGGTAAGTCAACTTACCCAGCTTTTAGAACAAGGAAAGTATATCATTGAGCGCGCAATTATAGCTAACGCAGTAGGTAATAGTTTAAAGCAAGCTCGCGGTATATCCATCTACTGCCCTGACTCACGAGTTCACAGTTCTTATCACAATCTTTTTGCACAAAATCCTTGGGCAAACTTTCTTTCTCATTATTTGCTAAGATAGAAAGAAATATGTATACATTGCTTGAGGATTATCATGAACCCCGCATACTACAAGCAACAGCTTTTGGATGAGTTATACCGTCCGTATGTAAAATGCATTGAATGTCCCTTGGGAACACTAGGGCGAACTCATGTAGTATTTGGCTCTGGCAACCCCGATGCTCGTCTTATGTTTATAGGTGAAGGACCAGGACAAGATGAGGACATTCAAGGAAAACCCTTTGTAGGAAGATCAGGAAAACTTTTAAATACCATTTTTGCTACCTTAGGTCTTGAACGATCGCACGTATACATTTCCAATATTGTAAAATGCCGTCCTCCCCAAAACCGTAAGCCTACTTCTTTTGAAATGAAAACATGCAAAGACTTACTCTTAACAAAGCAAATAAACATCATTCGACCTAAAGTTATTTGTACTCTTGGATCTTCTGCTTTGGAAGGCTTACTTGAGCGTCCAGTCAAAATTGGACAACTGCGGGGCACAAAACTTGTAGTAAATGGAATTGAAGTAGTCCCAACATACCATCCTGCGTATGTCTTACGTAATCCAGCTGGGCTTCCTGAACTCACTCGTGACATTAAGCGTGCTTTTGAGCTCATACAAAATAATAGTCAATAGTCCAGAATGCCAAATGTTTTTAATGGAATTAGTATAAAAACTCTTAAAATAAAATAATTTTTTATTGAATTTTTTTAAGTGGTGGATAACTTGGTGGATAAGTGGTGGATAAGTGGTGGATAAGTGGTGGATAACTCTACAGGCCCCTTAGAGGTCTATTAAAAATTATTTAAAATTGCCTACAGATGGCAGTTTTAGCGGGTGGTGGATAACTTTTATCGATCTAGAGCTGTTTTTTATATATTTTCAAAAGTTATCCACCACTTATCCACCACCCGCCACTGATATCATAATAAGCCTCTAGAGGGAACAATTATCCTATTTTCAAAAGTTATCCACCACTTATCCACCACGCCTATTATTATTATAATATATAAATATATATAAATATTTATAATAGTAGGCATGGTGGATAACTTTTGAAATAATCAAATAGCACTTATATCAAAATTTCAAGATTTCAATTGGAAAACCTCACTGCTCTTTACGCGCTTAGTTTATACCACTTGCGCCTTTTATGTATTTTGACTAATATAAAAGGACGCGCGTTTTATAATTTTGGTTACATTGTAAATGTGCACATACAAATATAGTTCTGATTTACTACATATTTTTGCAAAGATAATTTATTATGATGAGACTTGGTGACGTCATTGAAGAGTTGGTAGAAGAACGAGGCCTTGATCGCTCTGTTTTGGGCGAAGTTATTTGTGAAGGCATGGTAGCTGCATACTCAAAGCGCTATCCCGATGTTACTTTCAAAGCTCATTATGAACGTAAGTCAGATGAACTTATTATTGAAGTTGAAAAAGAGGTTGTCCCAACTGTTGAAGATGAGGACACTCAAATTAGTCTAAAAAAAGCAAAGATAATTAATCCATCAGCAGAAATAGGTTCTCGTATCGTTATGCCATTTGATGGTAAAATTGGTCGAATTGAAATTTTACGGGCTAAACAAATTATCGCTCAGCGCATTCGCAAAATTGAAAGTGATGCGGTATATGAGCAATTTAAAGACAAAGAAAATACAATTGTTCATGGTTTAATCCATAAGTGCGAACGCAATGGCGTTGTAGTAAAATTACAAGATCATCTTGCGTTTTTACCAAAATCTCTTTGTATTCCTACTGATAAATGTATTGTAGGTTATCCTATTAGAGCATTATTGAAAGAGGTACTTCAAGAACCTCGCAATGATAACCAACTCATACTTGATCGAGTTTCAGATACATTCTTACTAAGGCTTTTTGAGCTTGAGATTCCTGAAATTTATGATCATATAGTTGAAGTTAAAAAAATAGTTCGAACAGCAGGATATAAATCAAAAATTGCAGTTACATCTAATGATGAAAACGTTGACGCAGTCGGTACCTGTGTAGGTATAAAAGGCGCTCGAATCCAACCTATTCTCAAAGAATTAGGTGGAGAAAAAATTGACGTTATTCACTGGAGTGATCATAAGGAAACGCTCATTAAGGACGCTCTAAAACCTGCTATAATAAATAGAGTCGAACTTATAGATCAAGATAATGCCCAAGTATGGCTTGATGACGATCAACGTTCATTGGCTATTGGTAAGATGGGCCAGAATATAAATTTAGCTTCACAACTTGCAGGTATCTCTATTCATCTGGTAACTTCTGAAAGTAGCTCGTCAACAGAGAACAGCTCATTAACTTGATGTATAAAAAAAATAGATAAAATGCGTCATTTTTATACTAAATATATTAATGCGCTGTAGTAAGAAGGTGCGATAAGTTTTATGCGTGTATATGAATTTTCAAAACAGCTTGATATTTCCAATAAACAAGCTCTCGAAGCTTTACAAGAAGCAGGATTTACTGTGTCAAGTCATATGGCGGTTATTACACAGCCTATGATGGATGCTTTAACTCAAAAATTTACAAAAAAAACCCCCGAAGCTGTATCACACCCTAAACATACTGCTGTGCCACAATCACCCTCTTATTCGGATCAGTCGGTTCAAAAAAAATCAATGAATTTATCAAATAATCAACCTAAAAATAATCCTCCTATAGCTCAATCGTCTTCTGAAAATAATCAGGACAAAAGGGTGCAGCAAAACAAAGTGAGCCCAAATCAGCATAGGAACCAAGGAAAACCTGCTTTGAATCATGTAAAATCACAGCAAGTAGGTCCAAAGCCACATATTCAAACGCGTAACACAGCAACCATTAAACAGGCAGTTGAAATTCAAGAGCCATATGCTGTTCTTGAGTCTCAAACATTAGGTGATCTTGCTTTAAGCTTGCAAAAGCCCGTGAATGATCTTATTGTTACCATGCTTAAATGGGGCATGCTATCTAATAAAAATCAAATAATTGATACTGAGTTGGTCAAAAGAATAGCTGAATTTTATCAAGTTCAGCCACGTGTTCCTGAGCAAAAAAAACAAAATTTGTTTAAAAAGGAAGCGCTTGAGACCGGTACTGAGCGACTACCTATAGTTGTTGTAATGGGACACGTTGATCATGGTAAAACTACACTTTTAGATTATATACGTAATACACGTGTTGCTTTAAGAGAAAAAGGCGGAATTACTCAGCATTTAGGTGCATATCAAGCTCATACTGAAAAGGGTGATGTTGTATTTTTAGATACACCAGGACACGAGGCGTTTTCAAAAATTAGATCGCGTGGCGCTCAAGTAGCTGATATTGCTATTCTAGTAGTCGCAGCGGACGATAGTATTATGCCACAGACTCTTGAAGCTATAAAACACGCTAAAGAAAGCAACTTGCCTATCATTGTTGCAATTAATAAAATCGATAAAGTTGATGCAAGTCGTATGGATGCAGTTAAGCGTGATTTAGCTCAACATGACTTATTGCCTGAAGAATGGGGAGGGCAAACAATTTGCGTTCCTATATCTGCCAAAACTGGCCAAGGTGTAGATCAATTGCTTGACTTGATTGTACTTCAATCGCAGTTACTAGAACTTAAAGCTGACCCTTCTGTGCCTGCACACGGATATGTTCTTGAATCAAAAATTGAAAAAGGTCGTGGGCCTGTAGCTACTATATTGTGTCTTACAGGAACCATTCAAATGGGTGATTATTTTACCTGCGGTACGACTGCAGGAAAAGTGAGTTCAATTGTAGACTCATTTGGTAAAAGATTACAAAAAGCTGGCCCATCAATTCCCGTTTTAGTGGCGGGCTTTGATGCACTTCCTAATGCTGGTGATGTTTTTCAAGCAATGGAAAAAGGCTCAGTACGTAAGTCGCAGTCAGAAGCAGAGTCTCGTAATAAGACTCAATCAACTCAATTTTCAGCAAAAAATTCTATCAATATATTAGTCAAGACAGATACTAATTCATCAAAGGAAGCTTTGATTGATGCAATATCTAAGTTGTCTAAAAAATCTGAAAAAGGTTTTAACGTTGTGAGTACTGGTATTGGTCCTGTCACTGAGAGTGATGTAATGATGGCCAAGACAGCTCATGCAACTATCATTACCTTACATGTAAAAGCTGATTCCAATGCTCTTGCACTGGCTCAAAGAAGTGAAACTACCATAGAGTACTTTGATGTAATATATCATTTGCTCAATCGTCTTCAGGAAATTGCTGATTCCAAGAAAGAAATAAAATATATTTCTAAAAAAATTGGTGAAGCTGTGATCCGTAAGATTTTTGATATTAAAAACTTAGGTGTTATTGCCGGTTGTTATATCAAAGAAGGATTATTTACTAAAGATGGTTCAGTTGTAGTCTGGCACGGCAAACAAAAGGTTGGCCAAGCGAAGATAACAAGCTTGCAACGAGACAAGAAAACGGTCAAAGAAGTACATGCTGGCTTTGAGTGTGGGTTCATGGTTGACCAAGAACTTGGCTGGCAAGTTGATGATCGCGTTGAATGCTTCATCCAGGTACCTGATAAAAAGTAAGAAAAAATACGCTAAAACAAAGCATTCTTTTCAGGCTGTGAACTTAAATGTTGCACAGCCTTTTTTATGGTGTTTTTGGCCAAAAAAATTATAGCGTATTCTACAGTGTTTTTTTGAACCCATTTTTCAAAATGTTGCAAAAGTGTTGCTTTTTGCAAAACGCACAGCTTTTTTTTTAAGAATATAGTATTATAGCGGGTTTCTTGGTTGCGCAAAAAATTATTTTTTGCAACATGTTGTTTTTTATGAACTATGTTTCAAACTAGAGATACTAACGCTCATAATATACTCCTTCATCTTCAACTCCTTACGAAGGAAGTATGGTTATAAGCACTGCTTACATTCTATAAGTAGTAGGTAAGGTTTTTGCTACAGTTCTTTCTTAGCTCATAAGCTGCCTTACCTGCTACTTATTTTTTTATTAATGATTTTAAAATTCTAACGTTATATGCATCTTCTTCGAGCGACGCCTTAGGTGTTTCTACTATTTTTACAATATGTCTAAGTCTTGGATCATTACAAAGCAAAGAAAATGCTTCAATACCTATACAGCCTTTTCCTATATGTTCATGACGGTCTACTTGTGATCCAGCTGGTTTTTTAGAATCATTGGCATGTATAACCTTCAAATAAGAAATAGGTATATAGTTTATAAATTGATTCCACATAGCTTGGTATCCGGTTGCAGTAGTAAAATCGTATCCAGCTGCAAATACATGACATGTATCCAGACATACTCCTAAACGCTCGGAATATTTACTTTGATTGATAATATAACCAATTTCTTCAAAAGAGCGGGCTAACACTGATCCTTGGCCAGCCATAGTTTCCAAAGCGATACATGTTGAGCCGGGTATCTTCTCAAATATGTAGTCTAGATTGCGGACAATATTATCAAGTGCTTGTTCACGCGATTGACTGCCTGCCGAGCCTGGGTGGAGTACTAAGGTAGGTATTTCAAGTGCTTGGCATGTTTGAATTTCCCAGGAAGCACTTTCTATTGATTTCAAAATTATATCGGGGTTATCCGATGCAAGGTTAATTAAGTAACTTGCGTGAGCTACTGGGTAAATATTTAAACTGTTTCGTTTTTCTTTAAATAGTTCAATAGCTTGGCAAGTGGTCTTGCTGCCCATTGTCGATTACTTTTGGTAAAAAGTTGCACTGCATTAGCGTCTATTTGCTTAGCTCGCTCCAGAGCTTTGTAGTATCCTCCTTCAATAGATAAATGCGCTCCAATTAATTGAGACTCTTGTAAAATTATAGACATTGATACTCCATATATAATGTATAAGGCTAAAAATTGAATATGGGGACTATATTGAAAAAATATAATTAGAGATTTATGCCCTATTTATGCTTGTTTTATATTTTGAACTTGTTGACAAATTATCACAAAAATTTACGCTAAATTCTGACTATATTCACATAGAATAAGCATTACTGATCATTTTATCATTTTTAATTTATCAATAATAACCTTGCTATACCCAATACACATTTTTTATGGAGATTGTTTTTATGAAACCTGGCTGGAGACCTTTTAGGCTCTTCTTATTAATAATTGCAACGTTGTCTATGAATCCTACTTTGTTGCATGCAATTTCTCAAGGAGATCGAGGCATACTTGCTAAAACCGATCTTGACTTGACTTATACATTAGCTGGCCTATATAAAGGCGAGACGTTTTACGGTAAAAACCTTAGCTTTTTAAATAGTAGCTTGGAATGTGATCAAATTTTTTATAATCGCCATATAATTGATTTTAATCTCGACGTGCTTCATGGGAAAAAAACTTATGGTATCACTGTTGCAGAATTTATGTTCTCCTTGCGTAACAAAGCAATTTGGGGAAGTCCAGGTAGTATAGCACCTACTATTAATTCTGATGTAAAAATACTCGATTGGGTTACTGGTTCACACAGACACGCCCTTCCTCGTCAAATATTTTGGATGAGAGAAGGCTGGTTGCGTTTCTCGATTAACCACGCCTTAAATCTGCCATTTGCAAATCAGCATTTGTTTACGTTGGGAGCATTTCCTTTTGAGCTTGGCCGTGGTATTTCGCTAGGATCTGCATATGCGGTCGGACCAGAACTTCTTGGTTTCTATAGTGAAAGCATTATTGATCAATACGCATTTGGTGCATTGATTTCAGGTGAAATTCTCCGTAAAACATTATTCTACGACATCTATGTTGCTATTTTGGAAAATAAATGTGCAACTTTAGGCGATACATGCGAAAAAATTCGTGGACAAGAGTATGGCAGATTGCAACGACCTGCACGTGGATTTGGTCGTGTTAACTACCTGACGGCAGGGCGTTTGAAAATTTATCCGTTGGCTGATCGTCCTGATAAGAACGTTTTGATTGAGCCATATTGGCTATACAATAATGATCCTGAACAAAAAGTAGAATTTTTGGCTGACGCTGAAAGTAAATTAGCAACGTTTGGTCTTATGTTTGAGTATGGTGGTCCACGAGTTGAATTTGGTTTTGAAACTGCTTTCAACATAGGTCGTCAAAAAGTGCGTGCATGGGATCGTAATCAAATCCACGCACAAAATCGTGAAGGTAAGCTTGTTTTTGTAAATAGCCAAGTAGTTATGGGTGTCGATCCGTGCGCACCAGGGGCTCCAGCTAACCTTGATCCCTATAAAGTGCCTCAATCTACTATTACTATAAGTCCTACTGGTCAAGTTGGATCATTAGGCCGAAAAGCACAAGAAATTATCGATGGTGCTGCTGAAGATGAGTCTAATAATGGCGAATATATTGGTACCGTACCAGGCTATAGTGCAGCGTTAGGCGATGTGCCAGCTCCTGTAGCTCCCGCTCAAGCTGATCAACTTTATAATGCACCATTGCGATTCCGTAATGAAAATAAAAATACTTATAATGGTTGGTTTTTTGTAATTGATGGCTCATGGTTGCTCAAGCCTTCATTCCAAGTATCGGTAGCAGCTGGCGTGGCATCGGGTGATACCCATAACCCAAATCACCATGATAAAGATTATAATTATCGTGGGTTCATTGGATTACAGGAAATTTATACTGGTAAGCGTGTGCGCAGTGCGTTCTTATTAGGTGGAGCGGGTAAAATTAAACGAATACTATCAGCTCCTTTTAGTGAACGTACAATTAATCCATACGCACCTACTATTACTGGATTTACTAATTTAGTACATACTGGTGCAGGATTCCATTGGAAGCCTGAAGATTGGGCGCGCAGGTTCTCGTTGAATCCAAATATTTTATTCTACTGGCAAGAGCAGTCTACGCCTAAATTTGATATTGCAACCAAGCGTGATATCCAAGGGTCTCGAGCAAGCAAGTTTTTAGGTGTTGAGCTTAATACTTTCACTTATACCTATTTGCTTAAAGATCTTAAATTGTATGGTGTCGGATCTCTGTATTTAGCAGGTGATCACTATTATGATATTGAAGGTAAACCTTTAAATAGAGAGCAAGCCCGTGAGCTTGATAAACTTAATACCACCGGCTTTAGAGGCAAAACACCTAACATTAATCATGATCCTGCGTTTACACTAAACATAGGTCTTGAGTGGAAATTTTAATCCATTAGTAACGAAACTAAGATGGCCTTGATTGGCCATCTTAGTCTTAGATTTAAAACAGTTTTTATAACTCTTTATTGATTTATTTTTTTAATATAATTTTTAAGAAATTCTTGATTTGCTCTAAGTCGGATAATGTATTTTTTCTTTTTGTCTTGTTCATTGAGTATTTTATGATCGCTTGAATAACTTGGATCCAAGTCCATATCCATGAATCCTCTCATATACCTATCATAATCGAGCTCTTTGATTTCTATATATTTATTCACAGCTTCAAGTGCATATAATAAGCTGCTTAAATTTATGATTTTATTTTCATATAGCTTTGCAAGATTTTCAGCCATACCATATCGAACGATAAGTTCACTTAAATACTTGCCTGGTAAAAAAATTGTATCGGCTAGATTTAAAGAACCTATATTATCAGTAACGTATTTTATAACTGAATCATTAAGTTTGATATAATTTACTCCACTGTAGTAAAGATAGCGGAGTGCTTTTAATTGTTTGTCTTGTGCCAGAGATAAAGCTATCACTGAGAGCTTATTTTTCCATGTTGGCGGCATGGTATTAATTTTTTCTACAAATTCTTTTTCTATGTCTGTGGAACTATTTACTATATATGCCTGGGGTGCAAGAACTCCGTTATTTTGCAGTATAACATCTATGAGTAAGGGAAATTTGAAAAATAATTGCTGTATAAATTTTGTTTCCAGTGTTCGATAACTTTCATGTGATGCTTTTGAAGTTGTTAATAATGCCCCAAACTCTTTTATAAACAGTTCAATTGCATCCAGTGGCGTT
Source organism: Vermiphilus pyriformis (assembly GCA_022559525.1). Classification (GTDB taxonomy): domain Bacteria; phylum Babelota; class Babeliae; order Babelales; family Vermiphilaceae; genus Vermiphilus; species Vermiphilus pyriformis. The sequence goes on along the minus strand of CP074345.1, from coordinate 610,288 downwards.
GTGCTACTATGCATTATATTTTGTAATGAATTGGATGTTAAAGAATAAAATAATTCCTCAGGCAATCCAATGTTTCTATCTTGACAGAAAAGTGAGCCAGATATGGCTAGGAAATTAAGTGTATATAGCGTAGTGAATAATGGATTGTATTTCATTAAGCATGTCCTTTCATTAGATAATAAAGGTGATCGTAATCACCTTTATTATAAGTAATCAACTTTATTGTACAATTTTTTCTGTTCTACGTTGCGTTGTTCGTGCACTTGTTTTTTTACTAGCACTAGCTTTTTTGCCAACTGAAGGCTGTGGAGTTTCTACGGTAGGCCTTTCAGCTTTACGTTTAATTGTTCTTCGAGCGCTAGTTTGTGGATATTTTGAAACAGATTTAACTGGAGCACGATGTCTACGGGTGTAGGCTCTTGGAGTGGTACGGCTATTTGCATATTTTGCTACGTTCTACCTTTATTTTTGCAGAATCTGCAGATTTTGTAGCTCTTCTATTGTCTATAGTTGTGGTGCTTGGAGCAGTTCGTGTTTTCATATTATCTTGTATAGATCTGGCAGCTTCTTTAAGTTGCTCTATAATTCCACCACCAGTTGTAGCCAGAGCCCCTGCTGCGCTAGCTCCTGCTGTTCCACGCACTAGTGCTTCATATTCAGGTGCAATTTCTAATCGGTGGTCATTAGCTAGTTTATTAAGTACTAATTTTCGTAAAAACATTTTTTTAGCGCGCTCTTGAGTAGCTGGACTCTCATATGTTCTGCCCGCTGCATGTTCTTGCCATGCTTTTTGGAAATAGTGTTCAGTTATTACTGTCTGTCCATCTATTTTAACCAGTGGCTTGCTGTATTCTGCAGCAAGTGGTAGTGAAAAAACTATAAGTAGTAAAAGCAGATTTGATATTTTCATTAAATTCCTTCAGTCAGTTAGTTATTTTGTAACTTACCCATATATTTATATTAATCTATATTTGTAAATATTATCAACAATATTTACATTTAGACTGATAAATATAAAAAATCATATATAGCCCTAGTTTATTAACGTACCTGTCTTTGGACTCTTTATTATAAATTAACAAAGATTAAAATAAGGATTTTTTACCAAGTTGTTTCAAGGCTATCACGTGTAGCCAGGTACAGAGAAAGTAAGGTTAGACTATCACGTTGTGTCAGACCAAAGAAGTCATTAGCCGTATAGGTAAGTAAGTCTTAGTAGTTCAAAAAATTGCTATAAAAGTATAGCTTCTTTTGGTTTTGATGAATATCGATTACGGCACGTTAAATTGCTTAGGTAAAGGATTAAAAAACCTTGGCTTGTTGCAAAAGCGAAAACTTATTAAAAATTATAGCGTGAGTAATATTAATGCTAAAAAATTATGATAACATTAATGATATATCACATTAGTTTTTAGATAAAAAGGGTACTATGTATTCTTATAAGCGCACAACGTATTGCGGTATGGTCAACGAGCAATTATTAAATACACATGTTGAGTTGATTGGATGGGTATCCAGACGACGAGATCATGGCGGGCTTATATTTATTGACCTACGAGATCGTACGGGTATTGTGCAGCTTGTATTCTCACCTGAATACTCAAAGAGTATCCATGAATTGGCTTCAACTTTGCGCTCTGAATATGTAATTTCTATCAGTGGTCGTGTTGTTGAGCGTTCATCAAGTACTATTAATAAAGATCTTCCAACTGGTAAGTATGAAATTCAAGTAGATAGTCTTACTATACTCAATAAAGCAAAAACGTTACCCTTTGCACTTGATGATACTACTGAGATTGATGAAGAGTTAAGACTAAAATATCGCTACTTAGATCTTCGACGTCCTTATATGCATGAACGGCTTGCATTACGTAATGATGTCATATTTGCAATCAGAGAGTTTTTTCATGAACGTGAATTTTATGATGTAGAAACACCAATATTGACACGCAAAACGCCAGAAGGGGCACGTGAGTTTATTGTTCCTTCTCGAATGCATCAAGGAAGTTTTTACGCGTTACCTCAATCACCTCAGCTTTATAAACAACTTTTAATGGCGGCAGGATTTGAAAAATATTATCAAATCGCTCGCTGTTTTAGAGATGAGGATTTGCGAGCTGATCGTCAGCCTGAGTTTACTCAGTTGGACATTGAAATGTCATTTATTGACGAACAAGATATTCAATCAGTGATTGAGAATATGTTGGCACATGTTTGGAAAAAATCATTTAATATATCGCTGTCACTTCCCTTCATGCGTATGAGTTATGACAATGCCTTTTCTCATTATGGGTCTGATAAGCCTGATCTCCGTTTTGAGATGCCTATTGTTGATTGCACCGCGTTGTTTGCAGATACGCAATTAAGCTTTATGCAAACAATTTTAAAGCAAGGCGGAAAAGTAGGCGCGCTCCATACTGCTCATCGTGAGTGGACACGTTCTGAACTTGATACGTGGGTTAATACGGCCCACCAGCTTGGTGCCAAAGGCCTTGTATGGATTAGATTAAAGGATGGGCAACTTGAATCTCCTATAGCAAAGTTTTTGCCTGCCGATTCTTTAGAACGTATTACAAAATTATGGCCTGATTTTACTGAGAACAGTACGTTGTTTGTGATTGCCGGCTCATATAAAACAGCGTGGACCACATTAGGCCGCTTGCGACTAGAATTGGCAAAATCGCTTGATATTATTAATCATGCACAACACAAATTTTTATGGATTATTAACTTTCCATTGTTTGAATTTGATGAAGATACAAAAACGTGGAACTCAGTTACTCACCCCTTTACAGCGCCAGTACCCGGTTTTGAAACACAAGAACTTGGTCAGGTGCGTTCACGTTCGTACGATATTATATTAAATGGCGTAGAACTGGGTGGCGGTTCAATTCGTATTCATGATCCGCATTTGCAAGAGCGTGTGTTTAAATTTTTAGGTCTTTCTGAAAAAGAAACACAAGACAAGTTTGGCTTCTTGCTAGAAGCGCAACAGTTAGGTTATCCACCTCATGGAGGTATTGCTCTTGGTCTTGATCGGTTGATTATGCTTATGAGTAAATCACCTTCCATTCGCGACGTTATTGCATTTCCAAAGACATCGCGTGGACATGATCCAATGATGGATGCGCCAGTTGAGCTTGATAATATTCAACTGCGAGAATATGGCTTGATTATAAAAAAAGCGCAGAGCGCGTAGTAATTTATACCTATATAGCTTGTGCAAATAAAAAGATGAGTTGAGAAAAATAATATATCTCAACTCATCTTTTTTAATTTAAAAATTATTTTTCTGTATGATTTTGTTCATCTACCGTAAATGGATTATCCATGTGTGCTACTCGGTACTCAAAATCATCAGGACAGCTCTGATCAATTGGTGGGCGTACACATTCAAGTTCTTCAGGCAATGGTGGACATGGAGGTGGTTCAAGCGCTGCTTGTCTTTTTGCACGGCCTTCCAATACTTCTGGGCAGAGATTAATAAGAGGGGCACTTGGATCTTCAATTGCGTTCCTAAAGAACCATCGTGTAATAGGATCCCGTAACCCTTCAAACACCAGCCCTTCTTGCAAATATGCATCAGCCATCTGGGCATAATCACATGTATAGCCTTGTGCCATTGCAAAATTGTCAGGCATAATAATTATTGGAGAAATAAATATAGTAAGATTAGTTTTAATTTGTTCTTGTTGACGTGCTTTAAATAACCATCCAAAAAAAGGAATTTTAGATAATATTGGAGTGCCAACGACAGTTTCGGCTGTTGAGGTTCGTGTTAATCCACCCAGCACTAAAATAGAGCCATTTCGTACGTTGGCATTTGTTCGCACTATACGTTCTTCAATGGTATTGTCAGTTACTGAGGTAAAATTATTTGCAGTAATTTCAACTGCTAAGTTAATTGTTTGTGATGAGCTAATACGAGGGACTACGCGTAATCTAATAAATGCATCCAAGTTTTCACGATTAATACTTGTAGTACCAGGAAAGTTTCCGCTTGCTCCACCTTGTACTAGTCGTTGTTCACCAACCGTTACATCAGCTTCTTGGTTGTTCAATACAATAGTGTGAGGATTAGAAATAATTCTTCGATAATCAATACGATCTAATAATTGTCCTACCGCCCATGTGGCCCCTTGTGTCAGGGTCATTAAATGATACTGCAGTAGATCCAACAGGAAACGAATTAATGAGTGTACGATCAGTTGGAATAGTGCGTCCTAGTAGATCAGAATCTATCGTTGTTGGGTTAGTTGCGCTATCCAATATTACTCTGCCAAGGTTAGCTGATTGAAAACTTACATTATCACCAAATATTGGAACTTGAGATGGATTACGAATTTGAAAACCAAGCTGTCGAATTTCATCAATAAGTAAATCTGCAATCAGTACTTCTAAAATAACTTGTGGTTGTGGAATATCAAGACGTTGTATAAGTTCCTTAATACGAAGCCAGTCGTCAGAGCGTGCTGCAATAATAAGTTTATTACCTCCTGCACGAGCATTGACTGAGTTAAGAGATGTTTCTCCTGCTTGACGTGCCAAAGGTGCTTCTGTTTCGTCAGTGGCAATAAGAACTTCATCGAAAAATCTTTCAGGGCCTATACCTTGATCGGCACCTTGTTGGGATTGTCCGGTACCCCCTTGGCGGCCTGATCGTATGATTTGCTCTAATATAGGTTTGAACTGTCGCGCATTTAAATTTTTAAGGTGGTATACATGTAAAATAGAGGTGCCAGTGTCTATTTCAATATCAATGTACTGTCTTATAAATGATTTTACCTTTTCCACTGAATTTGATCGCCCCATAATAAGTACTGCATTAGTACGAGGTTCAGCGATAACACGTACATTACGAGAAAATGTCATACCCTCTTTAGGTTTACGTGAACTTGTGTTAAAACGCGCTGTAGGATCTTCGGTTTTACTCATAATCTTTGCAAATAAATCTTCAATAAGTCGCGCAGAAACATTTTTTGGGTAATAAAAATATAGTTTTTCATCAAAGCCAGGCTGATCAAGTGCCATGATTATTTTCATAACACCACGAATGTTACTTGCTTTATCTACAATTAAAATTGTGTTGGTTGCTTGGTCAACACGAAACTGTACTCCGAGTACAGGTTTGTTAGCTGCAGCAACTTCCAAACTCATGCCAGTTTCAGTTGGTAGTAAATTACGTAATATCCCACCTATTTCATTGTCGTCAGATAGCTTAATATGATTTAAAAAATAGAGATATCGTATTCGTTCATCAGTATTAGGAATTTGGTCGTATGGTACGCCAATATATTCAGGCAATGGCTCACGCCCAATATCTCGTGTAGTTTTAACAACACTATACGTACGCGGTCCACGAGGAATAAGATTATATCCTGCGATATCCATAAACGTAAATAAAAGATCCCATGCTTGGTCTACACGATGTAGACCAGGTAATGACCACGTTATTCGAGTGTTTAAAGGAGTTAATGGGAAAATAATATTAAAGCCATTATATCCTGCAAGCTGATTGATAATATCTGTCAAATCTTCATTTTGATAGTTAATGGGTATCTTATGTGATGGACGTTTCTTTTTTACAGCAGGTAGATTTTTGGCGTTTCAATAGCTACGACGTCAGTCTCTTGTGTTAATTCATTTTCAGGTGTAGTAATTATAGGACATATACGCATGTCGGTTGGTGCACATAACCCAATAAGTGGATAAAGCAAGGTATAGAAGAGTATTATTCTGACGTAATTCATATAATTATTCCTACTATTCGCTCACATTAGTTTTTAACTGGAGCGTACCAATAGTTAGTGTAACATCAATATTTTTATTTTTAGCAGCGCTAATCTCTAAATATTTAGTATATACACGTTTATTTTGTTCGATTTGTTTGAGTAGTTCTACCAGCTGACGCATAGTAATTCCAAATAACTGAGCAGTTACAGTTGTTTCTTGGTATCTCTTATCTAAATCACGCTGTGCGGTTGTTTGTTTAGCCGATAAGTTAAGCTTTGCCAAAAGATCTGTAGTATATCCTAAGATTTTAAAATTAGGATCCTTGGCGAGCATTGTATCAACTTCTGCGCGCTGTGCTCTAACATGTTCATAGGTTTGTACAATAGAACCTGTTTCTTGTCGCAGTGTATTAATTTGGCGCATACGCTTGGTTAACTTGCCTACCGTTGTATAGTAGCTGTAAAAACCAATACCCATCAGCACTAATACCGCGCTTAAAACAATACTTAGAAATATTGAAAATTGTCGACTATCTTGATTTGATATCCATTTTTGCAAAGAACTAAGCCACTTCACTGTTCTACTCCTGAAACTTGTTTGAATGGAATCTGCATAGTAAATGAAGTATTTTGCTCTTGGCCCTGGTAATCAAATAGTGACGATTTACGTAATGCTTCTTCGAGTGCAATAAGAGCTTGTGAATCACGAACTTTTGCTTTTAAAGTTAACATATCTTCGCTGATAGTAATTTTATCAATAGTCATACCCAATGCTTGTCGATCGATAATTGTGGTAAGTTCAAGCAAATAAGTTAAGAACGATGATCGAGCAAGGCTTGAAAAGGCAAACCATTGTTTTTCTTCTCGTAACACTTGTGCTCGTGCATCATTTACCGTGATACTTACGTTTTTTTGTAAAGGAGGCATCTTATCTTGCAATGTTTGTTGCAATAATTCAACCATGCTCTTTTCAGCACGTGCAACTTGAGCAGAAAGTTGTCTTACTTGCCACCATCGATGGCCAAATAGTAATGATGTTAATAGCACTATTAATAGGCCAGCCACGCCTAGTTGTCTATTGATAAGTTTTGTTTTATCTTTTTCAAATTCTTTCTGACGAAGATTAAACTCTGTTTTTTGAGCACACCATGCGGTTGCAAAACTAATAAGGCCTTGTGAACTTATTTCTGAAAGATAATTTGCATTTGCTTTGAAAAAACTACTTTCAAGAGGAGGAAATGTTTGGCATTTTATACCAATAAGTGGGCTTAATGTTTGTACTAAAAAATTTGTTGGTATTTGAGCAGCGCTGAGGATGACATACTCAGGGGTTATCTGTTGCTGATTTATTATAGAACTTGCCGTAAGCTTAATAGTACCCAGTAATTCTTTGAATGCATTAGTAATACTAATACCATGCTCACCATCTGTAGCCTTGCTGTTAATAATCATTTCTCGCGCAGTGCGAGCATCGACTGAAAGCTTTTCTGACAATTCACGTGAAATAGACATACTGCCTTGCGGTATTGTACGCATGGATTCAACAACTCCCTTGTTGACAGCCAGAACAATACTATGATCTATATCAATGTGCACAAGCATGTAGGAAGAATCAGGAGTAGTCGATATGGATTGATGTAACAAATAAAGCGCAATGCCATCAATAATTATTCGATCAGGCGAAATACCTGCGCGCGCGCATAGTTCTAGATGATCTGATATATATTTACTTCGTACTGCAGCTGCAAAGACATGCGAATGCGTTTGTGTTTGATCGGGAGTAGTAATAAAATCGATTACCGTTTGCTCAGTACTGATAGGCAAAAATTGTTCAAGTTCGTATGGAAGAACCATACGAATTTTAGAATCTTGAGTAAAAGGTAGTCGTAATGCTTTTGCAAGTGCTTGCTCGCTGGAAATGGCACTGTAGATCTCATTATAGGACCCTATAGATTCAAATGCTAATTGCACAGCGTTTGCAATATCATCCTCAGAAGGCATAAATTCGCTTGAAATGACTGGTATGCACGTGTAATTTTGAACTGTGCAGCTTTTGCCGCTGATATACAGTTGAGTAGCGCTTACATATTCAGGAGTAATTTGAAATCCCACAACATGTACTGGTAGTACTTGATAGCTGCCTATTTTTGCAGGAATTAATACATCTTTAATCATGCTGACGCTCCACTTCTGCGTGCCTGTGACTTGGCAAGCCTCATTTTTTTGCGAGTATAGTAGGGTATTTTTTTATCTGCTACTTCTGGATTGTAATCAGGTGCAGGTTCGATCGGCCGTGGTGTCTGTTCTTCTGATGTAATTGCCAGATTATTTCTGTTGGCAGCAAGTCCTTGCGCATAGCGGTCAAATAAGAACGTTTCAAGATTGAGCTGAGTTTGGTTAGGTACTCCAAAAAACCAACGTGATATAGGATCTCTATTTTGTGGTCCACTGTGTATATAGTCAAGCTGATCATGATAATCTGCAATACGTTCTTCTGTAACAATATCAATGCCTTGTGCAACGGTAGGTTTGATTATGCGTGTTGAAATAAGAACGAGTAAATTTGTTTTAACTTCGACTTGTCGCTTATTTTTAAATAGCCATCCAAATCCAGGAATATCACCAAGTACTGGTACTTTAATAATATCCTCATCTATACGGTTGCGGACTAAGCCACCAATTGCAATAACACCTTCGTCTTTGGTAAGTACTTTAGTGTTGACTGTACGTACGTTTTTTCTTACATCAGTAGCAACAAGTGCCCCGATGAAGTTTTCAAGCCGTATACTCAAATCAAGTATAATAGTTCCGTCAGCATTAATTTGAGGTGTTACACGGATAACCAAGGGTGCTTCGTACGAGCCAAATGCTTCAGTAGTATTAGTTCCAATAACTTGGGAAGTAACTACACGTCTGACTTCGCTAACTTTTACTTCAGCAGTAGTTTTGTTAGTTGCGGTCAAGAATGGATTGGCTACAACTTCAGTATTAGAATATCGGTCAAGTATTTGAAATATACCCCAAATACTTACGGGATCTCCAAATGATATAACTGTACTGCCTGCAGTAGTGGAAGCATTGTTAACAAGTTCAATTAGATTGCCTAGTAATCTATTAACTCCGGGGCCATTAGGATTTTGTATGATGCCACGAGGTGAATAATTGGGGCCTGTGTGCAAACCTGATGTTTGAAATTTAATATTATCATTCAAAAAACCGTTTGCTCCAGCCGGTTGCCGATTATGTATTTGTGTTCCGAGTATTTTATCGTTGTTTAAATCGATTGCTAAAATGAGTGCTTCAACTGAGACTTGTTGTTGCGGCTCGTCTAGTTCATCAATGATAGGTTTTATCAACTCATAATCTTGTTGATGTCCTTTGATAATAAGTCGATTTGTAGAAGGTTCAGGTGTAAAAGTCATCGGACGAACGAATTTGTCCGGCCCACGTAACCCTCCGAATTGCGCTGCTGGACTTGAATTACCTAATTTGAGCATGTCGTTCATAATGTTTGCAACAGTTACTGCGTCTGCATAGCGTAAAGTGTGAACTGTGAGATCAGAATATTTTGTACCTAACTCAACATCAACATGTTTTACAATGAAGTCTTCAATTTTTGCAATCGCATCTGCAGGTCCTAAAAGTACTAAAGCATTAGTACGTGGCTCGACTATTATGCGAACATTATCGGGGAAATAATTAGAGACTGGACCTCTTCGTGGGCCTGGTCTAATGACTGCTTTATCACCTGATTGTGTTAAAGTTTCATATAAATTTTTAACTTGTTCTGCTTCAACACGTCGTAACTTTAAAATAGACATACTTTGAGGAATAGTAGTTTTATCAAGTTCCTTAATGATACTCATAAGGGCTTTAATATTGTATGATTTATCAGTGATAATAAATCCGTTAGTTTCCTTAAGATCGATAACTTGAGCAAACGGGCTTTTAAGAGCACCTACTACTGGGTTAAGAACATCCGTAGTACTATTTTCAATAAAGTATATATAACGTACAAGTTGATCATTGTCAGGAAGATCGGCAGAATCTACTCCTATGAATGTAGGCAATGATGAATTACGTGTATTTTGTACCGTTGCAATGCGATAGATAGAGCGGTTAGCTTGAGGTATTAAATTAAAGTCTGCCAGGCCAAGGAATGAAATAAACAAATTCCATGCGTCCTGCTTGGTCAAAGGACTGTTTGTTTTAAAGGTTAACTTATTTCCTTTAAGGCTTTTGCCGCCCGCAGGAAGAGGGTCTAATACATCGTCAGTGATAAATTTTACATTAAAGATTTGTTCTATTTGTGTTACTAACTGGTCAAGACCAACGTTTTCAAAATGGAATTCAACTACCTGGTCTTCGGTCCAAATTGCTGGATCTTGTGTGCCAGAGAGCTCACCTGATTGTTTGCCGCGTGCTCGCGCCAATGATTCGTCAACTTCTGCAGAAACACGTGGAGTTTCTAAACTTGGCTTGGTGCCAGGGTTTTGGGCATTTAATAAAACCGAAGTATCTTGAATATTTGTTGGAACTTGCGCTGAAGTAGTAACTGCAGATTCAGACTGAAGTATGTTTTTAATGGGAGTACGCGCAGCACGAATATTATGTGCCGATAGACTCAATACGTATATTATCCATACAATTCTTCTATTCATGCTCTACTCGGGTATAAGTCTGCCATGTTCTTTCATAGCTTCTTTTTCTTTAAGATATAACCCTTGCTCGGTAGGAGCAAATTTATATCGCTCGCTCAAAACTTCTTGAGTTGACGCTCGAGGAGTAGAACGTACTGATCCTGCGGGGCGTGTGCTTTTGTTCATCTGATAAAGTGTATAGGTAAATACAATATTTTGCGAACCCCTTGTGATTTCAACTTCTACTGATGTTCCAGGTCGTGCATTTGTCATATTTTTATAGATCGTAAACCGCTCACTTGTTCCGGTAGCGGGAATACCATTTATTTTGGTAACAATATCACCTGTTTGCAAGCCCAGAGCGGTTCCTAACGAATTAGGAACTACAATGCCAATGCGACTACCAATAATTGTACCTTGATAATACGCAGTTGTTAAATCAAGTAAATCAATAAATTGTGCAAGATTATTAACACGTTCTACAAATTGATCTTGTGCAATAGTGTATTCGTTTTCAGATTTCTTTTGCACAATTTCCTGCCATCCACCAAGCATTGCATAAATAGGATCTTTTTGAGCTTCTCGTTCGCGCAAGAAAAGTATTTCTTGCTGTCCGTTGGATCGAATAAGTAATATTTTATTAGTAAATATACGCAAGAGTTGAGCATCTTCTATTCTATCACCTGTGCGATAGCTGCTTTCTTGATTAGTTTTGTTATCAGCAATAATTACTCTATTTTGAGCGTCATCACCTATAAATGCAATTATCCCTTTAAGTGTGACATTCAAAGGTTCTAAGAATTGAAGCGTAGCTTCTTGAATAGGCTTAGGTCCCTGTGGAAAGGGAGGTGTTGGAAGTGCGGGAATGTCTCGCGCTACCACTGCAGGAGGAGGTGGTACACTGTATGTACCAAAAAGATCATCTTGATAAATTTTCTCAAGTGGAATATGGGATATATTCTGTCGAGTAGGTGCTACAGTTTGAGTAGGTATCGACAACTCAACAGGACGTGGAAGTTTTTTTGTGCCAAACATAATAAAAAAGAATATTACAATGCACAGTATAAGAAGTACGTTGTTTAATATCCAAAATGGATGTTTCACCAAAAGTTCCTTTTGCCTTTCACGCGTAGGTTTATCTTGTTTTAGTAACGTGTGCAACACACAGACTGTATGAATAACATAAAAAAGGATTGCCAAAAAAGCAAATTCAACGCGATACTATCTCGGTTAGATATTATAGTTTGCATCCTTTAATTTGTGCTTACGAATTTATATGTGAAATAATAATGCACAAGTATAGGTAAAACATGTATTCATGTATGTAAGTATACTATAAAAATTAACTGGCTCATAATGCTTATATTGTATCTGCTTGTATCAAACAAGTGTATTACTGTATTGCAAAAAACATGAGACGGTGCAGACTATAATAAACACATATCACAGTAATATTTTATAATGACCCGTATGTTTTGCAGGACCATGTATGATTCTTTCAGGACTTGAAATTCACCGCCGCCTTGGCTCGGATATTATAATTGATCCCTTTGTGCCTTCACAGCTTGGTCCTAACAGTTATAATCTTCGATTGCATCATGAATTAGTGACATATGACGAACATGTACTTGATATGAAAAAGTCTCATAAAACTAAATCTATTATTATTCCTGAGGAAGGCCTTGTCCTTGAGCCTGGCAAGTTGTATTTGGGCAGAACTATTGAATACACGAAAACTGAAAAATGTGTGCCTATGCTTGAAGGAAGATCATCTATCGGGCGACTTGGCTTATTTATTCATATAACAGCTGGATTTGGCGATATTGGATTTGCAGGATTTTGGACGCTTGAAATTTTTTGTGTACAACCTATTCGTATTTATCCAGGTGTACAGTTATGCCAAATTTTTTATCATACTGTCCAGGGTAGCTATATTCCTTACCAAAGTAATAAATATCAAAATAACACGGGTATACAGCCAAGTATGCTTTACAAGGACTTTGAGCAAATTAATACTTTGTGAGTTATTCTTGTTGTGCTAAATCAGTGCCAATTGGTCCGACAGTCTGCCCGCGAATAAATTGATATACATACTCATTTTCTGACTGCCAAATAGTAGACGCGGGGCCAAAGTATTTGATCTGGCCTTCATAAAGTAATGCCACATAATCGGCATATTTAAATATCTCTATATCGTGAGACACCACCAGAGAAGTTACCCCTAAGCTTTTTTGCATTCTACTCATAAGTTCATGGATGACTGTTGTTGTTACAGGATCTAATCCTGTGGTTGGCTCATCGTATAATATTATAGAAGGCTGTGTTACCAAAGTTCGTGCAAGTCCTACACGTTTGCGCATACCACCTGAAAGTTCCGAAGGATATTTATTCATTGTAGTATCGGGATCCAAATTTACCAGAGTAAGTTTTTGACGTACAATTTCTTCAACGCTTTCAAGTGCTTTTTTTTGCTCTAGAAGTGTAATCCCTACATTTTCAAACACTGTTAAAGAATCTAATAGTGCTGCAAATTGAAAAACATAACCTACATTTTTGGTTGCTTGTAAAAAATCTTTTTCTGATGATGTAGTAATATTAATGTCATTGATGTAAATAGAACCTGAAGTGGGAGGAATAAGCCCCACTATTTGTTTTAAAAGGACTGATTTTCCCTCTCCTGACCTGCCAATAATAACAGTCATTTTACCTTCTGGAATTTCAAGAGTAACTCCATTTGATATAACAGTAGTGCCAAATTTCTTTGTCACATTACACAATTTGATGGCATTTTTTTCCATTACAAAGACTCAAGTAATTTGGTCAAAAAATAGTTACTTGCAAGAATTAAAATAGAGCTGGTAACTACTGTTGCTGTTGTGTTAATACCTACTCCTTTGGCTCCGCCGGTAGTAATATAACCTTTGTAGCACCCTATCCATGCAAGTATAAGTCCAAAAACAGCACACTTGGTAAGTCCACCCGTGATATCTTTAAGAGTGACAACCGTTTTTATTCCCTCAAGGTAGACTTCCGAATTTAGTCCGAGTACAGCAACGTATACTATCCATCCTCCAATAATTCCACATATCATACAAAAAAGACCAAGTAGTGGCAGCATGAATGTGCTTGCAACAATACGAGGAGCAATTAAGTAGCGAAAAGGGTCAATTTGCAGTGTTTTTAAAGCATCAATTTGTTCACTAATTTGCATGGTGCCAAGCTCTGCTGCAATAGCCGATCCTGCTCGACCGCTGACCATTAAGCCTGTAAATACGGGACCAAGTTCACGAATAATACCGAGCGCAAGTGCGGGACTTACAAACTGATCGCCTGCAAATCTTTGTGCTGCTATATATAGTTGCAGGCATAATACCATGCCTGCAAATAATCCGGTCAATGCAACAATATAAAATGATTCAACGCCAATGCGGCCCATTTGCTCAAGTAATTTGTCGAGTTTGGGCGCCGTGGTTGCGATACTCACTAGTGCGCGATATAGAAAGAGAACGGCTGTTCCCAGTTGATTACATATACGCACTACATGTGTACCAATGCGTTCAGGTACTTGGCTTAGGAGCACAAGATAATCTCCTTAGCTTCTGGTTATTTATGTACTAGTATCAATGATTACGCTTTTTCTGGTGCAGTTGGCGCTGGAACTGTAAAAGGTTTGGTATCATATCGATTTGCAGGTGCTGTGCTTACTGGCTGCACATAACGCAATCTAATGGAGCTTGATGATTTAAGGAGTGCGAGCCACAATGAAGTTGCCATAAAGATAGCACCCAAGACCCACGTTATTTTTTGAAATAAATCTTGACCGCCCGATCCTCCAAAGAGCATCTGTGTGCTGCCACCAAGTCCACCAATTCCCATGCTGCTTTTACCTTGTTGTATAAGAATTATAAGAACAAGCACAAAGCAGACAAACAAAAACAGCGAAACAAGTAATGTATAAAGCATGTATTTTTCCTTGCAAGTAGAACATTATATATATGGCAGATTATACTATTTTTTTGCAACTTTTAAAGGTAGTAGTTGTATATCAAGTTTTTATGTAGGTATGACAGGTGCCAACAATATCAAAAAATAATTTTACGTCAGTGCTTATCTTACCTATCATAAAGCCATTCAAATGAGGAATAGGAAGATACGTTTTTGCGCGGCTTACATCAATGCTTCCTCCGTACAGTATGTGCCAAGATGCGTAAGGAGCTTTTTGGGTGCACCAATCGTGCAAAGTTTCCACAATGATAGCCAATTCTTCAAGTGGCGGCGTATGAGACGAACCAATTGCCCAAAGCGGTTCGTATGCAATTATTAATGGTACTTCTGGTCTGAAATGTTCTATGAGTGAAAAGAGGGGTTCCAGCTGTTGAGCTAGTACTGCAAAGGTTTGGTCTGCTTGTTTTTCGACAATAGATTCGCCAATACATAGAATAGGACTTATAGTATGTTTTAATAAAATTCTTAATTGTTCTGAAATTGTATCATTATTTACATATTGCTCACGTCGTTGCTCAGCGTGTCCCACCACACAAAAACGTATTGCAAGTTCTTGAAGTGACGGAGCATCAATTTGTCCGGTATGCGGACCATGTGGAAAGGGGCTACATGTTTGCGAGCCTAATAAGATAGGTTCAACAACTTTGTTTGCCAAAGAAGCCAAAGCAATGACAGGAGGGCATACTATAATGGAAACCGAATTAGAATTTTCATCGTAATATGCTCTCATATATTCATCAAAAAGTTGTATACTTTGCTGGTACGTTGTATACATTTTCCAGTTAGCAATCACAAAGTATAGATGTTTATTATTGCTACCACGCATACTAGTATTTCTTGCTGAGATTTTGAGTTAAAATTTTTACAAGCCTTGGGTAGGCTTCATTATCGATACTATCTTTGTCTAGATTGTCTAGCAATATTTTGCTCTCCTTGGCTGACAATAACTTGAGATAATCAAGTCCATTTCTACCTGAAGTATCCTGATTTGTAAGTAAAGCTCCATTGTTGATCAGAAGTTCAATAATTTCAATGTTTCGTTGTGTTGCTTTGGTTATTGCAAATCCTAGCGGAGATAAGCGTAAGCTTGTAAATGCATCACTTAATATACTTTCATCATTGTGTTGTATTGCGTAAGTAATAATAAGTGGTACTAACGCAATTTTATTGCGCTCAATAGCGGTATATAGAGCCCATTGTAGATAAGTAGGGAATATACTCTGGGGGGCTTCAAGTTTTTCCGTTGCATCAAAGAGCCTGAAAAAAATGGGTTCTGAATTAAGGCCAGCAGCATAGGACATAAGCATGCCTAAACTATTTGGAGAAAGAGCAGCTTCAATTTTTGCAAGTGTTATATCTTCTGGAAATCTTTTGGTAAGGTTTAAGATGTTTTCAACCAATGCGTCTTGCTGCTGTTCAACTCCATATTTGAGCCAATAAGCTGCTTTTTTAGCACGCTCAGTGGGTTTATAATAAGTAAAGTTTTTAACAAGATTTTCAAAATTATTAAGCTGATATGAAATAAAATCAGAAACTTTATTAAGTTTCTGAAGTAATAGTGCTATCTCTAGCGGAGCAGTTTGATAACTTGTTGCCAAATAATTTATTAAAGTAACAATGCGGGCATCTATCAAGTCTTTAAAGTCTAATGATATATTACGCATATTTTTCAATTCTTGCGCAGCAGATCTGACATTCTCTGCATTGTCAATATTTTTAAGTATGAATTCATACTTAAGTTCAAGGGGCATATTGGATAATTGCAGTTCAGCTTGGGTATTTTGCTCTGCGCCATAAAGTGTCATACAACTTGTACTTATACTAAGCATAAATACTAAGTTACAAATCAATGTAAAAAAAATCATAATGCTACCTTTCAGTAGGGTTACTTTATATAAACTTATGGTAAATATATCGTGGCAAAAGTTGCACAAACTCTAAGATTTTCTCAAAGTCAATATAAATTGAATGATTTATATACTGTTATTATAGTTATTATATTGATTTTATTTCAAATATTATATTAACATTGAAATGGTATAAACTGCAATAAATAAGGGGGTTTTATCCATGAAACGTTTATTTTTTACATGTATTACTATTGCTCTAGGAGCAATGGCTTCGCTGACTAGTGCGCCACACCATGGCGTTTTTTTCAAATAGGATCGACTCCTGGTAAAGAACGCGGGTATTATAACTTTGAACTTGAAAATACTACCTCAGGTATCGTGGAAGTTACTTTAAGCAATGGTAATAAAGAACTTCTTGAAAATTTTCCATTAGGACCGTCAGGGAGCCAAAAAAGTACTTTGCGTGCTGCATTGTATTTAGATCATGCAACTTCGTTGAGCATTAAGCCGCAACGGTCATCTAAAACATACACGTGGGATTTTCCAGTCAAAAGACCAATATACGTACAATTTGTTGACGACGGCAAACCACGACTTGAACCAGAAAAAATTGATCAAAATATGACACATTCAGGGTTGACAGCGTTTGAACCTATTGGCGAGCAAGATATACGTCCTGCAAGCTCACCTTTAAGGGCAACCGACTATAGTTTGATAGGCCATTAATTTATTTAGTATATGACCTAAGTAATTGATACTTAGGTCATATACTGATGTGTATTGTTATTCTAACTAATAGTGGATTTTGATAAAAGTTCGTACAGGGATTCCTCATCTGATTCATATTCAGCCTCTTCTTTCATTGCTTCAGAGCTTGAGGTGCTTGAAGCCAAAGAGTGAGAAGCTGATTTGCCAAATCGTTTATGGTAATAGTCCTTTGCCAGAAGTTTTGGATCCACAAACCCTAATTTGTGAGCAGAAATAATACAAATTTCTTCATCACAAGCATCTGCTTGATAACTCTTTTCTGCCGATTGTGCTGTGACAACAATGCTCAGGATTAGTATATATACACTAGTCCTTGTCAAATAATAATACATAATAGTTTTTCGTGAGTAATACTTAATAAATTTTATTTTTTATTTATTACTCATTGTAACACTATTATTTTTAATTCAATATGAACTGTGAAAGCATCGGGATGTTCTAGTAAATAATGTGAGAGTGGAACTACTATTTTATCTTGAATTGTGCGTTTGAGAGGACGTGCGCCAAACTCAGGAACATATCCTTCTTGTGCAATATATTCTATTACTTCAGGGTCTACAACAAGTTGAATATTTCTTTGTCCCATACGATTTATTATATGATTGATTTGAATTTGAGCGATGTATTTCATGTCCTTTAAATCAAGGCGTTTGAAAAATACAATTGCGTCAATACGATTTAAAAATTCAGGTCGGAATGTCCGTGCTAATATTTTTTCAATTTCACCTCTTACCTCTTGAGTAAGTTCAGGAGCATTGAGAATAATATCTGAGCCTAAGTTTGAAGTCATAATAATGATACAGTTCTTAAATGATACAGTGCGTCCTTGGCTGTCGGTAAGTCGCCCTTCATCGAGTATTTGTAAAAAAATATTAAACACATCATGGTGAGCTTTTTCAATCTCATCAAATAGTACTACGCTATACGGATGACGTCTGACTTGCTCGGTAAGTTGTCCACCTTCTTCATATCCTACGTAACCTGGAGGCGCTCCAATTAGTCGTGCTACAGTATGTTTTTCCATGTATTCGGACATATCAATACGAATCATATGTTTTTCATCATTAAATAAATAATCGGCTAAAGTGCGCGCAACTTCTGTTTTACCAACGCCTGTCGGACCTAAAAATAAGAACGATCCAATAGGCTTACTCGGATCAATCAAGCCAGTACGATGCATTTTAATTGCATCAACAATGCGTGAAATTGCTTCAGGTTGCCCGATAACTCTTTTTTGTAAAATATCTTTCATTGCAAGCAAGCGCTGAGTCTCGGTTACTTTTAATTTATTGACGGGGATTTTTGTCCAACGGGATAACACAATTGCAATGTCATCTTCATCTACTTGTTGCTTGACTAATTGTCCGTCTTGCAACTTTAATCGCTCTTGTTCTTTGGCTAACTCTGCTTCAAGTTTTACAATTTTGCCATACTTAATTTCAGATGCTTTTCCAAAATCACCTTCACGCTCCGCTTCTAAAAATTTATTAGTAGCTGTTTCAAGCTCTTCTTTAATTCGACTTACGCGTTCAAGTGGAGCTTTTGCAGACTTCCATGCGGCCAGAAGCTTCTGGTTCTGTTCTTTATAATTTGCCAGATCTCGTTCAAGTTCTTCTAGGCGTGTGGCTGCAGTAGGGTCGTCTTTTTCTTTTTGTAATGCGACACGTTCGATTTCAAGTTGGCGAATCTTGCGTTCTAGTTGATCAATTGCTTCTGGATGAGAATCGATTGCCATTTTGACCATTGCCGCAGCTTCATCGACTAAATCAATTGCTTTATCGGGCAAGAAACGATCAGGAATATTTTGTGCAGACCACAATACTGCGTCGATAAGCGCTTGATCCTTAATGCGAATGCCATGATGAAGTTCGTATCGCTCTTTAAGCCCACGCAATATGGAAATAGCATCTTCTACTGATGGTTCTTCTACTAATACCTGTTGAAAACGACGCTCAAGTGCCGCATCCTTTTCAATATATTTTTTATATTCTTTAAGGGTAGTGGCTCCAATACAATGTAGTGTGCCACGTGCTAAGGCAGGTTTTAATAGGTTTGATGCATCCATACCTCCACCACTTGAACCTGCTCCTACGAGCATATGTAATTCATCAATAAATAAAATTACTTTTTCTGCAGATTCTTCAATTTCTTTAAGGACTCCCTTAAGTCGTTCTTCAAATTCTCCTTGATATTTGGCGCCTGCAATAAGAAGACCAAGGTCCAGAGAATATAATTTTTTATTTTTAAGACTTTCAGGAACATCGTTATTTACAATACGTTGGGCAATACCTTCAACTATTGCAGTTTTACCCACACCTGGTTCGCCTATAAGCACTGGATTGTTTTTAGTACGTCGAGAAAGAATTTGAATAACTCTACGTATTTCCTCGGTACGCCCTATTACCGGATCTAGCGTACCTAATCGAGCTTGGCTAGTAATATCAATACAATAACGTTCAAGCATTTGATATTTTTGTTCTGCTGATTTATCGGTCACAGTTTTGCCCTTTCTCAGAGTAGTAATATATGAAAGTACTTTCTCTTTGGTATAGTGCTGAGTACGTAAAAAGCTTTGAATTGAGGTTGGAAGTTGGTCAGTCGTGCTCCACCCGATTAAAAACTGTTCTAGACTTATGTACTGATCTTTCATCGCATCAGCATTTTTTTTACATAATTCTAAAAATTTTTCAAATCCATAATCGACTGCAAGTCCTGAGCCTCCTTGAACTGTAGGTAGTTTACTCAATTCTTGTTGCACTAAGGACTCAAGCTGGGCAGTATTAAGGTTTATATTGTTCCAGCAATCATTACAAAATTGATCGTCAAGTGCTGCAGCTAGAGTATGCAATACAGTAAGTGTAGGATTATTGTGAGCACGTGCCAATTGAGCGCTTTTTGAAAGTAATTCTTGAGCCGCGTGAGTAAATTGTTCTTGAGTCATTATCACCCTCGTTAAATTTGATAGAAATGGGGCAGTGATAGTAGTCTAATGTAAAGGCTATCCCAGAGTCATCAAATATGTAACTAACTTCAATATAACTCTTATAAAACTTGAGATAAATGAGCCATCACATAGTAAAGTGCATGCAGTTTTTTGAATATTTATTAATAAAATTTTAAGATATTGCTATATTATTTTTACTTCACGAGATACACAATGAAATCATATATTAAATTTGCTTTATTAGGTATAAGCGCAGGCGCGGCCATTAATTTATTTTCTACCGATACGCTACTGCCAGTAAGACTTGAAATTATTCACGACCAAATCATTCATGGATTTATCCAGGAAATGGAGCGTTGCCATGATGAAATGTTAGCAACGGTGTATTCATTAGAATTGCGTGAATCTCAAATTGAAAAACGCGGTAATAATTTTAAAGAAATTCTTATGAAAACGTTTCAAGAGTTTCAAGTAACCTTAGCGGATAGTAATATTATTTTAGAATTTTTAGATGAGGCTGCTCGCAAAATAGATGAGGTTAATTGCAAAATTAGCGATGCTTTAAATAATCACATAAATAAATTTATTGATATGGTTAAAGTTCGTCCTGTTAGTACTCGAGCTGAATATGTTACGTATGCAAAAGCATCACTACTAAAATTTTATGACCAGATGGAACTTATATTGCAAGAAGAACAATTGTCGAATTACCAAACAACTTTTTTAAGACTACTCTATAAACTTCACATGCATAACCTTATTACTAATTTATAAATATATTATTGAGTAACATGTGTACTTAGATCTATTTTGCTTAAACACAAAAAAGCATTTATCAAAAAAACCTGATCAGATCGTTAGTTTGAAATTTATAATTCTATTTGATTAATTTAAATTTGACAAAATACGTATGTATGTTATTATGTAATATATAGTTTGGTTAAATAAAAATATACGCCTGATTATACATCCTATACACAATAAGGGAGGTTATTTGTGAATAGAACATTTTTGATTTTATGTTTTTTATGTATACGTTTTCCATCTCTGCTTATTTTTATTATGGTCAACGTTCAATTGCGCCAAATAATTCATATACTTATCTATTTGCAGAAAATCACATTGTGCATGACAAGTACGACAAACATCATATATCAGTAATTGAAAAAAAATACTTACCAGTATCGCCTGCATTTTTAGTTGAAGATATATTTAACTATCCGGGTAGTTCTCCACTCTTGAAAAATTATTTCAAAGTATTTTCTGAGCATCAACAGCCTGTTATTTTAAATAAGATTGCTCAACTTGATTCACATGTTATTAATATGGAGTGTAGACATGCTAAAGTTGCATTTGCAAATCAAGCTCAGTTTGGACTTCCTGATGGCATGAAGGAAAAATTAAAAACTTTATGGTTGGCCAATGTCGATGCTCTTATTGAGAGTATGGAGAATTTCAATGACGGGCCTATTCTTACAAAATATTATCGTAAATGTCTTGGACGTATTAAACAAGCGCATAATTACATTAAAAAGATATCTTTTGAAGATTGGTCTGAACTTGTTGAAAAGCTTGAAAAAAAAGGATTTGGGCTCCTCAAAAAATGCTTAGGCTCAGCTGATGATATGAGTGTGACTGCACAAGAAGCATTACTTATATACGATGCGGCGCTTTTTGATATTCAAGTTCTTCATTATATTTATATCAATCAACTTAATTGTCTAAAGCCGCAACCCATAATAGTTTGTGCTGGAGGTAGTCATATTGCTCGTATAGCACATGTGCTTTGCCAGCTTGATTATACTAATACTGTTAAGTCAACTCCACATGCTACTATTTTAGATGGTGATATCATTACTACCTGTGCTAACTTATCAGGAATATCTATATTGCCTGACTATCAATCGAAAATGCGTTTTGCATAATATGTTTGAAACTAAGATTTCAGGTGTGATGAGCGGCGATATCTATGATAACTAATAGCAAAATGATGTGCATAGTCACGTAATGCAATAAGAAGAGCACCGGCAGGATTGTGGAGATCGAGTTTTTTGCCCTCAGGAAATTGGGCTCCAAAAATAGTCTCTTCGCGTTTGGCTAAACTAATCATCTGTGCATCAGGCATTACTGCTCGTGCTGCAGATAGTTGTCCCTTGCCTCCGTCAATCAAGATAAGATCGGGTATATCGCCGTTCTTATATCGACGCGCTATAATTTCTTGCAAAGCTGCATAGTCATTTTGCTCGATTAGTGAGCGTATTTTAAATTTACGAAATTTATTTTTTTCAGGCACCCCATTGGTAAATCGTACACAAGAACCTACAATAGAGCTGCTTTGAAAGTGTGAGATATCAAAACAGTCAACAGTAACAACAGGAGTTGGAGTGCCGAGTAATGCTTGTAAATGCAGAGCGCTTTCAGGTGTTTGGCTCGGGCTTTTTACTGGACTGGTAACAGTAATTAATTGATCTGCAAACTTACTCTGATCAAATTTTACTTTAATGGTTTTAAATATAGTTTCCATGCCCTCGACATAACGAGATAATGTACGCGCTTTTTCAAATTCAAAGCTCTTGCTATGTTCTGCTATTTTTTCTTTAAGTTTTGTAATAAAACTTTGGTGATCATAGGATAGCGCATCAATTGCAAGCTCTACTCTAAATTTATAATCTTGGTCGCTAAATTCATTTTTACAACTGCCCGCACATCTGCCCAAATGATAATCAAGGCATCCATTGGCAATTTTTTTGTTGCACATTGAGAGTTTAAATGTCTCTTTTAAGAAATAATAAACCTGACGAGCATCATTCTTATGCAAAAAAGGACCGAAATAAGTGCCTTTATCTTTTTTACTACGTACAAGTTGAATAACCGGCAGATCGGCTTTTGTGAACATAATATATATAAATGGCTGGCCATTTTTTAAAAGTACGTTGTATTTTGGCTGATGTTCTTTAATCATTTGTGCTTCAAGCAACAAAGCCTCGATTTCAGTTGTCGTCAAAACCCATTCAACGCTTGCGTGTTCTTCCAATAGCGCAAGAACCTTCCAATCCTTATTATTTTTAACAAAATAGGTGTTAAGACGGTTTTTAAGCGACTTTGCTTTGCCAATATATATAATTTTATTATCTGTGCTCTTGAAGAAATATACCCCAGGAGCGTCAGGAAATCGTTTTTCCATACATATTCCTCCCAACTTCTTTTGTGGATTATTTATAGTATATCATAAAATTCAAATTGTAACAAATTGATAAATTTCATTGCTTTATAATGTATGTAAGCTGTTTTTATCGGGATCTTGTATGCTGTTAATAGTTCTAGAATAATTTGTAAAAAGAAAATGTTTGTGCGAATGTAAAATAAAAACTTATAGAATGAAGATACATTCTTAACACATTCTTTATATATTTCTTTTACAACTAAAGGTGGTGATATGAAGAAAATTATATTCGGTCTATATAGTATACTTTTTATATATTCGTCTTTGTGGCCACAGTATAATAATGAACAGCTATATCAAGCTACACATTATTTTGGTTTGCAAGATACCCAGATTAATGCGCTCGAAGAACTTATTGATGTGCATGATGAAAATGAATCAACTAAAATTTTAATTTCGCACACACATGTGCCGTTATTCCTTGCTTTTCCCCATCTGAAAGGCGTCATCTCTTATATATCATTAGCAGATTTACCAACGCCAATTACATCGGTCCCGCAGCTTGCAACACATTTTGATATACAGAGTTTGTATATTAAGCGTGACGATTTAACAGGAGGGTACGATCAAAATAGACGTAAGTTGTTTGGTGGTAATAAAGTACGTAAAGCAGAATTTTTATTGGCCGATGCATTAGCACAAGGCGCTCAATGTATACTGACACGGGGAGCGGCTGGTACTAATCATGGCTTGGCAATTGCAACCTATGCACAACAATTAGGATTGCGTTGCATACTCCTGTTATCAAATCAACATAATACTCAAATTACCCGTCGAAATTTACTTCTTGATCATGCTTCTGGTGCGCAGCTAGTGACAGTTCCACATAAAGATTTGCGTGCGAGTATGGTAAGCCATATATTAGGACAAGAAAAAATTAATAGTGGCATGTTTCCTTATATTATTCCAACCGGTGGATCATGCCCTCGCGGTGTTTTGGGATATATTAATGCAGTCTTTGAGCTCAAAGAGCAAATTATTCAAGGCAAATTGGTAGAACCTGACATAATATTTGCTCCAGTAGGAAGTGCTGGCACTATAGTAGGGATACTTTTAGGTGTCAGTGCGGCAGGTCTTAAAACACGCATTGTTGGTATTGCCGTAGAGCCTGAAGAGTATTCAGGGCAATGTATTGCCACTATAGAGACTCTGTATAATCAAACTCAAAATTGGCTGTACTCTTTGGATCCGAGCTTTAAAAGCAAGTCGTTTGAATCATGCGATCTTATCTTGCGTTTTGATAGCGCAGGACAAGAATATTCATTATTTACTCAACAAGCTGTGAACGCTATACGTCTAGTCGCTCATGCCACCAATATTACGTTAGATGGAGTATATTCGGCTAAAGCGTGGGCCGGTATGGAATCTTACTTGCAGCAGTATCGACAGCCCCAAGCCCGCGTTCTTTTTTGGAATACATTCTGTTCTGATAGTTTTGAATCTATCATCAATTTAGTTGATTATCACCAGCTACCCCTATCGTTACAGATATATTTTGAGCAACCTGTTCAACCACTCGATCAGCAATGAATAATTAATATTACTTCTGTAAAGGTAATTCTAAGATATATGATTATTTTGCACAAAATAGTACAGATGTTAGACTAAAACTATAAGTATACCAAGCTACATTTGTTTGTAGTTTTTCTCTTTTTATGGATATATATATGGAATTTAAAAAACGTTATATTGTTATTCCTCTATTGACCGTGGCGCTTGTAAGTGGATGGAAAATTTCAAACTATTTCTTCGATGCATACACGCCTGAGATTACGATATCAGGCATTAATTCACAAGGCACCTATGCAGGAGATATGCAGTGTGCAGTTGCAAGTTCTAAAAAAGGATTATTATCAGTATGGCTTGATGGCCAACCTCTTATTAATGAATTTAAGATAAGTTCTAATTTTGTTGATCATCCTTTTATTATCCCAACCAAGACTCTTACTAACGCAAAACATACTTTAAAAGTTCAAGTTGTGGATTCTACTTTTAATCATAATAAAAAAGTGATTGAGCGTGAATTTTATGTAGACAATGTTCCACTTCAAGTTGCTTTTGTCCGTTCTGAAGGTGATAATAAGGTCTTTCAAGGGCGTACTTTACACGTTCAATTCCAAGTAAACAAAGATATAGAAGGAGCGCAAGTGAGCGCTTTATCGCAAGCATTTACTTGTTTTCCTGAATCTAAAAATTCTTCTGTTTATGAATGTTTTATTCCTGTAGCATGCGAAGAAGCGCCAGGAGAATTCCTTTTTACCGTGAACGTTACTGATAAAGTTGGCAATAGTGTAACCATGGATAATAAGTTTATGGTGGTTGCATTTCCTTTTAAAAAGCAAACCTTAACGGTAACTGCGCAAAAACTTCAAGAGGAAAAAGAAATAGGTGCGCCATCCAAGGACGAGCTTGAAAAAACAATTGGACTTTTATCATCTCGATCAGAAAAACAAAAATTATGGCGAGGAGCATTTTGTACGCCTATTGATGTGACTCGAGTAAGCTGTGACTTTGGAACTATTCGTACAACTCAAGAACGTGGCAGGTATATGCATAAAGCACTTGATTTAGTCAATACTCCTAAAAGCGTTGTGTGGGCCTCACAAGATGGAATAGTGGTATTGAAGGAGCGGTATGATACTAGCGGCAATACGGTAATTATCGATCATGGATGGGGAGTGCTATCTATGTATTATCATCTTGATCAATTTGCTGATATTAAAATTGGTCAGAAAATTGCAAAAGGCAATCCTGTCGGGACATTAGGCAAAACAGGATATGCAAGCGGTTATCACTTACACTGGGAAATGCGCATTAACAACGTTGCAGTAGATCCTATGCAGTGGACACGACCAACGTTTTAGATTCATGCAGTGTGAATGATATATGTATCTTCATAAATATGTTCGTCTCAATCAATTTCTAAAGAGCACTACCGTGCGTAGTCGCATATTAATAACTTTATGTGGTTCAGTTCTTCTTATTATTATCTGGATTGCATTGTATATGAATATGTCATGGGCGCGAACTTATTATGACACTATTAATGTAAGTGCATGTCAGGAATACACGAGCCTGATTGGTGTTCTTGATCGTTGTGCAGTATGTGCGTGCCAAAATCCTGTTCAAACTTCAGGTGATAAAACAACTAGCATTGCATGTCTTACTACATTGTTACAATGTGCTCGTGATACATCTGTTAATTTAAAAGATTACAAAATAGATAAAAACCGTACTGTAGCATGTACGCTTGAAGGAACAATTGATTCACTGACACGCTTTGTCAATGCCTGTCCTTATCAATCTTTATCTACTTATTATCAAGGTGCACAAGAACAGTGCATACTTACTCTTAACTTTAAAATAGAAGCGTAAAAAAAAGCCCTTCAACTTAGAAAAGCTGAAGGGTTAGGGGGGTGAACAATACCATGCGTATTGTTCAATTAGGGACCAAATGTAATAACGTTACGTCGTCTTGACGTATAGCTTGACACTGATCCTAACAAGCCAAATTAGCCATGTCAAGCATAAATGATGACTCTTGCTGATCTGTACGAAAAGCACGATCAAAAGCTGTTTTTAATGTGCGCCTGCAATAAATTTTTTAATCTTAGGATACGTATCACTATGTGTTTTAAGCTCAGATGAATGTGCATTTTCTACAATTGTCCCATGTTCCATGAGGTATACGAAACACGGTAATTTTTCAATAAGTGTAATATCATGTGTTGCAATTACCACAATGTAATTTTCGTGAGCAAGTTGTTCAATAGCAGTCAAAACGGTTGAAGTAAGTTGGGGGTCAAGAGCTGAAGTAGGCTCATCCATGCAAATTACTTCGGGCTCAAGTGCTAGTGCGCGAGCTAGAGCAAGTCGCTGCTTTTGTCCTCCTGACAATTGTGAGGGATACATTGTCGCTTTATCTTGTATACCATAATGAGCAAGAAGCTTTTGCGCACGAATTTTTGCATCGGTTGAATTTATTGTGCCGGAGCATTCAAGTGCTAATGTTACATTACGCTCGACAGTAAGATGATCAAATAAATTAAAATGTTGAAATACCATTCCTACTTGTTGTGCACGAGTACCGGTGGTTTGAGTTAATGGTTTGTTTTCAAGTGTAATAGTCCCTTGGTCATAGTTTTCAAGCCCTGCCAATATACGCAAAAGGGTAGATTTGCCAACGCCTGATGACCCTAAGAGTACTGCAATTTGTCCTTTTTTGACTTGGCAGCTAACTTTATTGAGTATAACACGCGAACCATATTTTTTACTTACATTAATTATATTGAGCATGAGTTTTCATTCTTTTTTGATAAAGGTGTATAAAGTAAGAAACAGTAATGGTAAGCGCAAGGTAAATCATTCCTACTGCAAGATATATACTTAACGCATCAAGGGTTCTGCTTTGTATAAAAGAACCTTCTCGCGATAGTTCAACTACACCAATGGTCGAGGCCAAGCTAGAATCTTTAATCAGTGTCACGAGTTCATTGCCCAATGCCGGTAGCATCAAAGTAAGTGCTTGAGGCATGGTAATGTATCTGAATGTTTGCCATTTTGACAGCCCGAGTACATAAGCTGCATCAAGTTGGCCACGCGGAACACTTGTTATACCTGCCTTAATAATCTGACTTAAGTACGCACTGCTATTAAGTCCCAATGCAATAGTGGCAGCCCAGAAAGGGGCAAGCTTTATGCCTATTTGAGGTAATACATAAAATGATATAAATATTTGTATCAGCATGGGTGTGCCACGAATGATAAGTACATATGCATTAATCAATGAAGTGATTAGTCGATTAGATGAAGTTGAACCTACGCCTAACAATGTTCCAAGCACAATACCAATACAGGTGCACAGTGTTGCAATTTTGAGTGTAACCACTGCTCCCCGCATAAGGGCTGGCAATGACTGTACAATTAAATCAACATTAATCATTACAGATTCCATTTCTTTTTAAGTGCATCAAGTGTTCCATTTTTTTGCAATTTTTCAAGTGTACGTTCAATATCGCTGTGTAATTGTGGATATGCTTTTGAGACTGCGCATGCAATTGATTCACTACTACCTGGTATTTCAGTGGCAGAAAATGTAGATTCTTTTTTACTGTTAAAATAAGGCTGTGCGCTTGATCTGGCAGTAACAAACGCATCGGCTTGTCCGCTTTGTAATGCCATGAAACCATCGGCTACTTCATCAAGTCGCATTATATTCATACCGGGGATGCTTGAGATGAACATGTCGGCAGTATACCCTTGGTTGACTACCACTTTTTTGCCTAATAAATCTTGTACATTTCTAATAGGCGCATGGCTTTTGAGAGTTAAAATAACTAAAGGATCATTGCTTACATAAGGTTTGGTAAATAATACTTTTTCAGCACGTTCTGCAGTAGGAGCAATGCCGCACGCGATTGCATGAATAGTGCCAGCTTGTGCAGATGCTACCAGCGAAGTAAATGCCATGTTCTGAAATTCTACTTTTTTATTAAGCTGCTGACCAATTTCCTTAATTAATTCTGCTTCAAAGCCGGTAACGTCGTTATTGTCAATAATTACATACGGAGGATAAGGGTTAATACCGATGACTAAAGCATCTTCTGTTTGACCAACTTGCGCACGATTTGTCAAGGTATTTGAGCGGTACGTTGTTTTATAATATAAGGCTGCAAGCGATGCGACTACAAGTGCGGTAATAATCAAAGTAGTTTTATTCATGGACATGTCCTTTGTCGGGTAAGTTGGTATATTTTATTTTCAGTTCATCTGCAAGTAATGCAGTCTGAGTAATGTCGGTAGGGATAATTAATACAGTATTTTCCCCCGCAAGGGTTGCCAGTATGCGGGGAATTTTTTGTGTATCAAAAAATTCAGCGACTGCATCTGCCAAGCCTGGTCGTGTCTTGATCACAACTAACGTCTGATTGTGTTCAATAGAAGCCACTGCAAGTTGTACAATCTGCTCCTGTACATCAATTGCAGGTATCTGATAAATTCGCCGACCACTTTGAGTGACCTTAACTGCTTTTAAGTATTGTAAATCACGTGAAATAATAGATTGAGCGATATCAAGTTGGTACTGATCTTTCAATAAACATACGAGTGACTCCTGGTCTTCGACAAGGTGGTGTCGTATAAGATGTGCAATTAATTGCCTGCGCTTTTCAGGTTGCATTGAGGACTGGACGTGAGTTTTGTTTGGATTATTATTCATAGTAATTGGATAATAATCCAAATTGAGGGAGATTGCAATAATATAGAGATATAAAAAAGGGACCCTTATTAAAGGGTCCCTTTTAGGTATTTTAAGGAAACTTAATTTCCATGATATGATCCATCAAGCGCTGACGTCAAAGTTTCTGTAAATCCTGGTACTACAGTAACTTGAGGCGCTGCTTCATGATTAGGATCCCCTAAATCAGGAATACTGCTTTCCAAGCTATTAAGATCTTTTTCTTTTGCACCATGTTTGAGTAAAATATTTTCAATAAGATCTAATTTTTGTATTGTTCCATCACTGTTTATTTTAGTTAGCATACGTGTAAGATCTAAAGCTGAGAAATTTATTCTGCCTCCCATGCCGTCAGAACGGAGGCTATTTATATTGATAACAGGCAAGGTATTTGAATAACATATTTTTTCAAGCAAAAATTCAATAACAGGCGCCATGCGTTGCTCAAAAATCTTGTCAATTTGAACGCTAGTTAAAGATTTACCAGCATTACTTTTTTTGTATATCTCTCTAAAGCTTCCTTGCTGACCTGCATAGCTATTCATAGTCTCAGTAAGCAAATTGCTCAGCATATTGTTGTCATATAACTTCTCACCGATATCAATGAGTACTCCATACGGATATATTACTTTGTACAGATATTCAGCAATTAAGATATTTCCTGCTTTACATGCGTTGACGAATGCATTATGAGTTATATCATTTTTATTCTTACTAAACACATAGTTTGCTTGTGCGCCTTTATCAATAAGTGCTTTTACAACTTCAAGTAACTGTTTTTCTTCATCATCAGAGCAACAAAATGTGCCTACAACACACCACAATGGAGTAAGATCTAATTTGTTAAGTTTATTAACAATATTTTCAGTAACTGACGGATGCTTGACTAAATTCAATGCTGTATTGAAATCACGTCTATTTAATGCACCAATCAAATCATCCGAAAATGATAGAGAAAGCTCTATAGGCTCTACAACTTGTACTTGAGAGTGCTCAGATTGTAGAACAGGAGTTTCATCTTTTACAGGTGTAGTGTAAATATGTTTAAACGCACCCCATGTAACTATACTCAAAACTTTTAGAAAGCTTGAAAAGCTGCTATTTGATCTATGTAGGTTAGCAACTGCTGCTGCAATAGGACCATTACCTACAATTAAGTTTGTTTTAAGCTCAGGTCTGTTGTAGCTAAATTTTGCTATATTAGAGTTGCGAAAAATAGTTTTTTCAGCTCCACTCATAGTACATGTTATAAGCACTATCATGCCTATACATTTTTGTATTGTACGTATCATAATAACCTCTTTTTAATGTTGTTATATCAAATGAGTATACCCTATATTTTCACTTTGTCAATAATAAATAGAGCGCTGCTTATAGATAAAATTATAGTATAGTGACTGTAAGGACTTTTGTAATGATAGTATAGTATAAGTATATTTATTTTTTCATATTTGTCAATTTTTTATTATATATAGATAGTTTTACAAAAAATCTATTGTATACTACAGTTCTTTTTACTATCTTCTGACTCAGGATGGTGCGACTGAGGAGGGCTACCTTTAGGTACTATTTTATTGGGTTTCCACAAGGTGAGTTCAGTCCCAGAGCCCTCAAATTCAAAGTGTTCTAAAGGGGCACGGCATACCGGGCATGTAGGGCATTCTTTACTTTTGTTTTTTATACTACGCTCTACCCAGTCTTTTTTACACTTAATACAAATAAAGTGTCCACATTGAGAGCTTGTGATTGTAAGATCATTGGGACCTAAAATAAGGGGGTTATTATAATTTATATTATTAATGTTTTCAAAATCTTGACTTGAGCGGGGAGTATTTGGGTTTGAGGTTTTGCTTTCAAGGCTACATGACGGACATTCAACTTGGTATTTTTCTGCTAGTTTATTAATGACATATTGTATAAGATCGGGACGATTTTGTTCATCTACCCATTGCCATAAATCCTTGCCCTGCTTAGGCTTATAACTTAAAATGTCTTTGCCTGGGCCGTTGGTTACTAGAAAGTTTTTTGTTTCTTTGTAGTCGATCATTTGTTTGACTACGCATAATATTAACTCATGATCCATTGTTTGCATTGCAAGGTATAGCGGCCAATCAGCAAGTTCTGTTTCCTTGAATAAAGTAGCTGCTTTGTAAGGATTACCGCCATGCTTGTAAATCCATGCTATTGTTTTTGTGCGGGTAGCTCTGAAAGCTCGTTCACCTTCTATTCCCGAAAAACCTGAGCCTGATAAACTATCAGTACCTGACAGGCTTTTATCAAGGTCAGTAGGGCATGTAGCCAGAGCATACAATAAGGGAGTATAGCCTGGATATTTAGGATCTTTTCCCGAATTTTGATTAATATACTCAATCCATGGATGCTGTTGGGCGATATTTACAAACTTTTCATTTTCATAAATATTTTTATAAATAAATTTTAAAAGGTCTCGAGCATTTCTTTGTGCAATAAGATGCGTTACATTTCTACCCAAATTATCTGAAATATATAGTAGTTGTGGAAATTTTACTACAATCCTTTTAAAACTTGCAGCACTATAAATTGTTGATGCGTGGTGCAGTGCAGTCATGCCTTGCGTATCAATTTTTAAGGGATTAATATTAATATCATCAATAAGAAAATGAACAAATTTTTTATGATTTTTACTACTTGCTATCATAAGCGGAGTTAGTTGTTCGTCATCACTTGTTTGACGATTTACATCGAAATTATGTGTATTTATAAGCCATTTAGCTACGTTAACTGAACCATATTCTGCTGCAATATGAAGATAATTGTATGAGCCGAAAATTGAGCATGCTTGACTTATGGCAATAAGGGGTTGATCTACTTGCGATACATTATCATTTTGTATTGCTTCTCGTACGGCTTGAGTGTAAGGACTTAACGCGAGGACCATACTAGATAAATCAGAAGTAGGAGAAGGCTTATTTTGTTCTAGCTCATGCTCCATACTGTGTACATTAAGTTGGCATGTTACTAGCATGTATATAATATACTTACTATAGTATCTCATACTATCTCCCTAATTTGATACCTAGCATATACAATAATTCTAGAATTTAGGTACTTTTTAATAAAGTTGGTCAATTGCTTGACGAGTAGTTGGTATAATATCAGGCGCTATATCACTATAAAATTGAGTATCGTAAGGGCGTGTTTTAATTACTATAGGCATTGCAATTGCATGCCCTGCGACCAGTGCTTGCTGCTTTGTTTCAAGAGTTGCCAATATAGTACGTAAATGCACTGAATTGGGCATTCCCATAAGAACAGCTGCAATATCGCGTTCATCGTTCAATTGTGCAATAATTTTGGTACCTATTTGTGAAAGCACTTCAGGATCAATACCTGATGGCCGTTGATCTACGATGAGAAGTGACACATAATACTTACGCATCTCTCGTGCAATCGTGCCAAAAATTGTTTGTCGAGCTGCAGCTGGATTTAAAAATTTGTGTGCTTCTTCAATAGTAATCATAAGTTGACGTGGCCGATCGCTTTCCAAGCCTGTACCAAGAAATAGTTCAGTTCGCTCAACATATTCAGCATGAATACGTCGAGTAATAATATTTGCAATCAAGAGATAAGCAAAAGTTGAAGTATAGTTACCAAATTCAATAATGATACTAATACCTCTACTAATATATTCCATCATATGATCGATAACGGTATGATCTTGAGTGCTATAAGGTTCTTGAGCTGGCACAAAGAATGGCAAGCGCTCAATTCTTTTAAGTTTTCGATATAATGCTGCTACTGATTCAGGGTGCGCGCCAATACTGGTTGCAAAAGTTTTTATATCATCTTGTGCCAAGAGTACCGCAAGCCAATCTCGCTTGTAACGTGCATGAATTAAATATGCAGCTTCAAGAGCAGTGCTATGAAGATTGAGTTCGTGTGCCAAACTTAAAATATCTTCAACACTAATAGATTGATAGGTGAGTTTAAGTTCAACATCAGGTTGGGCACCGCGTCGACGAGTTGATATCGGATCTAAAGAAAAAATGGCAACCTTAGCGCCAAATAGTGTACGTAAGCCTTTTACAAAAGACCCGCCACCTTGCTCAGTACGAGCTTGAAGTCCGTATTCACTGTGCATGTCAAATATAATGTTAACTGCTTGCTCATGCTTGATAAGACCTGCAAGTACCAAACGTGTGATAAAAGTTTTTCCTGTTCCTGTTTTTCCAAATATTCCATTGCTTCGTTCACTTAATTTTGCAAGATCAATGCATACGGGTACGTTCATATCAAGCGGCGTACCAATTGAAAAATAAGTTTTTTGAGTATCTTGTTCGCTACCAAAAATATGTGCAATGTCTTCAGCACTTGCATAGTACACGGGGCTGAAATGATCCGGCAGTGTTTTGACAGGCATAGGTATAGACTGCAAATTGAGACAGACTAATGGTTTGAGTAAAGCAGTCGCATAAACATCATAACCACTCAGTGTGCGAGCTAATAAACTAGAAGCTGATACCGGTGGGCGTTGTGCAATTTCAGGAGAGCTGGTAGCCAAGCTTAAATCTGCTACCACACATACAAAAGTACTGTTTTGTGTGCGTATACACATAAAAGTACCAGTACTGATATCAGCAAGTCTGACATGTGATGCAAATCTTACCAAGAGTCCTTCTTGCAAAGAACCTGAAATCACTGTGCCTAACATATCGCTCATAAGATACTGCGCAGTATAGTAAGGGTGGTGCGAGTAATATGAGCAATGCCTTGACCAATAAGCTCTTCACCCAATGATGTGTCTTGTGCGCCAAAGCGAAGCATGCTTCCTGGCTTAATTACTAAAATCATAGGCGCATGTCCTGAAAAAATAGTTCTGCTTCCATACTCAGTAGTAATTTCACACCACTCTACTTCATATTCTTTGATTTCAAGCGGAGCTATTAATCGTAACAGCATACAATACTACCTTTTTATGAGCGCAGCTGTTCTGCTTTTTGATATACTTCTTGTAATGTGCCAACCATATAGAATGCTTGTTCAGGTAGATGGTCTACCTGACCATTAATGATAGTTTCAAAATCATCAATTGCTTGTGATAAAGGAACATATCGTCCTGGTAATCCACTTGCAAACTCAGCAGTAAATAAAGGTTGTGTTAAAAATTTTTGTATACGACTTGCTCTATGCACAACAACTTTATCTTCTTCTGAAAGTTCTTCCATACCTAAAATTGCTATAATGTCTTGCAGTTCTTTGTATCTTTGAAGAATTTCTTGGATTTTACGTGCCACATTGTAATGCTTTTCGCCAACAATTGCTGGGTTTAATCCTTTAGAATTAGATTGCAGAGGATCAACTGCAGGATATATACCAAGTTCAACTAATTTTCGTGATAATACTGTGTTGGCATCTAAATGCATAAAAGTAGTGGCTGGCGCAGGATCAGTGATATCGTCTGCAGGTACATATACCGCTTGAATAGAGGTGATAGAACCATTAATAGTGCTTGCAATACGTTCTTGAAAATAGCCCATTTCGGTCGCAAGGGTTGGTTGATAGCCTACAGCCGAAGGCAATCGACCTAAAAGAGTCGATACTTCAGAACCTGCTTGCACTAATCTAAAAATATTATCGACAAAGAAAAGTACATTTTTTTTCTCTCGGTCTCTAAAGTATTCTGCCATAGTAAGACCAGTAAGGCCTACGCGCAAACGAGCACCGGGCATTTCACCCATTTGTCCAAACACAAGTACTGTTTTATTCAAAACACCTGTACGTTTCATTTCAAGCCACAGTTCATTGCCTTCACGAGTGCGCTCGCCTATACCAGTAAACACTGAAACGCCGCCGTGTTCGGTGGCAATATTACGTATAAGTTCTTGTACTAATATAGTTTTACCTACTCCTGCACCGCCAAATAAACCTATCTTGGAACCTTTAATATAAGGACACATGACGTCCAGGACCTTAATACCGGTTTCTTGTATATTATTGGTTACATTCATTTCAATAAGATGAGGCGCTTGGTTATAAATAGAGGTACGCTCTACATCATGTGGTAAGGGAGCGAGGCCGTCGATGGTTTCACCCAATACATTGAATATTCTACCTAGTGTTTCAGGTCCTACCGGTACTTTAATAGGGCTACCTGTATTGATAACTTTCAATCCTCTGCTGATATTAAATAAGTTATCAATAGCGATACAGCGAACAATCCCATCGCCTAGCTGCTGAGCAACTTCTACACTTGCATAATTTACAGAACCATTTTCTGGAATTTCAACCTTTAATTCGTAGGATATTGCGGGCGCTGAGTTTACTTCAAATTGTACATCTATGATAGTGCCGCTTATACGAAGTACTGTTCCATGATTATGATCTGAATATGTTCTGTGTTCCTGAGCGATCATACTTTACCGATACGTTTAGTATAGAATTCTTGAGAGTGTTACCTACTATAGAACTTAATCCAATGTGTATTTATTGTAAAGCAACACTGCTGTCTCCGTCTACATCAAAACCACTTTGTGAATATACTGAACCGATGAGACTGTTTGACAAATTATTATATTTCTGATTTATAAAAGGCGCTCCATATAATGAAAAAGAAGAATCTACTTTGTCAGTGAGCGTCTGTATAATAGCGCTTATGTTGGGCAAATAATTGTAACATGCAACATTACCTTTGAGTGTTGTAAGCAGAAAATGTGCAGCTTTTATTTTTTGCGCAATACTTTGTGCGCATTCTGCTATAATTTCAAGGTTATTAGTAATAGTTGTGCCTATTGATTCAAACCCTTGAAGTTGTTTGTCCAATTGGTCCATTTGAGCATTGATATAATAGCGCTTTAAAATTCCTCCAAGCCACAAATTTTTCCATGATAACTTAATAAGATCATGATCATTTTGTAAATCCTTTATTGAATCTTTTAATTTTTTAATTTCTTCATTGTTTTCTAACAATTTACTCTGCCAGTGATTTTGAGTATTTGTAACATAACGCCCTGTCTCTTCTTGTGCAATGTGATTGCGGGTAGCCCAAATAAAGGAATATAGGTTTTCAACCATAGTTCTACTTATATTTTCATGATCTTGTAAAGAAGATGATATG
The DNA here is from genome assembly GCA_022559525.1 of Vermiphilus pyriformis. GTDB lineage: Bacteria > Babelota > Babeliae > Babelales > Vermiphilaceae > Vermiphilus > Vermiphilus pyriformis. Next base: position 573,798 of record CP074345.1, on the reverse strand, counting down.
TGCTCTAGTACGTCTGGCGATATGCATTTACAATTATTAACTATGACTGCTTTTTCATCATTGTATAATTGTTCCCATGTAGCAAGTACAGGCGCAAGGTCTTTTGTATATTGTGATACAAATTGGCTAGGCATTAGATTAATTATGCTAGCAGGTATACATGGCAAATTATTACCATGTTTCTGTTGAGCAAGCATATAATTGTAAAGAGTAGAAATAGAAAGAAAAGGATTATATTCTTTTGACAGGATAGTTATTTTTTCTAAGTGGCGTAGCCCTACAAAAGCAAGACATTTGTTTACTATAGCTTTGTCAAGACCAGCAATTTCTGGTAAACGTGTGTTGTGGCAGTAGTCTTTTAAACGCTCTGCTGTTTCTGCCAAAACTGTACAAGTGTTAGCAAATTCCATCACTATATCAGCCGTACTACTTAAGGTACTATTTGTGGCAGCAAGAAGGTGTTTTTTGACTACATTTATAATGTAATGTGAGAGTTTGCTGCTGATGCTATTGCCTTCTTGAATACTGTCTATGTGATGTAATTGGTCAGGTAAATTTTTAAAAATGGTGCTTATATGAGCTGCCAATTGATGTGTTGTTTGTAATATGTGTGAAGTAGCTTCCAATATAGGTTCTCCTATTTGGTTTGCAACCGAAGCGCCCATTTCTGTTACTGCTTGAAATGGATTGGGTATTGTAGGTAGTGCGGGAATAGAAAATCCGTTGAGTGTGCTTGCAAGCCATGTATTCGTATCTTTTGATATATTCTTCCTATAATTGGCAAATACTATGAGCGCGTCAGATACACTAAGTTTTTCTCGAGATTCTATAAATTCAAGAGAATTTGTAAGATCAAGACGTTTTTTTTCAATAACAGAGCTTAAGCGCTGTTGTATAAATAATATACCTTGTGCAAATTGTTCAAGAAATTCATGTACCTGATGCGTTGTGCGTGGGCATGCATAAAAACCTGTAAATGTTTGTTCAAATATCTTAAGAGTATCTAGCTGTGAATTAATAAGTTTAATATCTGGATCAGTATACTCGTCTGCATTGCTTTCAGTACAAAAATAATAGGCTTCAATGGAGAGTATAGTATTTTGCAAAACTTGGGTAAGCTGTCTGATCTTACATGCAACAATACGTTCAGATTCATGATCATTCATTTGAGTGTCAAGAGCATCCTTAAGAGTAGTATTGTCTGGAAAAATTTCGTTTTGTATTGCGCGCGCAGCATGTATAAGTTGAGTAAAGTTTTGAAAATAACCTGGTTGTTGCTCTGATACGATAGTAAAAAAAGAGTGATAGATAAAAAATAATGATCTAATCAAATATTTGTGCAATGCTGGTAAGTTGTAAGAGGTAGTGGAAGTTGATCGAGCAAGATGCGTAATGCATGTGGTAAGTCTATCGGATATAACATTTAATACTTGTGTGCAAGCGTCTCTATGCTGTTTAGGTACATGTATATGTTGCATAAAAGGCTTGAATGTTACATTAATATCACGTTGTATAGTTTTAAGTAACGGTATGATATCTTTCTGAAAAGATGCAAAATTGTTCCCATCTATGCTCAAGAGAGTATCAAGTGATTTCTCTAAGTTCGACTGTAAGCGTGTTTGAGCAAGATGTAACTGCTCGTCCCATCTGCTAAAGGCATATTCAAGGTGTTCGGCCTGCATTGCATGTATATAATGGCTTGTATTTGCCAATAGATATAATAGAAATAACTGAGAGCGCATATTTTTGTGTACCTTGTTAAAAATGTATTCAAATGGAGTATAGATAATTGTCAATATTTACTTTTGCTCTTATTTTATAATCGTAAGAATTTATATATCTTAGCTTTTTCCAATAGCCTAGTATAGGACGGAGTTTGCAGTTTGTGTATTTTATATTAAAATTATAATACATTTGTAAGATATTTTTATATATAGCCCGTTATTATAATGGATTATACCTATCTTTTAATTTTCTTATGTGTAAACTTTTATCTATTTGGAAATTACGTATCTACCCTAAAGAGGATCAACAATGACTCGTTCTCAATTACGCACTTGGTTGGTTGTAAGTGCTTTATGTATACAACTAGGCTCTTCTATGCAAGCTGCCTCTTTTAATTATAATTTAGCAGGCAAAAGAGCTCTTCTGGCTGCCAAAAGAACTGCCGGTGTAGGGTCTGCATTGACTGGTCTAGGTGCTGCGTATATTACTTTTTGTTTGCCATGCGCACATCAAGCAGTACAAGCAAAGCCACAGGAAGCATGTACTCCTGACGAACTTGCTATTAAATCAAAACGCAATTTAGCATTGGCTATGCTCAATAGCGCAATGGCAACAAGTGTATTTGGTTTTGCAGCTTATAAATTATTTACTACTAAGTAATAGGAATTATATGAAATTTTTATCACGTATTGTATTGGTATTGGGTACTAGCGTTTCTTTTGCAAGTTATAGCAATCAAGTAGTGATTGTGCCATCTTGGAAAACAAAACTAGCTGCTGTGAGCCAATTTGCATTAGGTACTTACGCATTAGGCACAGGTATCAAAGTTGCTTTTAAAGGATGCGAAAATTTATCTAGTGTGATCAAGGCTCGAATGACTAAGCCTGAACAGCGTACTGTAGAACAACATATGATAGCTTCAATCCCGAATAAATATCTTGCAATCGGAGTCTCAGGAACAACGTGGGTTGCAGGACTTTCAGGATATGTGGCATATAAAGCGCTACAACCTTTTTTTACCAACTACGTACGCGCTCGCTGGTATTATCTATATAAAAATGGTAGTACTTTACGTGAAGTACGTACTATAACCACCGTACAATAAGAAATTTAAGCAGGCATACCAGATGTCTGCTTTTTTTATGCAAGGAACTGTATGCGTTATTCTTATATGTTTATTATACTAAGCAGTCTAAGCATTTCAGTCTGCGCATCTGACAATTATTATAATTTTAACAGTGCTCCTATTTGGCCTCGCCAACTTGCAGGTGCTATAAGTTTTTCTCTTGCTATCGGAGCAGGTATGGCTGCAGTAGAAACAGTAGCGTACGATGCTTATGCTCGCATTACTTCACCTGAAGAACGTACTCCTGAAATGTGCATTCAAATAAATAAAAAACCGTCGCTAATACTCAAAAGGGCTGCAGTATGTGCAGCAATTACGGGTATTACTGGTTATATTGGATACACGCTTACTGAGGGCGGTAAATTTTTATATCGTATTAAATAAGTGTTATTGCTATAAATTATATAAAAATGCCTCCAGTATTATCTGGAGGCATTTTTATTTCACCAGATAAAATAATTAGCTCATGTTAAAGTCGGTACCCGTGCGCGTTCTTTGAAGAACATGTGTTATTACTTCATGTGCGTGTTCGACAAATATAACATTGATATCTTTGGTTAAATCTTCGATGCCTTTTAAATCATGTTTATTACGATACGGTAATATCACATGTTTGACACGATTACGTTTGGCTGCAAGTATTTTTTCCTTAACTCCCCCTATAGGCATAACATGCCCACGTAGATTAAGTTCACCTGTCATGGCATACGATGCATCAATTGGTCGTGCGGTGAGTGCTGAAAGAATCGAGCTTAGCATAGTAATACCAGCAGACGGGCCATCTTTTGGTACAGCGCCCGCAGGTACATGAATGTGAAGGTCAAAGTGAGTAAATACTTTTGGTTCAAGTTCAAATTCATCAGCATGCGCTTTGGCGTAACTTAAAGCTGCTTGTGCTGATTCCTTCATTACTGATCCTAATTGTCCGGTAAGTAATAGTTTGCCTTTTCCAGGAACGAGAACTGCTTCTATTTTAATAATTTCTCCGCCATGAGGTGTCCATGCAAGGCCGTTAGTTATACCAATAAGGTCCTTATCGTTCCAAATTTCCTCAGCAAAACGGCGAGGGCCTAAATAGCTTTCTATATTATCCTGAGTAAACTCGATCAATTTTTTCTCTTCAACCAGGGCGCGCGCTGCCTTGGAACAGAGTTTTCGAATAATACGTTCAAATTGACGGACGCCTGCTTCTTTAGTGTAGTTATAAATAATGTCTTCTAAAGTAGGTTCATTAATATGAAGATGTTCACTAGTAAGTCCCGAATCAGAGATTGCTTTACGGATTAAATGACGATGAGCGATATTTACTTTTTCAGGGATCGTATATCCTGAGATTTCAATAATTTCAAGTCGATCGCGGAGTGGTTCTGAGATAGTATCAAGACTGTTGGCGGTTGCGATAAACATTACTTTTGATAAATCAAAGGCTACGCCCAGATAGTTATCGTAAAATGTTTTGTTCTGATGTGGATCGAGCACCTCGAGCATAGCAGCTGAAGGATCTCCCCTAAAGTCAGAGCCAATTTTATCAAGTTCATCAATGACAATAACAGGATTTTTGGAACCAGCTTTGCGAATTGCTTGTACAAATCGTCCAGGCATAGCACCTACATACGTGCGTCGATGTCCTCTTATCTCTGCTTCATCTTTAACGCCACCCAATGAAATACGAGCATATGTTCGACCCATGCTCTTTGCAATTGATTGCCCAAGGGATGTTTTACCTGTGCCAGGGGGACCAACAAGACATAAAATAGGTCCAAAGCCATCTTGACGTAAATTTCGTACTGAGATGAAATCAAGAATTCGTTCCTTAATGTCTTTCATTCCATAATGTTCTTCGTCCAAGGTGAGTTTGGCATGAGAAATATCAAGATTATCAGTAGTTTCATGGGACCACGGTAGAGCAAAAATCCATTCTAAATAATTACGAGTAACAGTTGCCTCCATTGAGTCAGGTGCAGTACGCTCAAGGCGGTTAATTTGTCTTTTAATTTCTAATTTTACTTCTTCAGGAGCACCCATTTCTTCAAGTTTTTGGCGCATTACTTCTATTTCTTCTTCTTCATCTTCGCCAAGTTCTTTTTTTATAGCGCGCAATTGTTCACGTAAATAAAATTCTTTTTGCGCCTTATTCATTGATTCGCGCGCGTGATTTTTAATGCGTTCTTGCATCTCAGTCAACTCAATCTCTTTATGCAAGTGCTGATAGAGGGTTGAAAGAATATCAAGTTGATATGTCATTTCAAGCAATTTTTGAGCTTCAGTTACACTTAAGTTAAGATGAGAAAGAATAAAATCGATTATTTTATTCGGATCTTGCATCTTATTTAAAATCATATGAAAGTCGGGGCTGAATGAACTGGAACCTGCATTTGCAAGTTTTTCAGTTATCTCTTTGATGTTTTTAATCTGAGCATTAACTGATGCTTGGTCATTATCAGGTATGGAACTGACACGTTCTACCAGCGCTTGCAACTGATTGTCTTGGGTAACAATATCTTTGGCATGTGCTTTGCAAATACCTTGCACTAAGATTTTTACCCCGCCTTCAGGTAACTTTATAACGCGCATTATAGAAGCTATCGTGCCCACACTATATAAATCTTTGGTGCCAATAGGTTCTTGAGCGTCCTGTGGGGTTTTAGATGCTAACAGCAAAACCCATCGAGATTCTTCAAGTGCTTGATTTATGCCTTTAATAATCTTTTCATCAAGCACCAATAACGGTACAATCGCATGCGGAAAGACTACTACGTCAATCGTTGGGATAACCGGGAGAATTTCCGGTATCGCCTCAGCTACGTTTTTATTGAGCAGCGTTTTCATTCACTCCCCCTGGGTTGGAACTAATATCGTACTTTTTATCCCCATCAGAAAGTGTAGGCAACCGACTGATCGTAATACAACGATTAATATAGATACTGGTAAATAAAGCTTGCCAAAAAGCCTTTTATTGGCATGTATTTGTCAATGCTTTCAAAAAAAATTTAAAAAATTAAAATAAAAAAATACACATTACTATTAGAAACGAGTTATTATAAAAGTACTACAATTACGTAATTTTATGCTACGATACTTTTCATGAATACAATTACACTCTCGTGCGTATCAAAATCTTTTGTAACGTACAGTCCGGTATCTCAATTATTGCATGATATTTCTTATGTTTTCAAGCAGGGAAGTACTTATGCAATAACTGGTGCATCAGGCTCAGGCAAATCAACACTATTGTCACTCATTGCAGGTATTGACCGTCCTACAAGTGGTACAATATTATGGGATGAGAAAAATATTAATACATTTAATATGGATCAATACTCCTACTATATCTATGGATATATTTCTTTATTACTTCAAACACCTCATTTAATTACTGAGCTTAACGTGCTGGAAAATGTTATGATTCCTGGACTTATTGCTCATCAATCTCGGTCTCAAGTGTCTCAAAATGCAAAAATGCTTTTAAAGCAGGTTGGATTGAGTGATTACGAACATGCGTGTCCGACTGAGCTTTCGGGCGGACAACAGCAAAGAGCCGCTCTTGCTCGTGCGCTTTATTCTCGTCCAAAATTTTTATTGGCAGATGAGCCCACAGGATCACTTGATGCATCGACAGGTGACTCTATTGCCCAACTTTTGCTATCATGTGCTACTGAATGGGGGATGGCTCTTATTGTAAGTACACACGATACAGCCTTGGCTGCGCGTATGGACACAAGATTAAGATTAGCAGATGGTGTACTTAAGATGTGTACAATTACTTGATATTCTAAAGCTCATTTCATTAAATTCAAATATACATAAATATAAAAAGGATAGAGGCATACAACATATGAAGCATACCTCCGTATGGTATTTGATATTTTTTATATCTACTTTTTCTGTAGTTCATACTTCGGAAAAAACTAACCTTAGTTTACGATCTGGTCATTTTAAGCTTGATTGGCTCGACAATGAGTGGTGGCACAAGCTTGTTAATCAAAATCAGGTAGCCGCTGGTTCATCGATACAAAATATAGAGCAAGCGCGTGATTGGCTTGTAAGGCTTAAGCATCTTATGTATATATATTCGTTGAATTTCAACCCTATATCTATAGAGAAAGAAATTCAAGAATGGATCCCCCTACAACTTATCCTTGCTTGCTGGGCGTTGAATAGTATGGAATCTTTTGATTCAGATATAACAACCTCAATAGTGAATATAATCGTTGATCGATATGCACGGATGTTGTACATGTTATTGCAAGAATCCCACCAAGGTACATTTGAGCAGATATGTAACGTGGTCAATAAGGTACAGATACTCTTACCCCAACCCATTTTAATTAAAGTCCTTGAAAAATATTCTCAATATTTAGGGTATGGTCCCATGCTAGCTACTCTTGAATTTTCTCAAGAATTGCACTTTATCAGCAAGAGTCTAGCTCGCCGATTTGACGCGGTATCTTGGTCGAGCGATCAGACCTTTATGATTGGTTATGAAAAATGTAAAGCACACACTAATATAGGCTTTATTGATAATAATATTACTTTACAGCTATCTTGGAGACCTAGGTTTATAAAGGGCTGTGCCACAGTCTATGATAATGGGAAGAAGTTAAGAACATTCGCGACTGTGGGAGAACACATAATTAGTTTGTATCGTGAAGAAGATGAGTTGATAAAGCAATATTACTCTATCAATTTGCACGAGCATCCTCATTTGAATAATATTATTATCAATGATATTCAGTGGTTATCCTGCAGAAAAGATAACCAAGAAATTAATTATCTTTATATATTGGGTCACCTTAAGGAGAGCCGTCATGGCGTAGTGATACAATATAATACTTCTAGTCATGAAATTAGATCAAATTTTACTACGCACATGCTTGAGAATGATAGTGTATTATGCATAGATCATACGCATAACTATTTATACTTTTACACTAAAGATGGCTTAGCTTCATATACTATTTCTGATAATACTATTGTTCTATTGCCTGTGCACCATAATAATATAGTAACATATACAGCTGCGCGTCAAAGTACTCATTTTGTGCTTGTCGATATAAATTGCTCTATATGGGTATATAATATTGCTGGCAATAATCCAAAGTTAGTGTCTTTTATTGCAGGCGATGAAAAGCAATCGATATTGCCCGAGAGCAAAGTAACTGTGTGGGGTTCTGCGGTAAATCCCTGTATAGTTGTGGCAAAAAAATATGAAAATCGACAAGGATACGACCTTGCTTTTTATGATTCTACAAATAATAGGCCAATTATAAGCAAATTTATAAAAAATGCTTTTGTAAACATCCTTGATACTGACGAGGTAGGACAAAACCTTATATTTTCAGTGCCTCAAGGTATAGCGTTTTTAGATTATGTCCAAAACTATCAGTTATGGAATAAATGTTCTTTATGTAAAGCATTTTTGTTTTCTGTGATGTATTTTCAACCAAAAGATATGCAAAAAAAGCTTAAAGAACATTTTAGTTGTTATTTTTAAGTAATGCTGTGATATACTGGCAACAATAAGCTAAAATAAAGGTTTTCTATACGTTAAAGTATAAAGTATATGTTTCCACAACATCAGCAGCCTAGTAAATCGTCTGTTCCTCTTATTTCACCTAGTAGTGGACAAGCCCAAGGGCGTGCAGTCGATAAAGGACTGACAAAACAATCGATTATTTCAAAAGCTATCCATGTAGGAGGCTCAACGCTTATAAGCCGTATATTTGGCACTGTACGTGAAGCACTTATGAGTCGATATTTGGGTGCAAGTGGACTGTCAGATGCATTTTTTCTTGCGTTTAAAATACCTAACTCTGCCCGTAAAATGTTTGCAGAAGGGGCAGTATCTGCGGCCTTTGTGCCAGTATACCTCCAGGTATCTCGAACTCACGGTCAAAAACACGCAGATTCGTTAATGTCGCTATCCTTTATTGCTTTTGAGTCGATGGTCGTTGTTTTTTGTGGATTAGTTATGTGGTATGCGCCATCAGTAGTCGCTACACTTGCTCCTGGTTTTGATGCAGTACAGCTTGCGCAAGCTGTGCCGTATGTGCGTATTATGATGCCATTTATCTTTTTTATTTCTACCAGCGCTCTGTTTGCTGGAGCATTACAATCAGTAAATCATTTTTTAATTCCTGCCTTGGTACCCATTATACTTAACGTTGCTATGATTAGTGCTTTAATATTTTCTTTGTTATTTAAATTACCAGTAAGCACTGTTTGCTGGGCAGTAGTGGCAGGTGGTGCTTTGCAATGTATAGCTCATGCAATTACGTACGCTCGTTATTCTCTATCTTTTGGATCTATTAATGCTCAAACGGTGCATTACTTTGGCTCAATGTTAGTAAGATTTTTATTGTGTTTGATTAGTGTCAGTACTGCTGAAATTAATGATATTATTGATGCGCAATTTGCCTCACGACTTCCTGCAGGCTCGCTATCTTTACTTTATTACGCAGGTCGTTATGTTGCCATACCTTTGGGTGTATTTGCTATCGCATTCTCTACTATCCTGCTACCTCATTTTTCAAGGGTCGTAGTTCATGCACGTGCGCGCATGGGTTTTTATATCTTAGAAAGTGTTAAACTAATAACATGGGTTATCGTTCCTGTTGCCATACTTCTGGCAGTGCTTGGCCATAAGCTATTTATTACTATCGCAGTATCTGATAAGTTTACCTTGGTTCATGCCTATAAAGCACAGCAAATTTTGTGTGCTGCAGTACCGGGATTACTGTTTTTATCACTCAATAAAATTTTCTTGAACACTTATTATGCATTGGGAAATACTTGGATACCGGGTATTACCACAACTTGCGCTGTTATATTTAACATAGTCTGTAATTATCTGTTAGTAGAAAAATTTCAGGCAGTAGGTCTTGCAATTGCCACTACTATATCAGCAAGTGTACAGACAATTTTACTTATAGTTCTTTTGCAAACATATTTTGGTGTGCGCATATATTTTGGAAGATTTTTCCAGTTTGTACTACGTATATGTTTACAATATGCGGTTGGATTTACAGGTTTTTCTGTACTATATACCGGGTGCGCATTTCTACTGTCTTGTCTGCCGGAATGGTATATTTGGTTATTAGAAAATACATTATGTTACTGGCTGTGGGCTGGACCATTGTGCGCATTACTTGCGCTGTATTTATTTGCAAGTCGTACATGGTTTGGCATTAAACTGCATTTTATAGATTAGGGAGCTATGATTCACCAGTATTCTGCAGGGATAGTAATCTATCGGATTGGCATTAAAGGTCTTGAATATTTATTGCTTCACTATACGTCAGGCCATTGGGATTTTCCTAAAGGTAAAGTAGAAGCTCGAGAAACACTTGAGGAAGCTGCAATTCGTGAATTGCATGAAGAGACTGCCTTGACTGCGCAGCTTGATCCTTATTTTAAACATCAATTATCGTATTTTTTTACTGATCGTCAAGGTAACAAAGTGCATAAAACAGTTACGTTTTTTGTCGGCCAAGCGCGCGAAGGAACTATCGTTCTGTCCGATGAACATCAAGGATATGAATGGGTTTGCTTTACAGATGGAGTTACGCAAGTTACATATGCCAATGCAAAAACACTACTTCAAGAAGCACACAAGTATATTATGCATTTACATCAGTAGTATTCATATTGTTGCTTTGATAGCAAAGTGCATGTAATAAGGTAATAATATGCATACGCTCTGGATGATTGAGTAGTTCAAGGCTTTGTAAATGACCTATTATAACTGCATTGTCCTTGCCAATAGCTGCAAAATTATACGTATCCCAGTGCCACTCTATTGATTGGTTATCAATCAAATGCGGTACATCAAAATCTAATAAATTCCAGGTATTAAATTCATACTTATGTAATACTTTTAAATGGGTATTGGTAAATGTCATACCTAGCGCTGTGCCATCTTTGTTCCAAGAATATGCTATTTTGTGTCCGCAATTTTTAATGCTACTCATAGACGTATTGCTTTTGAATAGAAAATTTTTATTCCATTTATTATCTGAAAATTGCTTTGAAAATAAGTTATAATAAAAATCATTATGACATCGCGATTCTACTAGCAGAGCAGTACCTGACGGGTTTATAGAACGTGAATAGATTGTTGAGCCACTCAGGCGACCTACGTGTTCTGATTCGACAGACTTATTTTTCAATTGTGTAAGGGTAACGAGCGTTTCCGAGTAAGTACTGCTAAGAGTATTTTCTTGTGCAGCCCATTCAGTATGTTGGATATTGTTGGCAACCCTATTTTCATATATGAATTTCCACGCACACTCTTCACCATTATATTTATAAATTAACTCTCGCTGATCTGCAGCGCAAGCAAGCAACGTTCCATCCCAGTTCCATTGTACTAAAGGCTTTGAGTGTGAATAGATGTCTGGTAGAGAATATTCTGTAGTCGTATTGTTTGCAGTATTAATCTGAAGTATACAAACCGTGAATGTGTATGAATATTCGTCTTTACGTCGTATATAGGCAAGTTTGTTATTTGAACTCCAGGTAGAGTTATCTACTAATTTTCCACTAAGCTGTTTGACTTCTTCTTGCTTCCATGTTTTCTGTTCAACACTATATGATGCTTTATGTAAGGTATTATCCTTTATGTAATACCAACAACGACCATCAATACACCAATATAAAGTTGAAAGATCGAGAGATTTATCTGCTAAAATATATGAAATCCACATGTTTTGATTTAAATCTTTATACCATAGGAGGGTATGTGCGTTACTTATTGATATAAAACTGCTTTCATTGTGATTCCATATTATCGCTTTGATTGGTTCTGAAGATAAATTAAGTTTAAGAGGCAGCCACTGCTGTGATACTTCAAAATGATCTATGCTTTTTTCATGTTCAACTAATCTCTGTTGGCATTTATGCCATATAATTATGTCTCCATTCATTTCAGCCGATACAATAAAATTACCCTGAGGACTATACTTTATACAAGTTAGTGAGCTTACGTGCCCTTGCAATTCTACTGATATTGGCGGGTATTGCATATCCATAAATTTTTTAAATTGACCAGGATTAAGACTAGTTTGTGAAGTAAGTGGTGGCATCACATAATTATTTAAAAATTCCTCTGAAATGCCCTGTGCGTAAATACTTTCAATGAATGTATTGCACTCACTAATGCGCTGATCAATGTTTTTGTTATTGCTGATATGAATAGAGTAATAATGATGTATATAGTTTGCCCAAATAATAGCGCATGACCGGGCAAGCGCATCAAGGCCAAGGTAGTGTGCAAGACATGTAAGATCTGTCAATTCTTGCATATAATTATTAGGATAAATACTGTTTTTAGACATATCTGTGAAATATTCGGGCAGGTTTTTTGTTTTAATATACGTTTGTAGGTAGTTATATGTAGCATCTTTGATTGCAATGGGCAGTGGAATTTCTTGATCAGGATATTCTCGGGTAAATACGCTCAAGACAGATGATTCTTCGATTAATGAATCACTGAACATAAGAGTTTTATAATTTTTATCGATTACATGTGTATATTTTGAATTACTTATATTTTTATTCAATTCTCCCGCAAGAATTACAGTCGGAAGCAATAAAAGATACATATATGAAAAGATTTTTTTGATAGATATTAGATTAAGCTTCAATAAAATAATTCTCACTTTGTATGTTTATATAGATTCCGCAACATTATGTTCAAAATAGCAGTTACTAGTAATAATTCTTAGTAGTATAGTTTATCTATATTATCAATTTTATTGCGATTAAGGGGTTATGCAAGTTACCAAAATAAAACTAGCTTGACTAGGATTACTTGCTTTTTCAATTATATGCATGAAAATAATACAATAAAAAAATACTAAAATGCTGTATATATATATATGAATTTGTAGCTAGCATTACTGTAACTCACATAAATGTAGATACTCATAAAAAACAAAAAAACTTCTAAAAGCATAGTGTGAAATATAATATTCTGCTAAAAAAATTTATAAGCACTTACTTTATCGTATATAAAGGGATGCGTCTATAAATAGGTTTTTTTACAATTTAGTTTTAATTTTATTTCATCTTAGTGGTAAGGCTTTTGTGGATCAAAAGCAAAGAGAATACAATATAGTAGTAGAGCAAAATATATTTTAGCTTAAGGGACTATTATGTTGGCTCGTTTTATTTTATCGGCCCTATGTACTCTAACTACATTGAGTTATTGTGCTGAGGCGGATATTAAAAATACTGGTATTGAAAATATTTATACATGTTGGGATAAAAATTCTTCTTGCATGCCTGTTACTATTTCTATAAAAAGCATGAGCGTTCAGGAACTAAAACAATACTTGAATAATAATAAAATTGGTAATTTGCATTTGAGTTTAGAATGTACTCCTTTGTGTATTAGTATTACTAATAACACAAAGGAATTATGCCAAATAGATAGTAAAGATATAAATATTCCTCTGCTTGATGCGCAGGCTATTGCGTATGCCATAGGTCCTACGTATACAGGGTATAAACGTGCTGCAAAAATTGTAGGAGGTGTTATAACAGGACTAGGTATATTTATTGGTATAAGTTGGGGCGCGGGTATACTGCTTGCCGAAGCCGCTGCTGCAACCATTTCAACTGTAGGATATCCCCTTTTTAGTTTAGCTGCACTTGGAGTTGATGTTATGGCTTCTCCAACGCTTACTTTGCTGAGCGGTACTCTCCCTCCTGTAGGTTTGAGAGACAATATTGTTACTGTGTCAAATTTCAGTAGTGGAGGGATGCCAAGTTTAGTTGCTGGTAGCTTAATAGCAGGTATTACTGCACCGATTCTTACCTATGGAATCAATAAAATTATTGATAGTCGTCGTGAGTACGTATGCCAAAAAATTCTTGGGTGTCTTAATGAAAAGCTTTTCACACAATCGCATGTTATTGAGCCAGAAAGTACCGTAAATTTACTTGTGTTTGTTAACAGAGCTAATTATCCTTCTACATTTCAGGCGACATTGCATGAAGTTAGCGGACCATACGGCCAATATACGGTGAGCATTCAAGATATTGTTCCAACTAATCGTATTACATTTAGTACATAAATAGTATTGATGACATAATATTACTGGTTAGTGTGACTTTGCTCTAAGAATGTATGATGTTTTCAAATAGCTGCAGCAAATGAATATTCTGAGCGGACAGCTGCTTGATTATAGAGTCAAACGTTAAGAAAAGTGGTTTAGGTAAATTATCACATTCAAACCAGTGCCATTCTTCGCATTTGTCTGGTTCTTAGAGTTTTGCGTCATAAGATATGGCTGTGCCAAGCATATAAATAGTAACATAGTGCTTTTTTTCATGCACAAAGATATCATTAGTATATGGTCCTCTTTTAATATTCATCAGCTGTATACCTGTTTCTTCATACACTTCTCGAGCAGCACAATCTTCAAGAGATTCTCCAAACTCCAGATGTTCGCCAGGAGGTCTCCATGAGCCACTGCCATGTGCATTTTTTCTCTTACCCAGTAATATTTTGTTATCGTTAATAATGATTATTCCAACACCTATTAATGGCTGTGTCATATAAGTTCTTTATCTTGTATAGCTCCGTATATTTGATCTTCATTCAAAAAAGCCTGCTTTGTTTTGATGCGCTATTCTAGGGTGTTAAATTTGTAAAGCAGATAATAAATTTTCATATAAATGTAAGTCAAACGAAACAATTTTTTGCGCATGTTGATTAGAGTAATATATGAGTTTTCTATCTGTCGTATTCCATGTACATAACAAAGGATTACAAAAATGAGTAAATATTTGATGATAAGTATCATTAATAAGTTGATACATTGAAACATGATAATGATGTGTACCAGGTACCTTATTTCCAATAATAAAAAGATAATTACCTGTCAAATCGATCACTAATTTTTGAAATACTTGCGTATAAGGCAAGTAATACGTTTTGATAGCTAATGTGCTGTCGCTTGCCAATACGCAATCAAATATTTCATAACCATTCTTCTGAGTTTGACCTGCTACTATCATAAATCGATCTGATGAAAGCCACTGAACATAAAATATTATATGATCACGCATATTAAAATCTATATCATATGAGTGCTGAGTATCAATGCTAGTAATGTAAAGTCTTGAATAATCTTGAGGATTTATACCTTCAATAAATTCGTTTTTACTGCCTGTGCTTAATAAGATAGTTTTAATAGAATTATATAGTAACCCAATACCTGTTTTCGGATTAATACATATGTTGGTAATATTAGAGGGAATAATTTCATCTGATGCTGGATATTTTACAAAGCCGTCTGAGGAGAGAGCAAGCTCTTGAATATATAGTTTATTACTTTTTTTATTTGCCAGCCAAACTTTGGTTCCTTCTGCATTCCATATGACAGGCATACTGTTGAAAAGTTCTTGTTTATTAGCATCAGTATCAAGTTGATAACCATTACCTTCAAATTGAAGTGTTTTTATATTGAATAAATGAACACTTGAAAGTGTATTTGATGACAATTTAATACCATGTCTGAGGAGGCTAGAGTTGGCTGTTGTAGGAATTTTGCGAGTGCAAAAAATAGCAGCATAGTTATTATCGGGGCTTGGTATAATGTGCGCTAAAGTACAGCCTATAACTGGTAGCATTATTTTATTGGTTGTTTGGTTCTTGTTATCATGTATGAATAAGCAATACTTATTATTGTCATCGGTTATATTATCTTGTAGCCATATTATAAGGTTATTATTGATAAGGTGTATATTGTCAGTGTCAATTCTTTCAGCTTCAAATGCTGGCATTGATGTGATATAGTGACCTTCTGTTGTGTAAAATACTGCAGGATGATTATGTGTATCAGTAAAAATATAATTATCTTTTATTTTGCGTACATTACAGATACTTGTGTTAGTAAGCGAAGAAAAACATTGTTGTATGATTGTTTGTTTATTCTTTTGTAAATGTGCTATTATTTCTGCTTTATTTTCATAAGATTTCATAATGTTTTTTCTGCTGACTGCAAAAATAGCATTGTCATGCTACCCAGTATACATCGAGATAATATATTCATGTAAAATGGGCCTTTTGAAATGATAAGTAACATATTTGAATATAATGTTTGGCATAGAATATGATGATTTGACATGTATGAAATCAACGTACTCTGCGTCTAGTAGTGATGTAATATATTTATATATAAATTTTTTAATTTGCATATCATATCGAATATTACTAATGCTTTTATAATTTCTTATGTTAAAAGCCCGCAATTTTTTATTTTATCAGTCTAAATAGTGAGGGTGTCTATTAAATATTTTATAGGATCAATTGATATTTAGTGAGTTTGTGTTTGTTCATGCCATAATTTGGCGTAAAGACCATTTTGAGCCAGTAGTTGTTCGTGGCTGCCTTGTTCTGCTACTTGACCATCTTTAAGAACGATAATTATATCAGCGTACACTATAGTTGAAAGTCTATGTGCCACTATTACTGTTGTGGTACCTGCTGATATAGCGTGCATGTTTTCAACAATAGATGATTCAGTAACCGTATCTAACGCTGACGTTGCCTCATCAAATATGTAAATAGAAGGGTTTTTGAGTATAACGCGCGCGATTGCAATACGTTGTTTTTCGCCACCTGATAATTTTAATCCTCGCTCACCAACCATAGTTTGGTAGCCATCGGGCAGTTGGGATATAAAATATTCAAGTTCTGCCATGCGTGCAGCTTGTTCTACTTGCTCGCGTGACGCCAGTGGATTGCCATACGCAATATTATAGTAAATAGTATTATTGAAAAGCACAGTGTCTTGAGGGACTACACCTATTGCTTGTTCCAAAGAAGCTTGTGTTACATCGGCGATATTTTGGCTGCCGATGTATATCGAACCTTGCGTTGGTTGATAGAATTTAAAGAGTAGTCGAGCGATTGTTGATTTCCCTGATCCGGTAGGTCCAACTAGTGCAGCAGTGGCACCTGCGGGAATAGTAAAATTAATGCTATTAAGTATGGGGCGTTCATTGGTATAGCCAAAGCTTACGTCTTTAAATGTTATAGATAGTGGTTGTGATCGATCAAGAGGGCGGGCGTTTGTGCTGTCTATAATATCAGGTTTTACATCCAGTAATTGGATAATTTGTTCCATGCTAGTTACACTCTCACGCATTTTGCGCACAAAGTAGCCAGTTGAATTAAGTGGAGTTACAAATTGGAGAATATATCCATTGATAAGTACAAAGTCGCCTACTGAAAGTAACCCTTTATAGACATTAACTCCTGACCATATTGTTAAAATAAGGAGTCCAATTCCTACAATGACATATTGCCAGAGCCCAATTAAAGATAATGACATGCGTGCTAGGATTCCTGCTTCTCTTTGTTTGATGAGCAAAGCATCTGCTCGGAGATGTTCATATTCCTGATTATTAAAATAACGCACTGTTTCATAATTTAATAATGTATCAACCAATTGATTGGAAACGTCAGCACGTACTATATTGTACTGTCTGTATGAAGTAACCATACTGTTAGTGCTTTTAATACTGTAAAAACCATATCCTAATATAGTACATAAAATAACCAACCCATAACTCCACCCATACCACCAGGTAATTAAGATGGTAACGCCTGCAATTTCTACAACGGTAGGTATGATAAAAAGTAAAAGCCCCCACAATATATTAGGAAGCGCGTGTCCAGCTCGTTCTAAACTGCTTGCAATAACACCGGTTTTACGGCCTTTATGGAAATCTAATGACAAGTTAATAAGATGAGTAAATAGCTTGAGACTTAATTGATACACTCCTTGTTCCATTGGCTTGAACATAACAACTTCTTGGAGCTGAGAACTCATTTTGCCTGCAGTCCATATAGCAGCATACAACAAAGCAAGCATAATTATGTAATGCTGACTATTCTCAAGAGATGGTAAGGAGAGTTGGTTAATTATAGCTCTAAAAACAATAGGTGTCAGAAGATTGCACAAAATCATTAATCCAACTGATAACATTGCCATTGTTACATAGCGACGTGTAGATTGATCAACCCAAATATAGGGCCATAATCTTTTTATAATGTATAAGGTTTGCTTAAGATCTGCTGGATTAGTTGATTGTTTCATAAAGTATCTCTAAAAACGTACTATAATGGCATATATAATTAGTGTACCACACAATGCGCATATGAGTAATAAGTCAACTTAAATTGAAAATTTATAGTAAATGTGTATCTAAATCTATTTGAATGTCACGCTTGAAGGGATCAAAAAGCGCATAGTCTCCCGAGCCTCCGACCAGTAAAGCACAACAAGCTACCAAAAGATTCAATGCATATTCATAGCCATTATTTTCTAAAAAAAATCCATGTGATATGTGTACAAGAAAAATTGCTCCTATCATAACACCGATTCCTAACAGTGCACCAATTTCGGTTGCAACACCCAGAACTAGCATCACACCACTGATAAACTCACAATATGCTGCAAGGTGAGAAAGCCATATAGGTACACCTAAAGGAGCAAGAAATTGGGCAAATGAAGCTAGCCCGGAACCGCCAAATGCGCCAAATACTTTTTGAGCGCCATGTAAAGCCAAAGTTATTCCTGTTATAGTTCGTATAGCTGTGAGAGCAATTTGAGGGTTGATAGCTGGTAGTTTCATTGATAGTACTCTTTAATAAAGTGGTTTTATGAGCAAGTATATATTTGTGCGTACTTGCTATACAATACTATCCTGTGTCTCTGAACAACAACCCTGACAATGAAGCCAAATCCAGAACGTTTTGAAAATTTTTGTGAGGCGTCCGGCATTAACTATTTGTAATGTACGTGGTGTATAAGCTCCTGATGTCAACGGTGTACGAAGATCGATAATCTCACCGTCTTGGTTGGTAATTACCCTAAGGCCACCCTTTCCAGGAGATTTGTATACTGGCTGCGCATAGGAATTATAAGGTAGATGACTGCGCGCGTTGCTTGTAATTTGTTGCACATTTATTGGCGGATTAATAGTTTTTTTGTGCTCTGCGCAAACTGCTAACGGTATATAAGTTATGAGTGTCCATACTGTAAGTGTTTTCATTTTCAATCCCCCTTTTTTATTATATAAGGGAAATTATCATATATCGTTAGTAAAGTGCAATAAGTAACATTTATCACTTACATGTTTTTTGTTTCTTGCGAGGTCTATCTTCATCGTCTGATTCGTTTGAAGCTACTTTATTATTATTGTTTTGAAGGAGATTACTAGATTTTTGTTCAGCGGCTTCTTTTAATAATCGCTGTATATTTTGTATTTTATTAAAACATCTTCTTTTACATTAAGTAGCTGATAGATATCTTTAAGCGGATTTTCATCAAGATACACGGTCTTTAAATATCTCGCTTTCTTGAGCAAAGATAGAGGAAGTGATTCGATATTATTTTCTTTAAGGTCAACATCTTTAATTTGTGTACAAGATTTTAAAAACGAGTCAGGGATACATTTAATTTTATTGAAAGATAGATCTAAAGTTTCAAGCTGTACACATCCACGCAAGAATGAATCTGGAATGGCATTAACTGAATTATTTTTAATACTTATTTGAGTAATACATATGTTAGTTTCAAGAAAATCATCAGGTATGAGAGATATATTGTTATAATCAAGATAAATTGCGGTAAGCTCTGTACATTCGTGTATCCATTGAGCGGGTATAGATTTAATTTTGTTATCACAAAGGTTGAGTGTCAATAATTTCTTAAACATGCCAATGTTCAGTACGCTAGTAAGCTTATTATTTGATAGATTAAGGTTGGTGACAAATAAGAAAGTTGGCTTATCTAATAAATCATCCTTAAAGTCATGAACAGTCAGAGGTGTTTTTGAAATAGAAAATGTGTTGCCTTCTTCTTCTTGAATAGTAAAATAAGATTTGGCTGTGCTTGCAATACGTTGACGTGCTTGTATAAGTTGATTATTTGATAATTTAAAAGAATATAATTTTTCAGTATCATGATTTTGGTAAGCATCCAATATAGTTGTGTCTGAAATTTTTGGATCAATACCTTGAAATCTTATGCCATAT
This sequence comes from Vermiphilus pyriformis, assembly GCA_022559525.1. GTDB lineage: Bacteria > Babelota > Babeliae > Babelales > Vermiphilaceae > Vermiphilus > Vermiphilus pyriformis. The sequence continues at coordinate 553,891 of CP074345.1, read as the reverse complement.
TTTATAAACAACCATTTTACAACATATCCTAATAAGTGAGTAGGTAGCTGAAGTAATTGTAAAGTAAGGTATTTTTGTTGCTCGGTACGTATGGATGTATCTTTAATATACCAATAATTATTTTCAGTAAGTTTTATGTCATATATAATTTCTGTCAAGCAGCATACCAATTCGTCAAGTGCATTGCTCTCTGGAATAATAAAATCACATACCATTAATAAAGTAATAATATTATTACTTATCTTTCCCGCAAAGTTCAGTATTGGATTTTCCTTTAATGCTATAGCTAGCGTCATGGAAGGAAGCCTATTTGGTCCCCATAATTCTTCATAAAGTTTTTCATGTTTTAAAATAAGTTTTAAAACAGGTAGTAGTTGAGATGGGCAGTCAACTAGAAATGTATCATTGCTTGTGCCACCTTTTGTCATGGTGTTATATGCGGTAGTGAAGAATGAAGCCGGAAGATTCTCCCGATCAATAGTAATGCCTTGTGTATCTGGTTGCTGTGATGAATAAAGTGTAACACTTTTGATCTTTTCTGCTCCTTGAATTAATGAGTACACAAGTAATGTAGAGAAAATATATATATATTTATTCACGATGTCCCTTAAGTCTTTTGTGTATTACAAAAGTTAAAGCGTATCAGCTCTAAATAGTGATGATATATTGAAATTAATAGTTTGTTGGCGCTCGGAAAATCATGACTATGCTAGCATCTTAGCTGCGCTATTGCGAAAAAATATATTGAAGATGTTGTACTATAACGATGCATTCATTCCTTTACCCGTTTGATTATTCAATCATAATATAAATTATAATTATTTAATTAAGGCAAGCAATGAAAATAGTTAATTAGAGGGGAATATTTAAACGATTTTGTAGTGACTTAACGTTTGATTAGTCTGAATGTAGTAAAGGTAAATTGGTTGCGGGGGCTGGATTTGAACCAGCGACCTTTGGGTTATGAGCCCAACGAGCTACCAGGCTGCTCTACCCCGCGATACCGAGAGGTCTCAAATATAAAAATTTCTTTGATCTGTACTTGAGATGCGTATTTATACTATCGCATGCTTTTATTAATCTGTCAACATAATGATTTTATACCATAATATGAGAAAATGAGATATTTTTGCCATGCAAAATTATCTCAGATATAAATTAACTAAGCATAAAAATATGTGTCGGATAAGATTGCTGGCGGAAAGTTTTGCTGCCAGGGTCTTTGTAATGTTTGTTCAATTTAGTAGTAAATGTATAAGTACCTACTCAGCTCTATTATATATGAGGGTAACTATTGCTCCGGCAGTGCTTGTCGTATGGGTTAAAGATATATCTAAGTTGTCAGGAATATAATCTGCAGGAAGATGTAAATTATCCCAGTCAATTTTTAAGATTGGTGCATTAGTTTCTTCTGTTTTTTCAATCCATACTAAGGGAAGTAAAGTTAACAGAGGGACTGGAGCTTTGCCGCCATTTTTTTTGCTCAATGCCTTATAAAAAGCTTCTTTTGTAGCAAATCTTACTGCAAAACGTTGTGCGCTCAAGCTGGGTTTACTCAAGCAGTATAATTGCTCATGAGGATGAAATACACGGCTTAAAGACTTGCAAGAGTAACTGTACCATAGATTAAATCGGGGGACTTCTACTAAATCAAGACCACTATATATATTCATACGACGTTACTCGCGTTGTAAGGTTCTTTTAACATGTATATTTTAAAAAACTCTAAAATGCTTAATTTACGTTCATTTAACCATCTTTTGATCACAGCATACAACAACTGTTTTGAAAGATAGTATGAGTCTGGCAATTGTGCTGTAACTACACTTGGGGTCACTATAAACCATGTATCTGTGATAGTTCTCATAGTCCATGGTAATGATATATAATGTTGTTGTACAACTTCAGGTAATTTATCGAAAAATAATAGCGATCTATATTTATATCCATAGTTTTGATGTGCATGGTATAATCCTAAAGTTACTATTTGTTGAGCAATAGATAATGAGTGCTTGGGCGCTTTGTATACTTTAAGTGTATGGTGTTGGCGTCGTACTAAATATTTTTTTTGCTGTGCAAAGCCTATCTGAGCAAGATAATACGCATAGTTTATATTATTATGTTCAATCTTTTGTCCAAGATATGTATTCGGTTGAGTTAAGGTATAAATAGTAAACATGTCGGTTCTGTTATCACGTGTAATAAGAGTTTTATTGTCACTATCTAAAGTAATTTTATAATTTATAAAGCTATCAGGCGCATGCAAAAGAGTTATCTTTTCATAAATACGACTACGGGCACAAGTATATATGTTCAATTGGCCTGTATATAATCTAAATACAATAATTGAGCCATTATTATTCATTAAAGTTTTATATAAAAGAGTTTGCTCACAGCTTTGGTTGAACTGAAATTTTTCTTTAATTTTAGTGCCTATGAAAACTGTTCCATTTATAAGAACTATTACGAGAGTTGATCCATCAGCACTTAAAGTTACATTAGTAATGCTGTGATCGTGAATTGCGAATTTGAAGCTTTGTGTCATTTGATACGAATCTTCTTCATCACGAGTGTATATTCGTAACCTTCCATTGCTGCAGCCTTGTGCAATAATTCTCCCATCGTTACTTGAGGATGTGGTGCAATATTCGTTATTAGGTTTGATGTCACGTATTATAGTGGGACTGGTTAAATCTATTAGTTGCTTGTCAATATCATAGCCAAGAACAGATTTGACAATGCAATCAGTGCAATACATACATTGATTTAAAAAATCAATGTATGCTTGAGAGCTTTCAAGAATGTGGCTAAGGGCATGCGTGTGATCGGCCAGATTATTGGTATTGTCAAGATGATTAGGATGGTTTTTCATAACATATTCAGGAAGTTGATAACATTTGATACATTCTTGATTCATACCTTGATAGCAACTATTTACTAATTTTTGCGCTATCAAACATGAAAGTATATCAAGAGCAAATTGAATATTAAGATAGTCTGCATATTTTGAAAACATAAGGATGTCGCCAAGTGAGTTTGCTTTGACATGATGGTAGAAGTTAGTTGAGCTCAGTGCGTTAATAAATTTTTCAAATTGACACTCGTTCAGATAAGACATTTTTAATGAGTAGTACGTATATATTTTATCATTAAACATACGTATTTCAGGTGCCGTGGTGCCCATATCTTCTTCGAATTTTTGTAAAGTTTTTGAATACGCTTTTAGCGTCGTATAAGCTGTACTACATATAGACGAGGGTGGTATTAAAAAAGGAGGGCTTATATATTTTTCGCTTGCATACACAAAGGATGCATAAAGTAATTGTAATAATATTACTAGATAACAATGTGCAAAATTTTCATATTGATTTGTTAGTAATTTTGCAGACATCAATAATATTATACTGCACATAGATCAAACCCCCTACCTTAACATTACGCTTCCAAATACTAATTGACATTATACTTATATAGAACATCTCTTTTGTATGTTTATTATATTATTTCATATTGTGAGATTAATTTTTTAACAAAAGATCTCATTAATAGGACATAATACACATTACGTATAGAACTCATTATCACCATTTCTTTAGTGTAGTGTATTGTTTTCATAGATAATTATTTTATTTTTTAATATATAAATTGATGTATTTGTAAAATAGTGGCGTAAATATATTATTTGTGAATGCGTATAAATTTATTTCTTAGTGTTCAAACTGATTTGCATGTATTTTTTGCGTAGTCATTTTTACAAAAATTGCGTAAACTAACATGACACATTATATATCATGTCTGATTGCTCTTAAAAAAGGACACATGTACTATGCGATATGTATCATGGATATTAGTATTTACCTTGATGGAGTGTTCTGACATTTTTGCAGCACGACTTATTGAAGGTAATGTGGACACCGCCACCAATACAACCTTTAATTTTTCAATTGGTGTACAGAAAAGTGGAACGTTAGGACAAAACGTTTTTATAGGCGCTCAAGCGCCAGGCGCGCAAGAATATGCGCTAGCCTACTATCTTTCAAGTGGAACTAGTTTTATGCCACTTGCACAAATGTCTGCACAACTTAATGGACAAAAAGATGTTCCTAATCCACTGTTTAATCGTGGAATTCCATTTCTTGGATTACTTGACCAAGATCGTCCGGTTGTAGTTCCTGATGATTTAATTTCAGCATATGTAGTACAACAAACTATAACTTTGCCTCCATTGCCTGACAGTCAGGAAATGCAGGTAATTCCAGAAGTATATGGGGTGTCAGAAATTAAAGATGCACAAGGTGCAACTACAGGTGGAGTTGTAGGTCTTGGTGCCCATGGCGCAGTTGTTTTAACAGCGGTCAAAGGTGCAGGAGAGACAACTTTTGGTACCGGAAATAGCGGGATCGCTTTATTAGAGATTTTTTCTTCCGGTGCTCAAAATGCAGGGTCCTATACATTTGCTCAATTAGATGGACAAGGTGGACTTGGACAACAACGTGCTCAGGTTTTAAATCTCTCAAGCTCCCAGCTTGCTATTGGTAGTCCACTCGGTTCATTAGGTACTATCGTTGATATTCATTTTGACCCTGATTTAATACGCTGGTATATTGCTGTCGACGGTGTTTCAGGCGCAACTGCCGGTAGTGGGATCAAGTCATTATTTATTGCTTATTTATCACAAGTCACTTACCAGCTTCCTTTAACTCAGCAAAATCAAACACTTGCTCAAGCTGCATTTGAAAGTGCCGAGCAAGAAAATATAGATTTAGAGGTTACCTCTGACCAAGAAAGTACCAAAGAAATTGAATGTCCTGTCGAACCAGTAGAAACTCAAACGATAGTAGCGCCGCTCTTGGTATTAGCTCCTATTGCACCTGATGCGATATTTACTGATGATCAGATTGTAGGAATTTTAGGCACTGATCAACGTCTGAATATTTCACGTGTCCGCTCAATGGTAACAAGCACTTCTTTAAATTATGTCATTATAGTGCGTGATGTGCCTGGACCACAGTCTATTTTTGCACTTCCTGTAGTTAATAACCGTACTAATGTGAAGGGTGCGATAAGTAATCAACTTGAACAAGGAACTTTAGCTGCCCGAGACCAAACCCCTACTATAATTTACTCGCAAGGTGAAATCCCATTCTTTTTCCGCCGTGAGTTTCTAACTCCTGCTACCCAAGCAGGCCAAGCATATATTCCAACTGATACTCAAGTGCAAGTAGGAGGGGGTCCCTTATTGGCGGGAAGTATATCGGATATCTTTGTAGTCAATGATGTCGTTTATGCATCGGTGGCGCAAGCAGCTCCTGGTCAGCAACCGGGCCTTTTTTATTCTCGTGCTTTATTTGACTCTACCGGTGCGATTGTAGCATGGACAACATGGCAACGTATTGGTGGCACTGTGTTACCACTTTATTTTGCATCTGCGCAAATAGGACAAGATCAGTTTTATTTAACAACAGGTTCTTCAGCTGCATCTGTCAATACAGTTCTACAAACTCAATGGGGACCGGGATCTTCAACAGGACGCGCCAATTTAATAGAAGTAATAAATTCGCAATTACCATTCGATCAAGGTGGGATCGCAGGATTTTATGATTTTCCCGTTACTACTCCTGGTTTGTCAGGAATATCACTTACTGTAAGCACGGGGATTAATGCGGTTGTGTTGGCGTTGACAGGAGAGACCATAAATGGATCTTTTGTACCGGTGCAAGGTGATTTTTATACTGATTCGTTGATATTTGAAAATGGAATAATTACTCAAACATTGCCACTTCCGGGTACCGATCCGCATGTTGTTACTATTAAAGGCGGTGTGCTTGGCACGCTGGGTATCATCACGGCCGCAGAAGTTGCACGTACTCAAGACAGAGGATTTCTTTTTGTCGGTGGAATCAATGGTGTCGCGGTACTTTTGCGCCCCGATGGGTCTGATAGAACATGGGATATAAGTGCTGGAGAACTTGGTAATGGATTTACTGGTCTTGTGACTGGTACACAGTTTGTATCCGTAGGCAACTATACTTTTGTTCGTTCATTAATTGCAGACGATAACTATTTATATGTACTTACTGATCAACAATTAGATCGGATAGATCTTACAGCAAGTAATTTTCAAGCAGGAGCACTGGTGGTTACCACTCTTGCACGTGCACAAGAACTAGTGCAATGCAGCACCACGCCTTCGCTATTAAGTGCATTGGTTTCAGAAAAACTTGCGTTGGTTAGTACGTCAGGTGGAGTATTTCACATAGGGTATGGTAAAGATGTTCGTACGGTGACTGATAGTGTCGATGCGTCATGGCAGCCACTTATATTGCCGGCTGTCGCTTATCCGACTATTCAATTTATTCCAGTATCAATCACAGGTCGAGCACAAGATGTTTCTCGGGGTACGATAGGAAATCTTTATTTCTTGAATACCTATCGAGGCGGCTTTGGTTCAACTTTAAGTCGCGCAGTAATTAACAATACTGTAGTAGCACCGGTAAGTCCAACTACCATTGAACAACGATTGGACGAGCCAATACAAAATATTTATGCATACTTTGGACAATTTCCAGCAGCGCGTGATTTGTTTGGATTTGACAGTGCGGCATATTTAAATACTCGTAATAAAACTGTAGTCGCGCCTGTGCGCTTATTTAACGGATTCAGGTCTCCGACCTTTGTTCTTGATAATTTGAGAAGTACACAAGCGGTAAGCGTAGGCACTATAGCATCTGCTGGCTTAGGATATATTGCCGGACAATTTGGACTAATGGTAAATGAATAATACAAGGGTAGAGCAACCATGAGATATACACATGCGATAGTGTTATGTATTGCACTAGGTACGGGAGGGATAATCTACCCCTATACCATTTTAAATACTAACTTTTTACGTCCTTATGACAGTATAGTGCGGCCTCGTTATCATGTAGGCTGTGGGTTACAGGTCGCCGTATATGGCGAGACCGGTTTATCCAGCGCTCAAGGACATTTCTATCGTGGAGGCACAAGTAATATTCTCCAGATTGACGCGCAGACTCAAGATGCTCTTGCAATGCTTGATGGCTTTCCAGTTGATAGCGCTATTGGACAAAAAAGAATTCAAGTTGATGCAACTGATGATGGAATTCGTGGCCACTTTAATCTTTGTGGCGATCTTGATTTCAGATTTGGAGGAGCATTGTCTGCACGGTATTCTTTTACTCCGCATTTTATGATTTCAGCATATTTGCCTTTTTACAGTGCGCGCTTGCATAATGTAGCGTGGCGCGACATAACTCAATCTATTACTGCTCAAGATATTCGTGTGCGAACATATTTAACTCAAGACATTTTTTCAATAGTGCGTCAGCTTGGTTGCCTTGATTTATGTGGCTGGAATCGTACCGGACTTGGCGATATGGCTTTATTGGCTGAATGGTTTGGAGATTATCAGCAGCCTAATAGACAGATGCTTGATAATGTCCGCTTGAATGGCCGTGGAGGTTTAATTTTGCCGACAGGCCGTAAATCTGACCCTGACAGATTGTTTGCATTTGCGTTCGGGCATGATGGAGCTACTGGTATATTGTTTGGTGGTGGTATTGATGTGCTTATGGCGCGTATATTACAAGTCGGTGTTGACGTTGAATTATTACATTTATTTGGCAATACGCGTGAACGACGTATTAAAGTTGCATTTGAACAAACTGAACAATTACTATTGGCAAAAACATCGGTTTACCGTGATTGGGGTTTAACGCAAAGATTTAACGTGTATGCCCAATTTTATCGGTTTTATCGCGGATTATCACTGCTAGCTGGATATCAATTTTATAAGCATGGCCGTGATCGTATTGCGTTCAAAACTTGTGCCTTTTCACAAGAAATTGCCAACACCTCTCCCAGCTTGAATGAAGTTATTATTCATCAAGTTCAGCTTACCGCTAGTTTTGATCCATGGTATGACCCATGTCTTAATCATAAAGTGCGACCATACGTAGAGCTGTATGCACGTTTGCCATTTAGAGCAAAAAATGCGGTCACTGCGCCTATGGTAGGTATAGTATTTGCACTAGATTTTTAATTGTTTAAAGTTATAGAAATATTTAAAAGCATCTTAAAAAATAATTATATAATTTATACCAATAAGGCCCCGGAATATATCCGAAGCCTTATTGGTTATTTGAGAATAGTATAGATTCTGAAATTGTACGTTAATTACTGATTTATCAGTGTTGCAATTGTCGCACGTAAAGTGTCAAGACGATTTTGCAATTCTGCTGTTAAACCATTTTGACGGACTACCCAAGCTTCTTTATACCAATTGTATACGCTAGCTGCAAGTCCTTTAATAGCTTCTTGTTCTTTTGAAGTTAATGTTTTAAATCCAGGAATTATTTGGAATGTACGACAGCCATTAGGACCAAATTTTGAAAGAGCTGCAGGTTTATCTTGTGATAATTGAGCAACTTCACCTTCAAATACTTGATTCATTGTGTTCAATGCTATTTGATAAGGAGTGACTACCGGCTCAACTACTTGATCTACTATGACTTCTTCTACCTTAGGTGCAGATGAGACTAAAGGAATTATTACTGAAGCTTCTGTATGTACAGGACTTGTAAAATCCTCTGATGCATGATGTATCAATGATGCAATGGTTACACGTAAAAGCTCAAGATTGTTTTGCCATTCTTCGGTCCAACCATAGTGACGCGCAACCAAAGCCGCTTTATACCAGGTGTATACGCTAGCTGCAAATTCTTTAATAATTGCTTGTTGTTCTTGAGTTAGTATTTCAAATTCAGGGAGCACCTGAAAAAGCCAGCCATTAGGACCAAATTTTGAAAGCTCTGCAGGCTTATCTTGCAACAATTGCTCAATCTCATTTTCTAACGCTCGTTCAACTCCCCTCAATGTCCTTCTATAAGCACATATTACTGCTTGATTTTTTACGGCTTCTTGTGCGTGTGCAGAATTTTCAAAATTATTCTTACTTTCAGGATTGTAACGTAACCATTGCAATGTTAAGTGTTGTTCTAAGGACAGTGGCTTGCAGGGTATCTTCCATGCTTTTATAATATTATTAGATGAAGGTAACAACAGAGTGCCATTTGTATGCACAGTGAGTATTGCAGGATAGTGACAAACATTAGGATCGATTAAAGTTTGAATGCATTCATAATTACCGCGCTCATCCAATTTCCATATTTTAATTGTAGGAAATGAAAGTGAAAATAAAGTACTGTCTTTATGAACCGATACTACGTTTCCCCACTCAGTTTTATTTGCCAAGGTTTGTGTACATATATACTGGTCGTCTTTATTATGTTTCCATATTTTAATGGTTCCATCCCATGATCCTGAAAACAGAGTGCCATCTGGATGTACTGCAAGCGACCACACCCATTCTGAGTGATCAGTTAAGGTTTGTATACATGAATACAAAGATTTTTCATTAATTTTCCATATTTTGATAACCTTGTCCTTTGAGGCCGAAAATAAAGTACCATCAGCACGTACTGCTAGTGCATTTGCCGAGCCCAAATGACCGCTCAAAGTCTGTATGTGTTCATATACTCCCTGCGCATTGGGTTTACATACTTCAATTGTTCCTTGCATGAGACACGAAAACAGTGTGCCATCTTCGTGTACTAATAACGAATTTACTGTACCGGTGTGTAGTAGAGTTTGTACGCACTCATAGGTGCCCTTAGTGTCTATCGTCCAGATCTTAGTAGTCGCGTCCTCTGAGTGTGAAAATAAAGTGCCGTTTGCACTTACTGTTAATGCTCTTACTCGATCGGTATGGTCACATAAGCTTTGTACGCATTCATAATTACCTTGTGCATTTACTTTCCACACTTTAATAGTTGGTTTATTAGATGAACCTGAAAATAAAGTACCGTCAGTATGTATGGCAAGGGATATTATCTGGTCGTTATGTCCCACTAAGGTTTGATTGGGTTTGCTTACTGTAGACCACAAATATCGTGACAAAGCTTGCGCGAGTGCATCTTGTGTCATAGGGTTACATAAGGATATAAACTGATTATACTTTTCGCGGTCTGTCATCAACTCAGTAAGTGTTTTTTGGTCGTACAATTTTCTTGCAATCTTTGCGCACAAGTGAGTCAAAGTGGTATTGTCAAACTCCCAAAAATCAGCTTCCTGATAAAGTTTTGCTGCATCTATTATTGACAAACTTATTATATATTCTTCTGTATTGGCAGTAGTTAGGTAACTGACCATATTTTGCGGTAGCTTACGATTAATACAATAATATGCATGATTTACGTTATTATAAGTAATATTTATATTTTTAGTGTTATTAGCAAGTTCATGCTGATTACGAAAAGTCTGAGATAACTGCAGGAGTTTATGATAGAGCTGCGCATGCACCATGTGCTCACCATTATGGGTTTTAAATACCAGTGTTGGTGCTGTTTGATCAATGCTCAATTCTGCACCGTATACACAAGTGACACACAAAAATAGTGTTAGACTCAAAGTTGATAGTTTCATAAAATTCTCATTGTATTTATTATATAATTAAGAAAAACCTAATTAGAAACTATGCTAAAAATTTTAAAAAATCAATTGAATTGTAAGGTCCATACTATGAGGTAATTGTAGTTTGTTCATCACAAGCTTTGACGACAGTCAGCTGGTCCATTTCTATTATATTTTCTAGCGATTCTGTATCTGGTATGCTCTTTTTGCGACTGTATGCGCGTAGTAAAGTTTGTACTAACATATCTCTTTTTGTTTGAATTAATTCCTCATCTTCTTGGCATGTGAGTAATGCAAAATTACCTGCTTGTGCGGTATGAATTAATTGTTCGTAAAATTCTTCTGATAAATCCATGTGCCAAATATCTATAAAGTAGCAGTAGCGTGCCAGTAGTGAATGATACAGGTCATTTACCTCTTGTTCATCAATCCATAATTTATTTTTAAGGCTTTCAATGCGATCTGAGATAGTAATGACATTCTGCCATGTACTGAGCGCATCTTCAGGTGACCACACAAGTTTATTTGCAGCGAGTTCAAGAAAGCGTACAAGCGTTGATTTAAATGCCAGCTGATTGTCTTTTTTTGTAACAAATAATGTATATGATCGCGTAACTTGTGAAGATAATTCACGGAGGAATGTGCGTGGAGCTTTTTTAAATGTATCAAATCGTAGACTAAGTGTTTGGTATAACAAGTCATATGTTTCTTGTATTCGATCAGCTTCAGTCTGTTCGCTGTAACCTTCCAGTTGGCAAAGAGCATTGGGCAGTTGCATCAATAAAGTTGAAAATGCACTTGGGTTAATCCAAGGGCATTCTTTCAATTTATTAGAGAACATTCGCAAAGCTGAATGTGCATATAGATAAGGATCGCTTGTGTTTGATGCATGTTCTAAAAATTGGATAAGATCATCAAAGTTATGGGCAAGTACCGCACGTGCATATGAAGGCATATTAAATTGTGTTGTGCAGAACGTTTTAAACTGTAATGGTGCAGGTATTCTTGATGATAAACCGCACATATTAGTAGTATTTACTAATATAACTGTCAAAAAATAGACTCTACTATAAATTTGCATACAATACTCCTTTTGGTAAGGTGATAGTAGTATCAACATACAAGAGGTCTTAAAAAGAGCAACAACCGTGAACGAAGTTGGAGCATATGGCGCTTTATTTTTATCAAGCTTTCTCTAAAGATGGAAAAAAGACTACCGGTTACTTTGATGCAGCAACAGTACAAGCGGTGCGCGACCATCTTACACGTCAAGGAATGTATCCAGTTTCTATTGATCTGGCAGCTCAAGGACAAAATACCGTATGGTGGCGACGAATATTTTCTCGTACTGTATCGTCCAAAGATCTTGTATTGTTTACTAAGCAGCTCGCGGTTCTACTGCATGCAGGTGTGCCTTTACTGCAAGCTCTTGAGCTTTTAACCGAGTACTTCAAGGGTACTTTTGGCTCTATACTTGTCGCGGTTAAAGATGAAATTAAAAGCGGTACTCCGTTTGCCAGTGCGTTAGCCCGCTACCCTAAAGTATTTGATACTATTTATGTACAGCTTGTGCGTGCAGGTGAAGCGAGCGGTAAACTTGAAAGTGTTCTTGAAAATTTAACTACCTTTATAGAGCGCCGCCAAGAGTTACGTGCAAAAGTACGTTCTGCGCTGCGTCAGCCTATGATTCAACTTGGTATTGCAGGGCTGGTAGTAGGTATACTTGTTACCTTTGTAGTGCCTAAATTAGCAGAAGGTTTTGCTAAAGGTAAAAGTGATTTGCCATTGCCTACCCGAATATTATTAGGAATTTCAGATGCCTTTAAGCACTACGCCATTTTTATTATTATTGCATTAATAGGCGCTTACTTCTTATTCCGTTACTGGCGGTCTACTCCCTCAGGAGCACGATTGTATGATACAATAAAATTACGATTGCCTATTGTTGGCTATTTTGCTCGCATGAATGCTATTGTTCAATTTTCCCAAACGTTAGGTATTTTAATACAAAGCGGTGTTAATTTAGCTCAATCTCTTGATATTGTTGTTAATATTGTTAACAATCGCATTCTTTCAGATGCACTCAATCAAGCGCGTGATAAAATTATAAAACAAGGTAAAATAGCACAATATCTCAAGCAAACTAATATTTTTCCTCCTATTGCGATATACTTGATTAACACAGGAGAAGAAAGTGGACAACTTGACACGATGTTACTCACAGTAGGATCTACATACGAGCGTGAGTTGAACGAATATGCAGATACTCTTTCAGCACGATTAGGTCCAATACTGTTAATTTCAATGGGTCTTGTTGTAGGATTTATTATCTATGCGATTATGGGTCCAATATTAAAACTTAATGAGCAGTTTGCTACATTTTAAATAAATGAAAGGAGCGTGTTTTTATGACTTCCGGATCAACTCGTCCTGGGTTTTCTTTAGCGGAAATATTAATTGCAGTTGCTATTATGGCAATTTTAAGCGCGATCGCTATCCCTACTTTTTTAAGTTACCAAAATCGTGCGCGTAAAACTAACGCGTCAGCAACAGTGCAAGCTATTAAAACAGCTATTCAGTCGTATAATACTGATACCGGCGCGTGGCCTACAACTTTGACTGATCTTGTGCGTAAACCTGCAGATGAAAAAGCAGCACGCCGTTGGCAAGGACCTTATTTGGAAGGTGATGAGATCCCAGAAGATCCATGGAATGAATCTTATCAATATAAATTAACCCCTGGAGCGCCACGACCATTTGAGCTTTACTCGTTTGGTCCTAATGGTTCTCAAGGTACACAATCGGAGCGCATTGATGCGTGGAGTTCACGCTAAATACGGGTTTTCATTAATTGAAATTTTGGTAGTACTTGCCATTATTGCAATTTTAGGGGCAGTAGCAGTTCCCAGCTATACTGCCCTTACAAAAAAAACACGCATACAAACATTCATAAATGATCTGAATAGCTTGTGTGCACTTGGCTTTACACAAGCACTTATTACCCATACTGCACATCAAGTAGTTATCGATGTCGAACATCGCACTGTTGAGTTGGTTAAGGATACTTCAATAGTCGATACTCAAGGAATTACAAAAACTGAACCTGTTATAGTAAGTTACGGAACTACTCAAGTTGAAATACCAGCTGATCTTGAAGTAGTGGGGATTATTATTGAAGGGTTTGATGAAATGGGTAGATCAACTAGCAGAGCAACCAAACGTGCATGGTTTTACATCGCTCCATCTGGTATCACACAAGACGTAACGCTTAAACTTGAAGATACTTCAGCACAAATTACTATTGAACTTGTAATTAACCCTTTTACCGCACAATTTGAGCGCGTATGAAGCAAAGCACTTTTCAGCATGGCTTTAGCGTTATTGAGACATTAATTGCGCTTGCGGTGGTTGCGCTTGTATTAGTACCACTTTTAAGTTTACAGGGTACTATGCTTCGAGTAATTAGTGTGCGATCTGGACAATTACAAGATACTGCTGTGTTATGTAATGCGCTTGCAACAAAATATCTTAATGCACAAGCTGGCAATCAGGTTGAGTCTACAAAAATCGAGCTAGCTGACAATGTGGTTGAATTAACTGTAAATCCTGTGAAATCGAATACTTTTAACTCCATTAAACAACTTGAGCATTGGAAAGCTTTTAAAAGTGATAACTCAACTGATGCAGTTACTATGTACGTGTTTAATCCGCACCAAGAGAAAGAATCATGAAATACGGTTTTTTCGTTACCTGAACTTTTAATTGGTATTACTATAAGTAGTCTTCTGGTTGCTATGACATTGGGAGTATTTTCAACGTTGACTCGCACAAGTCGGACGGTAAATTTTAAAATAGATTATGATATTCAAAGTACGTTGGCGTATACACGAATCCAAGAAGATATAATTGGTGCATGTATTCCTGTTCAAGTTGCCATACAAAACATGCAAAAAAAAGAAGCGCAAAAAGCAAAACAAGCTCAGCAAGAGCAGAATAATGGATTTGAAAATTCAACTGAATCAGCTTCTCAAATACCGCCACTGGACCATATTTTCGTAGTTGAAACCAGTAATAAACAACTTAATACGTTGACCTGTATTACTAACTGTCCTGCACGTGTTTATTGGAATAATCGGCTTGGCAAGCCAAGACCTATGCTTGCACGCGTTATATATCGACTGGAAAAAGAAGAAAATAGCGATGGTACATCTTCGTATGCTTTGTATCGTCAAGAGGGTAGCGATCTTAGTTTTGATGCGTATGATCCGGGCTCGACACAAAATCGTAATCATAAAATTCTTTCAAATATTACTTCTTGTACCGTAGTTATAAAAACACTTAAAGTACCTGAAAAAAAACCGAACACTTCTGACAGGCAAACACCTGAAAGCCAAGAGTCAAGTGTTGCATCAGCTGATAACAAGAGTGAAGAAAAACCGCAAGAACGTGAAATTATTGAATTTGACTCATGGAACAGCGATGCATCTGAAGAAGATGAGCCTGAACAGCATAACGCACTACCTTATCAAATTATATTTACTATAAAAGCAGGTCTGACTAATGCGCAGCGTGATACTGAACAAACTTTAGTGATAAATATTGCCAGCGCTGATGCGATGTCTAATGTAAATGACAGCCCTGGTACTACCCCAACAAATTCTGACTCTGCGCAGTCAAAGCCTGAGGAGACACAACAATCTCCACAAGCATCAGTACCAATGCCACAACTTACACCTACGATGCCGGCAATCCCACAAGTAGGTTTGCAAAATGAGTCACCAATTGTACCTGAACCACAATCACAAAGTAAGGTAGTTCATATCCGCCTTGTTACCATTCCTGAACAAGGAGCATCATAATATGCGCACCCAGGTCAAGCAAGGATATGTTCTGATGGTGGTAGTGCTTATACTTACCATTTTGTCTATGTTGGTAAGCTCGTTTGTAGTGCGCACGACTACCTATCAAGGTTTGACCCGTGTACTTGACGCTCGCAAACGTGCATATATATTAGCATGGTCAGGTTTGGAAATTGCACGAGCACAATTGGCACATGCACATGATAAAGAATCTCAAGAACCTCAAGACAAGCAAGTAGATAATGAGCGACAACAGTCAGAAGCACCTAACTCAGGATCGCAGCAAGCTTCTGCTGATCCGCAGCGTGTTTTGCTTGAAACATTACTTCCTATTATTAATAGATGGCAGACATTTACGTTGCGTGAAAAAGCTGATGGAATCGATGCGATAATCAAAATTTGTATTACTTGTGAAGATGGTAAATTTAATGTAAACCAACTGTATAATTTTAAAGAAAAGCGTTTTGCATTTGCCGATGCTCAAGCCGAGCAAGTAAGTCAATTACTTCAAGAAGTGTTGCTTAAAGGGCAAGATGTTATAAAGGCACCAGATAATCTTTTTCAGTCTTTTGAAGATTTTTTACGTGAGCGAGGTATTGAGCTTAATGATCCGACTGAGCTTGTGACACTCAAGCCGTGGTATATATTCGATCCCTTATTATTTTATCAGCCTCCGTCATCCGATGATTCACAAGCACGTAAAATATATTTGTGCGACTTATTTACTTTGTGGTCAGATAAAAAAACTATTCAACCTTGGTTATTGTCCGATAGCATGCGCGCAGTACTTGATCTGCCGCGTGTAAACACTGATCAGATCAGCAAAGAGCAAGCACAAGAGTGGGCTGCTCGATATAAAAAAAATATGAACTGGCCAGCTGATTGGGCAGAGTTATTTGAACCAATATATCAAAAAGACTTTAATAGTTTACCCAAAGGTATAGAATTATTGCTAGAAACAAAGTTTGACCCTCAAGTGTTTGGGATTATATGTCACGCAAGTTATCGTGATATTACAGTACGCCTTTATGCAATTATGCAACGGAGTGCTGCTCCAGATTCAGACACAGGTAAGCCGAGCTTTGAGATAAAAATTAAGAAAATATATTGGGTATAAGGAAGTTTGTTTTGCAGAGTTCTTTAGAAACAAAAGTTGGTATGTTTGTATTGGCGGCGCTGAGTGTATTTGTCTATATGGCATTTCAAATCGGTGCATTTCGCTTTGATCAAGGTCGTTATAGCACATACCATATTTACTTTAAAGATGTCGCAGGCCTTGCGCGTAAAGCAGATGTAAAAATTGCAGGTGTTAAAGTTGGCTGGGTTGAAACAGTTGAACTGACCAGTAGTGAGCCGCTTCAGGTGCATGCTCATATCATGGTAGACAGAGGATATGCATTATATGAAGATGCATATTCTATCGTTCGCCAGGATGGAATTTTGGGCACTAAGTACATTGAGCTTATTCCGGGAGATCCATTACTTTCCCCGCTTCCTTCAGGATCAGTATTGGGCAAACCTACTGTCGCTCCTGTATCTTTTGATGAATTACTTCAACAGTTCAAGGATATTGCAACTAATGTGCAAGGAGTGACGCAGTCATTGCATGACGCCATCGGTGGACAAGCAGGCAAAGAACAATTGCGCAGTATGGTAACTAATCTTAGTACTACATCTGATAAACTTGCATCGTTTACTACAGTGCTTGAGCGCTCTATGGTTGAAAATCATGATAAAATTAATACAGTACTTGAAATAGGTGATCATGTGAAACAGTTGTCAGCACAACTTGAAAACGAAGTGTTGCCTGCAGTTCAAGAAAATATTGATAAAATAGCAACTGCAGTTTCTGAGAATATTAATCGAGTTGCCAGCCGCATGGAAAGTACTGCAATTGCGTTAACCGACGCGACCGCGCAAGTACAAGAAGGATTTAAAAGTGTCAGTTCTATTGCATGTAAGATAGATGAAGGGCAAGGGCTTATAGGTAAACTGATTAATGAAGAAGACACCTATCAAGATATTAAAGTAGCTGTGCAAGGGTTGAAAAATTACTTTGCAACTATTGATATGCTGCAAGTAGTGTTTGACTCACATTTTGAGGGAATGCATCGTCCTGCGGAAAACTACTATTTTGAAGATTCCAAAGGATATATTGATATTCGACTGCATCCGAATGAAAACTATTTCTTCTTATTGCAACTTGTGAGTTCTGAAAAAGGGTGGGTTGATCGATTCCAGATAAATCATTACTACCGTGATAAAGAAGGTTGCTTGATTGATACTGACAAGCTTCATTTGACAGATGCACAGCGTCTGGAGAATGTATTTACTCATGACCGAGAGATATTTACTCGCTACACGGTAAAACTTGGTCTGCAAATAGGTAAAATATTTGGCGATATTGCTTTCCGTATCGGTATTTTAGAAGGCACTGCAGGCATCGGTCTTGATGTTGACGTACCACTTAATACTGAAAAACTCAGATGGGTTAGTACCTTTGAAGCATTCGATTTACGCGGCTGGAATCGTAAAAATGATCGCCGTCCGCACTTGAAATGGCTCAATCGTATGTTCTTTATGCATAACCTCTATTTTGTATTTGGTGCCGATGACTTTATCAGCAAACGAAACGCCAATCCATTCTTTGGAGCTGGCTTACGCTTTGGTGATGATGATGTTAAGTATTTTTTATCGAGTTTGGCAGGCTATTTTTCAGGCGCAAGTTATAATGGAATTGCAAAAACTACCTGTATAAATTAAATATAAGCTCTCAAGGATACGTGATGAGAATAGTAAGTTTTGTCAATAACTTAAAATATATATTAATTCTTTTTGCTATAACATGCTGTACTTTTTACTCAATGGAAAGAACTAATGTTAATACAATAGCAGATGAGATTTTAACTGATATTACTAATGCGCGTTTGTATTCCGCTATTGAGTCACATGATATACAAGCGGTTAAAGACTTTTTTTAAAAGAATCTTGTCTCGATTGGAAGTCACCATTACTTTTTGGCACTTCACCGATTACTGCTGCTGTTGGAATGCAAGATTGTGACATAGTTCATTTTTTAATAGCACAAGGTGCTTCTATTAATTGTCAAAAAAGTTTTGTTCCAAAACCTCTAAATAAGTTTGGCATTACCCCCCTTATGCTTGCAATTAAAAGGAGTTCAAATACGGATTTCATACAATTTCTTATTGACCTCGGCGCAGATGTTGACTTAGCAACTTTTTCCCCTGAAGAAACTCCACTTTCTTGCGCAGTGAAAGAGAATAAAATAGACGTTGCTAAATTGTTAATTAAATGGGGCGCAGATATAAATCGAAGAGACAGTCAAGGGAATACTCCATTAATAGAAGCGAATTGTCATAGCGATTTACCAATGGTACAACTATTAATAAACTTAGGTGCCGACGTTAATATAAGTGACAATGACGGTTGGACTCCGCTTCATTGTGCTGTTGCTAAGGGAAATGAGAATGCGGTATCACTGTTGTACGATGCTGGTGCCGATATTAACTACCAAACTAAGGATGGTTGTACTCCACTGCTACAATGTTTGCTTGATTATTATGACAAAGGTGATCCGAAGAATACTACCATTATACATTATTTAATAAGTAAAGGCGCTAATGCGAATATAAAATGTAAAAAAGGATATTCTCCGCTTGATATTGCAAAATGTTACATTTATCAAGACATGCTACTAGCAATTGAAGCAAAAAGTACCATTAAAGATAGAGATAATATTTATACTCGAATATTTAATGAAGTAAGAGATACAATGCGTACCATAGAGAAAATGACTTAGAAATCGGTTTGAAATAGCTCAATCATATGTTCTTTATACATAATATTATATTTCTAATTATAATTTTAAAAACAAATATATTTTATAAATTTATAATATAGTTGTTTGTATACAAATAAAATTAAAAGGTTATTTCATGATAAAAAATATTATTTATATTGTACCTATACTATTTTTTCAGTACTGGAATTTGCTGCAGCTGATTTGTCAAAACAGGATATTAAAAATATTGCTCTACAAAACGCGCAAGATATATGTGGGGATACTGCTCTATCACTTGCTTTACTTTATAATCATTTTGAAGTGACAAACATATTGGTCAGTGCAGGAGCTGATGTAAATATAGCAAACAAAAATGGTATTACACCACTCTCGTATGCGATACGCTATAACCTAGAAAAAATAAAGTGTGTGATAAAAGAGAAGATAGTAGAGAAGATTGAGAACGCTACAAATATTAAAGATCGAATTGCTCTGGAAGATCAGTTGAGGCAGTTATAAGGCTTAAGTAAACTGATCGTGTAAGAGGTTATTTTGTGATGAAAAACACTATTTATATTATAGTTATATCGTTGCTTTCAGCATTGGAAGTTAGTGCGGCTGATTTGAATAGGCAGTAAGAAACCTACGAGGATCACTTTCTGCAAAGTTTCTTACTGATGCATTTTCAAAATTAACATACGCGTGATTTGAAAATGTGACGCGCCCAAGAGTTGTTTTGACTACTTGGCGTGGCCCCAGGATTGTAATTACTGGAAAGAATTTTGCTGTTTCTTGTAAATCTGACTGCATGAGTCTGTGTATGATCATAGAAATTGCCTGGCAAAGAATAGTAAAATGTAAAATCCGAATTTAAAATTCGGATTTGTAACTAGTATATAAACATACAGCTACAAAGTACAATAGTAGTATAATAATTGCAGTAAGATTTTATATAAATTGAGTATTGATAAGCTTAATATTAAGAGCGTGCTATATCTTGGAGCAAACCTTAAGTTACCAGTCAAGATATATATGCCATCTATATCTTGACTGTGATATTCATGATTAAAGTTACTTAAATGGAGAAAATAATTTAAATATATTTTTAAAGTTCCGTGTCGATCACTTTATAAACTATATGTACATCTTTTAAAAAGGCTTATTCAGACATATAGAGCACCATATTCAATGTGGTACAAAATTCTTAAGAATTGATAATAATTGTATATAAAACAAAAAGAGGCTTTGAGCAATACTTGTCAAAGCCTCTTTTATTGCAATCAATTAAGGTTAACTAATTTTTGCTTGGAAAAGAAGACGAGCATTATACAATAAAACTGCAGAGACACCAGCGCATAAGGCTGACAATGATAGTACTTGTGCAGTAGATGCTTTTTTAGGTTCTAAGGTAAGTTCATTAAATACCATACCGTTCTTATCAATTTCTGAAATATTAATTTCAGGACAATTTGATAATGTAGAATTTCTAAAATGCTCTGCAATTGCACCTACGCTTGCAGCCAAGCATGACAGCGACATTGATCCTAACATACCAATACCTATATAGCGCGCGCCTTGGCGAGATATATAACCTGCGTTATCGGTGATTTTGTTATACATAGTTGGCTGCGCGTAGGTAGCTGGTGTGCAAATCAAACTAAGAATTAAGCTGAGATTTAAACATAATGAAGATAGTTTCATAGATTACCTTTAATGGAATAATAAATACTGTCAACTATGATACTGCTAACAAGATGTATGTTCAACTGGCTCATTGAAAAACTATAATTGAATTATACGCGCTAGTGCTTTAAAATAAATGAAACGAAAATACAAAAATAATTAACAATATTAATTTTTTCTTACAATATATTGACAAAAATAATTTATAGATTTATTTAATAATTTAATTATATATCGCAATAATATAAAAGGTTATCTTATGATTAAAAATATTACTTATGTTATCGCTATATCGTTGCTTTCATTACTGGAAGCTACTGCGGCTGATTCGTCAAGAGAGAGCACTACAAACCTTGCTTCGCAAGTATATTCTGAAGACGTACAATTATTACGTAAAACCACTACACTCTTAATTGATGCTATTGTAAAAAATGATGTGCAGGGGGCCGGACAAGCAATTTTAGACGGAGCAGCACTAATGGCTTTGTATCAAATAACAACGAATTTGTTGTGCCATTAATAGCGGCTATAGATGCAAAATGTAATGATAATACAGTGCGTTTTTTGATTTCTATGGGTGCTGATATAAATCAACGGTGTTCACCAGTGGGTGATACTGCTTTGATCAAGGCTGTAAAATTAAGCGACAAAAAGATGGTTGATCTATTGATTAAACTGAATGCAGATGTAAATGTAGGAGACAATAATGATTGTACGCCCCTTATGTATGCGGCTCAAGAAGGAAAAATTGATATAGCACAGCTACTTATTGATGCCAAAGTAGACCTTAAAATGCGAAATACAATAGGAGATACTCCATTGTTGCTTGCTCTAGCTAGGAAGCATTTAGAAATGGTGAAGATGTTGATTAATGCAGGAGCTGATGTAAATGTGTCAGGAAAGGATGGTATTACACCAATCTCCTATGCGATACGCTATAATTTAGAAGAAATAAAGTGTGTAATGAAAGAAAAAATACTAGAGAAGATTGAGAACACTACAAACGTAGAAGATCGAATTGCTCTGGAAGATCAGTTAAAACAGCTATACTAGAACAAAAGCGCGGCTCATATATGATGACTTTAAAAATGAGATGGTCTTGATATCCTGAAGTATTAATTGTACAAGCTTTTGAATTGTTGTTAGGTAGGCACAAAGTAAATAGCACTAACTCCAGCAATGAAATTACGATATAGAAATTTATTTGCTGAAAGAGACATAAAGTTTGTGCAGTAGTGTTTTAATAGTACAATAACTATTGAAAAAATAAGAAAAATTACATTAAAAAAGTATCTCATGGAAACTCTATATAGTTTA
Organism: Vermiphilus pyriformis; assembly: GCA_022559525.1. Taxonomy (GTDB): domain Bacteria; phylum Babelota; class Babeliae; order Babelales; family Vermiphilaceae; genus Vermiphilus; species Vermiphilus pyriformis. The sequence goes on along the minus strand of CP074345.1, from coordinate 531,739 downwards.
GTAATGCCAGATTAACCCTTTTTTAGTAGGTATATTTTGAGTAGTCAATATATGACATTTACTGCAATCATACATATCTAGTCTTAATTTTGGTTTTACTTGAGCTGCGCTAAATATTTATACTTATAGCAGCCGCAGCACTAATTTTTCGCTTATTATATTACTTAAAACGTGAAAGTATTTATACACAATACTTAGTATAGGCAGGATTATTCTTCTTAGTTTTATTTCTTTGTATAAGTATTACTTTGTGTATGCTTAATGGAGTGAATGTTAAGTTTTATTGAAAGGTTTTTATGGCTACTAATAAAATTATAGTTGGTGCTTCATTGGCATTATGTACGCTAGTATTATCTCAGTGTACCAGCACGAGTAATCAAAGGAATGTAATGAAAACAAATCGCAAATCTACCTATCCAGTAGATGATCTTATTATTGACCGTTGGTCGCCACGAGCTATGTCAGGCCAAGAGATCAGTAATCAAGAGCTTATGTCTCTTTTTGAAGCAGCGCGTTGGGCTCCCTCATCTTATAATAATCAACCATGGCGTTTTATCTACGCACATAGGAATACCGACTCTTGGAGCAAACTCTTCAATCTTTTTGTACCATTCAATCAATCATGGACAAAAGATGCTGCTGCACTCGTTTTAGTTATATCATCTAAAAACTTTGCACATAATGGTCAGCCATCGCGTACTCACAGTTTTGACACAGGAGCGGCAGTGGAAAACTTGGCGTTGCAAGCAACTAGTATGGGGCTTGTATGCCATGCTATGGAAGGTTTTGACTATGATAAAGCGCGCACTACTTTCAATATTCCTGAAGACTATGACATAGAAGCAATGCTTGCAATTGGCAGACCAGCGCCTGCATCTCGTCTACCTCAAGAGTTACAAGAGCGTGAAGTACCGTCAGATCGTAAGCCACTCGATTCATTTGTTTTTAATGGTACTTTCAAGCAATAAATTACAATGATTACTACTATTGCAAATATGAGTATGTGTGTATGGAATTGGACGGTAAGCGTTGGTTGTTTTATGCATATACTCATCCCGACTATACTTATTATTTGTTTAGTGGCATTTGAGCGTATTACGTTTTTCACCGCAGTTTTTTTTGCAATAGGTGCTCACATTAGTGCAGTAATTGTTACTGGCACGTGTACATTACTAAGCGTACTTTCTGCGGGTATTGAATATGTGCCACCACTTTGGATATTTGAACTTGAACAGTTTCCTTTTTTTCAACCTATGTTGATAGTATCTGCTGCCTGGGCTGGATTATATTATTTATGGTTTATGGCAATGCAGCAACTATACACTGTTCAGATTGCCCCTCTAATGGTATGGTCAGTGGTTGCTATAGTAAGTTCTATTATTATTGAATGGATGTTACTACATTCAATATGCACTTTTTAAGTAAATAGTATAAAAAAGGCCGCATATAATTTATGCGGCCTTTTTTTGTCTAGTATATAGTATATTATTTACAGGTTACTGTTTTTTTGCTGTCGTTTATTTTTATTTTTATATTATCTGACAGGTGTTCTTGTATTTTTGATTTTTTATCCATGCGTACAATAACTTGTTGCTCGTCAGGTGTTACAATAGAAGATATAACACTGTCAGCAAGTGTGATTATTACATTAGATTCGTTTTCGTTTTCAACAATAATAGTTTTTATATCGCTATTTTTAATAGAAACGCGCTTGAATTTGCCGCGTAAAGTTTCAACGCTCGAATTAAAAATCGAACCTTTTTTGCCAATAATACATTCAGTAATTGTACTGTTTTTTAATTCAACGCTTTTTTAACTCTTAGGACAGGTGTTGTAATATCTTCAAGTAAAGCTTTGCCGTTTACTGTCAGACCTTCTTGAAATAAACTTGCGCGCGCAGTCAAATATCCATTTACTCGCGCTTGTAGTCCTACTTCAAGTTTGTCGGCAGTTAAAGCACCATTTACTTCGAGTGTTCCACCAATATTGGTTTTATCAATATTGGCAGCTCCGTTAATGGTAGCGTCGTGTTTTATATTACTTTTGCTTACGGTACTTGAACCATGAGCTGTCAGAGAGTCTATTTTTTTATTTGAAATAGTAGTGGCGCCAAAGTACGTAGAACCAAAACCAAAGCCAAATCCATGGGCTGAGGCTCCTGTTAGCAAGGTACTTATAAGCATCGCTCGTTTATAAGCCATAGAGAGTCTCCTTTAAGTGTTTATAAATACTTTGTAGTAACCAACTTGTGTTGCAATCTTACAAGTGATTATACTGATAGACTAACGAATTTGATTAAATTTACCAATGGTTACTACCTCAAAATTTGAGTTTTGCATATGCATAATGATTCATCATACATTCAAAATCTTATACAGTTTTTAAGTTCCCACCTAAGTGCTGAACGTCTTGAGCGCATACATTATGCTTTGAACAACAGAACGCGGTATATGACTTTAGTACTTGAAAATATGTTTCAAGAACACAATGCAAGTGCTGTGGTCAGAACTGCCGAATGTTTTGGAGTACAGGATATCCACACCATTGAAAATTTACGAGTATTTAAACCTACTAGTACTATTGCAATGGGTGCTTCTAAATGGCTTTCATTTTATCAGCATACTACAACTCTTAATGCATACGAGGCTCTGCGACAAAAAGGGTACTATATTGTTGCGACCAGTCCTAGCCCTCAATCATATACTCCCAGTACCTTACCATTGAATCAGCCTGTAGCTCTGGTATTTGGTACTGAAGGCATAGGGCTCAGTTCAGATGCATTGGCACATGCTGATGCATTTCTTTATATTCCCATGTATGGATTAACGCAAAGTTTTAATGTTTCGGTGAGTGCAGCTTTATGTGTATCGAAAATTATTGAGCGAATGCGGGAGCAAGCGTTATATTGGCAATTGAATGAGCGTGAATATGAACAATTATTATTAGAATGGTTGCGATCGGCAGTAAGTGGTTCGGCAGAGTTGGAAAAGAGATTTCTAAGCATGCAATTATGAAATTGGCATATTACCATTGGTAAGTATAATTTTTAAACGACATCGTAGTTAAATCATACACGTAGTATAAACTGTCTGAAATCTTGCAAGTGTTATAAATTGTATCGTGTGAAAAAGTTTGTAATAACGATAAAATAATTTACATTGAATGTAAGATTTTATTTTAATTTAAAGTAAGGTAATGTAATGATTATTTCATTCAACTATCGCATATTATTAGTAATAATCATCAGTACCACAGCAGTTCTACCTGCACAATCACGGCCTTTTTTACAGCATGTAAAATTGATAACAAAGGGTATTGGAAAAACCTTTCTTACCGCGCCTTATTCAACGTCATTGCTTGGTATATATGGTCATTATTCTCAAACTAGTTCTATCCGTAACAAGCATGATTTACTTGATAAAGGTATTTTAATCGGTTCAAGCGCGAGCTGGTTGTTAACATGTGGTACTAACATAGCACAGGAATATGAACAATCTAATGCGTGGAAAGTTACTCTACCTCTTATATCACTTCATTCAAAAACAAGTAATAAAATACGTAATGCAACCGGCGGCTTGGTAGGCCTTGCCTGTTTGTATACGCTGTGGTGGCAAACGCAAGGACAGCAGTTCTGTCAAGATCAGCTGCCACTCATAGGGTTTGGTTTGGTGCATGGTTGGCTTTTAGATAAGGTTGGTCGTGCAGCATTATCTTAAACTTACTAACAACCTTGTTCTAAGCCAAAATATTTAGAGCTTAGTTTTTACAAATTATTATACAGACTTTTGTAATTGAAAATTGTCTACAAAGTGCTGTTTACTGTGTGTGCTGATTGTAAAACCTGTAAATATTGTTGAAAATGCGGTGCCAACGGTTTATTTTTATGGCGCTCGAATCCAAGTTCTACAATAAGATCAATAAAATCCATTGGTTTAATACCAAGTTCTGCAGCTTGATGAAAAATGCACGTGGCGGGAGTCAAGCCAGGTAAGGTATTTATTTCAAGAATAACAAGTCGCTCTTGACCAGTTGGGCTTTGTTGTTCATTTTGATAAAAACAGTCAATACGCGCATATCCTGTGCACCCGGCTGAAGTAAATGCTCTTTCAACTTCACGTTGTACAAATTCAAGGGTATAAGCCGGTAATGGAGCAGGGGTACGATTTTCTCCGGCGCCAGGCAAGAATTTTTCTTCAATTGAAAGAATATCAGAAGTACTTACAGTATAGCTTGGTATTAAAGCTTGTGCAGATCTATTTCCAACTACACCAACGGTTAACTCCATACCTTGAATATATTCTTCTACAAGAGCCAAAGATTTACCATGAGCGAATATCTGATGTAAGGATTCCTCAAGTTGTTCGCGTGTATAAACTTTACTTACCATTACGCTGCAACCATCATCAGTAGGTTTTACAATAACAGGGTATGTTAAATTATCTTCAATAATGCCGATAGTAGGCATAATATTTGTATTCCACGCTTTACCTTCTACCAGGACGCCATGAGGAACTTGTAGCCCCTTTCTTTGCAAGTAAGTAGTAGTACGATATTTATCCATGCATAGTGCGCTACTTAATACACCCGAGCCATTATAAGGCATACTTAACGTTTCAAGCGCTCCTTGTATTGCGCCATTCTCGCCATGACCGCCATGTAACGCGATAAATACAAAGTCATATAATTGGGGGATATCAGACCAGCTAATTTTTTGTGAAGTATCAATAAGACCTGCAATCTCGGATGTACTATTACATACCAACTGACGATTATTCAGTTCATAAAGCTCCATCGATTGACTGACAAATAAAGGCGTAGTTTGATACTTGGTAGGAGAAAGTTTATATACTACGTTTCTTCCTGATTCGAGTGATATTTCTTTTTCGTTAGAGTTGCCACCTAACAATACGGCAACTTTAATACGTGAATCAAGTTGAGGGCGCATATTGGTAAAATCCTGATGTAAAATAATGTTCGATAGACCATAAGCATTGAGTTCGGTAGCAATAAGATGATTAATAAGTCCTGTATGAGAAAACCCATGTTCAGCGGCAGCTCTGAATACAAAACTTGAAGGGCCCATACCTGATAATGTGTTAGGATCTATTATAACAATTTCGCCCGCAGAAGTTACAAAGCCATCAATTCGAGCTATAGTGCGTATATCCAGTGCTTGCGCAACTGCTATGGCAGCTTGATTGATGCGTTTATGTATTTCTTGAGAGCACCGTGCAGGTGTAATTTTGTGTGCGCGCCCTGGCATATACTTTTGATCATAATCATAGTAATCGCTGCCTTGTTCAATTGAAATTTCTGTAGCCGGTAGCGCAGTATAGGTAGTTTGGTCTGATGAGACCAAAATTATTGAGCAAAATTCCATACCTGTTATGTACTCTTCGACAAGTACTGGCTGCATTCTATCCGGACTTACAGTAGCAGCTTTATAAAGTGCAGGATATAGTTGATCAAAACTACGTACACAGGTAATTCCTAAACTTGATCCTTCTTGTGCTGGTTTTACAATATACGGAAGTGACACTGCATATTTTTGCATAGTACTGCACACATATTCAATACACTTGTCAGGAGTTTGCAATAGTTCAGGGTTTATTACTACCCCAGCAGGAACGGATATACCTTCAGCTCGCAAAAATTCTTTTTGCATTGCTTTATCCATACCCAAAGCACCACCAAATACTTTAGATCCTAAGTATGGAATTGAAAGTACTTCAAGCATACCCTGAATAGTACCGTCTTCACCTTTCCATCCATGCAGAGCAAGGTAAACAAAATCGACACAATTTTTCAGTTCATCCCAGGTAATTTTTTGTGCATCTGTGTCCAGGCGATCTTGAAAATCTGTTATTTTGCCCCTGTGTAAGAAATGCCAAGGAAGAATGAAAATGCACCCATCTTTGCGCATAAATAAAGGGATGATATCATAAGTAATACTATCAAGGTGATCACATATTGTTCGGCCAGAGTTAAATGATACTTCTCGTTCAATAGACATACCGCCCATCAAGACGCCAATGCGAAGTTTTTTACCCATGATAGTTCCTTCAGACAAGACACAGATAAGGATGGCAAATTACACTGATGTTTAGCATACTGAGGATACGTTTTTTGGTAAAGTGTATGGTTTTATTAAATTAATTTAAGGTAAATATGCTTGTTTGGATTGATCTTGAAATGACCGGACTTAATAGCGCACTCGATACGATTTTGGAGATCGCAACTATTATTACCGATAATCAACTTAATGTGGTGGCAACAGGCCCACATCTTATTATTGGCCATACACAAGAACAGCTGGACAACATGGATCCTTGGTGTATTAATACTCATGGCAAGTCAGGTCTGTCAGCACTTGCGCTGCAGTCCAAAATTACAGTTCATGAAGCGGAACGCCAAACCCTTGAGTTTATTAAAATGTATTGTCCTTTGCATAAAGCGTATTTGGCAGGCAACACAGTTTGGCAAGATCGTATATTTTTACATAAATATATGCCTTCAATTGTTCATTATCTTCATTATCGTTTGGTCGATGTTACCACAGTGAAAAATATGGTTAATATGTGGTATGCAAGTTGGCCTGAGCGTGAATTTAAAAAAACTGACGGACATCGTGCATTATCTGATATCCGTCAGTCGATTGCAGAACTTGAGCATTACCGTGCAGTATTTTTTAAAAAGCCCGAGCGCCTTTTTGTTGAGCCGTTTTAATTTTTAATATTGATTAAGGTGTACAGGTCAAGATTATTACTGTGTATGTGTCTGTATTGATTGCATTAAACTATTGCTAACAAATATACTGACTCAACAAATTATCTGCATGTCAAAGATTTTAACAACTTATATATCATTACTTAGTAGCTTTGATTAAGAACGTTGTGACTTCTTTTCGCTCGAGTATTTCTATATGTGCTTTCCACGTAGCCAGTGATTCTTCAAAAGTTTTTTGGCCAAACTTTTCTGTAAACTGCTCTTTTTCTGTGTGCAAACGCTGATAGTCATTTTAGTATCTTTGAGATGTAAATCGGATGTCTCAATGTATTCTACATTTTTAAAACCAACACTTTTCAAAAGATCGCAGTATGGTTTTATGCCCACATAATTCATGACTAATTTATCAATTTCCAAAGTTAACTTGAGCTCCTGGCTTTCCTTATTGCTGTCCTTAAACCAATCCATAATAATTATTACCCCTCCTGGCTTGAGGACACGATATAATTCAATAAACAGATGGAATTTATTTTTTGAATGAACGATTGCTTCTTTAGAAAATATTACATCAAAATAATTATTACCAAAAAATAATTTATTAGGTTCAATTAAATAAAAAGACACTTTATCTGGGCGTTTGGCTTTTTGACCATTAGCTTGCGCTCGTCTTACTAAAAACGGGTCAACGTCGACTCCATATACAAATGCATTGTAACGGTCTGCCAAGTATAGCGCTGGTCCGCCAACTCCACAGCCTACATCCAAAATTTTCTTATTAGATAAATTAATTCCATTAACCATAAAGTCTATGCGCTCGGTGCCGCCTTGTGAGAGAAAATTAACGCCGTTCATATAACCGAGAATGTTAATTAATTCTTCATTGTACTGGCCAATAATAGGTTGCTCTTGGCTTGAACTGTTCATTGCCGCTCCCAAGCTGAGTAAACATAGTAATAATTTATAGCTCATTATAGCTCCTGTGATGGATGGAAAAAGTTTATGTAACTTCATGTAAAAACATGCGAGTAGGAATACAGGACAATATTAATAAAAATCTTATTTATAACAAATTATTATGAGCATCTGAACAATAAAAGTTTAGTTTTCAAGTATATTGCGCGCGTGCTTTAAAGTTGTGTGTTAAGTATTTGTTTATGTAAAATCCCAAGTGCAAGGTAATGTTGGATGTACTTTACATGAATATTGAGTTTTAAAAGAAAGATAGTGATTATATTATCTTTATTCTTAATGATTTTTTTAATGTATTAATTGAATGATAGCAGTTCTTGAGCATGGATATATGATAGAAATTTTAGTAAATATCATATTTTTGAATGCGGTAGGTATTCTACTTGACTGGAAAATACCTACCTAGAATTTACTAGCTTAACAACATTGAGAGCATGCTTTAATACAATCTTTACATGCTTCTATACAGTCCTTGCACGCTTGTGAGCAGGCTGTTGTATCGTCGGTAGGACACGACACACAACAACGTTCACACATTTGTATGCAATTCTGACATGCTGCAATACAGTTTTCCCAGCCAATTTTGTCAAGCTCTGTTTTTGCATTACGTATTTGTTCTTTGCAATGCTCAATACATTTGCGACATGCATCAATACATCTTTGACATGAGCTTACACAGTTTTTTTTGTGAGCATGAGTTGCATCAGATTGACATGCTTTACAATGATCTATGCATTCCTGGCAGGCTTTAATACAAGCTTCCATAATTGCATGTTTATTGTGGTGCGACATTACGTATCTCCTTGTTACTATAAAATCACTTATATATTACTCTCTTGGGTAATGTGCACACAAGTAAGTTGTAATGTAGCGGGAAAATATCTTATTTATCGAACAGGATTAGGAGTAAAAAAAAGAGAACTTTCAAATTGTTCTTGTACGACTGACTTATACAGACTTATAAGATCTTTAATATCAGGACCTTTAAGATATAATACGCGACTATGGACCGATTGAATCATATGAACGGGTGGCTGTGCAGGACCTAAAACAGTAACTTGTGGATAATCTATACGTATGAGTTCTGAAATAATATCGTAACTTTTTTGAGCGTCATTATGTACTGTGTCGCTGTCAGTATGTTTGTATTCGATTTGAGCCATGCGTATAAAAGGTGGGTACTGCACCTGCATCCGTTGTTCTATTTCATGTGCATAAAAATCCATAAAGCGCGTCTCTTGTATATATTGAAAAATTTCATGCTCGGCCATGGATTGTACAATTACTACACTGTTGTCAGTATGTCTTCCGGCTCTGCCTGCAACTTGAATAAGTTGTGCAAGTGCAGTTTCAGTAGCATTATACAAAGGAAAATTGAATTGCAGATCTGCCCATAATATTCCCACGAGGGTGACTTGAGCAAAATCATATCCTTTGGTAATTGTTTGTGTACCTACTAAAATATCAATTTCTCGTGCATGCATTTTCTCAACAGTCGTAGCCCACGCTTTTTTCTCTCGTGTAGTGTCAAGATCTGCACGTGCAATGCGTGCGTCAGGAAATAATGTTTGTAAAAGTGATACAACTTGCTGGGTACCGATACCTTTTTTAATAAAGGTAGCACTGCTCGCTTTGCATCCTGGACACTGATGCGGTACTTGATGAGTATAGCCACAGTAATGACATATGAGTTTTTCCGGAGCATGAAATGTAAGGCTTACCGAGCATTGTGTACAGCTGAATATGTAAGAGCAACTTGTGCATTGAATGAAAAAGCTATGCCCGCGACGGTTGATAAATATGATAGACTGCTCTTTTTTTGCAAGCCGGTCTGCAATGGCATCTTCAAGAACTGGCGTAATCCAAAAGTGCTTGCGTGGAGCGTTTTTAGTTCTAAGAGGTACCACTTTAATTTCTGGAAAAGAGCCTGCAAAACGTGTATGTAAAGTAAAAAGCTTCCATCCTTTAGATTCTACCGCATGCAATGATGTAATAGAGGGGGTAGCAGACCCTAGTACAATAGGAATGCTATTCATATAAGCTCGCATAATTGCAGCCTCTTTGGAGTTTATCTTAGGATGTTTTTTTTCTTGATATCCTACCTCATGTTCTTCATCTACTATGATGAGCCCCAAGTTGCCAATAGGAAGTAAAATAGGTAAATGTACTCCAATAATGATAGTAGGCTGGCCTGCGATTAATCGCTTCCATACTGTTTTTTTATCTTTTGCCGATGTTGCTGAGTGAAAACTAAAAATAGGGTATGTAGGATCCAGTTCTTGAGTAAGGCGATGCGCAAATTGTACTGCTAGTGTTACCTCAGGAAGTAGAAGAATAGTACTTTTGCCCATGTCTAACGCATGTGAGAGTATGTGCTTGTATATTTCTGTCTTGCCTGAACCTGTAACTCCATGTACGAGTGTAGGAGCATATATACCTGTGTCTAATGCATGGTTGATATAATTGGTGGCACTTTGTTGTTCGTGGGTCAAAGAGCGCAATAATGTACGTGAAGCATAGGGCGATATGAGCGGCGTGAGTGGAACTTCTGATTCTTTTTGCTCAATAAAGTGTCTGATTCTACTATTTAAAAGTGCCCGATCAGTTTGGTAATAATAGCAAAGCCAGCCTATAAATTTAGTGTAATGTATATCATCGGGCATAGGTTCTTTGCGTACTATTGATCGAATGGTATAAGAAACATCAGGCTGTTTTAATGTTTGCGCCACAATGACAGCTGATTCAAGTCTTTTTTGTAAGGGAACTTGAACAATATCGCCGACCTGGAGATCTTGTAATTCAGCAGGTACTTGATATAAGAATGTGTGTGAAAATTTGTTAAGTAACTTTACGTGAGCAAACATACTACTAGTATACGTATGTTTTGGTAAGTTTCCTAAAGGCACATAAATTAATGGAGTAAAGCATTTCCAACTTTAGTCCATAATTCAGTGTTTTCAAATGACAAGTCTGCGCTATATGAGTTTTTTAATTTGTTTGCAATTAATTGATGATCAAAAAGACTTAAAAATAAAGCATATCTTTGTTTGGCAGGTAAAACTTGTTTTAATAAGCCTACTTGATCGAGCAAGGCTATAATATTTGCAATAAAATTATTAGTCCACACAATCCTGTGCGCAATAATTTCTTGGTTCTGTGATTCAATTGATGTAGATGGATCAACGTCACTGAAAGGAATCACGTCAAGCCACTCAAGACCTTGTGCATAATTTAATGTATGGGCATCATTATATATACGAACTATGTCAGGTTTATTTTGTGTATTGGTACATACAAGTGAATCAAGTTGAATGCCAGTTAAGTACTTTTTAATATACCCCTTGTAGTGGTGCATTGAATAATGGTTGAAAAAATCTTCTACTGGATTGGGTTCTTCGAAAAATAACAGATAAGGAGTTTTTTCGTCCTTGTAAAATCTAATATAGGCAAATAATTCAGCTTGCTTTTCAGGTTGAGTCTCCAGTTGTTGAGCAGCCCATTGCAATGAAAAAGGAGTTTTCAGAATAATTGCTGCATTCAAATCAGACAATGGTATACCAGCTTTGCTTTTAACACCTTGAAGAATTGAGAGCATCGTATGGTCTGAAGAAAGAAATGTATGCCAAAAATTACTATTTTGGTATAATTCAGTAAGATTTTCTCGTGCGTCCACAATAGATTCACTAGCCCACAATGCGCGCACAAGGCTCTGGGTTAGTTTTTTGATCATAAGAGGATGAGTTAGTATTGCTAAATACTTTTTATCCTCACTGGTCAGAATGGCGTATACAATATTATCGAGTTGTTCGAACGTAGTGGCGCTAGTAAGTTTTTCGTATAATTCTAGGTCTTGCTTGTCGGGAATGGTACCATATAGTATTTGGTTGATGGTTTGTGAATTATTTTTATTGCGTGGATTTTCTCCACACTGTAAACCAATGGTATATGCCCAAATCCCGTATACTATCAATTTTATATAACAAATAGATTTAATCATGACTTCACTTTTTGCTTGAATATGATTAATTTTTAAGGTAAAAAAATTAAGCTTATAAATTAATAGCTACGTATATATTATATACTATTTTGCTATAAAATTGAAACGCTTGAGAATTGGTAAAAGATAAATTTGTACGATTACGGTATAAAAATCGAAAAAACAGTTAAATTAAGTGCTTTTTATAATATTACATTGATAACTTAAAGCCCTCTGGTTGCGCGGTATTTACTTGGCAAAATTAGTGATTTTTGGTATGATAATAATAGGCAGTATATTATTACTTGCCAGTCATAAATGTAGGTTATTCTTTTCGTACCAGCTCTTGTCTTTTCATCTTAATTGCATTCTTTTTATAGTGTGGCCTTGCTATTTTGGCGCGTATAGCATTAGATAGAGTTGCTGGTATATATTTCCTGTAAGGTGTAGTTATGAAACTTGATACAAAAAATACTCTATTTATTATAGATGGTTCTTCATTTTTATATCGTGCATATTATGGCATTCATCCTTTACATACTATCGCAGGTGAACCGATCCATGCGGTCTATAGTTTTTGCCGTATGATCAAAAACTTATTGATACATTTTCTCCTGAATATCTTGCTCTTGTCTGGGATAGTCCGGGTAAAACAGTTCGTCATGATATGTACAAACCATATAAGGAAAAACGTCAAAGTCCTCCCAGTGACTTATTTGTTCAAAAAGATCGTATACGTGAATTTGCTAGCCTGATTGAATTATTTCAATATGATCGCCTGGGTGTTGAGGCCGATGACCTTATGTTTTCTTTGGCCCGCGAATGGAAGGATAAGGGTGGTGTTTCAGTCTTAATTACTTCTGATAAAGATTTAAGCCAGGCTTTGGATGAGCAGACGGTAATATTCGAACCATTTAAAGAGCAATTTATTGATGTACGTGCCCGTGAAGAAAAGCTGGGAATACCTATTTCTAAAATGCCATTTTACTTTGCATTGACCGGTGACAGCTCAGATAATATTCCTGGAGTGGCTGGCGTAGGTGCCAAAACTGCAGTAGAGTTAGTCAATCAATTTGATTCTTTGGATGATATGTATGCGCGTATTGATCAGATACCTCGTGAGCGGCTTCGTACTTTGCTCACTATAGGCAAAGATAATGCGTACATCAGTGAAAAATTGTTCCTTCTCTCGTACTATAACACCGGTGTTACAAGCCAATCACTCATTTTTTCTCCTTATGCATGGGCCAAAGCTCGTCCCTTATTTGAGCAGCTTAACTTTAAGTCTCTCTTGCAAGATATGACCGAGCATCCTGACAGACAAGACAAGATTATTGCACAAGAACAACCTCTCCTTTCATATGATTTTACATTGATTACAACTTTGGAACAACTCAGACAAGTGACGCAAGAGTTATTTATGGCTCAGGCGTGTGCTTTTGACACTGAAACTGATGGCTTGTCGCCAGTCAATTGTGAATTAGTTGGCATATCACTATGTACCAAAAAGGGTAGCGCATATTACATACCATGCGGTCACACTACTGGTGAAACACAATTGAGTAAAAGTGTCGTTCTTGATGCATTACGCCCATTTTTAGAAAATCCTCTATACGCCAAATATGCTCACCATGCTAAATTTGATATGCAAGTACTCCGTACTCATGGAATCATGGTCAAGGGTGTCACCTTTGATACTCAAATTGCTGCTTCTATTGTAACGCCTGATTGGCAAAGAACAGGATTGAAGGATCTATCTTTAAGTATGCTCGGCGAACGTATGCTTACATTCAAAGAAGTAGTTACTGACCAAGGATATGAAAATTTTGCGCGCGTGCCTTTGAATAACGCACTATTTTATGCCGCGGCCGATGCTCACCAAACATTACAGCTTAAATATCTGCTTGAGCGCAAACTTCAAAGTGATCAGCTTGCAGTGATGTTTGATACTATTGAAATGTCAGTAGTGCCAGTACTTGCGGATATGGAATACACCGGTATTTATGTTGATATACAACAACTTGCAGCGCAAGGCCTTCAGGCTGCCCAAGCTCTTGATATTTTGCGTACACAAATTAGTGATATGACGGGTCTTGATTTACATGAACTGAATTTAAATTCTCCCAAGCAGATGCAGCAGTTACTTTTTGAAAAGCTTAAATTGCCGCCTCAAAAAATGAGTGCAAAAAAGACTGGTTATTCAACTGATCAGTCGGTACTTGAATCATTAGCTCGTCTACATCCTGTACCAGCTTTAATTTTAAAGTATCGAGAGATTTCAAAACTTAAAAATACCTATATAGATGCTTTGCCTGAACACGTTAATCCAGTAAGTGGAAGAATCCATACTTCGTTTAATCAAACTATAGTAGCAACTGGGCGTCTGTCCAGTTCACAACCTAATTTACAAAACATCCCAACCAACGTAGGACAAGGACTTGATATTCGTGCTGCATTCAAACCTGCACCTGGTTACGTATTTTTATCTGCCGATTATTCTCAAATTGAGCTTCGCATCGTCGCTTATTTGGCACAAGAACCAGCATTGATCTCTGCTTTTGAAGCAGGGGCTGATATTCACGCACAAACGGCAGCCCGTTTGTTTGATGTATCCTTAGAACAAGTAACTGAACAGCAACGCAAGGTCGGCAAAAGAATTAACTTTAGTATTTTGTATGGTAAAACTGCCTTCGGTTTAGCTCAAGAACTTGGCATTTCGCCTTCACAAGCCAAAGAATATATCGATAAATATTTCAAAGAATACCCTCATGTACGAGCCTGGATGGACAGAATAGTCAGTTCTACTTATGAAAAAGGTTATGTTACTACTCTCTGGGGCAGACGTCGCTATTTGCCTGCAATCTATGAAAAAAACCACAACTTATCTCAAGAAGCGCAACGTGCTGCAATAAACACAGTCCCTCAAGGGACCGCTGCAGATCTTATGAAGAAAAGTATGGCTCGACTGTATAATTTGATGACAAAGGAAGGCTTGCATGCGCGAATTTTACTTCAAATTCATGACGAGTTACTTCTTGAAGTGCCGCAAGGCGAACTTGAAAGAACGAAGCAAATTGTGAAAAAAACTTTAGAATCAGTTGTTTCCTGGAGTGTGCCACTTGAAGTTCATTTGCGTACTGGATATAGTTGGTCGGAAGTAACAAAATAAAGCCTAATAACGGTCATTTTAAACATAGTCAAAGTATTTGCTATTGTCTAAAATATGCCCATCCTGCGTATTCTGGAAGAATAGTAGGATAATATTTTTTAAGTTCATTTGGGTTGGTAAATACAGTATTTTGAATGATCATTTTTTTAAGTGGCCGGGATATATGTTTGCGATATAATCCCATTAGATATGCTATACGTACTAATGCATAGTCATATCCAAGGAAAATGAACACGATAATAACAGTGCGAATGCATATCTGTTGTATAGAAGCAGTATTTTTTTGGCGGTAAAGCGCAGTCCACGCTTTTTCTATATTAAAGTTTATGAAATCTTTTTTATTTAATTTATTCGTAAAATAATTCAAAAAAATGCTGAGCGAATTATGAGAAAGGCCTGCAGTTGCTTTATAGCCAGTGACAATAGATGCGACAAGACCAGTTAACCAAAGAGTATATCTTGCCCGCCAAAAGCTTGTGTTATATCGAGGCTTATAGTTCTGAAAACATAGACCTGCATAAGCGTCGACAGCACACAATGCTTGTGCAAGTGATATGCCTATGTGTGCGGCTAATGATGGATGAAATGTACATGCCTCAGTAATTTTTTGATACTGTTCCTGTGTATAATTGGCATTGATAAGAAATTTTAATCCCCGTATTTTTATTGGTGTTCCCCACTCTGGATAAAGAAGAGGATTATTGCGCAGGTTGATAATCTCTATTTGTGATATTTTGCTCATTTTATCACCGTCAAACATGTAAATGAGGTTGTTTGATAAATCAATTGCTTTAAGATTTACAAATAATTTGCAAAGAGCGTCATAGTCAACTTTAAGAATTTGATAGCTAACAAATGAAATTTTTACGATCTGTTCAGCATTACGTTCGCCTATTTTTTTAACTACTTTGGAAATGAAGTCTTCGTCAATACGAGTAACAGGACATTCTGATATATCTATGACTATCATTATATCAGTAGAACGAGTTGATATAACACATAACTTAGGTATAAAGTTATCAGTATTTCCCCAGACATCATGGTTGTAATTGATACAGTTATCTCTTATTTTCATCTTATCCAAGCTATCATCTTTACGGTGTGTCCATAAATCTAAATCAAGTAAGGCATGCGGATCTATAGCAGGATCTGTAAAGTAGTCCTTCAGTACACTCAAGTATATTTGGGCAGTTTCTTGAATAATTTTTTCATTGTAGCCTAAGTCTTTTGCAAGGATGTAGAGTGATTGAGCACCAGCTAAGCTATGAGGTTGATATTTTTTTAAAATATATTTGTAAAAATTTGCTAGGTTGTCTGCAGTAAGATACTCACGAGAATTGTTATTGCTAAATAGGTTGCTTAGCTCAATGACATCTAATGATTCGGACGAATCTGACGAGTCTAACTCTGGATAGCCGAATACACCTTCATTTTTTACAATTTCCTTGGGTGCTACTACATAGTAATTGTCTTTAGTATGCAATACTATTTCACCAGCTTCAATTCTAGGCGGAAATTTTGTGATGTATACAAGGCTATCTGAGTTTGTAGCTTTTACTTTGTCAGCACTATGCACATAGTGGTATACGTTAAGAATGTAGACACATAAACACAGTAACGGTGTAAATTTTTTCACGGTTTTTCTTTGATTGTTTTAGCGTTACAGTGTCTTCTTAATTTAGTTCAAGCATACTGTTTAACAAATTTTTATGAATAATATCATAGCAATTTAACAAGGAGCAAGTTTTATCATAGTTGCCGGCTGTATTGCCTGATGAATAAGATTTAAAAAGATTTGTTTAACTCGAGCATGTGTCTTATAGAATATGTATGCCGTTATCAGTGCCGTAATTCCAGTCATACTCAAACCGGTAATAGCTTGTGAGGATTTATCGGTATGTATAGTTGTAGTAATGGAATGTATAATTTTAGTACTAATATCTGCAAAATATTTTACAACGATAGTCTGAGCAGTAAGTGCTATACAACATGCAATAGCCGCAGTGTTTCTTTTAATATAGTCATAGATATGTTGAGTGCGTCTAATATTTTTATAGCGTTGGTGTGGTGAGTAATTAAATCGTTCATATAATGATTGTATGATTTCACTTGAAATATTGTCAGGCACGATAAGCGTACTACCTATGCAAGGCCCATATAATAATGCACCTTCTAAATCACACGAAGTAATAGGGTTGTGTGAAAAATTAACTTTAAAATTGTTCGGGATATTATCAAGTATCTCATGATCGATTTTGGTAATATTATTATGTGAAAAATTCACTTCGTATAGCTGTTTTAATGGCGATTCCGGAGCGATAAATGCTTGGATCAAATGGCAACTTTGAGCATAGGTAAATTCATTATGTGAAAGATTAATAGATTTAATATTATTTTGTATATCTTCGGGTAGCTCGGCAATACATTGTTGTATTTGTTCAGGGCTCCATTGAGTATGAGATATTTGAATTGCCGTTGGGCGACATGCAAGGTAGGTTTTAATTTTTTCTATAGCTTTATTATAGCGAGACTCTCGAATTATCAAACGCTTGTCCATTATACTTACTGCAACGTTATTGTGTGCAGCGATTGTTTTTATGAGTTGAGCCATATTTTCAGTACTTGTGCATCCGGTATAGTTGATTTGATGGATGCTCGGCAGTGACTGGCTGCAATCTTCTATGTATGTTATAGCATTGGCAATAGATACATTATTGGGTATATCTAAAGTTCCTCCCCTCACTTTTAGTCGATAGTGTTCATATTCTAATTCTGAGCTATAGGTATTTATTGTTGTAAGAGCAATAGAGCTTATTATTAAAAAAAGTATGCGTTTGATCTTCTTAAAAGAATAGGTGTGTGATGCCATGATGTTAACTTATAGTAAAGACTGATTATGTATGCTGATTACCGTATAGTATATCGGTTTATGATGCTGAAAGCAGCCTAAACTTCATTTTTTGGATCATCTTAGATATGAAATAATATTATTGAGTAATGTCTGAATGGCTAAAACTCGCATTTATAATTTCCAGATTGACTTTTTATTTTTTTAATATACAATTTGATATTGAAATAGTAGATGGCTAAATAAAAAAATTTGTCTCTGGCAGAAAGGTATAGTATGCAAGTACTATGCAATTCAGGGGAATACGGAGGTTATTTTCTGCCAGAGACTCTATTTTGCAGGGACAGTTGTTGACATTTTAGCTCAGTTGTCCATACTGTATGTGTGTCTTAATTAAGACATTTTCTCGTGTTATACACAAATTAAAGTAAATATTCTTTTTAAATAGTTATCTGTACAGTTCCAGAGGATTAATCACATGGCAACGAGTAAAAGTGGTGGCTCCACGCAGAATGGTCGAGATAGTATAAGTAAACGACTAGGTATAAAATTGTTTGATGGCCAAGAAGTACACGGTGGAGAGATTATCGTTCGCCAACGTGGAACTCGAGTAAATCCGGGTAAAAACGTGGGTCTTGGAAAAGACGATACTTTGTTTGCAACAGCACCAGGGTATATAAAATTCCACCATGGTTTTAAAGGTCGCAAATTTGTTTCAGTGATTTCTGAACGTCAATAAACAATAGTTATTTGACTAGTATGTGCTATCCATTAACTTGTAATCGTAAATAGAAGCGGAGAGTATTATGATCGATTTTTTAAAATATCGGTATATTTGTGCGATAATTTCTTTAGGTATTATAGGTCTTTTTATAGGAACCTATGCTTATAAGAAATATACGTACGGCTCCGCATTTACTTACAGTATAGACTTTACTGGTGGCACCCAGGTACTTTTCAAATTTGAAAAACCAATAGCTTTAGTAGATTTGAAAAATATCCTTGAACATCAAGGGTATAATCGCGCTGTACTGCGTCAATTTTCAAACAATGAAATTTTAGTACGTGTTCCTGAGTTTTCAAATGACGCGCAGGGTCTTGCTACTAAAATGGTTGCGTCAGTTCAATCGGATCTACCTGACAATAATGTATCCATACTTCAAAATGAGGCAGTAGGAGCAGGCGTAGGAAAAGAGTTGTGGTGGAAGTCATTACAAGCTATTTTATACGCACTTATTGCTATGTTATGTTATATTGCAATTCGTTTTAGATCATTTGCATTTGGTATGGGAGCGGTAGTGGCATTGGCACATGACGCTATTATTATGCTCGGTGTCTTTTTATTATTAGATCGAGAAATTTCTATTACCGTAATTGGTGCAATTCTTGCAGTACTTGGTTACTCAGTGAATGATACCATAGTAATATTTTCTCAGATTAGGCAAAATATGAAAAAAATGAGTGGTATGCCTATTGATCAAATTGTTAATGTTAGTATTAATCAAACATTACGTCGTACTATTTTAACAAGCGTGTCGACTATGCTTACAGTACTTGCGATGTTTATATTTGGCGGTGAAGTATTACGTGATTTTTCGCTTGCCTTGCTTATCGGCATCATATTTGGAACTTATTCATCGATTTATATTGCAAGTCCAGTTATGATGGCATTTTTAGGTAAAAGAGATCAAAAAGATATTCGTCGTTCAGCACCTATTTCATCATAAAATAAAATAATATTACCGATTATTGCGATTTGACTGAAATATGGTGATATAATTTGATAACGCGATGACTTTGCATATTTTGTGCTCTACTTTGAAAATATATTATTAAATAAGCCATTTAAGTTTTAGCTGTCCATTGGTTTTTGTGCAATAGGACGCATATTACTTTTCTTTTCGTGAGGTTTTTAATGAATATGCAAGATCCACGTGATCAAGCACCATTTTCAGATTATACTGAAAATGGCGATTCACATAATGAGTCATCTTCTTCAAGCGAACAGCTAGCCAATAAGCCTACTCCTGCACCGCGTGGACGTCCGCGAGGATCTAGGAATCAAAATACTGTCGCTTCTTCAACTGGCCGCCATCCACGCTCTCGAGCTTCTCAGGCTACTCAAGCATCACCGTTAATGCAAGGTATGATGAATGAATCTGTGCCCGTTATTACTCCTGAACACAGTGCACCAACCAATCGTCAGCCTGCTCAAGAGCAGCCGCATGAATCTGCTTCGCCATCTCAGCACTCGCAATTTCAACAAAATCAGTCGCATCAACAATCAAATTATTATCATCGATCATACGATTCATACAACAAACCACAAACGCATCGAACTCCTTTAGAGTCACTTTCGTTAGTCGATCTTAATTCTTATGCGCGTCGCCTTGGTATTATCGGCGCATCGTTGATGAACAAAGATCAATTGATTGAAAGAATAAAATACGTTGAGGCGCATCCTGAACTGGAGCTTGAAGTAGAAGGTGTACTTGAAAAATTACCTGATGGATTCGGCTTTTTAAGATCTGCTCATTATGACTATGTTTCTGGGCCCGATGATGTTTATGTTTCTCCTTCTCAAATTCGTCGTTTTAATTTACGTACGGGAGATATGATCAAAGGGGTTATCAGAAAACCAAAGGATGGGGAAAAGTATTTTGCAATGCTCAAGGTGACAACGGTCAACTCTCAAGAGCCGTCGGCAAGTTCTGATCGGCCTAATTTTGATCGTTTAACACCATTGCATCCTGATGTAAAATTAACTTTAGAGTATCAACCAGGCGCCATTGCAACTCGTATTATGGATATGTTTACCCCTGTAGGAAAAGGCCAGCGTGGTCTTATAGTGGCACCTCCTAAGGTTGGTAAAACTATGTTGCTCAAAGAGTTTGCACAATCTATTATTGCCAACTATCCAGAAATACATTTAATGATAGTTCTTATCGATGAACGTCCTGAAGAAGTATCTGATATGCGCCGTACGGTTCGTGGTTCAAAGGCTGAAGTTATAAGTTCAACTTTTGATGAATCAGCAGAACGTCATGTGCAAGTTGCTGATATTGTACTGGAAAAAGCAAAAAGATTAGTCGAATCAGGCAAAGATGTCATGATTATTCTTGAATCAATTACGCGTCTTGCCCGTGCGTATAACACTACAGCGCCAGCTTCGGGTAAAGTACTGACTGGTGGTATTGATGCAAATGCATTGCAAAAACCAAAACGTTTCTTTGGTGCTGCGCGAAATACTCAAGAAGGCGGTTCGCTGACCATTATTGCATCGGCGTTGGTAGAAACTGGTTCTCGTATGGATGAAGTAATTTACGAAGAATTTAAAGGTACGGGTAATATGGAAATACATATGACTCGTAAGCTTTCAAATCGACGTATTTATCCTGCATTTGATTTACTGATGTCAGGTACTCGTCGTGATGATCTATTGCTTTCTGAAGAAGATCTGAACAAAGTATGGGTACTACAAAAGTTCTTGGCAACGATGAATACTCAAGAAGGTATGGAATTCTTAATCGATAAGATGAAGAAAAGCAAAACCAACCGTGAGTTCATTGATTTAATGAATAAAAAGCCACAGGCTTAATTCAATAATAAGCAGGTTCTTTCTGATTAAGTAACTTATAAAAAAACTATTGCTGATAAATATAATATTAATAAGTATGATTGATACATGAAAAGCCATCTATATTATTGTATAAAATATAGCTGAGCTTTATATCTGGTCATGTTTATGTGATATAAAAAATTAAAAATGTAATGATTTTAATATATAGCCTGTTTAGTATAAATAAACTGAACAGGCTATTTTAATGAGTAATCCAAATAATATTGAGCTACACAAAGTAATTATCATCATTGCACTTTGCGTCTTACTGTACTAGATTGACAGTAATTAATAACCTTAGTTATAAAGAGTATTACTATGACTATTTCACTATATTTATATAAATCTTATAAGTATTTTTTAGCATTAGTATTCTTGATCTTATCTATAAATGGTGCTGAGTATAGTACAAAAATTATTTCTGATTCAAAGTTTAAATATTTTGTGGCCGAAGGACCAGCTACAGTTGGTTTTTATGTATATGACACTATCAAAGAACTTGGGTCGGTTACGTTGCATTATAAAAGAACGTGCACAGATCAGAGTCATCATATTTGGCAAGCTCAAGTAGTAAATTACAATCGTAGTTCAGGCAACTGGGAGTATGTTCTTGAAGAAATGTATAGTGGCGACCGTATAGAATTTTATTTTGAATATACACAGAATGGAAAGTTGCACAGTTCAAAAAATGATTTTCATATTTATCGCACTACTGTCAACGAAGTTGACGTAAGTTCTATATACCAAGATCCTAATGATCATAATATGTATCACTATAACTTTTATATTTTAAAGGAAGCGACTAAAGCTAATTTCTGCTTTTCAGTCAATGGCAGCAGGGTGCAAAGTTTGAGTATGCATTCCAGCCATCAATTTTGGTCAGCGCAATTGCACGGTCTTACATCTCATGATCGTGTTGACTACTTTGTGGAATATGAAGTTGATGGTGCAATGAGAACCAGCCATAAATTTACCTATTATGTACCCGCTTATAGCTCTATTCCTGTATCTGATAATTAGTGATCGTCACTATTATAGTAAGTTATACATTTCTTGTTTAGGGTTCTGCTTAATGAGTTAGTTTCACTATAACTTGCTAAGCTATATTCTAAAATTATTTAAGATGCATAAGCCTGTGTTGTCAATTTGTGAAAAGAACGAGCATATTCTTAGCTATCTATTCACTGTATTTTAGATAAATGGAATGTAGTAATTAAAACAAGGTCAGTAATAAGGCCCTGAATAAATTTTATTCAGGGCCTTATTAGTTAGATAAAAAATCTATAGTGAGGGGGTAGGTTTATACCATTTGCAGCATTCAAGATATTGTTTGATAGACTCAGGAAGCTGTTTGTATAAAGACTCTAGATGGTTTGGCAGCTTTTGTATTTGCTGCTTATTATTATCCTGATAACTTTGGTAAAGCCATTTTACTAATATATGTTGCTCTAAAGACAATGGTGGTATGATAACTTCAGTAATAATATTGTTTAAGTTTCTGTTGTTACTATTATGGTCTAAATTTTGGATATGCTCATACTTACCATATGAGTTAATTTTCCATATTTCAATAATTTTATCTAATCCTAAGAATAAAATATTATTTGCGTAGGCCCCTAGCATTGCTAATGTTTTAGCGCGATAATTCCCAAAATTCTGCACGCATTCGTATTGACCTTGTGTATTTACTTTCCATATCTTAATATTTTCAGTATTTAAGTCTGAGGCTAGAGAACCAATTGAAATGAGAGTATAATCTGTGTATGCTATTGCGCTTCTGTCATGAATTAAATACTGTAGGTTCTCAAGCTTATTTTGAGTATTAATTTTAAATATACTGACCGTATTGGCCCATGATTCAAATCTGCTTACAAAGAGAGTACCATTGGCATCTATGGCTATTCTATTTACCCATCCTACGTGAAGTGAGTCTGTACATTCATACTTACCAAATTGGTTAACTTTCCATACTTTAATAACCCTTGAGCCTGAAATCAAAGTACCATCTATATGTATCGCTATTGAGTGAATTTGACCATTCTCATCAGATAATGTTTGAATACATTCATATGTACCATATGAACTAACTTTCCATACTTTAACTGTAGAGTCTCGTGAACCTGAGAATAAAGTACCATTATTCTGTATTGCTAATGAAGTTACTCCATAAGTATGATCAGTTAAAGTATGCACACACTCATATTCACTCTGTGCATTAACTTTCCATACCTTGATTGTTCCATCTTCTGATCCTGAAAAAAGAGTGTCATCTGCATTTATTACTAGCGAATTTACCCAACCAGTATGACCAGATAATGTTTGAATATATTCATAGTTATTTTGTCCCTTAACTTTCCATACTTTAATCGTATTATCTTTCGAACATGATATTACAGTACCATCTCTGCGTACTACTACCGAGCATACAGAATCAGTATGACCAATCATCGGTTGAGAAGGTTTAGGAATAGAAGTCAAGAATAGTTGATGTGTAGAGATAGCTAAACTGTCAACAAGTGTAGTTTGTGTTGTCGGATCGCAGCTGTTAATGAAAGTATCTAAATTTTCTTTGCTGGCACACAATGTCTTTAGTATATCTTTAGTTTGCAATTTAGTTACAATTTGAGCATGTAACTCAGTGAGCGTATTGTCATCTAATTCCCAAAAGTTAGCTTCTTCGTATAGATGAACTGAATCTAGTAAAGATAAACTTTCCAGATATTCTTGGGTGTTACTAGCCAATAAATAATTAGTAATATGTTGTATTAACTGAGGCTCACGATTAATATCAATATTTTGGGTGCCATACTCTTTGACTTGATTCCGCAATTTTTTAGATACTGCTAACAGTTTATGATAGGTGTCTGAAGGCAGTACTAGTTTGTTTTCGGGAGCTATTAATTGCGCCATATGAGTTTGCTGATTATGAATTTGCTGATATGGATCCTGAATAAAACGTTTTTGAGCGCTGTTATATGTATTTGCACTGGGTATCGATTTACCATATAACTTGTCTATAAGTTTTACACGTATATCAGAAATCAGAGTGTCGTTTAGGGACCAAAAATTAGCTTCTTCTACCAAGCGTACTAATTCCGTTAAAGACAAGTTTTCTAAATAATTTTGAGTATCATCAACAAATAAATAATCAATGATACTTTGTAGCAATTGAGGGTCACGATCAATGTGATAGTACTGATTTGGCCTAATAGGATTTTGATTGACAGAATTTTTAGTTTGCGCCTGCAAAGTTTGAGATACTATTAATAATTTGTTGTATATATTGCTGTGTACAAGAGATTTACCTTCAAAAATAATTAAAGGCTGGTAAGTCATTTGTGCAGGTATAGAATGTTGAGTAAAATCTGCGCTATGAGTAGAGCACATATATAGTGCTAGAGCTGTATATAGTAATCGTAATTTCATAAGACACCTGAGTTTATGGGAAGGGTATAATTTTACAGCGTATATCCTAGATAAGAAAACTATACATATGTTTTAACAACAAAGCTCTGAATAAAGTTTTATTCAGAGCTTTGTTGATTAGATAGAAGATATTATAGTGAGGGGGTAGGTTTATACCACTCGTTAACTATAATCTGTTGTTTAACGGCTTCAGGAAGCTGTTTGTATAAAGACTCTATATGGTTTGACAGCTTTTGTATTTGTTGCTTATTATTATCCTGATAACTTTGGTAAAGCCATTTTACTAATATATGTTGCTCTAGGGAAGATAATACCGGTGTCCTCCATATATATATGATTTTACCTGAGAGCGCGCAAAGTGTGCCTTCTCCGTTTATCACAATAGATGTTACTTCTGTAGTGCTACCAGTGTAACGTGTATATATACACTCGTATGCGCCGTGTTCATTAACTTTCCACGTTTTAACTGTGCCATCTTGGGCACCTGAAAATAAGGTACCATCAGTATGTACTGCTATTGATGTTGCTTTATTAGTCTCACCAATTAATAAAGTTTGTATACAATCATATTCGTTATGTTCATTTGTTTGCCATACATTGATAGTTCCATCAGTTGCAACTGAAAATAAGGTTCCATCTGTGTGTACTGCAATAGCTATTACTGCCTGGTTTCCAATAGTAAGGTTTTCCACGCATTTATATTTACCGTGCCTGTCCATCTTCCATATAGTAATAGTTCCATCTTGAGCGACTGAAAATAGAGTACCGTTCTCGTGCACAGCTACTGAACTTACTTCAGCAGTATGACCTAGTAGAGTTTGTACACATTGATAGTTGTCCTGTTTATCTGCTTTCCAGACAGTAACAGTCTTATCCCTTATACCTAAAAATACAGTACCATTTGAATGTACTGTTATTGATGTTGCTTGTGAATATTTATTTTCTTCTGATTTAGCTGTTTGTGCAAGTCCATATACCCCGTCTTCATCAGATTTCCATATTTCAAGAAAATTACTATAGTCACACATAAACAAAGTGCCGTCTTGATTTAGATATAGTATTGGGTTACCTGTATCAGAAGTTTTAAGTGGTACTGCTGATTTATACATATTGTCATTACCATCAAATTTCCACAGGTAGACTTGATTGTAAGATGAATGTGAAAATACAGTACCATCCGGATGTACTGCAAAAGATTTTACATCGTAATTATCTTGTAAGTATGTATAAAGTTTGGCCGAGAAAGGGCTGCGTGAGGGATGAGATAACGCTTGTGCAAGAGTTGTTTGTGTTGCTGGCCTACAGGCACTAATGAAACTATGCAAGTTTTCTTTTTTGATGAGTAATGCGTTTAATGCATCTTTAGTGTGCAATTTAGTTACAATGCGATTATGCAAATCAGCTAATGTAGTATTATCCAAAGAAGACGCGGCCTCTTGATAGAGGTGTACTAAATCTACTAAGGACAAATTCTCAAAACGTTTGGGAATACTTTGGGTAGAAAGATAGGCAATAATTTCTTGTAGTAGTTGAGGGTTGCTATTAAGATGATTTTGCTGAATTTGTCGATAGGGATCTTGAATGTTGGTATTTGGCAACATGTGTGCCGATATAGGTTGCTTAGTTAAATCTGCACTGTAGGCAGAACACCCATACAGAGCTATGGTTGTGTATATTAATCGTAATTTCATAAGACGCCTGAGTTTGTGGGAAGGGTATAATTTTACAGTGTATATCCTAGCGTATATTGTTGATATATCAATCGTAATTGATGAGAAAAAAGGTATAATATTGTAAGCTTTTACTTATCTTAACAACAGTTGAGATAATATATTTAATACCTATAAAGTATTCTTGCGTTATATGTGATATTCTATACTTATAAATAATCTTTTGAAAATGATGTAATAATTTTATATCTATAACATAAGTTCCAATGACTTGTTATGTTACCAACTGGTTGATAATTAATCGTATTGATTAGAAAATTTTCTGTTTTTTAATAAGGATAATTTAAATAAAAATAGCTATACTTGTTTTAAAGGCTTTTTATAAATATAATTGCATATTGTCAAATGTAATAAAAGCGTTAATATATTCTTCACACATATATGTGCCGCATCTTAGATTTGCTTCATCAAAAAAGGTTTTCATGAAAAATTACAGGTTATTAATGCTTGCATTTTTAGCGGGCATTTCAAGCAATATACATGCTTTTGAATATTTAACAAAGCGAGAGCAGATAAGTTTATCTCATATGCACCCGAATTTAATCCGCAACGTGTATCAAGAACACGCCAAAATTATTTATGCAGCTAGTGCTACTGCTATTGTTCTTGGTCTAGGATGGTGGCTTTATGTTGCGTGTATTAAAGGTAATAATACAACAGGATCTGATCAAGATAGCGCACAATCTGATATAAGCAAAACAGGTGAAGTTGGCAATCCTGATATTTCACCTAGCATCTCAGCTAATGCTTCAGGAGCACAACAAAGGAATTTTACGCATAAAAAGGGTGCTAGTATTTCCATGCCTCCTGATGCTAATATAACTAATAAAAAAGGTGGATGTGTCCCCCGGTCAGAGTTACATCAGGATAGTTCACATAGTGCTTCGACTGACACTTCAGGAGAACCTTCTGATGATGAGCAATACGATTCCACAAAACGTGATTCGCAAGCATTTGATAACCCTCGTGTAACTGAAAATCAATCTGAGAAAAACAAAGAATTTGCTCCTGGCTTAAAGTCAGAAGATTTACTTCCAAGTCCTGCTGAACCTTCAAGTTTGGATGGCAAACCTCAGAATATGCCATTTAATCAAAATTTGTCCGTTGAAGAGGATGATCGTAGTGAGCTTACTGTTGGAACATTATTCCCACTTGATGGCTCTGATGTTAATCAAGATGTAACAAGTGAAGATAATTCTTTTTTGAATGTATCAAATCACAAGGTGTCAGACGAGCAACTCGATACTACTCTTGATGATGCTACTATCTTTGATATATCAAAGCCACAGGATTGCTCGACCCCTCATAAAAAACAACATGAGAACGATGATAATAACATTTCTAAGCAGCAATCATATTCAAGTCAAACCATAGAAAATAATATATACCATAGTGTATTGTCAGATCATTCATCGGACTACGCTACGCCTAATTCAAGCATAGAGAGTATTGATTCACAAGAATACGAGACAGGATCGGCCGGAACTGAAAGTTTTCTTCCTTCAAGTGCAGATTCATTTAAATCCGCAATTTCAAATGAGTCTTCAGCAAGTGATCATATAGTGGAAAAAAGTGCCGCAATTTCTCAAGGTTCACAACGCCCCAAAAAGTTGATTACTCAGGCATCTTTAGATGATACTATAGCAAAATTTAATAGTTTTCATGTAACCACACCTAAAAAATCAAAACGATCCTCTGGTGATATGACATCGGATAAAAGTACAAGTGGATCTGGTTACGACTCCTGCAAATCGGAAGAATTCACTAATGATAGTTCAAACGGATCTATAGATGTCCCATTAGAAGTCTTGAGTGAAGATGATTTCGAGGAATTAAGCCGTGATGCACAAAAAATTGAACAGCAAAGTGCAGAAGAATTGAAAAAATTTGAAGATGCGCAAAGGAAATTGCGTAATCGACCTAGTTTAGATTACATGTTGGGCTATGATTCAGTAAATGCCACATTTTCAGATTTCATCCGAGCTGTCCCCATAAAGGAAGTGAATGATTTTGATGCAGTAGAAGTGGTTTCATCCGTTATTGGTATGTATAAAAATCATCTATACTGTTGTAGTCAACAGGATCATAGTGTTCCAGAACTTGAGTATATTATTGATAACCAAGAATTTATTAAAGAGTCAGACGCATGTTTTTTTGCAAAAGAATGTGCAAAGGAATACGCACATGAAAAAGTAAATTGTGACCGAGGAGCAGAAGGTCCATTGAAAAAAAGGTTTGCGAAATGGTTTATCCTTTATGATTTTTCTGGATATAAAAATAAAGATGCGATAGAAAAACTAAGAGAAAAATATAAAGCAGCAATAGAGTATTATATAAATAGATCTTAACCTAAATCCTGACAATGAATTATTATAATAAATATCCTTTTTGTCTCTTTATATTATCCGGAAGTATAGTATTAGGGCATGACATACCGATTGTCATGAGTCATTTATGGTTCAACATGTGTCATAGGTTTAGTAATGAATATATTCTTAAAACTATTAAGCCATCGTATTTTATAGCAACTGCATGTAGTGGGAGTACTATTGCTCTAGGATTATATCTTAGAAAAAAATATGTAAATTATAAGTATGTCAAGCAGCTATCATTACTGACAGAAGCTGAAATTGCATATATTTTTGCCTGCTATGTGAAAAATTTGTGTACTTCCAAAGCTGACCAGAATGATAATCTTCTTTGGCAGTGCGGTGGAGCTGCAAGTATTATTCAACACCCTGATCTTTTTAGCCCTCAAATTGTGGCATTGGCACAAACATGGCTAGATAATTGTGCTTATATACAAGGATTGATAAGCATTGAAAGCAATGCTTCTGACAGATTTGTAGGAAATAAAGGTATGTTGTTAAGTTTTATTAAATACATCAATACTCACTACACTGACACATCACATGTCCATCAATCTAAAGCTATTATGCGTACTTTATATGGGTTATTTGTCCCACATTGTAAGCTTTCATTTTCTTTAAATGCACAAATGTCATTAGCATTAGAAGCTAATCTATAAATTTCTATACGATTTCTTTATATATCAGACATGCTAACATACTGACAGTAACACGTATGTTAGCTATGAGTATTAAGGAGCAGTATAAACATGAACATTAAGATCTTTATCTTATGCATTAGTATGATGCCGAGTCATTTTATATATTCAAGTCAGTATTGTCAGTCGGCATTGCAATTGCGTACTAATCTATATCATATTAACCTGCCTCAATCCAGTTCTACTATACAGCATTCAAAATTTGCTCTATGTGCGGGTATTACGGCAATATGCGCGACTGGATTCTTATTTCTTTATAAAACTATATGTCGTACCCGCGTCGTTAATACTGATCATCCTATAAGTAATATTTCTGTTCTCGAATTACCCGTTACTCCTGCTCAACAGGATACAGTTGTTCCAAAGCTTAAAGATGTAACAAGTCTTATACTCAATGATGCTTATCAGTTAATAGAGAGTAATAATTCATCTTATGAAAATCAGCTTAATGAAATTTGCAAAAAAAGCTTAATGCTTAAAGCTATAATCGCTCCGTGGTTAACTTACCGGAATGCTTTGATAGATATAAGTGGTGCTAAAATTGAAGCCATACAAAACGCTCTGACGTGGCTTGTAGATGCAACATGTTTAGAGAAGGATGAAGAAAAACTGACAATTGCGGTCAATGAGCAATACGGTAAATTAAGTAAATTATTAAGTGAAAAACATGAGATTATTCTCAAATCATACGCGGGTAAATATAAGCTGCAATATAATTACAACGCTACATTACGTACTGTTGCAGTACAACCTGAAGCCAAGGTATCGCCTGCATTGATGTGGATACACGATCGTAAGATGACTGATGCTGATATGTGTTCTGAAATACTAAAACTTATCCAAGAAATATTTTTATATGCATTAGAAAATAACGCTGCTTCAACTTCACTCGAATCGTATCCTAAAATGAAGTATTTACATGAACTCAATGTAGCACACAAAGAAAGGTTACCTGAAGCTGCATGTAAGATTCTTGCCGAATGGTACGAAAAAAAAGATCATATAGCATATATAGCGTCAGCTACTAAAAAATCTAAAAGTGCTCATAAAGCAAAAGTGGGCAGCCTTCAAAATTTTGTAGAATGGTTATGTGAGCAAGCGTGTATCTATGGATTACATAAAGGTAGTGATCTTGAAAATAAGAATGCATTATATGAATCTTACCGTAATGCATTGCAAAAATATAAGAATATAGTATTGGCAGAAAGATTTAAGTAATAGATAGTGTAGTGCATCATCTTGATCGAGTCATTTGCCACACAACCTGGTATGATACTACCAGGTAAGCAGTATTAATTAGTCTGTAAAGGATGTCTATGATAAAACAGTATAAATGTCTCGTGTTAGTAATGTTATTAGTAACACAGTATAGTACAAGCTCTCAAAAAGATTCTAAAATAACGCCACCAGTGATCTCCTTAAACACTCTGGCTCTGGCAGGTTTGAGCGGTATTGCTAGTGAGACCGTTATCACGCGTTATGGTTCCTGGTATATCAATAACCTACCTGAAAATAAGATTGTAAGATCATTGTGCGTGGCAACTGGGGTGGTGGTAGGTGGATACGTTATTTACAAAATTGGAAAGAACGTTATTAACTTTATTGTAACCCGTTCAAAAGATAAGATTCCTTCTGATAATAAACCTTCAACGCCCAAAGGTACCTTAAACATTGAGAGCAGTGCACCTTCAAAATCTGAATTATGGAACATCTGGGCGCGAGTGTTTCCAGAAATTAAAAATCTTGATGAAAATACCGTACCTGTCAATGACGAGAATGAACGTTCTCAGGTTATAGGCTTTATAGAGAGATTGACCAATATACTAGGTTCGCCTGATAATAACTTTACTGATGAGCTGCGCGAAACAATTGTCCAGCATGTAATGTTTATTGCTGATGCGACTGCAACAGGCGATCAACCTCAACTGAAGGCATTCCAAACGTATGGTATTCTGAGTGATACATGTAAGAAATTAAAGGGTATTGATATTGGAATCTATGCTGGTAAATATGCTCCTCAATTATCAGACTCAATATCGTTTGAACGTGAAGAAGATACTGACAAACGGGGTAACACCAATACTGAAGATACCGAAAAAGAACTTGTAGATACATTAGCAAATAATCTTCCTTCAGGAACTGACAGCCAACAGGCTGCGCCTACTCCACAGATTTCAGGTGAATTTGATTCACAAATGGGGAGTTTTGTTGATCTAGGAGCGTCAAATAAGCAAAAAAATGAGCATGACGCTCACCTTAACAAGATTTTGGATGATACGTTGGATGAATTTGGCAACGTGATAAGTCAAGGCGCTGAAAGCGATATTCTTGGCGACGTATTAGATGAGTTGGAAAAAGATAAATCAGATTCTGATGTAACACCTTTGTCAGATGATGTGCAAAATCAAGTATCTGATCTAGTTGATAAAGCTGAAACAGAAAATACGTTGGATCAATTCGACGATGAGATAAGTCAAATGGCTGATGAAATTTCCAGTGAATTTGGTCTGTCACATGATGCAAACGATCAAAGCATGAATAGTGCAAAATCTACACCTGAACAAGCGATGTACAATGAATATTATCAGTATACTACCTCCAACATTGCAAAGCTCATTCATGAAGCAATTCAAGGTTCAATTAAAAATCCACTTGATAAGAATATTGCTGCACGACAAGTGCTTAATGAGATGAGTGATCGTCTTCCAACAAACGTTCGTACTGATGTTGCTCGTGTCTTTGAAGCATGGAAGAGTAAATCAAGGGTATTGTATGAAGAAGTACCAGCTAAAGATCAAGCAAATACTTTAGATCTTTACATTGCTAGTATCAAGGATACTATTTCTTGGGCTGCTGAAATCGAGACAGTTTTTAATAATACTGCAGCCGCAGACTTAGAGCTACAATTTAAGAATATGGACAAGGAATCTAAGCCGACAAAATTGGCATCAGCAATAGAAAAACTGAATAAAACAACGGCAAAAGCTGTGGTTGCCAGATACCAAGAATACAAAAAAATAATTAAGTCTGCCCATAAACACATTGATATTGGCAGATACACAGGCAATTATACCAAATTCTTGTCTACCTCTAAGAAGAAAAAATAATTATATCAATTAACAATTAACATATTATCTATACGGCAGGTACTATAAAACCTGCCGTATTATTTTATACACAATAATTGAAAAATACTCTTAAATTAAGTCACATTGGAGAATGTGTGTCGTGATAATGTAGGGGAGTTATAGTTATGAATATGAAAATGATTTTTAGTCTCAGTATGGTATTGATGAATTTACAAGGAGCTGATGTAAGGCGTGAGCGTGTGCACTCAGTACGAGTTATTCCTAAAGATACTTTGGGTCAAGTGGTATCACGTACTATGATATGTGCAGGCATAGGATTGGGTCTTACATTGGGGTGGCCTAAATTTGAGTCATATATTAAATATACCGTAGAAAGTTGCGTTGATGGTTTATACAATTATTTGTTAACTATTGATAAAACTCAAATACGTCAAACTCTAGCAGTAGCAGGTATTGTATGTGCAGGTATACTTGTCAGACAAATACACCGTTTGCGTACATGGTATAAAGTTAAAAAATT
This sequence comes from Vermiphilus pyriformis, assembly GCA_022559525.1. Lineage (GTDB taxonomy): Bacteria > Babelota > Babeliae > Babelales > Vermiphilaceae > Vermiphilus > Vermiphilus pyriformis. The sequence continues at coordinate 498,600 of CP074345.1, read as the reverse complement.
AAGTACAGAGCTACAAAATACATATCCTTGCCATGTACTTTCTAAAATTATAGCTCAAGACTTAGATGCTATATTGTCCGGTCAACCATCTGAGAATTTTAAAAAGAATTTAGAAAATATAATCCATAACCCTGCATGTCCTGAACATATAGAAAAACGCATTAATACGTGGTTAGAATACAGAGCGCAATTAGTAGAAGTCTTTGCATTGTTAGAAAAAAAACAGGATTACTTTAAAGACTTTCTTATGCGCATTTTACCTTTTATTCTGAGTCATGCAGAGCAAGAAAAGGATAATGGAAAGATAACTGCCTTATACAATCGTTATGCAGGGCGACTTGCAAGTCGCAACATTATCATTAGTAATATCTAAGTTTATTTTAATTACTAATATGCTATTTGATGACCATTTGTACTATTGCATGACATTTGTTACTTTTTAAAAGTAATATATACACTTTAAATGATAAATGGAGTTTTTAAAGTATGTATCGTAATGTCTTTTTATGTATAATGATTTCTCTTTTTACTAATAATGCTCAATCAGTAGTCATTATTAAAACCTACCCAAAGTCTCATCAAGATGTCTCATTCGAGCAGTCAGATGCAGGTAAAGATGATTATAAGCCACATATACTTATCAAAGAAGTAGTTGAAGTAAGTACAGACGCACCTGTAAATCCCATATTAGATTCTCAGTGGCAGGCATATAAAACAGTAGCGCGCGCGCAACAGAGTATTGTTGAGCATCGTATTATAGCACGTATGTCTTATTATTACTGTAATGATGATGAATGCTATGTGATGCGTCTTGATACTTTCTCAAAAGAAGATCGTAATAAAGGGTATGCTTCGTTGTTATTTTTAGATCTTGAGCGTGAAATGCGACAGCACAAGGCATCTAAAATTAAATTGTATGCATTATCGACGGCAATTAATTTCTATAAAAAAAGAGGATTTCGTCAAGAAGCTGACCACTCTTCTATTATGATAAAATCTTTGCGCTAAAATATAGCCAATCATATGAGGTAACAATATTTGCATAGAATGGTATTTTGACATACTTTCTGCGCTTGAGTATTCTCAAATGCAGTAAAACGTCATTATATACTATTTAAAAGGATCTTTTATGATCAGCATGCGTACTTTTACATTACTATTAATAGCTTGTGCCTCTATCTCTCAAGCTCACACTACTTCAGCTGAATCTATGCAGGCTAAAGTAGAAAAACGCGATTCAGGATATCGCGCAATTGTTATCTCATTTGCCGTTTCATTGATTTCTAACCTTGCTATGAAAGATTCTGCAAAAGCAAACGCTATTGGTGGTACTTTGGCCATCGGGACCAATGTGTTTTTAGGCGAAGTGAATTTTAAAGAGCGTAATATGGCAGCGCAAACATCAGGTGGTTTGATAGGATATGTAGTGGGTTGGCTTGCTGCAAGCGCTATTAAAAATATGGTTCCATCAAGTAATAAATAACAAATTAGTACATAAAAATATATAAGGGCTGCCTGGAGGCAGCCCTTTTTTAGTATAATATCTCGAGTAAAATTAAATATTTACCTCAAGTATATGAAAAAAGAGTCCTAAAATGGTACAATTCTATGTGAAAAGCAAATAATGGATATGCGCAAAGGTGTGTTACATGATTGTTATTTTCAATGAACAATTTTTAGAACTCTTGAAAACACAGTTTACTAAAATAAACACGCCTGAGCGTTTATACTGGGAACGAATTGAACCAATTGATGAAAATCTTGTGATTCGGACCCACATGATACCCTTTAAAGAACGTTGGGTTATTAATAAATATATTTTGAATACTAAAGAAGCAGGTACATGCGAAGATGCACGATGCAAACAAGAGCATCCGGAAGCTATTTGCTTGTATCATGTGCATGAAGACCAGGGTTATATTGAAGCTGAAATTGTAGAATTGCATGTTTCTAAAGATCACGATGGAAAATATTATGATATCTTGCTTAATTCAGTACAGCAAGAGTGTGTCAGTATGGGGGCGAGCGTACTGCTTGCATATGATATTAAAGCAAAAATACCATTGTATGAACGCAATTCATTTGTTGTCAGTGGATCTGAGCGTAATGGCATTATACCTTTTCGTAAACTTATCAATCCCGATAAATTACTCACGTCAGCCGATCAAATAGTACACTGATTTCTCTATATGTGAATATCAAGATCATATGAATCAAATTTATCTTGCTGTGCTTTGTAATGGGCAACGTAGGCAATCATAGCAGCATTATCGGTGCAATACTTAGCTGAAGGTATATATAATGGCAATGAGTTTTTATGAGCCACTGTTTCAAAACGGGAGCGCAAATATTTATTACAAGCAACACCACCGACAAAAGTGAGTGCTTTAACCTGCGGGTATAGTTTCAATGCCCGTTCAATAGTCGATGAAAAAATATCTCCAATACATGCAAGAAGTGAGCTTGACACCTGTTCTTGAAGTTGGGTATTGTGCTGATCAATGAAGCGTTTTGTACTCATATCATATGCGCCTTGCTTGACCAGATCATACAAGACGGCTGTTTTTAGCCCTGAAAAACTAAAATTAAAACCATCGAGTTTAGTGCGTGGATATCCAAAATAATCAACAAAGCCAGCTTTTTGAGCAAGTGTTTCTATCACTGGTCCACCCGGATAAGGCAGGTTGATAAAGCGTGCGATTTTATCAAACGCTTCGCCAGCAGCATCATCGTGTGTGGTGCCCAGCGTGGTCCATACACCATAATCTTCAACTAAATAAAGGCTCGTGTGTCCCCCTGAAGCAGTCAAGCATAGATGAGGAAATGGTACAGGATGTTCAATGCATGATGAAAATGCATGACCCTCTAAATGATTGACTCCGATAATCGGTATATTTTGTGCCCATGCAATTGATTTGGCAAAGCATAGTCCAATAAGTAAGGATCCAGCCAAGCCTGGTTTATTAGTAACTCCAATACAATTAATATCTGAAAGTTCTACCTGTGCTTCTTCCAAAGCACGTTGAACTACACTATTGATAGTACGTAAATGAGTTCGTGAAGCTACTTCAGGTACAACGCCTCCATAGCGCGTATGTTCTTCAGTCTGGGAATATAATACGCTTGAGAGGATGCCTTTTCCCGTAGTGTATACCGCAGCGGCGGCTTCGTCACATGAACTTTCAATTGCAAGTATAGTGTAATTTTTCATAGGGTTATTGTACTAAAGCAATAATAGATTTAGCTTCCTGCTTGATAATGTGATGCATGGAATCATGAATAAGATCAAGATTGCCCATGCAAGACAAGAGAAGATTATTGGAAATATCTTGTAAGTTTTGAGCAGATCCTGCTTTTTGTATTACATCTGAGGCTATCATAACTGTAGGCAGGCTAATAGCATCGCCTCCTTGAACAGTATGTATAAAATCAGGGCGATACAACATGATAATAGCTTGATCAGGTACTCTTCCTGTGCGAGGTAAGCTTACTTGGCGTATGTTCCATGTAGCTTCATGAGCTTGGGTTGGCTGTTTATTTTGGTCAGAAAGATTGTCGTCAGTCTTTTCTTTGTTAAGCTCAAGTGCGTAAAGCTTGTAAGGAGCACGTGCAGGTACTTTGAGGTACTGAATAGTATTACCTTCTTTTTGTGGTTCAATTACTTCGGTGACAAGCAAATAAAGATAGGTTTGATATGTGTCCAAGCCAAGTGAATAAATAAGGCGGCTCCCTTCGATTTCACCTGAAAGTTTTCGTCCTTCAAAATAGATACGCATAGAAGGGGCACGCATTATACTTGTGGGAAACTGTATGGTGCCAAATATTAATTTTTTATCTACAAATGCGAGTAGATTAGAGTTGCCCAGATAAAGTAAGGCAACAAGGAATGGAATGAGAGTTTTATTATTCATATATTGCCTGCTATAATATTGAGTATTGAATGCTACATTGTTTACAGTAGTATAGTACGATAAACTCATTTTTTAAATATGTACCTTATATTAAGAAAGGTGCGTTCATGAATTTAATTAAGTATCTTGAACGTTTTATTGCATATCAATCTTTAAAGGTACGCTCACCTCACTCTCTGGCTCGTGCGTTATGCTGGGGAATTTATATTGCTTTTCACCATTTCCCCTGCTTCACACTGTACAAACAGCAGTGTGTGCTTGGGTATGCGGGCTTAATTTTTTTGTAATTTTAGCTGCAGGCAATATGGTTAATAATCCCTGGACACTGGTACCTGTGTATAGCGCAGATTACTTTTTTGGTGACATGCTTCTTAATCGGATACTAGGTTTAAACAGTCACTTGTATAATCCTGAATGGATGAGTGCACTGAATACTAAGCTATCATTATACCTTGGTATTGATAATGTGTGCTTATGGAGTTTTTAATTGGAGGCAATCTTTTAGGGATTATCTTGGCCTTAAGTGCATATCCGTTTATACTATCCATAAGTCAGCGTGTAATGAATAAGCAATCTATATCTCCTTCTATTGAATCTGTTTAGCTCTCGATCAATATAGTATGAAAATAATTTCACAGAATAAAAAAGCATTTCATGATTATGATATTAATGAAAAAATAGAAGCTGGAATTGTACTGACAGGTGACGAGGTAAAATCGTTGCGTGCAGGGCATTCTTCTCTGGTCGGTGCTTTTGCGACCATACATGACGGAGAACTGTTTTTAATTAATGCACATATTACGCCCTATGAAAGAGCGTATATTCGTAACGAGAAAGACGCGACCCGCAGTCGCAAATTATTAGTGCATAGAAAGGAAATTTCTCGTATTATAGGACAATTATCTCGGCAAGGAATTACCATCGTTGCCCTGAAAATGTATTTTAATGATCGGAGCAAAGTTAAAGTAGAGCTCGGGTTGGCAAAGCATAAAAAAGCGGCTTCACGTAAACAAGAATTGAAAGAACGTGATATTGCACGTGAAACCCGCAGAGAATTACGCGATAAGTCATAATTGTTATAAATTATACTTAGTTTGTATAAATTTAATAATAATAGGTAAATCGCTTTTGACGTATTCTGAATGTATTGTATTATTTAAAAATTCATCAGGCGTTATCCAATAAAATTCGCAAAAATCGGAACGATTATAATCAGGTTCTTGGTTACTCCAGATTATATATATTTGCATAAACGCTGATGTTTTATTCTGTGCAGGAGTCAGCTTGCCTGCCATTTCATAAACTTGTTCTTCTAGTCTTAAATTGAGTTCTTCATATAATTCTCTTTCAAAGGCCTGATCGTAATTTTCGCCTGAGGATACATGGCCACCGACACTTGCATCCAGTGCCAATGGATAAAGCTCTTTGTCTTGAGTGCGCCGTGGAATCCACAATTTACCCTGGTCATTAATTATTAAGCCATTAATTGCTCTAAAGCAGGTCAATGCCTGGGCATGCACTTTACTTCTTAGCTGAGTGCCTACAATCTCATCGTGCGAATTTACAGTATCCAAGAGTTCATCGTTCATAGAGATATACCTTTGCCTGATCAGGAGGCCCCAAAATGCTTGTCGGTTAAGATAAACTGTAGTATACTATTAGTATATGATTATTTGAAATTTTTCGGGGGCGCACTGGTTTCGACGTGGTAATGTACGAGTCAGGAGCATGTCGAGCGTTTATTAGGTGCTCGTAAAACAACTAATTAAAAACAATAAATGCAAACTCATCGTTTGTAGGATCTCGTCAGTCTTCCCTAGCTTCATGGCAAGGTATGGCTGCTGCCTAACTTAGGCAGATCCCTCTTTTACAGGCGTGTCTATCAGCTGAGTAAAAGTAGTATTAATCAGATAGAACAAGCACCATAGCTTTTAAAGTTGGGTACTGTGCTTGTATCACGTAAACTTTCATAGATATATAAGCTCGGTTATCTAGTGTATATCTATGTAACTCTTGATAACTAAACATGTAGTGCTTGACGCGGATGTTTCTACGGACATGGGTTCGACTCCCATCGCCTCCACCATTATAAAAAGTCCTTTCTATTCCAATCCCCGATCTTAATTTTTATATTATGGTAGTTTGTTAAAATAGTTATGTAACAGCTCTAATATTTCACATATATCTGAGTTCAGTCCTTCAGTGGTGTTTGATTGGGGAGTATCATTTTTTTGCTGTTCAAGATACTGTAGAATTATTGAAGCATCGTGAGATTCGAGTAGTTCAGTTTTAATAAGAAGATTAAAAAAAGAAATATTATTACTTTTCAATGCCCACATGATCAGAGTGTTATTGCCAGGACAGTCCTTGTGTGTAGAATAGCGTGCTGTTTGAAGCTCTTTTTTGTCCTTTAATGTAGATAATTTTTTTAACGTTTCAGAATCAAGTGCTTGGCATATTTCCTGATCAAGTGCAGCTGCTGCAAGAAGGCGAATGTTCATCAATGTACTATCGGAAAGTAAGTCCGGCACAACAGATGCAAAAGCTTTATTAATATCATCATTGTTGCAGTCAAAAGGTATGTCGTGATGGGCATACATTTCTGTAATTATTGTAGGAGTATTGATAATAATGTGCTCTTTATATTCATATAGTTGAGTGAGTTTTGAAAGTAAAAAATCAATAAGAAGAGGAAATCGATATATAAGTTCTTTGCAAAAAATGGTCTCAGACAGCCCGGCGTACAGTTCACAGTTTATCTCTACAAAGCCGGCGATAGCCTGAGCTGGACTTGAACTGCTATTAATAATTTCTTGATATAGGGTTGGTACGCAACCGTATTCTTCTATTTTGGGTAGTCTTTTCTCATTTTCAAATGCCATACTAGTAGACAGATACGTTGTAATCAACAACAAAAACCAGCTTATTCTCATACTATCTTTCTTTGTAAGGGACATGCTTTTTATATATTTTCTTGACGCATTGGGCAGAACGTTATGATTGTAAAAATTAATTATTTCAATTTATTATGCAGTATTATTTCTCAATATACTACTAGTGGAAGAATAAATTTGATTAAATTATTGAATTCTATATTAAGCATTTTGTATCTTATGATATAAATAAATTGTTACATAAAGAAAAATTATGAAAATGAAAAAATTATACTTTATACTGGTTTGTTTTTTTCAGCTATGTGCAGCAAATCCTAGTGACACGCCATTGTGTATCCATAATGAATCACAAGACTCAATTAGAGCTTATTTATTTCGAAGTCAAAGGGAACTAGATGCATTTACTGATGCATTAATCAAGTTTCGTGAGATATATGTGCTGCATGCAGGCCAGCCTTCAAGCCTACGTGTTGAGCTTGGTCGAGAGTTAATTAAAAGGGAATTGCCTGCTATATTCAAAGCGGAACTTAATCCTGGCGAGCAATCTTGTTATTCCTTTTATATAGGTGCACCTTTATATGTAGCGATTGCAGCCGGTAGGTTAGAAGAGTTAGAACTCCTAGCTACAGCGGTAGTAAATCCAGAAATTCAGGTCCTACGCTATAAGGAATCGGGTCTGTTAACTCAATCAGAAGTATTTGATCAAGTACGTACTTTAGGTCAAACGCGTGCACGTGATTAATTATTTTTAGTATGAGATTGAATATATTCGTTAAATTTACATATATAGCTATTCATTTTAATCATCCCATTACTGTAAAGTTCTTTAGTAGTAAGATTGAGTGCTTCTGAAAGCCAGGTTTGTATGTGTTGTGCATATTCATGGCTAATAAGTTCATTTTTAAGCACAAACTCAAGTACATGATCACTGCATGTATAAATTATAAATGCGCAGGGAGTAGAAGATTGATTGCATTTATTAAAGACATAAGAGACTTGCAAGGTAAGCTTTTTGCTCGCTTGTCTGTCAATCAATGCAAGGTATTTTATACTTTCTTCTCTGGGAACAGTGCATGCTTTGTATAAATATCTTTTTGTTCTTAAGTTAGTTGATTGCATTAATTGTGGAATACTTTTAATTATGTTTTGCAGCAGGTCAAGATTGGGAATATATTCCAATAGACTATTATAGGGATTTTTTTGATATCGGCGGATATCTGTATCGCTAATACCAATGTGTTGTAAAGGACATGTATCAATTGCAGCCAGACTATCTAGTTTAAACACTTTAATACAAAGATCGAAAAGTAAAGGATAATATTGTATAAATTTTTTGCCAAAATTGACTTCTTTCAGTGCTTCTTGTCTCAATATATTTTTCGAAGAGATAAATTCTTCATATGCATGAACCGATTTTTGAATTGTTTCATAACTAAAGATATTTTTTATAGTATCTTGCTTGATTATATTTTTTACAACTTCCAGCGCTAATTCTTGAGGTAGGCCAAAAAGTGATATTTTTTTATCACATGTCGACGTATTTGCGTATATACATAGCGCTGACCATACAAATAAAAATAAGTATTTTTTTGACATGTAGTCCCTTGTCCCTCTACAGCAATACTTTTATAATGTAATATAAATCATTATATTTTCACAGAAATATTTTCAAAATATAGCAATGAAAAATATATAAATAACTTATACTATGAGCGCCAGTGGTCATCAAGAAGATTTTAAAGTATTTCTTAATAGGTACTTTGTGAAAGTCTTGCAAGAGATATGGATGCTTGAGTAACTTTAATCAAGCGCGCAGCGGTATGAACATAAGAAGTTTGAAGGGAACGGGGTGGGATCTGCAGCACTTCTACGCAGGCGTTCATACCGCTTACGCGGCATGTTTACCAAGAGTAATGATGCAAATATAGTATGGGCCATTTGACTATTTTTCTGTAACGAGTTAAAGTTATGGCCGATACTAATCGTATCGTATTTTAAAGTCTAAAAGGATATTTTATGAATAAAAAACATTTTGCATTAATATGCATTACCACATTATGCTCTGCAGCTCCAACTTCAGTTCCTCAAACTATTAAAACAATAGAAACTAAAAGAATAGAAACAGTAAATCCAATGCGTACAGTCTATGTAGATCCTTATGCGATTATGCAGGAATCTACTGAAGGTCGTAAAGTAGCTCAGCTGCTTGAATCAAAGCGTAAAAACTTTAGCGATGAGATCAACCGTCGCGGCAAAAAGCTTGAACAAGAAGTAAATGAATATCGCGCTAAGCAAACTACTATGAGTGAAAGCGCACGTGCACAAGAAGAACAACGTCTGGCAAAAGCTGAACGTGATTACAAAGGTTATATTGAAGAGTGCGAACAAGAGTTTAAAGTAACCGTTGCACAACAAACTGAAAGTTTTTCAAAAAAACTTGAAGAGTCTGCAGAAAAAATTGGCCGTGAAAATAACTTGTATGCAATTGTTGATCGCACCAACGGCCGTCCTTTTTATGTAGCAAAAGATGCTGATTTTACAGACAAAATGATTGTTAAAATAGATGAGACTGTTACTAAGTCAACTAAATTAGCAAAAGCTGCTTAAAATATAGATTATAATATAAAGGGTGCATGAATCATGTACCCTTTTTTTTGTACTGTTGAACTGCTATGAAAAACCAATATAAAGCAATAGTCGGTTTAGGCAATCCTGGCGCTAATCACTATTTTGATCGCCATTCGATCGGATTTCGTGTTCTTGATCAAATTGCGGATGAATTGAACGCAAACTGGAAAACTTCCGGTGACTTTGAGTATGCGCTTGTCTCTTATCAAGGCTTGAATATTATTTTGGCCAAACCCCTTACATATATGAATAATTCTGGTTTGGTTATTCCTTTTTTGAAAAAAAAAGGTGTAGAAGCGTCACAAATTATTGTAGTTCATGATGAACTTGAACTTGCTTTTGGAAAAGTCGCTTTCAAGGTTGGAGGAAGTGCCAAAGGGCATAATGGACTTCGCTCTATCATATCGCATGCGGGCACCGATACATTTGCACGCATTCGTTATGGCATAGGTAGACCTGAGCAAAAAGAAGATGTGCCTGATTTTGTCTTACAGCCTTTTTCTGAACCTAAAAATCAAGTTGATAATGTTATTTCAAGTGCTGTACAGTTACTCTATTCTCATATTGCGTGAGTATTATGAATAAAAGCCTTAAAATATTGATTGCAATATATGTACTAATTGTGACAGGAATGTGTGGTCATGATTACAAGGCTGTATCACAAAAAGATAGCATCACAGTATACTGTAATACATTATCCGCAGCATTATACCACGCAGACAAAGTTACCATTAATCGACTTTTGACTAATTGTGATCAAGTCAAAGCAAGTTATCGGTATGTTCATCCAACCGAGTGCGTGAGCAATATTTACCATTCGTTTTTATTTCATATTATCCGAGATGTGTATAATACCAATTACACGCCTTTATCAAATAGTCAGGTTGAATACTATATTGATTTGTACTCGTGGGATTGTATTGCACATGCTTTGTACCTTGGAGATATTAATCAAGTTAAAATTCTTATAAAGAATCTTGAAAAGCATAATCGTGTATCGCAAGTAATAAATTCATGTCAGTATAAAGGATCTTACTTGCGCGATATTGCACGTAGACATTGTAAAGATGCATTAAAATTATTGCATTGAAAATCCCCAGCTATACATTACGTATAAACTGAGGATTTTAGGGGAGTTAAAAACATATTACCATAGAGATAATATGTTTATTTTTTTATTTCCACTTTTGTTTTCAGTAGTGGTAACTACAGTAGTAGAAGTACTGCTGCGATCGGTATATAACCAATTCTTAATTTTATCAGCAAGTTTTACCGCTTCAGTTTTAGCTTGTGTATAAGTTTGTTCAGCCTTTTGTTTTGCTTGAACATACTCAGGTTGTGTGCTTACATACTTGCCTAAAGCTGCAGTGTTATCTTTCAGATTAGTATACGGAGTTTTAAAATCAGCAGCATTCCAATATGTGCGTAAAGATTTTAAAGTTGTATTGATACGATCTGAAAAATAATTTTGAGAATTTGCGTGCTTTAGATTCAAGCCAAGAACTTCTGGTTTTTGTTCTGGGTTTGATGCAAATACTGTAGCTTTTAAATAAGGATAACTTACGTACATACTTGCGCTTGCAACTACTAAAGGATTACGTGCAAGTTTGAAAGTACTACGGATAGGAAATCCTACTACGCGATTGAACAATGATCTTTTTTTGGTAACTTCGCCAGCAAATATTGATCCACTTGCCAATACAACTAACGTACATAAAGATACTATAGATCTTTTGGGTGTTCTCATTATATAACCTCCATACATGAGAAAGTGACTAAAATATAGAAAGAGCTATTAATCTATGACTCTTCTTATAGAACATTATATCAAAAGCTATTAAATTGTCAAATTGGCTTAATATCAGCTTGTTTATTGATATATATTGAACAAAATAAATAAATAATTTTTTTATATTATTCTTATGTATTCTCATTTTACGAATATAGATAACAGTAGCCGGGCGCACAGCAATTAATATCTAAAATATTTATTCTTTAACTTTCTCTGGTGTTATTACTTTGACCATACGGGTTAAGTAAGAAGGTTCTTCTTCTTCAGTAAAGCCACGTTTTTTATAAAAATTAACTGAGTTGTACATTGCACGAAGTTTAATTTTATAGATATTTTTTTGGCGCATTTCATTTTCAAGTTCTAAAAGTAAGAGTGATGCATAACCTTTGTTGCGATCTTTTGCTGAAAAAGTATTAATGTATTCTACATTACATTCATCTTTGGCGTATTCATAGTTTATACGGGCAATAATGCGATGCTGTAGGATATGTTGTTGGGCGTGTACTGCTGTGGTGTAAGAACTCGAGCTAGGATTGCTTGAAGGAGTATGAAGTTGTTGAATACTTACTTCTGCTATTTCTTTGATAAATGCTTGGGGATAGTAGTGAGGGTCATACGTAATCCCAACTGCGCTAGGGGATGTCAAAACTGTTAGTACCGGCTTTGTCTGGCCGAGGCTCTTGTTATTGTTTGTAAACTTATCAACCAACGATTTTATGTAATTTTTCTGAGGAGTATAAGATCGGCGAATCTTTTCTTGAAGACTCAAATCTTTGAGTTTTTGATCAATTGATTGTTTAAAATTAATAGTGCGTGACCGTGCATCAGTGTAAATTTTTCCAATTAAATCAAAAACGTTATTATTTTTAACGTTTTCCAGTCTACCGAGTATAGATTCTGTAAAACGATTTTGAGGCGTTATGGAGTCGGTGGAAGAAGGGGTTTGACTAGTGTGCTTTGGTTGTAACGTTGATACTTGTGTTTTTACATAAGCATAGCTTGCAGCTACGCTGCCACTTGCTAGTAAAAGTGGGTTGCGAGTAGCGCGTTTGAGCGCATGCATTATATTATGAAAAAAAGAATTCTTGGGGCCTACTTCGCTTGTGAAACTTACAGTGCTTGCCAATCCCACAGCAGTGCATAATAATATTCTTTGCAGTTTGTGTGCTCTCACTATAACCTCCATATATGAGAAATTATTATCAAGTAAAAAGGTAGACATCTAAACATGTCTACCTTTTATATATTAATTATAATAACAGATTTTTAAAAATAATCAAATTGAAATAATTATGCAGTTTTGATACTACGAGATTTGATAGCAGGAATGAGGTATTCCTTTAAAAAACTTGCAGAAGCGCCGTCACTCATTATTTTGGCAACAGAGATAGCTCCCGTTTCTAAAAGCATTTTAACTAATGGATAATCTTCAATCTGATACTTCCAGCCAATTTTTTCTTGAATGATAGGTGCCAGTTGTGTAATAAGACGATTTGTAATCCAACGAAATATAATTCTCGGTGCTGCCACAGAAATTTTTGCAGGTAGTGACAGAGAGTCTTGGCCGGCTGAAGCAAGTCCAAGGCTGTACAATGAAATATATTCAAGCCATTCGCCTGTTTTGATTCCCGCAATAGTTGCAGGTTCTTGTGCATTTATAGTCTGAATACCAAATTGCATAAGAGTTTCAAGTCCTAGGAGCCCGCATGGACGAGAAGGAGCAAGAGCTACAAGATTTTTAAACGAACCACTTGTAAGTGTTCTTGCTATACTCAAGCCCATTGATACATTGTTAGAAATAGTAGTACCTACTACCTGCATAATATTAGCTTGCGCCTGCCAGACTGTGAGTATACATGTTATTGAAAATAGTAAACGTTTCATAAATACGTCCCTAGGTAGTTGATGAGATAATAAAATCTTCAATTATTTTTTGTACGTTAACGGAAGTAGTAGGATAAGTTCCTTGCAGAACAAATCCGGAACCCCCTCCTTTAAATTGCAACTGAGTGTTTAAATACCCATTTAATTTTCATAACAATCATATTGCCAAATATAGGGGCTAGCTCTATGTACACTTGGGTACGTTGAGTATCGGGCACATACAGTACATAGAGTCCTGGCTGACGATTGATAAGTTCATGTGAAAGCTCCTTAAGTTGATCTTTATATAATGGATCAACTCCGTGTACTAGTACTGGCAACCCTCGCACAGAATGACTGTGAGCAATGAGTTGTGGTACATGAGCGCGCATGAGCTGCAATCGCGTTGTTTTAAGGTCTTGTGCTGATTGAAGAAGCTGTTCTTTAAGTTTATAGGTCGCAGTCAAGACTTCTTCTTTTTTAACTTTAAATTCTTGGCTTAAAGCTTTTACAACTCCAAAACTTTCCTGAAACAACTTTATCGCTTGTGGGCCTGTTACAGCTACAATACGACGGTAACCTGCTGACAATGCGCTTACCTCTACTATTTTAAATACTCCAATGTGTCCAGTAGATGGTACATGTGTACCCCCACATAATTCTGTTGAAAAGCCTGGTACTTGTACCATGCGTACTTGTTCAGGATTATATTTGTCACCAAAAAATGCAAGTGCCCCCTGAGAAAGTGCGTCAGGAAGATTGGTATATTTAATTGCAACCGGGATATCTTCTTGAATTTTCTGGTTTACTATGTCCTCAATGCGTTCAATATCATGTGCGCTAAGATTTTGATGGTAGGTGAAGTCAAAGCGTAAATAGTCAGGGTGTACCAGTGAGCCTGCTTGTTTAATTTGTTTACCAAAAATACTGATGAGCGCTGACTGTAATAAATGGGTCGCTGTATGATTTTTCATAGCTCGTGCTCGCCATGTAGCATCGACTTTGCTTATAATCGAATCTCCTACATGTACAGTACGTGGTACTTTTACTTGTGCTCCAATTGCATTATTAATATATCTTACTTCAAGTAACGGAACAGCAATACCGTCAATAATCATGTGTCCTGCATCGGGTACTTGGCCACCGCCTACTATAAAAAAGGGAGATTTTTCAGTAATAATCCATACGGTATGATCTTGCGGTGCTGTATTAACAACTGCACCTTGATGGATAATTGCAGTTATTTTAGATGGAGTTTCAAGTTCAGAGTATCCCGTAAATTCAGTTGATATAGAGTCAGACAAATCAATACCTGCCAATGGGTCAACCACTTTACCTGAAGATTGCAATTGCTGAACTTTCATGTGCTCTGCAAAGCCCTTTTCATCCACTGTCCAGCCATGTTCCTTTGCAATTACATGAAGAAGTTCAGATGGAAACCCGTAAGTGTCATAGAGCTTAAAGGCTTGTTGACCATCGATGATTTTTGTGTGACGATCCTCTTTCATATACTTATCAAGCACTTGTTGTCCACGAACTAAATTTGCAGAGAATTTTGAAATTTCACTGTCAAGCACTTGATAGATGATATCTTGTTGTTCAATAAGCTCGGGATAAATAGAACCCATATCATGAACAAATTGACGTGAGAGCTCGGGAAAAAGTTTTTGATTGTCAGACAGTTTCTGTGCAAACAAAGCTGCTCTACGTATTATTTTGCGTAATACATATCCGCGACCATCATTAGAAGGTGCACAACCGTCTGCAATTATCAGTGAGCTGGAGCGTATATGGTCCATAAGGACATGAAATGCTCCTTGCAAAGCCGACGACTGATGCACGTAATTTTTTCCTGATATTTCTTCAATGCGCGTTTTGATGCCTTCAAACAAATCGATCTGAAATACCGAATCTTTGTTTTGCAATACTGCACATAAACGTTCCAGACCCATGCCGGTGTCTACACCTGTTTGTTTGAGTGATTTGTCAACACCATCCGCTTGTCGCTCAAATTGCATAAATACGAGGTTCCATAGCTCTAAGAACCTATCACAATTACAAGCAGGTCCACAGATTGCAATATCAGCACATCCGTAAGCAGGACCACGATCAATGTGAATCTCGGTGCAAGGTCCGCATGGCCCTGTATCTCCCATTTGCCAGAAATTTTCAGCTTCACCCAAACGATAAATACGTGAAGGTGGTAGACCTATCATTGTATGCCACAGATCATATGATTCATCATCGGTTGTAAATACAGTTGCATAAAGATTGTCTGGAGCAATGTTAAGTTCTTTGGTTAAAAATTCCCAAGCAAATACAATAGCCTCTTTTTTGAAATAATCACCAAAGGAAAAATTTCCCATCATTTCAAAAAAAGTTAAATGACGTTTGGTAAAGCCTACATTATCCAAATCATTATGTTTGCCACCAGCGCGCACACATTTTTGAATAGAAACTGCACGGGTATAGCTTCGTTTTTCTTTTGCCAAAAATAGATCTTTGAACTGATTCATGCCAGCATTGGCAAAAAGTAGCGTAGGATCTTGTGCAGGAATCAATGATGAGCTTGGTACTATGGTGTGGCCACGAGCGGCAAAATAATTAAAAAATTTTTTTCGTATTTCAATCGATTGCATAATTATACAGGCTTTTTTGAAAGTGATATATGCATAGTTAATCAAACCAAGGATACTCTCTTTTAAAATTACCTGCAATCTGTCTTAACTGACTATCAATGTTTTCAACAGCCGTTTTGTGCGGATGATTAAAAGTTCTGCTGCATCTAATAATGTCATATTAGATGCCCTATACAGACCATGAGCGATAGTCTGATAACATAATGCCTTTAAAGTAATGGCAGCCAGTGCATAGCCAAAACGTATATGACGAGTTGAGCGATTAAGCCAAGTAGGAGTGAGACGATAAAGGCAATCTTCAAGCCATGATGAAGCATGAGCTTTATCTTTGTAAATAGAACAATAACTGTAATAACTACTATAAAGAATATACATACTGCTCAATAGACGGACTATCTTATTAAAATGAGATGAGTCAGGCAAGTCAGAGGGTGTTGATGTAATAAGTGATTCGTTTGTATGATTTGAATTTTTAAAGTAGGTTTTAATGCCATATCTAATGATGGCCCGGTCCACGTATTTGCTTGAAATAACTCGAAATTAGGTTTAATAGGAGTAGTTTGAGATGTGCCTACTCTCAAAGCTACTCCATATATAATGAGGATTTTTATTGCAAGGTGCATAGATGACTACAGTCTTCGTGTAGATGCAAATCTAAGAGTACGTGTTGCAAACCGAGCAGCTTGGGGAGTACTCCATTCAATTACCAATGCTTTAATGTACATGAGCCGCTCAAGTTTTTGCTGCGCATGAGCAATACCCTTAGTTTGAGTAGGAAATAGTGGCTTGAGTAAACTATTTTCTATGGCAGAGGCAAGTCCTATGTAATTTTGAAGTTGTTCTTGTTCGCGCTCAACATCGGCCATAAATCGCACAAATGGATAGAAAAAGTTATTACTATTGCCTTGTTTGTAGGTATTGTGAATAGTATCTACTAGCTCTTTAATTACTGCCTCTTGATCTTCATATTCTGCCAAAGACTGTAAAGACAGATAGTGCTTCCAGCTTGCCCAGCCGTGATTGTTTGAGATACTCCAGTGTCCACGCATAAGTTTTACAAAGTAATAAAGGTAAAGAGCTCCTGCGATGGAACCTGTAACGTAAAGTTTATGAGACAAGAAAAAATTAAAAGTTTCTTGATTAAGCTGTGCAGTAGGAATGGCGGGAGTAGTGTCCTCCGGTCCCTTTGCAGGCGCAGTTACAGGTGATGCTGGCAACATTAAATTTTTGCCTGGAATTTCAAGAGGAGGTAAAAGTGCCCCGTTAACCATGCGCAAGCCGGATGGTATAGCGGAGTTAATCTTATTGCTATTATTAATTTTTACCAGCATAGTCTGTGGTGCAATTATTGGATTGTCATCATCAGCTGCATGTATACATTGATCAGGGGTCAAGACTATTGCTGTCATAAAGAGAAGGCAACGCTTCATTACTCTCTCCTCAGACTAGATACGGGTACTTATTACGCTACTAATGTTTGGTAGAATTCAAGGCGAGTAATACGGTTTATCATCGCTTGTTGATCAATTTTCCAAGAAGGACATACGTTGCTCCATGCGCTATCAAGAGCATTTAGATATTTTACACACGCAGCGTGTTCGCGGGTAATATCAACTAAAATGCGATTAGTAACTTGAGCAATGTCTGCTTGGTTGTATACTAGCGCAGCTTGTGACAATAATTCTTCTCTTAAAGTATTTCTGTCAGTTTGTGCCAATATTTCAAGCGGAACATTATTTTTCCACAGGCTCCAACGAATACCTTGTTCGGTTTCATTTTTAGCAGTAGCTTTTTCTGTAAAAATTGCACCGTTATAAATTACAAGGCCAGTCGCTACAACGGAAGAGGCTGCCAAGTAAGGATGATGTTTAATCCATGACTGGGTACGTGCAAGACGTGTTTTACAGCAGGTAGTGGTACATGGTTTTTGTGTTACCTTTTTAACTACTGTTTTTGGAGCTTTTCCTTCTTCTTGTCTGACAACTACTGTTTCCTCATGAACAACAACAGGAGTTGGTACCGTAACCACAACATCTTCTCTTGTTCTTATTTTGTTCCACTTACCAGTAAAGAAATTTTTTGCGAATTGCTTATTGGTAAATAAATTTTTAAAGAATTCTTGATCGACAACAACAACATCAACTTTTTCTTCTTCTACAATAGTATCGTCTGCTTTAAGATTTACGGCAGTTGCGAGTAATAGGGTTAAACAGAGTAATATTTTGCATAAACTATCCTTACATTTAGTAGGAAATGAAAATTAGTGCCGCGACGATCATACCACAAAAGAACGCCCAAAGGAATAATCAAGCAGCGTTGGTAGCAATTTTAAGATTATAACGGTACTTGATACCTGATTAGCTTTACATAGTGCTCTTTGCTTAATCAAGCTCAACAGATAGGTACCGTTTTGACAATTGTGTTGAGTATATTACACTAAAAAATCAATAACTTTCTTATTTTTTTACTCTTTTGTTATATCAGGGACTTACCATGCGTACCCTTCAAGCATTTACCTTTTATAATACATGCTGTATTTTTATCAGCTTGCGGAGCAGAACGAACTGCTGACCCTTACAACGTTGAACTTACGCAATCTAAAGATATGCCGATAATACCAGTACCAGTTGGTGAAAATGTTATAGCTCGTGAGGAAATTCAACAGCAATATGAATTGTTGCTTTCTCAAGTTATTGCAAAGACTGAGTTATGGCCTGTTGTCCGTAAGCAGCTTCTTGCTTTAGTCTCTCAAGGAGCGAACTCAAAAGTCTCTATTGCGAACTCATCCTCTCAATTTAATACTATTGGGTATATAGCGTGTTTGGTGCAAGATTGGCAAGCAGTAGAGTGGCTGGCCCGCAATAAGGTTAGTTTTAAAGACGTAAAGATTTTTTTGAATAAAGACGACAGTAAAAAGTTTATCCCCGCATGGTTTGGCGCTCCTTTTGAGCTTATTAAAAAGCTTACAATCTTGAATGCTATAGATTTGGCTGCTGTCGATTGGCAAGGTAAGAATATATATCATTATGCAATGTTACCTGGAATAGAGCGCAAAAATGATTGGTATGCTGTTGCAAAATGGGTATCACATTACAAAGAGCCAAAAATAAAATGGGTTCCTGATCTGCAGGGTAATTCACCACTTCATACCCTTATGACACATTTATATGAGTATCCTGTAACTTACTTGGATAAACCATCACCTGTATTTATGGAAAAAGTTCTTTTCTGTATTAATTTGGGAGTGCCCTTAGATCATAGAAATCAGCAAGAACACACTGTTTTTGATATGATTAATAATGTTATTCATGCAAATGCAATGGCAGCCAAAGATTTCTTGGCAAACAAATTAGAAAAAGATCAAATTATCAGTCAGCGCGTTGGTAATAATAGTATTCTTAAAGATAAATATGATGAATATCTTCAAAAAACTTTTGATTTTGCAAAAAAAGGCATAGTACTGGCTGCAGGCGAACTGGATAAAAGAATACAAAAAATCATCCACTATGTACTAAATCATGAAATGTATTCTAAAAAGATGGCTCCAGGTGTGCTTTTAATGGGTGAAAAAGGAACAGGTAAGTCGTTGACCGCAGATCGTACTATTTTGGAAATAGTACAAAAATGTAATGAAAAAGGGCTACGATGCTTTGTTCATGTGATGGATCAAAGTAAATTTGCTTCAAAGTGGGCAGGTGAAGAAACTAATAATCTTGGTAAATTTTTCGATCAAGTTGAAGAAGAAGCTAAATTAGGAATTGTTATTATCAAAGATGAAGAGATGGATGGTTCGTCTCCAAAACGTACTACTAATTCCGACTCGGTGGCACAAGAGCGTAATCGTACTGCTGGATTGAAACTTGAACGTATTGATCGTCTTTATAATAATGTGAAAATTGGAAAATCATATCCTGTTCTCATTATTGGTACGACTAACTTTTCTGAAAATATTGATGAAGCGTTGTTACGACCAGGTAGGTTTGAAACACGCATTACTGTAAAAAAACCTAATTATAATGAGCGTATTGCAATTATAAAGCTTGGTTTAAAAGATGAAAATCATAGCTTGACTGAGCAGGATATTGCAACTTTTGCAAATGAATGTGGTCAGTGGAGTTTTACTGATGAAAAAAATAAACATACCTTTTGGGTTCAAAAAAATAGTAAAGTTACTCACGCAGAACTTTCTAATATTGTTGCTCGCGCAAGCCAAAATAGAGTATTCCAAAGTCATCAAGGTGTAGTTAATATCTCACCTATAACTTTGAAAGATTTAAGAAAAGCTAGAAAAGATCTTGATAAAGAACTTGAAGATTTAAAAGAAAATTCATCATCATCAATCAATTCGAATATCAAAGATGTTCCATTATTCTTTAAATGTATGAGTGTTGGTATGGTTGCTCTAGGATTTGTTACCAGAGTGCTGCCATTGGTAATTAATATATATCGAGCTAATAATCCAAATCCTCAACCAAATAACAACCCACCAAATGTACCTGCACCTGTACCTAATCCATAAGATTTCCTAATAATTAAAAGGCTCTTCAGAATTGAAGAGCCTTTTAATTATCTATATAGTTTATTCTTTAGCTTAAGAATTATGGTAACAGTCGTTGTAGTAACCATGTCTGACATGCAATGACAGCACTTAAAGTAATTCCCCATAAAGTATCTATTAAAGCAATACGCAGAGGCCAATTTTCAATAATAGAATAGTTTGTAAACTCATATACTCCATAGACTACTAAGCCATACAATGCACCATACATTATGCTTTGTTGGAGTGAGGAAATACGGACTAATGGATATACAAATATCATAATACCCAGTACTAGCAATAGCCATGTAAGTACGCTTGTTGATATTATTGGTTGTAATTTGCCGTTTACATAGCGGCCTACAAAACTTAAGTGTTTTGAATAAAATCCACTCATAGTCGAAAGCCATAGTACATCAAGACCTACAAAACTGACTATATTAAGAATTAAAATTATGATCATACGTGTTGAGATTATCATACTATTCTCCTGAAGTAGTTTTAATTTAGTGTCCCATGAGTAAGGTTTATCTGTCAATAATATGTGGTGCAAATGCCTGGTCTAAGAAAGACTTGAATTGCAAATCAACAAAGAGCACGTTTGCGTAAAACCAATCGGTTCGATTAATAGAAGCATCAGATAGGATTGCCACTTTGCCTTGCCGGGCAAGCCAATTTTGCAACTCTATATACTGCGTTTGGTTCTGGTAAGCTTGAATAAATTCAACTTCTATCCACAATGCTTTTATAGTTCTTAGTAAAGCTCCTGCGCCTTCAAGAACCTGATATGCTGCACCTTGAACATCAAGCCACATAATATCAATGCTATCGATACCACTAGATTGCGACCAGTCTTTAATATTCAGAGTAGGCACAGTAGTAGTGTGAGAGTAAGTAATAGGTGACCAGTCAAGTCGACCGGTAGGTTTTAGAATTGAACCCGCTTGAAAAGGCATACCCGGACGTTTTGGATTCTCCGATACATAAAATGTGCTATTGCCGGTACTTTGTGCCAAAGCATAATTATAGGTATGAACTGTGTGTAAATGTTTAGTATTTTCAACTAATTTCTCATAAATCTCTGGAATGGGTTCAAAAGCATGAATTTGAGCCTGTGGCCAGGTATGAGCTAATTTAATTGTATCAGTGCCATTGAATGCTCCCGCTTCTACAATAGTCGTAATGTTTGAAAGATATTCAGAGAGTATAGGCAGTAATATATGTTTATTTTTTAGTATTGGTAGCATGATTTTGTTGGTAATAAATAATATATAGTATGTTTTTAGTATACTCAGATCCTTCATTTGTACATAGCCTAATCAATACTCTTATGGTATGGTACCCATATGAAGATGTTTTATAAAAAGAGAGTCTAGAAAGAGAGTTATGAAACTTTGTTTAATTATTCCTGCATATAATGAAGCGCGTCGCATTGGCCCTACTCTTGAACATTATTTAGAGTATTTAGATGTACAATGTAAATCAGGCAAAATTAAAGATTACAAAATACTCGTTATTTTAAATGGGTGCACTGATAACACTGCTGATGTTATTTCTATTATTCAGCCGCGTTATGAACAACTTATAATGCACGAAATAGTCGACGCTGGTAAAGGCCGTGCTATTAAAGCGGGCTTTGAGCTTGCATTAACCTACGACGTTACCCATATTGGATTCGTGGATGCAGATATGTCAACGCTACCGCAGCATTTTTTTGACCTTATAGATAATATTCAACATGACGGTATTATTGCAAGTCGATATGCTCCAGGCGCACAAGTATACCCCGCTCGCCCTTGGATAAAAAGATGGGGATCACGTATGTTTTATGAGCCACTGGTAAGAGCATTGTGCAAAATATCATATTGGGATTACCAGTGTGGTGCTAAGTTGTTTACTCGAACTACCATTGAAAAAATTACTCCACTCTTGACTGAACTTATGTGGGCTTTTGATGTAGAAATTTTATTTGTGTGCAAATTACTGGGCCTGCAGGTAGTAGAGCAACCTACTGTTTGGTATGACCGTACCGATAGTAAATTAAAGTTAATGCGCTCGGGTTTGCGTATGCTCAGTTCAGTTGTACGTATGCGTATTACTCATATGAATGTGAAGAATAATAAGGAGATTTGATAATGCATAGAATCAGCATACTCAGTATAATTTTAGGAGGATTGTCGATTCATGCAGCTCCTTTTTTGGTTAACCGAACTCCAGGATTTAATGGGGCACGTATTTTAACAACGTGGCTTGACGAATATACGGGCAGAAATCAAGATACGCGTGCTAATATCTGTGCGACAATCATCGCTGATAAATCATTTGAACCTCACACTCTCACGCGATCGTTATTTGAATTTTCTCATCAAAATTGCACGCTAGAGCGTGAGTATATTAAAATTTCAGGAAGCGCAGTCGGAACGCGTGATACTCAAACTGATTGGCTTGCTGACTATTTTGGTCTTCCCCTTGATTTTCAAAGCGTTCTTTCATTTGCTCCTCATGTGCGTACGGTAGGGGTAATACTAAGTAATTATATACATCTTGATAGATTCGTTTGTAATTCATATATTACTGTACAACTTCCTCTGGTACATACTACTTGGAATCTAGATTTTCAAGAGCATATTATCAATAAAGGGACACAAGGATATCCCGCAGGATATTTTGGCCCCACTGCCGTGGCACGTCAAAATCTATTAAATTCTGCAACCGATTTTTTTCAAGAAGGAAAAGCTCCTACATTATCAGAAAGCGTTGTTTTTCAGCCACTTAGTGCAGGAAGATTTTACAACAAAAGCCAAAGTAAAAGTGGGTTGAGTGAGTTACGTGTGACCTGTGGATGGA
The DNA here is from genome assembly GCA_022559525.1 of Vermiphilus pyriformis. Classification (GTDB taxonomy): domain Bacteria; phylum Babelota; class Babeliae; order Babelales; family Vermiphilaceae; genus Vermiphilus; species Vermiphilus pyriformis. Next base: position 475,489 of record CP074345.1, on the reverse strand, counting down.
CTCCTATTCTTTGTTCAGACTATCATTTGGGATTTGAATTCATTGCAGCAGCTCCTACAGGTTCTAAAGTGCGTGGCATTTATTTATTTGAACCTATTTTAGGAAATGGACATTTTGGGGAAGTAGGCCTTGGGCTACATGGACATGCAACTTTTTGGCGTAATTGTAATGAGACCATGTCGTGGAGTTTAGTTGGTTATATGATGATGACAAGTTTGTTGAGTACTATTCAGCAATCATCATTTGATCTGAAAAATCAGTTTAATAATAGTAAATATATGCTTGCACAAAACATGGGTGCTCCTATCCGTCAAAATTTGACAGGTCAATCTGGAGGAGTGTTAGTTGCACCTGTTGTGCAATTTCGGGATTTGTATGCTCCCGTGGCCAACATAACTTACTGCAATGTCAGGACACATGTAGGTTCACAGTGGGATATTACTGCATTGCTTGATTTTGAGCATGATCGCTTACGTTTTGATATTGGATACAGTTATTATCACCGTGATTGTCAAAGGTTTAGATTTCCATGTCAAACAGAAGTGTTAACTGGAGTTAACGTAATTACCCCTCTTACTTGGGCGCTAAAAGGCGATAGTTATTCCTATGGTTTTGTCCAAGATACTCCTATACCGCTGTCAGCAACGCAAAGTGGTGCTACGATAACTACAGGACTTAATTATCAGACTCCTAATTCCCCTGACGGTGCTCTTAATATTGCCATTGATCGTCCAGCACCTGCTTTTTCTGGGGACGCGGATGTTACTACTAGTCCTACCTCATTTGATCAAATAAATACATCAATACAGCCAATTACTTTAGTTACTAATGATATTAATTTACGCGGCTCTCAAACTAAAGCTGCGACTAATAAATTTTTTGGAGCATTTAGATACTATGTACCAACGTGTAGGACCTGGCAGCCTTACGTTACACTTGCAGGAGCAGTGGAGCTAGGTACCTCATCAGATCATATGTGTGACAGTCAAATTTGTTGTAGTTACACGAGTATTAGCCAGTGGTCTGTTTGGGCTGTATTTGGCGCTATTTTTTAATATTACTTATCTTTCTCTTGCCAATAGATGATTTACTTGGGTACTGTTACCAACAGAAGAATAATTGGTATGGTGAAAAGGGGATAAATATGAAAAAATGGCTTACACTAGTAAGTGTTATTGTATTAGTGTGTACTCTTGAAAACCTTGCCAAACCACGTCCCTCACAATCAGCATTGAGTAATAAACCTCAGCAATGTATGCAAAAGGCTGATGATCAAGAACAGGAAATTGTTAATGACGACGATGATGACCGCATTACCAAAGAAGTGCTCGCCAATTTTGTGAGCATGTTAGGCCATTTTACTTCAATTGTAAAAGACCCCCACAACCCAGCAAGTGTATCGAGTGGGTTGAGTGGAATCTTTATAGGAATTATTAATATTGCTCAAGAAATGTTTCGCTCAGGTTACTTGTCTGCCGATTCAGAAGGGCAAGAGCTTGAAGAATTTGTAAAAATGATGAATAAGGAATTAGTCGGCCACACTCGTGGTATTATGCCCTTAATTTCTTATCATATACGGCGTATGCACGCTGACCAAGTACCATGCGTATAAGATATATATATCACACAGTAGTAATAGCCATTCTTATAAGCACTGTACATAATATTTTTTCATTATCACTTACTAACGAACAGAGTAAGAAGATAGGCCAATTAGTGTGGAATAATGAGTGTCAGGGAAAAACTGAACAACTTATAGTTTGGCGAGAAGGTGAGCATTGCGCATCTTTGGGAATTGGACATTGTATTTGGTATCCTGCGCACGCACATCAAAATTTTCGCCAATCATTTCCTGAGTTAATCAAATTTCTTAAAAATCAGAAAGTTAAATTACCTACATGGCTGGCCCGGAATATAAAACAGCCGTGTCCATGGAAAACAAAAGCTGAATTTGACCTGGCCAAAAAAAAGTCAGACAAGCGTATTGTCGACTTACAGAAATTATTAGTGCAGACCATTGATTATCAGGTTGCTTATATGGTGCATCGTTTAGAGCAGCTGATGCAGGGATTAAGGAAGGGGCTCTATCCTCATAAATACCATGTATATAAACAGTATGAGCGTATGATCTCAACTCCTGCAGGCATGTTTGCATTGGTGGATTACCTTAATTTTAAAGGCGATGGTATTTCATCCTCTGAAGCTTATCAAGGTCATAAATGGGGTTTGGTCAGTGTATTAGAACACATGTCAGGCACATCGCATGATATAAATGCAGTACATGAATTTGTGCGCATTGCTGATATGGTGCTTACAACGCGTGTAGTATATGCGCCAAGCCCTGAAGTAGAACAAAAATGGCTTCCAGGCTGGCGTAACCGTATTTATCGATATCCGACAACCTTGTGATAATATAGTAAATGTGAGCGATACATACTATTATCCAGGGATCACTTATGAATAGCTTGGCCGAGCTTTTGCGTAGATATATGAATACCTATCATATTGATAGTTCAGAGCAAGATACTGTTACCGACTATCTTGCATTTATAGGCAAAGAGTCTACGTGTTTTGAAAGAAGGGCAGGCGGCCATGTTACTGTCTCTACATGGATTGTCAATCATGACCATACCCAAGCGTTGTTAACCCATCATAGAAAACTTAATAAATGGCTTCAATTGGGCGGGCATGCCGATGGAAATTGTAATGTACATGCTGTTGCTTTAAAGGAAGCACAAGAAGAATCAGGTATACTGCACTTTGAGTTTGTTGCAGCTGATATTTTTGATGTAAGTATTCACACTATTCCAAATAGTTGTCAATTTCATTATGATGTACGTTTTTTATTGCAAGCTTTACCCGATAGTCATGTAAAAGTGAGTGATGAATCATTTGATGTACGTTGGGTATTATTTGATGATATTCATCTTTATAATAACTCATACGAAATTATCCGTATGAATAATAAATTTATAAAGCATTTTTTAAAGAATATTAAAGATTTTTAGCAATTTGATCTAATCTTAAAAGTAATAAGACCACATGTATCCACGTGGTCTTATGTTTCTTACAAAAAACTATTCTGACTGTTCTGTTTGTTCTAAAATTTTTTCTTCTTCAAATACAAGAACCTGGAGTACTCTTTTTGGACTAGCTTTTTGTACTTGGAAATAAAAGTTTTTATACAAAACTCGTTCCCCTTTTTGGGGTAAGTGTTGTAAGTTTTCGGCCAAAAATCCACCAATAGTATGTGAATCATCAGTATCGAATATGATACCTAATAATTCTGCTATATCTTCTAAAGGACAACTGCCGTCAATAAGCCAACCACCTTGCTTGAGTGCCACAATTTTAGGATGGCTTTGAGCATGTTCGTCATGAATTTCACCAACAATTTCCTCAAGTACGTCTTCAAGGGTTATTAAACCAGTTAAACTGCCGTGTTCATTGAGAATAACGGCAATATGAACGTGCTCTTGACGAAATTGACGAAGAAGTTGGTTTACTTTCATGCTTTCAGGCACAAACATAATTGGCCGCATGACATCTTTAATAAGTCGTTCTGGTTGATTTGGTAGATATACAAATATATCTTTTAAATGCACCATTCCTACTACGTTATCTAATGATCCATCATATACTGGTAGTCGGGAAAATTGATGCTCTAAAAATATATTCAAGCTACTTTTTATATCCTGATGAGCCGAAACAGCAATGATGTCTATTTCAGGTATCATTATTTCTTTAACTTGAGTCGAACCAAGCTCGAAGATATTTTGTAACATTTTGCTTTTTTCAGCTTCCATCAACCCTTGTTCATAAATATAATCAATGAGGAATCTTATTTCACGTTCTGAAGAAACCCATTCACTTGCGTCTTGGAGTTTTTTGTTACCTATTCTTACAAGTAGATTGTCAGAAAAACGAATTAGTATACTCACGAGTGGATAAAGTACATAAAAAAGGATATTAGTAATCCACAGGGTAGAACGAAATAACTCTTCACCTTTACCTTTGGCAAGGTTCTTGGGAATAATTTCTCCAAACAGTAGAATTGCAATAGTTGCAAGACCAATTCCTAATGAAAAACCTAAACCACCTGAGAGATTAAAATGAGTAAATATTGTTTCAGTAATATGGGTTGCGAGTGCTGCTGTTGTTACATCTGCCAAGCTATTTGCAATCAAAATAGTAATAAGTACACGATGAGGATACTGCTCTAAGGATTTGAACAATAACCTATATCCATCCGTGGTCGCTGCAAGTTCTTTTAATTTAAAAAGACGTAATGCAGTAATACTTGTTTCTAAAAATGAAAACAAAGCCCGTGCGCATAATGCTATAAAAAAAAACATTATGGATGTTGACAATGATTGTGCGAGAGGAACCTGCATAGTTATATCATACCTTTTTATCTAAAGTACTATTACCGTTACTCCTCACTGATGTCATCCTCAAATGTATCATCTTCAAACTCTTCACCAATTGCTTGATCTTCAAAATCTCCAAATTCTTTTTCAAAGAATGAACGCAATTTTTTGCTCCGTGATGGATGGCGTAGTTTGCGTAAGGCTTTTACTTCAATTTGACGAATACGTTCACGTGTGACAGAAAAATCTTTACCTACTTCTTCAAGAGTATGTTCAGAAGCAACGTCAATTCCAAAACGCATCTTGAGTACTTTTTCTTCACGTGGAGTTAACGTTTTAAGTACTTCACGTACACGTTCTTTCAAGTCATTAGACGCTACAGTATCTGAAGGAGAAAATTCATTTTCATTTTCAATGAAGTCTTTAATAAATGCATCTTCTGAGTCACCTACAGGAGTTTCTAATGAAATAGGTTCTTTTGAAATCTTGATAATATTTTTGATTTTCTTTTCATCAAGATTTAATTCTTTTGCCAACTCAGCATGACTTGGTTCACGCCCATGTTCTTGTACAAAAGTTCTTTTGATCTTATTAATTTTATTTAATGTTTCGACCATATGAACAGGTACACGAATAGTACGTGATTGATCGGCTATAGCACGTGTAATTGCTTGACGGATCCACCAGGTGGCGTACGTTGAAAATTTAAAGCCGCGCTCAAATTCAAACTTTTCGACAGCCTTCATAAGACCTATATTACCTTCTTGGATTAAATCAAGAAAGTGAAGGCCGCGGTTTACATATTTTTTTGCAATATTAACAACTAAACGTAAGTTAGCTTTTGCCAAATCATCTTTTGCTCGTTTGTCTTTGGCTTGACCACTTAAAAACTGACGATAAGATTCTTCTATTTGAGATTTTGGTAATCCCATTTCACTTTCAAGTTTATGGACACCTTTAATAGCGCCACGCATAAGGCTTTCAAGTTCTTGGACTTGAGCACGATCTGCCTCAGAAATTTCTTGCATATTAAATAATTGTAAGTGTTCTTTGCAAGTGCGTGCTATATCTTCTTTTTCTTTTATCTTACGTAAAAGTTTTTCAACTTTTTTGCCTAACTTCTTGATAAGCTTATTAGATAAGCGGATAGAGCGAATGGTGCGAGCGATTAACTGTTTATTTTCTTTAACCTTGCGCAACATTTCCTCTTTTTTGCCAGGTTGATCAAGTTGAGTGCGATAGGATCGATAGATTGCACTTTCATTGGCAATAAGATTTTTAATCTCATCAATAGTTACCATAAATTGACGTTTTTCTTCATCAATCTTGGGCACGTTTTCTTCGTCAAACTCAGAAAACTGAATAACATCTTTCAGTTGAAGACTATTCTTTTGAAGTCTTTCTCCGATTATGACAAATTCTTTATGTATAAATGGAAAATGGGATAGAGCTTCAATAGATTCTGCTTTACCTTGCGCAATATTTTCTGCAATTACTGTTTCGGTTTTTTTATTAAGCAAAGGAATTTTGCCAATATCGCGAAGATAACATTTTACAGGATCAGTAATTTGTGCCCCAGCACCAGCTTCTTTTACTGTTTCGCGCTCTTCTTCATCATCTTCACTTAATTCTTCGTCAAAACTGTCTGTATGAAGATCTAAAGATGTTTCAAGTTGTGCTTTCAAGCGACTGCGAGTAAATTCTTCATCGCCTTCAAGCCCTTGAATTTCAGATTTGTCAGATTCTAATTCTTCAAGGGTAATGACATCCACGTGTTCTCTTTCAAGTGCGCGCAGTAAATCATTAGTTTCTTGTTCGATTAGTCCGTTTTTATCGCTAAATTCTATAATTTCTTCGTAGGTAACATGTCCGGCACGCTTACTTTTTTCTACTAATTCATCAGTAAGTTCTTTTTTAAGATCGATGCCAATAGGACCATTTTTACGGCTTATAGTTTTTGATGAACCTGATTTAGTCGTTTTAGATGAAGTACGGCTCTTTTTTGCAGTTTCGTTCATAGCAGCGGATGTCTTGGTAGCAGTTGATTTTGTTGATTTCTTTTGAGGATCTACTGCCTGGTTAGTTGATTTTTTAGTAACTAAAGTATTAGTAGAGGTACTGTTTTTAGCTTCATTGAGTGTATTTTTTGAATTTGTACCCTTGATAGAAGTATTTTTTTTCATAAATATGTGGCTTTCCTACCTTATTTATATTTTTTTACAGGGACCACTCTTTTTTGAGTGTAACAAATTGTTGAACTAAGGCAGCAGCCTTTGCGAAATTTTTTTCTTTTTCAGCTTGAGATATCCGCTTTTTAAGGCTACCTATGAATTCTTTCCAATATCGCTTTTTCATAAAAAGAACTAGCCGTGCTGTAGTTGCAAGGTCTGTCTCTTGGTATGTTTTAAGCAAGTGTTGGCTCACCAATTGCTTGGATGAATCATCAAGTGTATCAAAAAAATTTCCGAAAGTAATGTTATCATGCTCTGTGCTATAATGCTGCAATAATTTTAGTATATCGGCAAATGGCTGTGCCATAAAGTTAATTAAAAAATCCTGATCGAGCTCGCGAAATAAGTTTATATTATTCATAATAGCATAAAAAATCTTTTCTTCCAAGACTTTGTCTTCATGGACATCAATGGCTTCAGGTGCCGCGGGAAGAGACTCTCTTGCTACTGTCGATGGTTCAGATATATCGCCGCTTGAGTATTTTTTCAGTTCTTGGCGTAATGCTCCTATAGGCAAGTTAAGATGAGAACAAGCTTGTTCTAAAAGAAGTTCTTGGCGTAAGAGGTTAGGAGTTTTTGCAATAACTTCGATGATTTTTTGAGTTGCATCCATTTTATCCGCCAAGGACATGTTCTCATAGTGATCACCTATGGTTGATATAAAGAATGTCATAATAGGAGTAGCTGCTTCTAAAGCAGAACGTATATCAAGTCCGGCAGCAAGGTAGGATGCAGGGTCATGTTCTGCTTGCAAACGTGCGACGTATAGTTCTAAATTTACCGACCAACACATATGAGCCAAGCGTATTAAGGCTTGTTGTCCGGCCTTGTCGCTATCGTAAAGAATGATTACTTTAGGAACAAACCGTGCAAGTTGCTCTAAATGCATTTGAGTGCAGGCTGTGCCCAATGTAGCTACGGTATTTGTATATCCATGTTGTACCATGGCAATGCAATCCATGTAGCCTTCTACCAGCGTTACATATCCGGATGATTGCATTGATTTTTTAGCTTGATCAATGCCAAAAAGTATTGTTCCTTTGTCGAAAAATGCATGCTCTTTAGAGTTATAATATTTAGCTCGCGTATCATTGGTTTTAAAAACTCTTCCTCCAAACCCACATATCCGTCCTACCAAATCTTTAATAGGAAATATTATTCGATCCTCAAAAGGACAATATAGACCATGTTTGCCCTCCTGAACAATACCACTTTGAATCAAATCCTTTGCCATAATGTTATGTTGTGACATTGTTTGTACAAGGTTTTTAATTCCCGCGCTACCTGAAGGTACATATCCAAGGCAAAACGTACTGAGGCTTTGAGCATTTATAGTTCGAAGCTTTAAGTAATTTAAAGCATTATGATTTTTCTCAAGTTCTTGGGCACACCATTGTGCGAACAAGGTACAAATTTTAGTATGTTGTTCTTTATCAGACATACTTGAAGATATATTTGAACGAATTTGTTCGGGTAACTCAAGCTGAAATTTTTCTGCGAGCATATGTGCTGCTTGTAAATGGCTGCAAGATTCTAATTTTGCGGTAAATGCAATGACATCTCCGCCCACATGGCAGCCAAAGCAGTAAAAAATATCTTTGGCGGGACTTACGGTAAAAGAGGCAGTGCGTTCTTGATGAAACGGACAAGGACCTTTCCAATACCCACCCATACGTTTTAACGTAACATATCCACTGATCACTTCAAGAATAGGTACATGAGATTTGATATAAGAAAATATGTTCATAGATACTTAATGCCTTACATTCTATTTTCAGGAAAAGTAAGTAGTCTTTTACAATACATGCTATATCCATACAGTACAACACCAAGGATAACCATGATCATTGCAAGCACTTGTTGAGTAGAAGGGTGAGTAAAAGTACCTAAATATAATGGAATTTTATCTGCACGAAACATATCGACTGTTGCACGTTCTATTCCTGCTCCTATTATATACATGCTTGTCAATTGTCCTTGATAGAGTACGGTATACTGATAATAGTAATTTAATAAGATGTATAATAAGGCAAGTAGTAGGGCGCTATATAATTGGCTAGGATGAACATACATTAACACGTTGTCTTGCTTTATAAGTATTTTCCAAGGTACTTGAGTTGCTGATCCATAGCAACAACCAGCGTAAAAACAGCCAATGCGAGCAATAGCTTGTAATAGGGGCATAAAGTGCGCACCTATCAGTAACGTATAAGATAGGTATATTACGTATGTATAAATATATTACCAAGCATGCTAGCACTCCCGAAATAGCTCCTAGGATTGAAAAGCCACCTTGCCAAATAAACAGCATGCTATGCCAAGAAGTAAATTCATGTTGGTTAGTAACAATGTATAAAATGCGAGCACCTAATATGCCTGCTCCAATAGCCCACGTTGCTAAATTAAAAATATCTTCATGAGCTAAATAAAGAGCTAGTGGCTTATCTTTGCATAATTGATACACAAACCATAACAATCCAAGCATAACCATAACACCAAAAATTTGGATTGAGAAAGGTCCGTATATATGTATTAATTGGCTTGGCATAATCTTATGCTGAAATAGGGTGTGAGTTGCTTATTTTAATACGATAATTATCGTGCCAGTTAAAAGTAAGCTCTAACGTATCTGCATCGGCATCGACTGAATATTCAACTTCTTTAAAACCTTTATACATCCCACCGGCAAAAGAATATTCATAGCGAGCTTTAAGGATGTTATTCTTAATTGAAAACGTCTCTGTAGTACCCTGAGTGAGTACTGTACCATTTATGATAATGTTAAATGGATCTGGACTATAATTTACAAAACCATACTTGTATTTAAGCATATTAGGTGTAATTGCATTCGTAATTTTTACAACGCGTGTTTGTTCTACAGCTTGTGTAGCAGTAGGCGTAGGTGCGGCTGAAATTGATTTTACAGATTTCTTTTGCACAACTTTAGAATCTTGTACTTGAGAAGATTTAACTTGTTGAGGTTTCTGCGATTTGATTATTGTGCTTTTACTATTAATTTTATTTGCTGGTAACGATTTCGTTTTGGACAAAGGGGTACTCTTAGTGCGTGATGCAGCAGTGCAATACTGAGTATTTGACACTCCTATGCTGATGCTAAGTATGCATAACCAAATATACACCATGGTACCCCTTTTTTATAAATTAATAATAATTAGTTGATCATTGTTATAAAGTAAAATCTACAACAGGTGCGTCCTGTTGGCTACTAGTATCAATGCGATCATCTATTGTAATGATAAATCGTGCAAAACCATCCATGCCATGAGTTATTTGTGGCCAACATTTTTCCCATGCATCAATTTTTTCAATAATAATGCGCATAAGATCCATGCTCGGATCTTCAGAATTTACCGGACAAGTAAATTTAATCTCTATACTTGCCATTTTAGTAAACCAACGCGCACGCAAGCCCTCAGGTTTTATGATACTTTCAAGAGCTTGAAGGGGAATAATAATACTAATGTGAGCAGTATTATTAGAAATAATTACATTTCTTGTGGTATCTACTTCGACAGTAGCGCCATCTACTTTGACTTGAATTTTACGTATAATATCTTGAACATGCTCAAGATTGCATTCATTAGTATCAATCATATAACGTAGCCAATGTACATTATTGGTAAGTGCCACAATGCGTGAAGCTAGGTTGCTACTGTTATTATTGATTACTGTTGTGCTATAGGTAGAATTTTCAAATCCCAAGCGAGAATTAAGCCATGCTGTCATTTTACCAAGTACGTGTGTATGTGGTACTGACTGGCTGCTAAAAGGTGATATGAGACTAAAAGCTAGGGCGCAATGCCTGATAAGTTGTAAATTCATTAAATGGTCCTTTATATCAAAATGTGCATCTAAGCTTTCAATACAGTATACCATGGGCTTTCTATTTGCCCAACTGCATTTTAAATGAACAATATTAATTGATAAATTGAAAATTAAATCAATTATCTGCTATTTTATATATAGTAGTTATTGTGCGTGCGCCAAAAAGGAGATTGTATGAAAAACACTATAGTATTGGTTTTTACAGCATTTATTACTGGTTTTAGTGCGTTATACTCCCAAGAAAATTTAGTTACTCCACGATCTTTTGATACTATTGTTACTTTTTTGCGTTCCTCTTGGAATAATGCAGTAACACAGGCCCAATCTCAAGGTTTGATTGCACAAAGTACATTAGCTAAAGATATTTTTGCTTCTCATGACACTGATATCAAAGAGCTTGGCTATAAAACTGACAAGGGTCTGGCTATTCGTTACTCTACTGATGGAACCTATCCTCTTGAAATAATAACTCCACAAGGTTCTATAGATCTGGCTGGCTTTATGAATCCTTCAAAAAAAGGTTCATTTGTCATACTTGATGGTAATTTTAGAAAGATGGTGCAATTAAAACTAGAAAAGATACCTGGCTATCCAAATTTCTATGCGATTATCTCTCTGAAAGAAAAGATGCTTTCCGAAAAACCTACGAGAATTACTTCTGAAATTTTTGGTGACCCCTACGTTGCAAGTGATGCAGCTCAGTATTCGAACTTAGCACCTCGAGTTATAGAATTCTAGTTATTTTTTGCGTGCCTGCAAAATGAGGAGTGAAATTGCAGCAGGAGTCATGCCTGGAATCAGACATGCTTGAGCAATAGTCAACGGACGGTGACGAGTAAGTTTTTGAGCAAGTTCTTTTGATAAGCCTGGAATATGAGTGAAATCAATTTCAGCTGGAAGCAAAAGTTCTTGATATTGATCGTATCGTTCAATGTCTCGTTCTTCACGCTTTAAATAAGGTTCATAACGTATACTAGCATAAATAGTATCAATAGCTCGTTCTGATAGATCACATCCTGCATAGGTGCGTACATGCTCTCTATTACATTCAAGCTCACCAAAAATACGTAATAATTGTGCGCAGGTATGTTGTGTTTTTAATTTAATTAAAGTTTGCTCGATAATTTGCTTTTCATGAATAAACGCACTATATAAGTCATCTTCTATCATGCCAATACTATAAGCACGATCAGTGAGACGTAAAAATGCATTATCCTGTCGTAATGAAAGGCGACGCTCAGCTCGCGAAGTGAACATTCGATATGGTTCATCAACGCTCATAGTAACTAAATCATCTATCATTACTCCAATATAACTATCAGTACGTGATACAATAAAGGGCTCTTTACCTTGAGCACGCAAACTTGCATTAATACCTGCAATAATACCTTGTCCTGCGGCTTCTTCATAGCCGGTGGTCCCATTAATTTGACCTGCCAGATATAGTCCACGTGCTGATTTTACCTCCATAGTGTGATACAACTGATCAGGAAGTACAAAATCATATTCTACAGCGTATCCGGGCTTGGTAATAATTGCGTTTTCAAAACCACGAATTGTCTGAATATATTGTTTTTGAATATCTATAGGCAGTGAGGTCGAAATACCACTTGGATAAATTTCATCAACATCAGCCCCTTCTGGTTCTACAAATATATGATGAGATGTTTTGTCTGCAAAACGTGATATTTTATCTTCAATAGATGGACAATAGCGAGGGCCAATTCCTTTAATATTGCCACTATACATTGCAGATTGGTGCAAATTATTACGAATAATTTCGTGAGTGCGTTCATTAGTGTGCGTAATGTAGCAAGCATGGGTGCTTGTTGATTTATGAGGCTGAAATTCAAAAAGATATTCAAGACTATCAGGTTCTTGTACGTCAAGACGTGAAAAATCAATACTTGATTTAAGTAAGCGCGGCGGAGTACCGGTTTTCAAACGCCCCATGCGTAAATTCAATTGAGCAAGCGACTGCGATAAACTTGCTACTGCACTTTCACCTTGCCTGCCTGCAGGAAAGTTAGTAGTGCCAATATGAACTAGTCCGTTTAAAAATGTACCTGTAGTTAAAATTACTTGAGAGGAATGGTATGTAATTCCATCATTAGTAATAACTCCGCGTATGTTATTATCACCATCAATCACAAGATGATCTACCATACCATTACGTAATGATAGATTCGCTATATTTTCAAGAGTTTTTTTGCTCAAATCACTATAAGCATACTTATCAATTTGTAATCGAAGACCTTGTACGGCCGGACCTTTTTTAGTGTTAAGCATGCGTGCTTGCAAATAAGTTTTAGTGCATAATTTTGGCATAAGACCACCAAGTGCACTAATTTCGTATACAATATGTCCTTTGCCGATCCCTCCAATTGAGGGATTGCAAGGCATGAGGCCTATTTTTTGAATATCAAGCGTTAATAATAAGGTTTTGGAGCCCATTTTGGCAGCAGCGTGCGCTGCTTCTATACCAGCGTGTCCACCACCTACAACAATCACATCAAAGCTGTACATATATTTATTTTTTCATTATTTTGCAGATGATTTTTGTGCTATAGATACTAGATTTTTTAGTAAAGATGCATGTTCTAATATCTTATGTTGTTCTAGTACTTTTTCAAGTGCATCTATAATACTAATAGTATCGTAAAGACCTATTTTTTGTAATATCTTCTTGTAAATACTTAATTCAGAACTTAACGTTACGCATTTTTGAACTAATGTCTGTTGATACACACGCACTGCGTGTTGAACTTCAAAAACTCTATTTTTCTCCTCATTTATATTCTGCTTGAAGGAAGACAAATGGTTTAGTACGACAGGTATTGTTTGTTCAATGATAAATAAACTTAAAGTAATTTGTTCTTCAGTTGTATGTTTTTGCGTGTATTTATCTATTTGGTCTACAGTATTAATATAATTTCTATGGGCTTGCTCGCATATTTTTGTTTGTTGCTCAATGTACCAGCTTAAAGCTTGATTATGATTAGGATCCCATAAGTTGCGTACAAGTTCTTGATGCTTGTGTAATGCTTGAGACAAATTGTTTACTGCACTGTGAAGCGCTACGGTAGGGTGATTACTGGAATTATTTTGAAATGCATAATTTGAGCCATGAGTTGCCCATAGCATTACTACTATTAGTGAAAACATAGTACGAATGTTCATAACAGGCCTTTTTAAAATACCCGCACTTACTTTAATAAGTGCGGGTGTACAGTACTGTAATTATAAAGATACCATTATAGTATCTTTTCTCCATTTCCCGTAGATATTATCTTCTGGTCCCAAGTGCTATTTTAGGAGTAAGGACTGCTACAAGATTGCTTTTAGTAGCAGCATCGGGAGTGCGTGATAATCTTTCATCTTCTTCTTTTGCTTGCTCTAGGGAAGTTCTAATTGAGTTGATTTTTTCCAGAGCAGCAGTTAATTGAAGGACTGCAAGATTATTGGATAATGCTCCAAGCTGATTCATGATAGTAGTGTATTTATTAGATACCGCTACCTTATAGTTACTTAGCTCAGTTAATAATTTTACTAAGTTTTTTGTATACGTAGGATTTTAATATATTAATAAGTTTCTGTAAATGAGTAGTGATCTCATGAAGAATATTCTGAGCAATTGACAAGCTTTGAGTATATGGGCTTGTTGAGCTTTGTGCGTGAGCTTGTGAATGCTCAAGATTTAAAGGATTAATAACTTGGTTTTTAAAGTCCAAGAGAATTGTTTCTAGTTCTTTGGCGTATGCATTTATTGGACGCATATCTTTTGGATCGGTGAGCATAGAGTTTAGAACTTGATGTGGTCGTTCCATGAAGTTGCTTAAGTCAACAATTAACTTATCAACATAATTTTGCTGTTCCACACTAATGACTGTTACATTATTGGCATATAAATGTAAGGACGTAGATAGGGTTGCAAGGCCTAGAGTAAGGCTTATAACTCTTTTCAATGTGTTTATTTTCATAATAAAAAGTCTCCATATGATTTATACAATATATCTGTATAATAATTCATCTTGACAATATCTAGTTTAAATATGTGACCAGCTAAGTCAAATGCCTACTAGTTTTGTTGCCAAAAGTGGTTAAGGATGTACCCTGAAATAGAACCATTTTTTTCCATTTTGTACAAGGATAAAAGGATGGAATCGTCTTTTTATAATCAATTTTTCACTCAACCTTTGGTTGCTTACCAACTTATAACAGTGATATGTGCTGTAATAAGTATTTTTGCAGGGTACTTATATATACCTTGGGCGCAAAGGTGGCTTAGTTCTCAGGTTCGCTCTCATACCCCTGAGCGTCATCAGCAAAAAACAATACTCCTACTATGGGTGGACTTTTTATAATAACTACTCAAGTAATCACAAGCTTGGTAATTTGGTGGTATTATTCTGTATCTGCATTATGGATTTTATCATTAAGCTTAATTGCAGGTGGATGTATTGGTGGATGGGATGATTGGTATAAATTAACTTCTAAGCATGGTATTTCTGCGACTTCTAAATTTATTGCACAATGGTTCACTGCATTTGTATTGGGTGGATTATTATATATGTATGATCCCCTGCCTGGAATAATTTTAATACCTGGTTTAAATATTATGTACGACATAGGTATTGCATGGATTACATGGGCTGCATTTGTAATAGTTAGCATAAGTAACGCTCTTAATTTAACCGATGGACTCGATGGATTGGCAACTAGTTGTTTATTGCCAGTGCTTACAAGTATTTGTACATGTGGATTTATAATGGGACCAGTTTTTTATGATACGAAATATACATCACTTATATGGACAGCAAGTTTAGTAGGATTATTGTTTGGTTTTCTATGGCATAATAGTTATCGCGCACGTATTTTTATGGGTGATATCGGTTCTTTATCACTTGGTATAGGACTTGCAGTGCTTGCTCTTATATTAAAGGTTGAGCTTCTATTGCCTATAGCAGGCCTTATATTTGTACTTGAAACGTTATCGGTTGTATTACAAGTATTTTGGTATAAAAGGTTTGGTAAAAAATTATTTGCAATGGCACCTGTGCATCATCACTTTGAGTTAAAGAATATGCATGAGGCTACTATTGTTATGCGTGCGTTGATTATAAGTATTATCACGAGTATATGTGCATTTATCATTGCATATACTTCGGTATTTAAATAAGTCCGACTAAAGAATAAAAAATATTTTCATTGTGTTTATTATATAAAAATGTACTTATTTGGAGTTAATTATTTCTCTCTTAATTCTATTTTTAGAGCGAGAATGGAAGTACATGCCTATTCCTGCTATAAGCAATATAGCCATTAATAATAAAGAATATGTTCCATTAATCATAAAATTATAAATACTGACTCCTGCCAGTATGCTACACACTAAGAGTCCTGCATATGCAATTGAAGCAGGAAATCCATCTGCTTTTTTAGTATATACGGCTCTGATCAATGCAAGAGCGCTTATAGTATAAGCAATGATACATCCAAAAGCGCTTGTTTGCTGTAAAGGTACTTGGTACCCACCTGTTATGCCAAGGTATCCAAGGCATATCAAGCCTTGGAGTAAAACTGCATAATAGGGAATATGGTGTTTATTTAAACGTGTTAGTATATCTGATCTATACAGATGGCCAGCATGCGCCAATGTATTAATATTCCATGTATTGCTATAAAGAATCCCATAACTACCTCCTAATGCAGAGGAAGCGATAGTTAAATTAAGAACTATCTGTGTAGCATGAGCTATGGATTCAAATGAAGGCAAAAGCTTTAATAAACTAGGAAATGCTCCTAAATAGCTTACTTGATCGGCAAGAAAATTTCCTACGGCACTGTAGAATAAAAACTGATAAATAATTGCAAAAAACATTACAATTGCATAGGAAATAAAGATAGCACGGGGGCCATTTACCGAAGGGTTTTCAATTTTACTGCTCAAAGCTGCCGTTGATTCAAAACCTGTCGCTGCATAGAGTACTAATGGTAAAGCCAATGGTATACCACTCCAAAGTGGTACAGGAATATGGTATATACCACCCGAGATAATGTAAAGGCTTGCAAGTATTGCAAAGCTAATTGGTACTATTTTAAGTCCTAAAAAAATTTTTTGAATACTGCTGCCTGTTTTTATATCAAACATATTAAGGCCAATAAACAAAGATAGTATGCATACATCTAATATATAAATATTTATATACTGTAATACAGGTAATATTTGTTGACACAGTGACATTGATGCATGGATCATAAGTGTTGGTGAAGCAAGTTTTGCTACTGTATAAGCCCAGGTACCCAAAAAACCTACTAATGAGCCTAATTGAGAAGTACCAAAAGCATAAAAGCCACCGACTGGATACAACTGTACCAATTTTGCAATACATGCAATTAAAGGAAGCATCATAATAGCAATAATTATGTATGCAACAAATCCTAGGCCTCCGGCACGTTTTACTAGCTCTACAGTATTGATAAATATGCCTGATCCGAGCATAACGTTAATATTAATTAATACGGCAGATGATAAAGATAGTTTTTTACTCATGAGTCTTACATAAAAAGTGCTTGTAATGTGATATGATATGATAATACCAATGATGTTCGACAAGTACTAGTATTAAGATTTGAATACTATGAACCCTATTCTTTAAGTCAATTTAAATTTTTATATTTGAAATATATATCTATGCTATTGTTTTATATGCTTCATTTTTATAGAATCAAATACAAATAGAAGAGTATCACTATAATTTCATTGGAGGTTTTATATGAAATTAATTCGTACATTTATGCTAGCTTTAATAGGTAGCTGTGCACTTGTCAGTATGCCAGCTGTATGGGCAGCGGAGCGCACAAGTACTGACGATATTTATGAACGTATGCAACAAACTACAGGTAAACCCGTTATTGCTTTTGACGTTGATGACGTACTGGTCAATCGCAAGGGATGGTTACCCGAGAAGCTTAAAGGGTATGCAAGCATATGTTGGCAAGTTCCTTCTAAGACAAAACTTATCTCTGCAGGCTGGTGGTGTTTTCGTAATTGGGGAACCATTAAGAAATGGACATTGACCAAAACTGGTGATCAAGTTATAGATCAAATTGCAGATACTAACAAAAATCGCGGTAATGACGTATTTGCCATGAAGTTAAAGTCGGGTCAAACTGTTGCTGAGCGACTTAAAGAAATCAATGCATTAGCTCGTCCATTGCCACTTTCTAGCTTAATTGAACCACTTAATCGCGCAGGGTTTGAAGTAATTATTGCTACTAATCAAGGTAAATCAACTCTTGATCGACTTATTGCGGCTGGCACCTTGCCATCTGCTGAAAATTATAAGTTAATGTTTACTGCAGATTACGATCAAAAGGATACTACTATTCCTTTAGTCAAAAAACCATCAAGTCAGTATTTTATTGCTCTGGCTAACGCGCTTGGTAAAGCTCCTGGTGATATATTATTTATTGATGATCAAGAAAAAAATACGCAATCAGCAGCGCAAGTTGGTCTTCAAGTCATACATCACACTAATGTTGCACATACACGTGATCAATTTCTTGAAAAATTGCAAAATACTACCGGTATTAGTCAAGGTGATGCAATAGTATTATTTAATAAAACTAAATAGTACTTGGACTAAGAACTAATTAAAATGTAAAAGGCAGAGTTGTTCATCTCTGCCTTTTATTATTTTAACATTCAACGCATGCTTTGCATTCATGTGCTTTATAAACTTTTATAAGCTCGTCCCATGAGGAGCTTGACCAGTTACTATGGGTGCCATCCCCTGTAATTACATGGAGGGTGTTGGTAATAGGTTCTAGATATTTTTGTAGTTTACTTTGATAGTCGGTACTTACAACACGATCGCGACTTTGAAACAATACATATAAGGAAGGGATAGTAATCTTCCATTTTGTCTTATTACCTAAAGCATAGGCTGAATTAATAGGTTGATATCCAAATGGATTATATTTTCCTCCTGTTGCCAAAGGTAGAAGTGCTGTATGAGTTACCCAGCCGACCGCTGTAATAAATTTATTTTTAGGCTTGGCTGTCCGCGCAGTATTAGATTTGACTGCGCTTGCCACGTGCAGTAGCGGGCAGATGAGCACAATTGCATGGATTTTGGAGAATATCATTTGCGCGGTGAAAGGATAGAGCTCCGTAGAACCATAAATGTCATCGTCTTCACATGCTAATGCGCATAATGTATTCAAAATAGTAGCGCCGCCACGCGAGTAACCAATGAGGTTTATTTTTTTGATTCCGTCTGTCATAGCACATGATTTAAGCATCCACACTAGCGCCTTAATATCAGCTCCTTGACCTAAATAACTGGCAAGTGGATATCTGTTGTAGGCATCTTGAAATTTAAAAAATAATATTGGGCCACAGTATAAATCGTTAATAAAGTGGTCTTCGCTTGGTACGTTAAATCGATCTCCTAGGCCGTGTACATAAATAGTAATTTCATCTTGAAACGTATTATTGGTAGGAACCCAAATAATTGGATCAATATTCCATGAAATTTTTTTTTGTGCAGTTTGCAGATGAGATTCAAGTTGCGGTTGAAAGATACAAAGACCATCATGTTCTTCTGCCTGTGCGTGCCCATACAATACCATGCTTATTATTACATATTGTAGTAATTTTAACGGGTGATATTTCAAAATCACAGTTACTCCTTTTAAACTAAAAGCTATTTTTATAAAAAGACAGATAAAGCGCAATAGATCCAGCTACTGCAGCATTCAAACTTTCAGTGTTTCCTGGCATTGGTAACGTAATTTTGTGTTGACATGATGAAAGCCATTCTTCAGGAATGCCATGTGCTTCTGAACCTACTACAATGTAACTATTGGTCAAGGTGGTATTATAAGGATCTTGGCCATTGGTTATTGTTAATGCATATAACGACGATGATGGAATATGCGTTAGTAAATCTTGCCATGAGCATTGTTTGATATTAACCATGCCAATAGTTCCAGCAGAGGATTGTACTACTTTAGGATTCCACAAATCTACACTTTCTATGCAAACTACGGTGGGTATTTTCAAAGCTGCTGCTGTACGAATTAATGTACCAGCATTTCCTGGGTCAGAAATTTGAGCAAGGACTAAGCCTGATGTGGTCCAGTCTGCCAAAGAGTTGTCAGGTATATCAAAAATTCCTACAATCCCACTAGGGGTATGAGAAGTACTTATTTTATTCATCACTGCATTTGAAACCAAAGTTACAGAAAAAGATTCCAGTTCTTGGTAATGTTGTTGATAAAAAGTACTTGTGCAATAAAATTTTTTAAGTTTAATTTCTGATTTGAGTAACGTAAAACAAGCTCTTATACCTTCTGCTATAAATTCTTTGGAAATAACACGCTCTTTTTTATTATGTAGTGCTACTACATGTTTGACTTCATTGTTGTGTACAGAATTAATTACTTCCATTGTCATTCCTAGATCTTACCGTTATTAATAGCAGCACGATATTGTTCCATGAGCTTGACCATAAAGTGTAAATTATGAATGGTTGCCAAAGTATAGCCAGTCATTTCATGTGCTTTAAATAGATGAGTCAAATATGCTGCGCTATAGCGCGTACATACAGGGCATACGCAGTGAGGATCAATTGGCTCAGTTTGATATCGGTGGCTAGAAGCAGTTATTTTTTTAGTTCCCTGTGAAGTAAAAACAAGGCCATGACGAGCGCAACGAGTTGGATGAGAGCTATCAAAAGTATCAATTCCAGCACGCACTGCATAATCAATTGACTCTAAATCCCCAATTCCTAATAAGTGATTGGGAAAATTAGAAGGTATATGGGGCATAAGAAAATCAAGCAGATTAAAAAGTTCTACTCGTGTTTTTCCAAGGCTACCGCCAATGGCAAAGCCATCAAAGGGTAATGAACTTAAATAGTGAGCACTTTGAGCACGTAATGTTTGATCAATTCCTCCGTGAACCACCGCGTACATAGCTTGATCTGCACGATTGGCCATATGAGTGTCGAGAGATCTTTTTTGCCATCGATGTGTTCGTTCGAGGGATCGTTTTAATTTGGTTGGATCAATATGATATGGAGGAAGTTCATCAAATGGAATAATGATATCTGCACCCAGATCTTTTTGTGCAAGTACTGAAGATTCAGGAGTTAAAAGAATTTTAGAACCATCTTTATATGATCTGAAGAGCACACCTTCTTCATTTATCTTTAAAACGCAATTATTTGTTTTTTTTTGTCCACGGCTTTTAAGTTCGTCTTTGACCGTACCGTAAGCAAGGCTGAATACTTGAAAGCCACCTGAATCAGTAATAATAGGGCTTTTTCTTTGAATAAATGAATGTAGACCTCCTGCCTGTTTGATTACATCTGTGCCAGGTTGGATCATAAGGTGATAGGTGTTACAAAACATTAATTGGATACCAATTTGCTCTACGGTAAGCGAATCAAGCGCTTTAATGGTACCATTAGTTCCTACTGCAACAAAGTTAGGAGTATCAATAGTGCCGTGGGGAGTTACTATTTGGCCTGTACGCGCGCGAGAAAGTCTGCTTGAGTTTATGATGTTAAATTGAAAAGGGTGGTGCATATTCCAACATAGATTTAGTAAAACGCAAAGAATTAGTATAGTACTTAGTATAGCCTATAATATAGTATTTAAAACCGGTATTTGAACGAGCAATGCTCAAAAGAATAAAGCCTTCTTGTATTTTTGAATTTAGTTTTACTGTCCATTATTTGACATACATTTAGTAAAACAACTATTATGAGGATAAGTAATAGTGAAATATAAAAATATTAAAAGGATACTATGAAGTATACAATCGTATTGTTACTCAGCGGATTGGCGCTTGGAGTAAATGCAAGTGATAAGGTACAAAGTGCAATTGAAGCTGCAAAACAAAAACTCAAGATGTAGCAGCTCGTGCAGATCAAGCAGTACGCAGTGGTGCTCAAAAAACAGCTAACGCTGCCAATAGAGCTGTAGATGCAACAGCACAGGCAGCACGCGATGCGCAAAATAAAAGTCAACAAGCATATAATGATGTAAAAGATACTGTCCAAAATGCAAAAGATCGTGTTGCAAGTGATTTGCAAGAGATGAAAAATTCAGCTGCAGGCAAAATTAATGAATTTGCACGAGATGCTGGTGCAAGCGCTCCTGTTCAGAATACTTTGGCGGCAGAACCTGTTAAAACCTTTGCAGAGTCAACAGCATATCACTACGTCTTTAATAATTACGGTAGGCAACTCTTAGGGTTAGCATTACTCTTGGGAGCATTATTTTTTGCATTCCGCTATTGGAACAGACGTAAAGATGATCATAATCATGACCATACAAAGCATAATGGTCGCTACTAGACTTACATAATAGTATATTTAAAAAAGGCTCTGAATCTCAGAGCCTTTTTTATTATAATAATTTAATTTTCAAACATTCAAATTAAAATTCATCTTTATATGGCCATTTGACAGTTCTACTGCTCACTTAGTATCTTTATGGTATAATGGTAGTTATAAAATACTAATAAGGATATTATGAAACAATCATACAAACTACTGTGCATGGTCGTAATAATTACCACTTGCCATGCCCATGAAACTGACTCGGTTGATAAACTTTTAGCTGCAGCACAAAACAAGGCACATGAAATAATAGATACAGGTGCTCAAAAAGTTGATGAGACCTTAACTGCGACAAATGTTGCAGTTAATAAAATAATAACTCGCACTAAAGATGTGACAGGTACTGCTCAAAATATAACCCTAAGTTTATGGCAGAAAACTAAAAATCGTGTCGCTGATACATTGACTTTGTATGCAAAAGATGCTGGTAAAAGCAAGCCTGTACAAGGATTTTTAGCATTGGCACCGGTTAAAAAATTTCTAGAAACTACGGCATACAAAGCTGTGGTTAATAATTATAAAAAAGAAGTAACGGCAGTTGTCATAACACTGGCGGCGGCATTTTTTGCAGCCTATCAATGGGGAAAATATAAGGGTCGCCAGCCTGAAACTAGTTTGTAGTTGAATGTCTCATAATTTATAAATTATTGTAGGGTAGTACCTACTTTCCTCTGATTTGCATACCGTAGAAAACTCTTACTAGTAAAGAGATTTTTGCGGTATGTATGTTTCTGTAGCGGAGTATATTGCATGAATAAAACGTATCATCTTATAGTATTATTAGGAATTTTGTCTGGTAAGAGTCTACATGGAGGAGAATTTTTTTTTGATAAATTACCTGATACCCCTACTAGATCAGTGTCATCTATTTTCAATATGCAACAATTTTCTTCAATTACAACTCATATAACACCCGTAGCACAGCACATAAAAGATATATATATGCGTACTGCCAAAGTGCAATCCTTTGTTGTGGTAACAGTCATAACAGCATTAGTTGGTTTGTGTGTGTATGATAAAATTAAGTTTTGGTGGACAAGAAAAAAAACCATAAATCCACTTTTTGAAAAGTACAAAGATGAGATTTTTGCAAAGATATCAAATTTATCTGAGCAAAAAAAGCGATCTGATCAGTGTTTTATTACGAATGATAAATGCTTCACTATTAAATGGAATGCTCAATTACAGACTTGGAGTCTTTTGGTAATGCTATCTTCCCCCACTCCACAGGTATCAGGAACATTAAAAGATTCTGTTTTGTACTGTGATTGATCTATATAAGTATGAGACTAATGGCGGGCTGCAGGTACAAAATAACGCGATACCATAACTGCCGGAGAACATATCATGAGTCCTAGTAACTTAAGTATATAGCTGACAAAAATAATATGCATGATATATGGTACATTGCCGTATAGTCCTAATATACTAAATAGTATAGTATCAAGCGCTTGACTAATAGCGGCACATAAAAAATTGCGTATTGCAAGAGGCCAGAGAAGATAAGTACGTTTTATGTATGCGTAAAGTGTAATGTCAAAGCGTTGTACTATAAGGTATGATATTAAAGATGCTGCGGTGATACGTGGTATAGATTGGAATAATGCGCTCATATGTATGTGTACTTGATCAAGAGGATGAGCAGGTAAATATATTTGAAGTTGTGTGCATGTAAGGACAAATATCATCATATAAAAACTAATATAAAGTGCTCGTTTTCCACTCTCCTGTCCATAGTATTCTTGTAATAAATGTCCTGCGCAAATTCCACCAATAATAAAAGAATCAGCTCCTGTGGCAGTATATCCACCAAGGCTGATTATTTTATTTACACATATGTTTGCCAGTACCATAGTAATTGAAATAAATGTTACCAGTGCGTAGCTGCCTGCGCGCAAAGCAATTAAAGCGCTAGATGCTACTACCAGTGATTGCACTATAAATATAAGTTCAGTTTTCATAGATGTGTGTGTAGTGGATAGGTGTTGAAGCCGACAAGTTCACATTCTGGCTGTGGTAAAAGGCCAAATTTTTTATGTACCAATTCCTGCATTTGTCGCGCTATAGTAATAATATCTGTAGTAGTAGCAGCACCTTTATTAACAATCATATTAGCGTGTTGCCAGGAAACAATTGCATCATTGTGTGAAAGTTCTCCTTTAATTCCTACTTTATCAAGGTAATACGCAACATGAATTACAGGTTTTTGTGTACCACGGATGCTAACTTCGTGAGGTAAAAAGTTGCGAAAAAAACTTCCACACGTATTGGTAGTTGGGTATCTACGTGCGCGGTGACGTATAATCTCAGTCCTACGTCCTTGCGCGTAAGCTGTAGCTAAGTCTGATATTTTTTTCAGACAAAATGTTGCCGAGCTCAAATAATATTCTTTAGCTTGCAATGTAGACGTATTGTAATTGAATGCAAACCAATTTTTATCGACATTCAGTATAGCTCCTGTCTTTTTACATATTACTTGTCCTGAGACTAAAAAGTGCTCAAACAAGAATTCGTAATAATGAAGGTTAATATATACAGAGCCGCCTACAGTTCCAGGTATCCCACTAAATTCTTCAAGCCCACTGATATTATGCTCTAAGCACCACTCTATAAGGTCGTGCAGTACTACGCCTGAGCCTGCAGTTACATATACGTGATCATTATCATCTATTGTAGTGATGTCCTGTAAATGAGGACGGATTACCATTCCTTGAAAGCCGTCATCGCTTATCAAAACATTAGCGCCTTGACCCAAAACAAAAATAGGAAGATGATTTTTCTCAGCCCATATAAGCGCCTGAGAAAAATCATTTGCAGTAAGAGGCTCTATAAAATATTGAGCTAGTCCGCCTGTTTTAAACCAATTTTTATCAGATAAGGATACATTCCCAAATATAGGAGTTTGCGCTGAGGGCAAGCAAGCTTTTACAGTGTACATGTTGAATCTTGATGAATGTGTTGAGTTATAAATTGAGGTCGTTTTTTTTCTTTGTTAACATGTACCGCATAATGGCATTTATCGCTACACATATTTTCTAGTTTATCAATGCATTTTTGGCAGCTGATATAATGCTTGTTGCATGAGGCTCTCATGCAATTAGTGTAATAATCACATGCAGTAGCGCAAATATCGCATGTGCTTAGTATGTCAGAGCTGATGGCAATAGTACGACGCGAATCAAAAACATAATTTTTACCTTTGAAGAAACCGTTAGGAAATTCTTCGACATAGCGCTGTATGCCTCCTTCAAGCTGATAAACTTGAGTGATTCCCTTATGTTTAAGGTACGCTGAGGCTCGTTCGCAACGAACTCCTGCTGTACAGTACATCAATACCTGCTTGTTTTCAAAATTAGATAAATTTTCATCAATATAAGAAGGTAGTTCTCTGAAGTAATTAATTTCAGGAAGTATTGCCCCTTGAAAGTGTCCAACTTTTGATTCAAAACTATTTCGCGCGTCAAGTATTACAAGGTTTTCTGGTTGTGAAGTCAGTAAATTATGAACTTGCTCAGGGCTTAAATGTGTTCCTGCATCCTGAGCTGAGATAAGAGAGGGATCAATGCCCAAATTTACAATTTCCTTTTTTACCATGATCTTAAGCCGAGGAAAATGCCGATTGTCTCCTACGCTGATTTTAAAATCTATACCACTGAATAACGGGTGTTTATTTATAGATAAAATATATTCATCAATAGCATTGTCAGTTCCACCCAGGGTCGCATTAATACCTTCATGAGCAATTATGATTCTACCCTTAAGTTCTAGTGAATTACATAACTCGATATGCCATTGTTTGACAAGCTCAGGTTGCTCAATGGCTACATATTTGTAGAATATAACGATTTTTCCCATTATTTACGACTCACGATACAATAATAATTATGTTCACTATATCAATATAGTATATGGCAGATGCATTAAAAGCACTATAGCCCCTATATGACTTTTACAGGTAAAACATAAAGAATTGTTTAAAAGCTTTCTGTCTTGTTCAAGCCTGCGCTTATTTTACACAATCGAGTCTTTTTTTAAATAAATAGATAGCAAGAATAGTCAAAATAATGCCTGCAAGACTAAGAAATGAACAACAAATATATAAATTAAGAAAATTAGGGTTTGCAAGTAAAGAACGTCGTAGGCCCTCAGTAATATAAATAAAAGGATTGGCATATGATAAGTAGCCAAGTACAGGAGAATAACTAGAAAGTGTAGCAAGGGGTATCCAAAATCCACCAAAAGTAAAAAGAGGTTGGTTAACTCGTGTCCAGAAATTAGTGAGTGCTTTTGTTGTCGGCATGTATACCATTGCGCACATACAATAAGAAGTGCAAAACCAGCAACTACATAGGAGTACTAAAAAAGTGCCTGGCCACCACGCGTGCGTAGTATCAAATTGAGTTCCGAGTAATAATTTTGCAAAAGGGTAAAAAGGTACGAGTACTAAAAAAGAAAAAATACTGATAAAAATAATACGTTCTACAATTACAGTAGCACATGAACTACTGTTGGCTAAATAGGCGATAAATTTGTGAGATTCAAGATCAAGTAAAGTTTCAACGGTGAGTTTGTAAATGAGAATAAGCATTACAAGTAATATATTACCTATAAATATAGTTGATCTGAGTGTAATATTTTCTGGCCCAAAATAAATGCGTGTTTGAAGATAAGCAAAGCAGAATGTATATACAATTGGATAAATCATTCCATAGTTAATAACATACGTCCAGATTCTATTTTTAAGCATATGTATATCACGATGTACAAGGGCCATAAACTGGGAAATGGATGATATAAAGCCTATGGAATTCATAATTTTCCTTGTTCAAAAACAGGATCAAGTTGTTTTTGGGCACTTTTGTACAACAATAGTATTAAAAATGGCATTAGCGATAACAATACTGCTGCACATATCCATAAAGGTAGAGTTTGAGTATGTGGTAACGCAGCTGCACGTAGTCCTTCGCTAATATAGGTTACTGGGTTACATAATAGAAGGTACCCTAACGTTGGAGATACATTGTATACGTTGAACCATGGGAAAAATACACATCCACAATTTATAAGTAGCAAAAACCTACGCGGCCAAATATTGTCTAGATACCATGTAAATGGATAGCGAATACACATGCTTAAAAAAAATGTACTTAAGCATGCAAGGCTAAGAAGATATATACCTATAAATGGAACAATACGTATTGCATATAAATCAATATAGGACTGTAAAAGTAAAAAACCAAACACGATAGACGGTATAGAGCTTAATATAATTTCAATCATCATACTGAGTATGTAGCTTGCCAGAAGCCACATAGTGTTAATACTCAATACCATCTGATATTCTATAAAATGAACTCGATGTACATCAAAAAGTATGCGAACAGCAAGAGCGTTATTTAATGAGAAAATTAAATTAGTAACGGTGCCTAGATATATACTGGCTACTAATTTTTCAGGCATACCAATTTGAGGGAAAAAAATTCCAAATAAGGCGGTTTGACATAATGTCAATACAATACCATTGATACAAATATCTTTCATCTTAGTGCGCATAACATACAAATCTTTGCTGATTAATGCGTATAATACTCGTATATTACTAAGTTCAATAAAAGTATTCATATCAGATTCTTATAGTTAGATATAACTTAAATTAAGGCTTTTCATACTACACAGTCTATCTGTTTTTTGAATCTATGTAGCCCTACACAAATAAGTATAAAGCATATAATTGTAAGTGTAATCATACATGAACTGTAATTCAAAAAATAAGACCCTCCTAGTAGCGCAGCACGTAGCCCTTCAGTAACATAAATAAAAGGTGTGCACAATGCAAGATACCCCAAATAAGGTGATACTGCGTACATTATTGCCCAGGGAGTAAACATACCTCCCAACATCTGGAGAGGCATAGTAATTCGGACCCAAAAAGGAGAAATTTGATGCACGTTATTAAGCACGACTGATGCCAAATAATGATAACATACCCAAGTACAAGAACTGAGTATAATTGCTATAAATAATTTTGTAATTTGTATACTTTGTACAGTGCCGGTGCTAAATAGGGAAAAAGTTCCCCATGAAACAATGAAAAATAGACTTATTACAGCGCTCACCCAACAGGTGGCAAATACAATGTAACTCAAATATATTATAAAATAAGGAAATATACTTTGAAGGTAATATACGTATCCTTTAGTACTTTTGTCATGTAGAAAAGCATAAGCCATATCTCCTGACAAGCTTGCAAGCATAATGAGTAATACGCCTGCTATTAAAACCAGCCCTAAAGTGCCCGTTGTATCATTAAAATATGTGCGTGGCTGAAGGTAGCCAAAACTAATGGTCAATACAATTGGATAAAATAAACCATAATTTATAAGGTAAGTTGAGATGCGCAAGCGATATGTATACCAATGATGAGTGAAAAGTATTGCCATCATTCGAAAGTATAAGTAAATATTCATAATGAATCCTACAAAACCGGGTCAATTGTTTTGACAATTGCCCGTTTTAATAGCCATATCAAGCCTACGTACATAGCAAGTAGGGCTACAAGACAGATTGATAAAGGTAGATAATCAGATGGTGCAAATAATAAGCTGCGTAATCCTTCTGTCATATGAGTAAATGGACTTGCAAGAAATATAAAGGCCCATACTGTTGATACCCTCAGAATAGACTTCCATATAAAAAAAGTTGCACTTAAATCTAAAGTGGGAGCAAGGATTCGAGGCCAAACATTATCTATATACCATTCAAGATCAGCAAAGTAAGCAAGCCATAAAGAGAAGGTTGCAATGAAACTTACGCTAAAGCTCAAGTATAGAAGTATACCAAGAGCACTTACAAAGTTCGTGTGAGCAGTTAGTGATAACAATCTAACTCCTAAAAATAGTAAAGGCCCTAAAAGTAAGAGTATCCTAATCGTTATTGATAAAATATATTGTATAAACACTACAAAAGTACTGCATGGTAAACTTATATGATAGAAAATAGATCCATGTTCTCGTAGTTCAAATACTCGCTCGATACTTGTGTTAAATGCAATATTGAGCGCGGTGAAAAATATACTTCCTACAAATAACGGTCCAATATAATTGGAAGGCATGCCCATAGCTGGATACAAGTATCCTACAAGTAAGATTTCAAAGGCTAATGTAATACATGTATCAATAAAGGTGCCAAGTAGAGTGTGCCTAAAAATCTTTATATCGCGCTCGCACAGTGTTCTGAATACACCAATATTGTAGATTATATTATTCAAGGCCGTCTTCTTGCATTAATGATAAAAATATATCTTCCAGTCGAGCCATGTTATGACGCTCTCTTAATGTTTTAACTGACTCAAGTGTATGAATTTTTCCTTTTCGTAGTACACAAATTCTATCAGATAATACTTCTGCTTCATCCAGGTAATGAGTTGTTAAAATAACAGTAATACCTTGTTCTTTAAGGCGTAAGATATGATTCCATAGCTTACGACGAATGTCCGGATCAAGGCCTACTGTCGGTTCATCAAGAATAACGACTGCCGGCTCGTGTACTAGTGCTCGCCCTATGAGTACACGTTGACGAGTTCCGCCTGAAAGTTCGTTGACGTTAAAGTTTGCATAGCGTTCAAGCTCTAATTCCTGCAGTAATCTGCTGACGCGCTCTTGAATAAGATTTTTAGGAAGAAGAAAATATTTTCCAGCAAAAATGAGGTTTTCCTGTACTGTCAAAAAAGGATCAAGATTTTGATGTTGAGGACAAAATCCTAAAGCTCTTCGGTAGCGTAATAGGTCTTTATAAATTGATATCCCATTATATAGTACATCGCCAGAAGTTACAGGATGTAAAGTTGCTAGTATCGAAGACAGAGTTGTTTTTCCTGCCCCGTTCGCGCCAAGCAAGCCAAAAATCTCTCCTGGTTGGATAGAGAGACTTACTCCATCAAGCGCGCGCACTATTTTATGTTTATCATTATAAATTTTTGTAACGTTTTGAATGTCAAGAATCGATGTCATACTATACCTGAACTTTAGAGTGTGCAGTAATAACCCTACGCAATGCATTAATGTGTTGTAAAATAGTAGGTCTCCAAGCATCGCAATGAGGTGTTGCACTTTGTAATGCTTGTTCTGCTAATTGTACGTACTCTTCCAGTACTGCTTTTTTTCCAAGAGCAATCAGCTTATGTGCGGCTAACATATCAGCTTCAACTTCCTTGTGCACAAACCATGACCGAGTGCTATACATAGTAATGAGCCATGCACCAATTAAGGCTGATGTTGTTGCGCTGCATGCATGTATTGCTGCAGTAATAGAAGGATATAATAATTTTATCACAAGTGGATTAATTACACCAAGCAAAATTGCAACGCCGGTGAAACGACGTATTAATTGTTGATAGTGTCCTGCATAAAAATGTGCTGCTTCGTGACAGGCAAGATATTGCTGTTGGCATGGTTTAAGCTTATCAAGCATTGTTTCATCAATCCAAATACCATTTAGAGTAAATGCATATGCATGATATCGATAAGGATTTACTGAGTTATAATCCATCCGTCTAATAGCTATATTTTGTACGTTAGGTACATTAAAGTCCTTTAAAGCAGATTGAATCAAGTTTCTATAGTAAGGACTTGCGTCATTTGCTCCAAAGATTGCATCATAAAAGTGTCCTATAATTTTATTAAGAGGATTACATGTGCTGTTGGGCATGCTTGCAAGTATGAACAGCGATATAAAACACCAATTATTGTAAATTTTCATAACTTTACATTGTGTTTGATAATATGAAACTTTATATACTAATCCAACTTCGTAAGGTTTGCCATTGAAGTTGCTGTTTTTATAGTAGTATTTATATCTACTCTATAATCTTTAAAATATACAAGTATTAGTCGATTATATTGCCCGTAATGAAAAATTGTGAAGCTCTTGGCTCCTTTTTTATATATCATAATGGGCTTAGCTGGTATTTTTATAGGGAAAAATACCAGCTACATATCAAGATCTATAGCCGCGAGAGGAGTAACATTATAAGTGCCATAATACTCATAAGACTATTTTCAGCAAAACTTAACCATCCTAAGGGGATATTGAAGAAGGTTCCCATACACGCGCACTCTAAATCTTGTCCTGCAAGTAAAGCTTTTAAAATTCCAATTGCTCCAATGCCCATGACTATAAACGCAATAAAATTAGTAACTGGAAGCGCAATACGTAACATATAAGCCAGGCCCAGTCCGAGTTCAATAAATGGATATATTTTTGCATATGCAGGTAAGTTGCCAGCAATTAGATCATAGTTTGAAAAACTTTCAACAAATGCGTCGTAACGAATAAGTTTAAGAGCACCAAATATTATAAAAAACAAGCCCATAAAATCGGCACACATACTTTGAGCACTTGAATGATGCCTGCACCATTGAATAAAGCATGTTAAAAGTGCAATAATGCATATAAGTCCTAAGAGTGGGGCAGCTTGAGATATTTTATTAATATTAATCACGTTTACTTTCCTTTATTCGGTATAGATGAACTAAACTGATTTTCAAGCTCTTTAATTACTGCGCGGTAACCGCTATATTCAAGTTCAGAATAAGGCAGCATTGCCGCTCCTGACCACCCTTGCGAACGAATAGCAAGAGCCTTTTCTTGAGCCTGAGTACGTACTACGTTCCATGCATCTGAATCGAAAAAATCTACATATTGATCAGAAAATGTACCGTTAGGCGCAAGCGAAAAACCAATACAGCTCACAATAGGAATGCAGTAAAAGCTAGTAACAGCACTATTAATAGCAACTGGCATTAAGGGCATGTTGTGCGAGCCTCGTGCATTACCTGCAACATACGCAGTTTTGGTAAATGGATATAAAAGTTCTTCACATGCAGGAAAAATTCCTTGTGTGCGCACAATTGCAATAGGATCATCTTTTCCAGTATAGGTTCCTGCAATCGAGTGTAATCTATCAGTTGAAGCACTTACTGCTTGTTCATTGTAAGTGCGAGAATGTATTGATTTAATACCAAATCTTTCATTATCTCGTAGGAGTATAGCTAGTTTATATAGATCTTCAGGCGCAGATAATTCTAAACTAAGTAAATCAGGGCCTTTATGATTCATATCTACCAAGGTGAATGTAAAGCCTTTTATCAACTGAGGTAACATTAAACCTGCACAGTACATAGGATCTGCAAATGCCAGTAGTAAGGGAAGGTTAAAAGCTCCAGGACTACATTTATCTGCAGTTATAATAGTAAAAGCTTCAGCTTTACGGTGCTCAGGTAACAGTGAGAAAGTTATTTCAGCTACCCCTGGTCCGGCACCACGCACATTGCCTGAAGGTGCTGTTGCCAATAGATCTTGTCCAGCACCATAACATCCTTGCGTGCGCGCAATTGCAGCACACTCTAAAAAACAGTCCCATGCAAACATGTGTATGTCGTTGCTATCATTGCCATGAGTGTGTGACATTATAAGAGCAATATCATCTCCTGTATGAGTGACCGTGCCGTCAATAATTAACTTATCTTTGATAGCTTTTTTTATAAGTTCTTCAGCACGTTGAATCATTTGCTTGCTAGGTTTGGTATGACCAGCAATTGAACCGACATCTGCTTTAATTGCCGAAATAGTTATTTCCATAGACTACTCTCTTTTTTACTATGCGTTGCTCACCACATTATTTTAGCGTATCATGTTCTGTGACAGCGTGTCCTCTATTGGATATTTAACGTTAAAAAGTACTGCAGATATGAAACTTTCTTTACGATGGATCTTTGATCATTTACAAGGATCAGCAAATTCTATTGATATAAACGACGTCTCGCAATGGATTGGCAATCGAGTTGCTGAACTTGAGGAAATTACTTTTATAAACCGCTCATTTGATCAATGTGTGTATGGACAAATTACTGCAATTGGTCCAACTACCGATATATGGTGTTCTCAACTGAATCGTACTGTTAGCCTTGACAATCGCTCTGATGGACGCATAGGTTATGGCGCTTTATTGATACAAGAGGATAATAAATTTAGATGGACACTTTTATCTGATGTAGGTAGTGTACGTACCCAGATGTATCCTTTATTTAATTATAATTCTGAAGATGCCAGTCAATGGAAAGATCAAGTAGCGTGTCAAGATTGGATTTTGACCATTGATAATAAATCAATTACCCATCGCCCAGACCTGTGGAGTCACCGAGGTTTTGCACAAGAATTATCAGGTGCACTTAATATGCCTATGCGCCCGTTGCAAGAATTATGTGCATGCCTGCCGGCTCCTTATGTAAATGATACCGACGCCTTTGCAGGACCAATACCTATTTACAATATTACTTCTGCTTGTCAAAGGTTTGCTGCTATCTATTTATCTAATGTTAATAACCAGTTGAGCAATTTATATATAATTGATCGCTTACTCGCAATTGATTCAAAACCAATTAATGCATTAGTAGATGCTACCAACTATGTTATGTATGATATGGGTCAACCATTACATGCATTTGATGCACGAGCATTTGAAAATAAAACACTGTATATAACTACTTCTAGTCAAAATCAATCGCTCACCTTACTTGATGGGACTACTGTACAAACGTGTGCAGATGACATTGTTATCACTAATGGTACAAACCCTCAAGCTTTGGCAGGAATTATGGGTGGACAGGAGTCTTCTATTAAAGATTCCACTGCCGAATGTATTGTAGAGGCGGCATGTTTTCAGGGATCTGTTATTCGTAAGACATCTGCGCGTGTCAAAAAACGTACAGATGCTTCAGCTCGTTTTGAAAAAAATATAGATCCGACTATGCAGTATAATGCACTTGCTCGATTTATCTCAGTATTAAATGATATGCGTGTAGCATATACTCTTGATTTGCGTACAGTATATTTGGGTAAGAATCCTGAAACTCAACAAGTTCTTCTCTCGTATAAGATGCTCTGTGAGCGAATTGGCCTTACGGTAAAAATATCTACAATAGAAAGCATTCTTCAATCACTTGGATTTAAAGTTAATATTCAAGATGATGTGTTTGCTATTACAGTCCCACCTTTTCGAGGAACCAAGGAATCTTTAATACCGGAAGATATTATAGAAGAAATTGCACGTATCATTAGATTTGATTCGATTGTACCTGTACTTCCTCAAAGGCCAATGTCAGCATTTGATATCGCTACCGTTACTCGTACTCGTTTGATCAAACAGATATGCGCTTTTGGTATGCATATGAATGAATTACAGTCATATGCAATGTTTGATGAACAGGTACTTGATACCATAAAATGGGAACCAAAAGACGCAATTGAAGTACTTTCTCCTGTTTCAGAAAATTGGCGGAGACTTTGTACAACACTTGTACCACATATGTTGCAAGCAATACATAAAAATCATATGTACTCTGCTAAATTAGCTTTTTTCGAATTCGGACGCACCTGGTATGTGCAACATGATCGTCCTTATGAACACAAAAAAATAGCTGCCATATGGTATGATAAATATAAGCCAGTTGATTTTTATTGGGTTCAAGATGAACTTGATGCGCTATGGGATGGCCTGGGTATATCAGTCAAGTATCAAGTGGCTTCTAAAACTGAGCCATGGTATACGGATGGCCAATATGCTCATATATATCATGATGAGTATTACATAGGCAGCATTGGCACCATTGATGCAACATGGGCTACGCGCATATTTGAAGGGTATTCTGTAGTAGTAGAGTTGGATGGGGATTATCTTATTAATTATAAGGCACCTACTCCACAATTTATTTCACCATCACGTTACCCAATTGTGCAGCGTGATATAAGTATATTAGTTGAAAAAACAATATCTGCAGATTCTATTATTGCGGCATTGAGAGCTGTCGATTCACGTGTTACTAGCGTATATATAGTCGATAGATTCTATAAACCTGATATGCATACTAGTCATGCTTTGACTTTACGTATTTTGCTTCAAGATACACATGGAACTATGGTTGTTGAAGATATCGATTCTATTATGCACAAGCTTACCGTGATACTTACTGAGTCCTTTAATGCTCGTATACGTTAGGAATTGAATGCAGTGGCTTTATACGCTAGCGTTAGCGGGAATTATATTAGACAGATACAGTAAAATGTGGGCCTTGCATCATGCTTTGCACAAACCTATTTATTATAATAATTGGCTTACTTTAAAATGTGTATTTAATAAAGGAGTTTCATTTAGTATGTTTACTCCCACTAATTTACAGCAATACATATTATTAGTAGCAATTATTGCAACGGTTCTTCTAACTTTTGTCATATATACCTGGTACTGTATGCGCCAAGGCCAATATGTATTAGGACATTTACTTGTAATGGCAGGAGCAGTGTCCAATGGTGTAGATCGTATATGGTATTCTGGCGTAATTGATTTTATAGGTATTCATATTAATCAATGGTATTGGCCATGGTTTAACGTGGCTGATAGTATGATAGTAGTAGGAATAATAATTATTATTTATCAAACTTATATATTAGATTATTATGCGAAAAACTAGATTTTATAAAATTATCGCAACACTTGGTCCCTTAGGTTATTTGCCTGCGCCAGGAACATGGGGTTCTGCTGCAGGTCTTGCTACAGCGTATCTTATTTTTTTAGCACGACTGACAACAAATCAAAGTATTGGTGTTGCCGTTGGCGCCGTATGTATAAGTTTATTTATTGTTGGAAAAATGCTTGCATTAGAACGGCGTGATGATGATTTGCCTTGTATTGTGATAGATGAATGGGCAGGTATGATTGTAGCATTAGCTTTTTTAACGCCCAGTATTCATATACTGATTATAACGTTCCTCCTATTCAGATTTTTTGATATTACTAAAGTAGCAGGAGTGGGTGCCGCAGAACTTATTAGAGCTCCTTGGGGTATAGTACTTGATGATGTAGTTGCAGGAATCTGGGCAAATGTAATTATGCATAGTTTGTTGCATGGATTAAAAAACGTAACTTCGTGAAAAGTAAAATGTTGGGACACTATACGAACTACATAAAAAGTACTTGTACAAAACTATTTTTAACAGTATTAGATGTTTTAATGCCTAATTCATGTCCTGCATGTCATCAATTTATACGGCACCCTAAAATATTTTGTGCTTCTTGCATGAATAATATTCAGCCTATTGCGCCTACTATTCTGGAATTATTTCCAGGAATATATATACCAGTTCATGCAGTAACTTATCAGGAAAATTTAACAGTACGGTCGCTTGTACAAGCTCAAAAATACTCTAATTTTGCACGTGTACAACTTGCACGACTTATGTGGTCGGCAACGCTATTACCATACTTACCATGCGATTATGTAGTGCCTTTAAATACATATTCGTCGCCTAGCCTTACAATTTCATATAAAATAGCGCAACTTCTTGCCAGCTATAAAAAGGTACCTTTCGTTTCTAGTGGTATACAATTGTCAGGAATAAACAATAAACTATTGTATGAAAATAAGCATATTATTCTAGTAAGTGACACAATGGTAGAACAAACATTATTATGTAAATTAGTTTCAGAACTTATACAATACGTTCCTGCCTCTATTACAATTGTAGTAGCATATAGTTAATCAAAAGAGATCTAATTCATAACCTATAAGATAATATTTATTATCAAGCGAATTTTACTTGATAACTTCTGTGCAATTTAGCGATAGTTTTACATTACGCAACCTTGGGTGCATTATACTGACGTTGCATACAGAGTCTATTGTAAGGAGTTTTTATATTTGCACTTTGAGTAATATTTTACAGCACTTAAAACATTTTTATAAAGAAGATTGCCTTGTAAAAATAGTATGGATTTGTATCTGTGGCCCTATGTATTGCAGTTTCTGATTTATGGTGTTTTTATAGTGAAACAGAGCATAATACTAATAATCTAAAAAGATCAAAATTATAAATAAATTAAAATCACGCAAACAGTACATTACTTGTTTGTACCGCTCTTTCATGTTAGTATGATGTAAAATTTATACTACTATAACCGTAGTAAATTACTTAATTAAGGAGTTTGTTCAATATGAAACAAATATATATACGTAACACTGCTTTAGCGTTAAACGCTTTGCTAGTATTACTACCAGGATGTTCTCAAGATAAACTCGTCGAAGAAAAAGTTGTTACAACAACGTCAGTAGAAACTACTCCTTTTTCTGGCACTACTTTAGTAACACTTCGTGGTCGTCCAGTAATTTCATTGGAGCAGTTTGATAAGGAAGTAGAGCAGATACTTGATCGTGATCCACAACTTAAGCAATTGAAGCCTATTTTGGCAGCTAATCCAGAAGCACGTGCTCAGCTAGAAGATCAAGCCTTGCAAGGTCTGGCATATCAAGAAGTACTTCAAGCATATGTGACTGATAACAATATTGATAAAAAAGCTGAGTATCAAAAAGAGCTACAAGAGGCAATGCGTGCAGTTCGAGCAATGCTTAATAAAAAATATTTTGATGAACGTTTTCCTGTAACTATTGGCGATGCTGAAGTACGCAAATTTTACGATGAAAACAAAGATTTATATCCTCAATTTGTAGTTTCGCGCGGAGGAACTAATGCTCGCGGAGTGCAATTTGACAAAGAAGCTGATGCTCGAGCCTTTTTAGAAAAAGTGAGAGGTAAAGGCGCCCAAATGGAAGCTATCGCAAAAGAAAATAAGTTTGCAGATAATTTTAAAGATTTCAAGCTTGTCAATGCTCAATCGCTCGCACTCGATCCAGTATTGCGCGATAAAATTTTAGCTTTCTCAGCCTTGCCCGTATTAGAACTTGTGAAAGTAAATGATACCACTTTCTGGGTTGTGTACGCTTCTGGTAAAGAAGAAACTAAATATCGTACATTCGATGAACTGAAAGAAAACATTCGTGAATTCCTTGTAACTCAAAAGCAAGCAGAGCGCGAGGATCAAGAGCTACGTCGTCTTGCAAAAGAATATGATTTAGTCATTAAAGAAGAAATTCTCGGGGCTCGCCGTCCTCAAGCGCAGTCAGCACCTACAGATGATCAGCAATTAGAGTCTCAAGTAGCACCCGTACCTCAAGCGCCGGGCAAGGTAGGCAAATCTACTACATCCAAACCAGCTGGGGCTTCTCGGGTAGCATAACCAATTACGTTCTGAATGAAATTAAGGTAGACTATATAGGCAACACTGAGTAAATTAGTGTTGCCTATACTACTTTTCAGGGAGATTTCTATGCGGCTTTATACATTAGCTGTAATTTTATTAAATCTGTTTAATTTGCCAATGCTAGCTCAACATAGTAACCAGGAAGCAGCAGTGCCGGGTATATCTCGTGGTTCTCGTAAGATTAAATACGTAGTAAAGCAACTACCTCAGCCAGATTTTTCTTATCTAGTGGCTCAACAAAGGCCCGAGCGAATTCCGGTAAATATACCTGAATCTGCAATTCCTGTAGACTTTATTGACTCAATTATATGTGGGCCAGAGGCGACTGATATCATTACATGGTCAGAGCTTGGATGTCGCGATCTAGATGGATCTATTAAAAACCCTGAAGATATAAGAGCCAAGCGCCTTATTTATCAAGATGCAAAACGTTTTAAGATGGTACCGGAGCGCCAATCAGTACTTGAAAATCTTAAAGGTATCCAAAAAGAACATAATTTAACGCAAGCCCAACTTGAACAGATATTTACAAGTGCGGGTTATACCTTTGAAGAAGGAGTAGAAGAGTTTTCACGACTTAAAGCTACTCAATCAGCAGTAGGTATGCGAGTTGGCAGTCGTATGAGTATTCCAGAAAAGGATATACAAGCTTATTATGACGCTCATCCGATATTACAAGAAGCAAACTACGTCGTAAAGCGGGTTGAATTTAAGTACCCTGCTGGTCGATCTCGTCAAGCATTCAGAGCTCAAATAGATCGTGCGCGTACTAATCCTGAGCGTGCAGCAAAGTTTGATTGGTCTATTCCCTTTACTGTAAAACCTGCAGAACTTGCCCAAAATAGGCAATTTTTGACGCGTATGAAAAATGGGCAGGTTTCTCCACCTGTTGCTATCTCCGATGGTGTAGAGTTATTTATGATGGTAGAGGCTCATCCTGAGCGTCCGGTACCCCTTGAGCAGCGTCGAGAAGAAATTACAAATATATTACGTCCCGCCCGTTTTGATCAGCTCATGAAAGAGTATAAAGCAAACCTTGAAAGTGCTGCGGTAACTATTGTATGTGAGCGGCCTACTAAAATTGCAGATTCTTTGTCAGCAACTACTTAAATATCTTCTAAAGTTTCATTGATAGTATCTTGCTGTTGTTGGGCAAGTTCATACAATTCTTGTGCTCTGTCAATAATAGCTTGTTTCTGTTCTGTAAATTCAGGTTTGTTATTAAAGTAAGATGCTAATAGTTGTTCAAAAGTAGTGGTCGTTTGTAAGCCGGTACGACGTGCACGAGTAATTATTGGCCGTACTGGTACAATAGCCGCAACGTACATAGCGCTTGAGCACGTTTGTAGCAGTGCTTTAATATCTACTGTATCAGGTTGATCGGCAGGAACGTGATAAATTATTTTAACTACTGCTGATTCTATAGCATATTGTTCAATATGTTTGATTATTTGTTTGGTTTGATCAGAATTAGCTTGAAGATGAATTTCCATTTGGATAAAAGGGCGTATAGGGGTTTTTACAAATCTATAGTATGTCTTATTTTTTTCTTCGATACTGACTATACAAAATCCTTTCTCTTCTTTGCGTTCACCAAAATCTATGCGTTCAATTGACCCTGAATAAATAATTGCAGGATATCCATTAGGGTTTAAATTTTGATGACGATGTAAATGACCAAGTGCTACATAATCAAATGGCTTAATTGCAAGTTGGGAAGGAAGTAAAACAGGATCGGTTCCATAAATTGCACGTTTTTCTGAACCTGAAAAAATCCCAGAACTTACCGTC
The DNA here is from genome assembly GCA_022559525.1 of Vermiphilus pyriformis. Lineage (GTDB taxonomy): Bacteria > Babelota > Babeliae > Babelales > Vermiphilaceae > Vermiphilus > Vermiphilus pyriformis. The sequence goes on along the minus strand of CP074345.1, from coordinate 435,684 downwards.
AAATGTCCTGCAAGCACAGAAGGAATTGTAGGATTAAGTTGCATTGCATAATCTTTTATAATATTTGCTACTGCTTGGGAAATGTAATCAGTAATTTGTTCTGAAGATTTGTGAGCATGGATGGTATTAGTTGCAACGTTAGTTCGTGTAGGCCAGGGAATACCTACGATTTGGACGGTACCATTTTTTGTTTCAAGGTTAATTATGCGTGGTTTTGATATAACGTGAAAGCCTTTGAGTGGAATTTGTCCAAATAAATCAAGCGAATGAGCTCTGCCAAAACTTAAAGGGTGATCATGATTACCTACAATGATGACTATGGGAATATGTGCTTCTTGTAAGCGCAAAAAAGATTCCATTAATAATTTTTGTTGAGTGGGGCTTGGATGTGCTGTTTTATAGGCATCGCCACAGAACAAGAAGAAATCAACTTGTTCTTGTAGTGCAGTATCAATACAAAAAGAAAGTGCTTTGTGAAAATCTAAAAGACGTGTATGTATTCCAGTAGTCGGATCAATGCGGCCATAGTTTTCCATGCCAAAATGAATATCGGCTGTATGAATAAATTTTATCATAATAATTAAGTTTGCTCACAGTTATAAATACGCATTTTGTTATTTTTAGCATAGCTCAGTTATTGATTTCTTTAAATAAATAATAGCAGTGCTATCTAGGTTATATTATTTGAACTTCCGGTTGTTTAGGTATTTTTATCTTTACCTATATCTCTGCTCGGGCTGTAGATCATCAAGAGTTATCAGGATATACGTACAAAAGAAGCTTCGATTTGCTTTTTAAAATAGCATAACTAGCTGACAATTTTTTAAAAGATATACAACGTAGATTTTCTTCCGTAAAAGAAGATTTTTCAGAGACTTGCCAAAATATTGCACACGTTCATAATGATCTTTTTAATATATTGCCCCGACTTAAATTAAGTATTGCCGAGAAAGCAGAACCAGATACTTAATGATAATATTGACCCGGTGATACAACATACATTTCCAGTGTGTATTGATAACTATATAGGAAAATATGGTTGTTCTAAAAACGCTAAAAAATAATATCGTTTACGTTATGCTGGGTGCAATAAAATTGCCAGATTTAAGTATTTTATATGGATTTTACATATACTTAATCGATAAAAAAGGTGAATGTTTCCATAGACTATTTGATGTTCGCGCTAATCAAGCTTTGATCATTGAAATTATGCAAGATAATAAAATTTTTTCAATGAAAGAATCAGGTTTTTATGAGGCACAGTTTCCTTCAACTAAGTAATAAAAAATTAAGATGCTGGTTGCGGTACGAGTAGCACTATTACAACCAGCTTTTTAATTTTTTATACTATTAATTTAGAAAGTTACATAAGTAAAACTACCTTAATCCAATTATCTTCTCGCGCATCAAAGTGTTTATAAGCGGCAATAATTTCTTTAAAAGGTACTTTCTGTGTAATAAAATGCTCGATATTAAACTCACCTTTTTCAATCCAGTCAAGGAGCATTGGTAAATATTTACGGTGATTGCAATTCCCCATTCTTATAGTTACATTTTTATTCATCGCAGTTCCAATGGCAAAAGAGGTAAGCTCTTGAGGGTATACGCCAATAATTGAAATAGTTCCTGCTTTTGCAATTGCTTTGACTGCCCATTGTAGTGCCTGTGATGGGCCATTACCGGGAACCCAGTTGCCATTATCAGGCCGTGGATGAGGTATAATTTTATCAAGTTCCTCTTTAAATTCCTTGGTATTAAAGATATCTGCTAAGCGGTTACTTTTTTGAGCATCTACTCCGACTGCATCAATAATCCTGTCAGGTCCTTGTCCATTGGTTAATTCTTGTAGTTTTTTGACAGGATCTACTTCGTCAAAATTAATAACGTAAGATCCTTGATCCTGTGCCATTTGTAAACGAGAAGGTATATGATCTACTGCAAATATTTTTTTTACACCTATTTTTTTTAAACATGCAATGACAAGTTGACCTACTGGTCCACATCCAAAAACTGCAATAGTATCATTTGTATGTACGTTAGCCATTTCTACTGCCATATATGCGGTGGGTAAAATATCTGATAATAAGATTGCTTGATCATCAGTAACATTTTTGGGAATTTTAAGTAACATTGCATCAGCGTAAGGAACTCGTACTTTCTCAGCTTGCATACCATTAAAAGGTCCAGTTGATTGAGGTCCTCCAAAGAATGCAGTACCTGCTTGCGGTCCATGTGGATTAGCATTATCACATTGTGCGTATATTTCTTGTTTACAATACGAACAGTGACCACATCCAATAGTTGAAGGAATAATTACTCTGTCACCAGGTTTTACTGTCTTTACTTCTTTACCTACCTCCTCAACGATTCCTACTCCTTCATGTCCTAGGATAGTGTTTTTTGCAACTCCAGGTACGGTGCCTCGAATAAAATGTAAATCAGTTCCGCAAATTGCGCTGCGTGTAAGTCGTACAATTACGTCTTGTGCTTCTTGTATTGCCGGGTCAGCAACATCTTGTAATGCAATATCTCCAATTGCTTTAAATACTAATGCTTTCATGATAGCTCCCAGGGTTAATTTTTTGTATTTAGCATCATGTATTTAAAAAAGAGAAGACAATGATATATAGAAAAAGTATTTGTCTTTAAAATATTGGAGTTACAAATATAAAAATCGATAATACATTACTTCTTCAGTTGTACGATAAATTAATTTAGCAGTTCAATAAGTATCTTCTTGCGCCGTTGATAAATTTTAAGTTAACAGGATATGTGCTCATAGATTGCGAGGGTATTGTTATCGATATTATTCTTAGCGCAATTGAATTTCTTTATAAATAAAAACACTATGACTTTTATGTATATATTATTGATTTAGAGGGTAAATTACTTGAATTGTTTATTTGATGTCTGTAAACATTAAGATTGTATCATAGAATCATTATGGTAGTATCAGGTGCTTGTATTATTTATTTTATTTTGTTGCCTGAGTCTAATTATTTGAGCATATTCTAATTTATTAACTTGGTGTGCACGACCAATTGCAAGGCAGTTTGCAGGTACATCTTGAGTAATAGTTGATCCAGCACCAGTAATAGCATCTTGACCAATATTTATAGGAGCTACAATTGTTGTAGAGCTTCCGATAAATGCATTGTCTTGAATAATAGTTGAATGTTTTTGCTTGCCATCAAAATTACATGTAATAGTACCTGCTCCAATGTTTACATTCTGTCCAATTATGGCATCGCCTAAGTATGACAAATGTTTGGCGAATGTACCTTGATCAAGAGTACTATTTTTAATTTCTACAAAATTTCCTATGTTCACATTGTTTTTAATAACACTATTACTATGTATGTGAGCAAAAGGACCAATATTACATTGGCTCCCAATAGAACTTTCTGATATCACTGTAAAAGGTTTTATAGAGCTATAGTCTGATATTATAGAGTTACTAATTGTACAAAATTCTCCAATAACACAATTTGTTCCAATAGTGACTTGCTCTCCTATAAAAGAGTTATAACCAATAATGGTACCTGTGCCAATTATCACATTAGGCGATATAAATACGTGCCAAGGATCGACAAAAATTACTCCTTGTTCCTGCCAATATTGTATGAGTTTTTCTTGTGTATTAGCTTGTGTCATATAGGTAATATGCTAGGCCTAATTTATTATTAATACTGATATTAATTAGTCTAAAATAAAACGTAGTTTTTGCTATATAAAAATAAACCTTTCGTTAATAATTATTGCGATAAATGTTACAATGTATTCAACGGCCAATGCAGTAATAATGAAATCTTTGTTATTTATAAACTATATATATGGAACTGATCAAGTATTATGAAAAAAAGGTGTAGATTTTTAAGTAAGTTATTACTTGTACTATATATTATAACTATTAACGCAGCTGAGCATATAAAACAAGAAGCACCATTTTATATTATCGACAATAATTTATATTACGTATGTCCGGCGCTCTACACAAATTTGAATAGTACATTTAAATTATGTTCAGATTTATTTAGTGAAACATCTTTATCTATAATACAAAAATCAATAGAAAATAAAGAAAAAAAATCAGTTTTGTATGATTATTATTCAACAGGTATTTCAGAAAAAAGTTTGTCTCAAGCAGTTTTTAAGCTGATCATACCTTTACTTAATTTTGAAGATAACAAGGAAACGAGTAACTATACTAGTTACCTTGTTTCATTGCCTTTGGAAAATAAAATACAACTTTTAAAAGCTCTAGAATTTCTCGGTGCTAGTATACCATTGGTTAAAAGTCTTTGCATATCAATAAAAGATGATTTTAAAAAAAACATTAATAATAATATAGTTCAGCTTATTGTTACCGATACATTGCATTATAATTCAATCAAGGAGTTGCTTGACGGGCATGGATGCCTGATTGTTGAATTTGGACTTGCAGAGTATATAGCTGATATAAGCTTGCAATATGATACAACCACTTGCTATCAGATAGATAAACAACAGGTTGATAACATTCAGGCGGTTGCTGTAAATCAGAATGGTACTTTAATAGCTTTGGGCGGTCATAAATTTAATATTATAAAGTATGACTTACAAAAAGGTTATCAGTTTTTAGATATAGTGAGTAATAGAGAGTACACCGATGACAACATTATTTATATTTCAATAGTAGATAATGACCGTATGATAATAGTATTTACTCGTTCGAATAAATTTTATATTTATAAAATAATTGATACTCATTACAAATTTGACGCAGAATATGATACTTGCGTTCGTGCCTCAGAATATAAGTTGAAGCAAGTTGTTTTAGGCAAAGATGACGTGCTGCTTTTTACATATTATCCTAATATGTGTCAAAAATATATCTTAGATACTCAGGGTGCATACAAACTTGATTTTGCAAGCGTACTTGCAAGACCAATAAATAAAACAATAAACAAAATAACTATGAGCACTAACTCTACACGACTTGTATGTCTGAACGAGCAAGGAGATATTGAAATATGGCTCAGCGATGGTTTAAAGAGTTATGAATTGAGACATACCTTACATGAAAAGTCTTGTAAGGCTTTTGACCATTTGGGTTCAAACGCTGATGGAACAGTGATAGTTCTACTGGGTTTGATGAACAAGTGTCCTGTACTTGTAGTATACAAAGAAAAATATACTTTAAATTATGATAAAGTGTTGTCATACAGTTTTGATACATTGCAAGATATTGATTCATTTGAGTTAGCAAGAGTAGTTGTTAATGAGGATGGTACGCGAATAGTAGTAACTGTATCTGATAACATTTCTTACTTATTTAAATATAATCCTATGTCATGTGGATACGAACTAGCATCACTATTTAAAACTTCAAAGATAAGCGATGAAAGTGTGAATGCTACAAATACCGTTGCTATAAGCGGAGATGGAACAGCTGTTGTCATAGGGTCACGTAATACGTCCTTACAAATATGGCGTAAACTACAACGTAAACTGTCTTTTGAACAGTCAATGTTAGTAATTTGTCTATATCAGGCATTCAAATCAAATAATTGTCTTGCCTGGAAGCAACTTTCTTCAGAGTTTAAAGAAACATATTTTACTCTGCCCGAAAATATACGTGTGATGATTGACCAATGGCTTTTGCAATAGTCTCAACTAATCTGTTAAAATTAGATCGTCTTGGATAAACTTTTATTTCACAAGATGTTGTATTTTTAACCTCCACAAACCATGTATCTTATAGTATAGTAGTAATCCTAATAATATATTGGCAAGGAGAGATGGCTGAGTGGTCGAAAGCGGCCGCCTCGAAAGCGGTTATTCCATGAATAATGGAATCGGGGTTCGAATCCCCCTCTCTCCTCCATATTTCACCATATCAAAGGCGATTAGCTTAGGGTACTACATGAGAAATCCATTATATATACTTGTCGGGCTTGTACTCCTTGTTTCAAGCTTGTCGCATGCAATGGTCTTTGATAATCGATATCTTCCATTATTACAAAAACCATTTATTACAATTCCTTGCACCAGTACAAATATTATAATTGATGGAATTTTCTCTACTGCCAGCAGAGCATATGGCCGAGAAGATGAAGAGATTCCATTATTTGAAATTGAAGGTATTTTCAATCAAGTACCATTAGCGCGATCATTTTTATTGGCGGGCTTACCTGATCCATTTAGTACTTTTCCTGATCTGTATCGTGCTGAAAATATTAATTATATTTTGAATGGTAAACTACAGATGCAGGGAGCTGATGTTTATATTCGTCAAAACTTAAGTCCACGTTGGTCTGTCGGACTTGATATGGCTGTCATGAAAGTTAACTCTCGTATTAATTTTGAACTCAAAGAAAGAGATATAGAGCTGGTACTTTCACAAGTTGATTATTCTCAAATTGATTTTATTCGTCGTACTATGCTCAATACGTTAGGCGTTGATTGTGGATATAATGTACAAAGAGGTTTTTCAGATATTGATATGTATGCGCGTTATGCTCGTATATGGAACTATCAATATAAATTTCGTCGTATAGAAACAGCCTTACGCATGGGTGTTTTATTTCCTACAGGTAAACGAATTAATATTTATGAGCCAACTTCGATTCCTTTTGGTGGTAATGGCCACTGGGGATTTTATGGACAATTTGAAGCAGAATTTGAAGTTAAGGAAGATTGGTTTGCTGGCTTTTGGACTCGATTGAGCGGGCGAGCACCACGCACTTACACTGCACGTATGCCTGCCGGTAAAGAGCATCCACGTTATGGTGTTGTAGTAGGTTCAGCTCGGGTTTCTCCAAGCCCCACATTTGTATTTATGCCATATGCTGTTGCTCAGAATTTACGTGAGGGATTTGGTGCTGGTGTACGCTACAATCTTGTAGTTCATGGCCAAGATAGCTGGGAGGATGCGCGCATTGACAAGACGATACCTGTCAACTTACATGAAGTAAGAGAACGCTCATCATGGTCCTCCGAATATTTTTCCCTTAATGTTTTCTATGATTTTGGTAAAGTGAAAGTTGATCGTGCAATGGCTCCAATTTTATCCATAGTATGGGATATTCCATCTGTGCTTTTGATTGGAAATCATTTTCCACGTACCTATCGTGTGACGGTAGGGCTTCAATTAAGTTTTTAAATTACTTTGATTCAATTTGATTCAATGCGAAAGCATACCTATGAAATTTTTACCAGCACATAGATTATTTAGTTTTTTTTCAAATGACATGGCAATCGACTTGGGTACAGCCAATACAGTAGTATATGTTCGCAATAAGGGCATTGTACTAAATGAGCCTTCAGTTGTTGCAGTTCGAGCAGGAACTTCTCAAGTTTTGGCTGCCGGACGTGCTGCCAAAGAAATGTTAGGCAAAACTCCTGAAAGTATCGTGGCATGTCGACCAATGCGAGATGGCGTGATTGCAAATTTCGAGCTTACTGAAAGCATGCTTCGTTATTTTATAAAAGTAGTCCATAATAATCGACATGCATTAGTACGTCCACGTATGATTATTGGAGTGCCTTCAGGCATTACTCAAGTTGAAAAGCGTGCAGTGACCGATTCTGCAAAGCAAGCAGGCGCTCGTTATGTACGTACAATTATTGAGCCAATGGCTGCAGCAATTGGTGCGGGTCTGCCGGTACAAGAGCCATGTGGAAGTATGATTGTAGATATTGGAGGTGGAACTTCTGAAGTCGCAGTTATTTCTCTTAAATCGGTAGTTGTATGTAAATCCATCCGCGTGGGTGGTGATGAAATGGATCGTGCTATTGTCCAATACGTTAAACGAAAATATAATTTATTAATTGGTGAGCGAACCGGTGAAAATATAAAGATAGAGATTGGTTCTGCTCTTCTCAATCCTGAGCTTTCAAAACAGGCTATTGATGTAAAAGGGCGCGATCTTATTTCCGGTGTGCCTAAGACTATTAGACTTACAGCACCTGAAGTTAATGAAGCACTTATTGAGACCGTTGCTGCTATCGTTGATGGCGTGCGAGTAACATTAGAAAATACTCCTGCTGAACTTTCATCTGATTTAGTAGATACTGGAATAGTTCTTTCAGGTGGCGGTTCTCTATTGCGTGGCCTTGCTGATTTAATTTCAAAAGAAACAGGCCTTCCAGTTCGTGTAGCAGAAGATCCATTGTTTTGTGTAGTTAAAGGGATTGGAATGGTGTTGCAAGAACTTGATCTGTACAAAGATGCTTTAATGGAATAGGACACGTATGGTTCGTCATGCATCTGGTCTGCGTATTAAAAAGAAATTTGGGCAACATTTTTTGCGTAGCCAGTCTGTTGTTGAACACATGATTGACCACGTTGAACTCAGTAAAGATTCTCAGGTAATTGAAATTGGATGTGGCGATGGTTTTTTAACCAAAGCTATTTTAGAGCGGCCGCTGAAACAGTTATGGGTGTTTGAAATTGACCCAGAATGGGCAGACTATGTTCGTCAACTTTTGCCTGACAAGCGACTTTCTATATTTTTAGAAAATATATTGGACGTTGATTTGCGTACACGTCTTGGTGCTCAGGCTCCCTGGACTTTGCTAGCAAATCTTCCCTACCAGATAACTTTTCCTATTTTTCATAAGTTATATACGGTACGTGATCTTATACCTTCAGGTGTAGTCATGATCCAAGAGGAAGTCGCTCAAAAAATGGTAAAAGCAGGAGGTCGCGGATATGGATATTCAAGTCTATTTTTTCAATATTACTATCAATTAACTTTACTTGATAAAGTGCCGCCAGGAGCATTTGTCCCCCCGCCTAAAATATATTCAAGATTAATAGCTTTTAAAGTAAAAGAAATGGTCGAGCCTATCGTACAAGAAGATAATTTCTGGAAGTTCGTTAAAGTATTATTTGCTCAACCTCGCCGCACAATTAAGAATAATATTACTCAATTTCATTATGATTTTAGCGCTGTAGATCCTCAAGTTTTAACGTTACGTGCGCAGCAGATGACGATGGCTGAGCTACTTGATTTATGGAATAAAATTATATAAATCAAGTGTATTAATTGCTTTTTGGGCATGAAGAGGTACGCCAATATCTTTTGCGCGTATAAGTATTATCAAAAAACGAAGGTATGCAGCATTGGCTAGAGTGATGCGTACGGGAGCCTTTGCGTACTGTGCAACAAATATTATATACACGCGCATTGTATGAAGCCTGATCCATTTTTTGAGCAGGTTGTGCCCATTCAATTGATTTTATAATTTCTTCTCGTTTTTGTGCGCTTATAAACTGTTCTAGCCCATGAAATTTGTGTTGAGAATCTCTAATAAGAATCACATCATATTCAGGTCTAATATCAATAATCATGTAATCTTCAGGATTGCACAAGTTGATCGGATATTTATCAATAATATTAAGTAGAAATGGTATCCATCCTACAAATGGTATCGGGAAAAAAGGAAAATTACATCGATAGAAAGCTGGAGACCATCCAAAAAACCAAAATTCAATATGTCCTGGTGAATTGTCACGCAAATAAGGTGTGCGGCCATTAATTACAGCAGGTAGTAATGTAAGTGGTGGTTTGCATCTTCTGCTTTTGGTCAGGCGAGTTACTTTAAGTTTAACCTGTACTATTTTTTCTGGGAGCTTAAAATCTTTTTTACAGATAAACATGCGCTTTGAGCTTGAGGTAGTGCCTGATAAGCCATCTACAGTTTGTACCCAGTCTCCTGTTGAAAATAGATTATATACTTTTAAAAAACAATCGTGTAGAGCTAGTTCTGTATTGCCAGGATGAATCGGCGTTCCTAATAATATTATTTCATCAATTGCTAAATTTTGGCCAGTATCGTCAATTGCTTGAGCTATATTTAGAATTACATTCCCCCCATGACTGTATCCTACAAGATGAAAATGTGCGTTTGTCCCTTGGCTTGCATGATAGTGGCGCAGCTCTATGAGTGATTCAAGAAGGTTGCGAGCAGCTTTATATCGATTAGAGTGACTAAGTAACCCATTCCAGCCGAATGTATAAAATTGTGGATTTTCATATTTTTTTGGTAAATTAGCTTGCTCGATTACTTGTCCCAATGCATAAATAGCATTCCCCCCATATTTTTCTGGATTTGCTTGCACAAGACCAGGTCCTTGAATTGGTTGATTTTGGTAGAAAAATGAATCTTGCCTCATATGCTCTAATGTCCAAGCATAGGGGGTACACTCAAGTTTATCCTGCCAGATACGAGGTACCAAGTCGAGTGATAAATGGTCTGCAATATTCATGATGCCGTGCACAAATACAAAAATATATACATCTTTAGGTTTATGCGAAGCAGTTGTAATTGTACTGAATCCAAAATATATGAACCCTACAATATATATAATTTTATTTGTACGCTGATTCATTGCAGCGTTTCCTTGCGTTAGAAGGGTTTACTATGAGTAACTCTACCATATGTCCTATATAATATAAAATATTTTTCATTTTGTAATAAATGTTGATTGATTATCACTAATGTTTTTAGTATTAATGTGCTGTGATAATGGTATATGTTGATTAACCAATATGGAGTATTGCTATGAATAAAATAGAAACTAATCGAGGATTTTTGCTCGAATAGGCGGATGTATGACTCCTACCTGGCATTTGCTTGCAAGTGCTGTGCAAGTTATACGTGGAATATGGCGAATTTCCAAATTACCTCACCCTATTGTTTCTATCTTTGGAGGTTCGCGTATTAAGCAGGATGATGAGTATGCAAAAGCTGCATACTTTTTAGCGGATCAGTTTGCTCGTACAGGTATATCAGTACTAACCGGTGGGGGCCCCGGCATTATGCAAGCTGCAAGTTGTGGAGTTATTGATGGTGATGAAAAATCGGGGCGTACGTTGGGAATCGGGGTGCGAGGATTGGATGACCGGCCATCTGATATAGGTGTCATGGATTATTTAGAACTTAACTATTTCTTTGCACGCAAATGGTTGCTGATGGAATATTCTTCAGGGTTTGTATTTTTTCCTGGTGGATTTGGTACTTTAGACGAATTATTTCAGGTACTTACTTTAACTGAAACTAAAAAACTAAATCGTGTGCCTATAGTTTTGATTGGTACTGAATATTGGAATCCACTACTTGATTGGCTTAAAAAAGAAGTTTTTTATCATAAACTTACTCTGCCTGAAAGTGAGCAACTGATCTCAGTTACTGATGACATTAAAGAAGCCTATTGTTTTATGAGAGACGAATGTGTGGTAGATTTTGCCTACAAAGTTAAATTTAATCATAAGCAAGATAAACCTTCTTCTAAAAAAAAAGGTACTAAAAAATAGTATTATATAGAGTATATTACTGAGAAAATTTATAAGTTCTTTGGGTGGTTTTTTGAATATACATACCTAAAATGTAGCCAATACATGATAATAATAGTGAAACAATTTCTTTGCCTGGCAATGATATGAACCTTATTCCTATAAACCCTATAAATCCGCCTATAATTGAGCCATATGCCGCCCATGTGCTTACTTTAGGAGTAAAGTAACATACTAAAAGAGGTACTAATAAACAACTGACAGACAATTCATAACTACTGATAATTATATCGATAATATGTAAGGGTACAAAATATGAGGCAATAAGAGCACTCAGTCCTACTATACCAGTAATTATTTTACTTACTGTCATACCCCCACGTGAGTCAGTAATATTAAAATCTTGGGTAATATTGGCACTGATGCCATTTAAAAGTGCGTCTGCGGTTGAGATAATGGCAGCGATAATAGCGCACATAGCAAGTGCAAACAATATTGTTGGTACGGTATTTTCCAGATATACAATCAGAGGATTGGCACCTTCGGGAACGCTCATGTTTGTCAAGCGAGGTTGTATTCCAAAATAAAGGGGTATGCATGCAAATACGAGAAGAAAAAGACCTGCATAACATGCTGATAGGGTAGCAGTTCGCTGGGATCGGGATGCAAAAAATCTTTGTGCCAAATCTTGCTGGAATAATGAAAATAATGCAGGCATTAAGATTGTCGCAATTAATGATTGGCTTGGTTTAGTCATGCTTATAGCAAAGTGAGTAATGTTACTAAGGCCGTGTACAAAAGCATCACGTATGAAAAGTGAACTAAAAATAGTAATGATGAGAGTAAGTTGAATCATATCGTTAATAGTGATTGCTCGTAAACCTCCTGCCATAGTGTAGGCTACTACCGAAAGCCAAAAAGGTATGATCGACCAGATATTAGTAAAACCTAGCGCGTACATGAGACTTTTAAATCCTACAACTTGCGCAATTAAGATACCAAAAAGGGTACATATTGAAAGTAAGGAAGCAACTTTTTTGAGAAAAATTGAATGATACTGTGTTTGAAATAGTTGTGCTGTAGTGCTGACATTAAATTGTTGCAGTCGTGCGGCAATGCCACATGCAAGCAAAATAAAACCAATGCTCATGCCAAGTGTATAAACAATACCGTAAACACCGTGAGTATACGAAGCCATAGCCGTACCTAGAAGCATGCCTCCGCCTAACTGAGTTGCAATAAGGTTGCTTGTCACTTGTGCTACCCCTAGCGATCGTCCTGCCAGGTAATAATCACTAGTACTAGTAACCGTTCTTCCTACACGTAACCCTATGATAAAATAAATAAGACCGAGAAGAGAGAAAATACCGAAAAATAATAAGCTATTCATAATATTCCTTAATAGGAGTATAATATTATCATTAAGATAAAATTATGGCTAGCACTACAAGCCATTTGACGCAGGTAGTATTTAACCCTATACTGAGCCACAATAGATAGGTTATATTATAACCGTATAGACGTAGAGTAAGTTTGTTTATTTGAAAGGTGTTGCCGAAGTAAGCACAAGAAAATAGTTTTTAGATCACAGCCAAGTTCTGTGATAATTAAAGTTTAAGTAATTAGTTATATTTTTTAATATCGAGATTTCATTTTATGATCAATATTTATGTTGGTAACCTTCATCCTTCGGTAACAGAAGAACAAATCAAAGGCCTTTTTGAGCAATTTGGTAACATTACTTCTATCAAACTTATTAAAGATCGTTTTACCAACCAATCACGCGGATTTGCGTTTGTACAAATGTCAACTGATGACGAAGCGCAAGATGCAATTGCAGGATTGAATGGCGCAGAACTTGAAGGTCGTTCATTACGTATCAACGAAGCGCGTCCACAAGAACAACGTCCACGTCGTGAAGGCGGATACTCAAGTGGTGGCCCACGTAGCAGCAATGGTGGTGGCTTTGAACGTCGTCGTCCAATGGGCAGTGGTGGATCACGCTTTGGTGGCGGCAGCGACCGTGGTGGTTTTGGTGGCGGCAGTGACCGTGGCGGTTTTGGCAATGACCGTTCTGGCGGTGGCTGGGGTCGTTAATCCTCCTGCTTTTTAGTAGAGAATTTGGACCGGTACTTTTTATAGGTACCGGTTTATTTTTGTTTTATTTTAAAAAAAATATATTCAAATATAAATAATAAATGTTATTATTACAATGTACTAAAAATAAATATTATCCTTACTATTTTTCACAAAATAAATAAGTGATGTATCAATTGTGTATTAAAGGAAACTGTAATGAAGACAAATACTCCTACTACGTATGCTTACTTGGCTAATATCCCTAACGACGCTTCCAAGCGTAAATGGGTTCTTTTTACGGGTATTATAAGTGTTATTATAGGAACGGCAGCTTTAGCGTTCAGTCCCTATGCTACGCTTGCAAGTATGGTTATACTTGGAGCTTTTTTGATTGTTGGGTCCGTAGTTGAGCTAGCAAATGTATTTCAACTTCGTTCATGGCAAGGTTCTTTAGTACATCTTCTTGCAGCGGTATTATATGCAATATCAGGTATGCTTGCTATCTTTTCCCCCGTATCAAGTGCTCTTTCATTAACACTAATAATAGCAGCATTTTTTGTAGTACTTGGCACTTATCGTATAATTGCTGCTCTAAAAATACGTCCTGAACATTGGGGCTGGATGATATTAAATGGAGTGACCTCTGTTATTTTAGGTATTTTATTATGGTATCAATGGCCACTTTCTGGTGTATGGGCGATAGGTATGCTTATTGGCATTGAACTAATGGTAAGTGGTTGGACTTTAATTATGCTCTCTTATCTAAGCAAGCATCATGCTCATAGTACTAAAAAGGCGTAGTGTTAATATAATATATTTTAAGCTTTTAAATAGCAGGTACTTAATATTAAATACCTGCTATTTATTTAAAAATGAGCCTAAGAGAGTAATTTTGAATATATATTTGTTTGAATAAGAAATTATTACACTTAATAGGAATACGATTCGTTGAATTTTTGCTAGGCTTTATGAGTGAAGCTACTTGTAGAATTATCTGCCTTATTTCAATATATGAGCTTACTGAATACTGTTTTAATAAAAACTCAATAACCTACTTTCAATTATCCAAGAGGCACTAAGTAGAAGTAATAGCTAAATACTGGACAGGATGGCATGTAAATTAACTTCGTCATATCCATTAATCTTTATATCAGCTTTGGATGTTTGTTGAGCATTGCCTGAAGTATTTATTCCTATGCATAGCATGCCAGCGGCTTTTGCTGCGGCGATGCCATGTGCCGAATCTTCAACTGCAATACATTTAACCGGATCAATCTCAAGTTGTCGTGCGGCATGTAGATAAATAGCAGGATGCGGTTTTCCAAGGTTATTAACATGAGATATATTATATAGATGAGTTCCAAAAAAACGTTCCAGCTTAAGCTGGCTTTTTGTAATTGCAAGGGTATGGTCTTGAGCGTTGGTAGCAAGTCCTGTTTTGAGTTTGTGAATACGTGTTGCAACGTCGTGAAAATCTTCAAACCCTTGAATAAATTGCACACCTGTTTGGTATAGTGAGTGTGCAAGGGCTGATTTTTCATTGATTAAATCTTCTAAAGTATCTTCAAGGCTAAAAGTATGTTTAAGATAATGGCAGGCTTGAGGGAGCATAATACCATTTAAATCATTGATAAGTTGATGCTCAAGGCCGGGTGTAATTGCAATGCCCTTTTTAGTTAAAAGTTGTTTGACTGATGAGCGCCAAATTGATTCAGTGTCAACAATAGTTCCATCCATGTCAAAAATAATAGCTTTATATTTCATGTTTTTTTTCCTTTGCTAGACTGTAATTTATAAGTACAATCTGTAATGTTACGTTATATCATTACCTGAGGTATAAATTATGATACATCCTATCCTTAAATACTTATCGTCCTATATAATATTATTGGCTTCAAGGTATTGTAGGCTATCTTATTTGCTTGGCAGTGGCAAAACTCATTTGAGTGGGGCTACTATAGCATTACCCTTACTATTTGAGCGATCAATAATATCTGGATGTATTATTTGGCTTATAAATACCTTTATTCACTTGAGTATGAGTCCCCATCCATTACTATCATTATTAGTATACCACCTTCCAGGCCTTGCCGCAGCTGCTTACTGGTCTGTCAATTCGCGCTTACTTAAATTATTTGTAGCTTTAGCCTGTATGATTTTATTTGTTGTCCATCCAATTGGAGTACAGGTTTCATGGTATGCATTATTTTGGCTTATTCCTATTGCTGCTACTTTTGTTAAGAACTCTTATATTGCACGTGCTATTGGAACAACTTGGACAGCTCATGCGGTAGGCACCGTAGGATGGTTATATATGCATAGCACCACTCCAAGCTTTTGGGCTGGTTTAGTGCCAATTGTTATTGCAGAGCGCGCGTTATATGCAGGATTGCTTTATAGTACATGGTATATTGCGCAGGTTGACTGGAAATTAGTTATCACTCAATGGCGTATACATAGTGGTGTACGTGTGCTTTCAAGGTAGGGGTGATGCTCAATCATCTTGCATGTATTATGGATGGTAACCGTCGATGGGCAAAAAAGCGTAATCTGATGCCTTGGTATGGTCATAAAGAAGGAATTGAAGCGGTAAAAAAAGTAATAATGTTTTGCCGCGATAATGCTATTAAATATCTTTCTTTATATACTTTCTCTATTGAAAATCTTAATCGTTCTAATGAGGAAAAAGAGTATCTGTTTGGATATATTGTTAATGAAATTGAGAACATGTTGCCTGAAATTTTAGATTCAGGAATTAAAGTTGAGTTTAAGGGTGATAGGTCATTATTCCCTCAAGCAATCATTAATGCATGTAATAGTATTGAACAGGCTACACAAAAATGCTCTAATTTATACATTCAGCTTATGTTTTGCTATGGCGGTCAGCAGGAAATTGTCAGTGGAGTAAAAGCTGTTGTTGAAGATGTTCTTAAGGGGATTTTGGATCCTGCTACTTTGACAACTAAAACTTTTAATAAGTATTTGCTGGCCGGTGCAGCGCCGCCGCCTGATTTAATTATTAGAACTGGGGGGGCACGTCGATTGAGTAATTTTCTTTTGTACCATGCAGCATACTCAGAGTTATATTTTCTCGATTGTATGTGGCCAGAGCTCGACAAATCACATTTACAGGAATCACTAGAATATTTTATCAATGTCGGAGAAATTTTGGAACCTAATGTCATAGCTATATTAGGCGCGGGCGCATGGGGTACTGCGCTTGGTTATTGTTTTGCATCCGCAGGGTATAAAGTACGCTTGTGGTGCTATGAGTCCGAGGTTGCAACGCAGATTACACAATATAAAACTAATACATATTACCTGCCGGGCATAACATTACCAGAGACCCTTAATGCTACTGTTAATATATCTGAAGTTCTTAATGATGTTTCCTATGTAGTTGAGGCAATACCAGTACCTTATATGCGTTCAGTCCTTACACAAGCACTGCCTTACGTATCTGAAAAGCAAACATGGATAGTAACAAGTAAAGGAATAGAGGCCAATACGCTTTTATTTCCTTGTGATATAGTGCGAAGTGTTCTTGGTTATACAATTTCAGTAGGGTGTGTAAGTGGTCCTAGTTTAGCAAGTGAATTAGTATTGCGTGTTCCTACTGCCTTGGCAATTGCGCATGATAATAGCGATATACGTAATAAGATATATGATTTAATGTCAATTTCATGGACCCGGATCATTCCGTCAGCTGATCTTGTAGGCGTACAAGTGTGTGGCGCACTTAAAAATGTATACACTATAATACTTGGATTACTGCAAGGTAGTAATTATGGATTTAATGCGCAAGCGTATTTGTTTATAAAAATATGTAAAGAACTTGAGAGCATATGTGCTGCGGTGGGTGGATTGGAAAGTACGGTATATAGTGTTGCTGGTATAGGAGACATATTGGTTAGCTCCTACGGGCCAAGTAGTAAAAACAAAGCATTAGGATACGCACTAGCCACGGGGCACTCGTTAGACGATTTTTATCAATTAGGTTCAGTGTATCCTGAAGGCGTCAATACTGCCCGTACAATAGGTGCTTTGGCCCTTAAATACGGAGCGCATTGGCCTATTGCAACCCGGCTTGTATACGTTTTTGATAAAAAACTTACAGTAGCTGATTATGTGCGCGAACTATTAACTTAGAGAGTACGAAAAGAGCATGGTATGAATGATTATAACTTAAAACTGTTCTTTAAAAAATATCATGTTTTTGATCTAATCGTTTTATTTATATTGATTGCCTTTTTTATAGCAAGTTACTGGTACTCATTTTTAATATATGTTTCACTTCTTGTAGGGTGTAGTCTCATAAGCTGGCAAGTGTTTCAGCAGTTATATAAAGGTCAGATAAGTGGAGAAATTTTCTTTATACTAGCTACGGTAGTAGGCATCGCTTCCGGACAAGAACGTGCAATTACTGTTGTTATACTCGTAGGCTTATTTGCTCATTATATAGGGCATCTGATCGAAGAAAAAGCAGAATATGCACTTGAGCAATTAGCTTCTTTAGTACCTAATACAGTAACAGTCAGATTAGATGATGGTACTCACATAATTAAGTCTATTGATCATATTGTTCCTGGTATGCATGTTGTAATCACTACAGGTGCGCGCGTACCAATAGATGGCACTATTATTCATGGACGAGCTACTTTAAATGAATCAGTGCTTACCGGTGAAAGTGTGGCCGTTCAAAAAACTATAGGTGATGTGATATATGCAGGTACATTTATAGAAGCAGGAAGCTGTGTATGCCAAGTAAATAAGGTGGGAGAAGAAACTTTTTTTGGCTATGTTCTACAATTGATTGCACAAGCGCAGAATCAGAAAGCTAATATTGTACTATTTACTGATAAAGTTGCTGTGATAGCCTCATGCGTATTTCTTGTATTTATCATACTTGTATACGTTGTTACAGGTAATTTGTATATGATTACAACATTATTGGTGTTCGGTTCTCCTTTAGAATTATTGATAGCAACTCCATTGACTATATTAACAGCTATAGTTGCCTGCTATCGTCAAGGAATAGTAGTAAAAACAGGGCGTGCACTTGAGACCATGGCCTATGTTAATACTATATTTTTTGACAAAACAGGTACTTTAACTTTCGGGTTGCCTGAAATAGTAGATATTACAATTTATAATTCTTCATATTCGCTCAATGAAATTATTACTCTTGCCGCTATTGCAGAGAAGTACTCTGGGCAGTTATTTGCACGTGCAGTTCTTGCTTGCGCGCGTGAGCGCGGATTGTCGATAGACGATCCTCAGTCCTACAAACTTATAAATGGCTATGGCATTCATATGATTTATCAGAATAAGGACTATTATGTAGGGAATGCGCCTTTTATGACAGATATTCAGTATGCAAATGCAGATATAAGTAATATGCCTGTTTGTATACATGATAATAAATTACATACATCGTTTTATCTGGCACAACAAGGTGCTATTTTGGCTGCTATATGTATGGCTGATGAAGTAAGACTTGAAGTAGCACAAGCTATTAGGAGCCTTAAGAATTTAGATATTACGCCTATTATACTTAGTGGAGATCGATATGACACGGTACTAAGTATTGGTTCTAAAGTTGGTATAGATACTGTATATGCCCCATTATTGCCGGATCAGAAATTACATATGATAGAAGAACTGAGCAATAATGGTCGTATTGCAGCGATGGTTGGAGATGGAATTAATGATGCTCCCGCTTTGAAAAAATCACACGTAGGCATTGCTATGGGCGCTATGGGTATGGAGCCTGCGATTGCAGCCGCAGATATTGTGCTTATGACCAACGATTTACGTAAAATAGTATTTATTAAGGAAACTTGCAATACTATGATTCGAATTATTAAACAAAATCTTTTTATTGGATTAGTCTTTACCCACGGAATTGGAATAATATTGGGACTTCTGGGCCTGGTAACTCCTATTCAAGCAGCATTATTCCATGCAGTCCCCGATACTTTAATTATGTTGAATGCGACACGACTTTTATGGAAAAGTAAAAGGGCTATTATTTGATAATAGCCCTCAATGTGGTGATTATCGGGTAGCTTTGCCAATAAAATGACCTAATGCTGAACCGGCAATTGTGCCTCCAATTTTGGAGAAGAAGTTCTTATCTCCACTGGCATAACTAATTAAAGTATTGATCACTGCTGATAAACCGGTATTTATCGCAAAACCTTCTAAACTTATATCTGATGAACCAGTATTGTAACTTGCAATGCCTGAAACTATTGCTGCGCTAGTTGCAGACCAAACTAAAGTAGCTCTAGGATCATAGGTAGAAACCATATTATGATGACCATGATGATGGTGCTTTGAGGATGCGAGTACTTCGATCGGTTGTGCTCCCAGGCATATTGGCAAAGAGATAGTCAAAAGACTTAACAAGTGAATACGTGTCATATCAATAATCCTTATTAGTTAACATAAAAAACCAAGAGAATTATAGCATATTTTTTCTAGAATGTGTCGCTGTTTTTGTACTATAGCTACTAATAAAATTTAATAAGGTTAACGTCGAGCAAGTAAGACGTGTCTTTTATCTTTGAAAGAAACTTTTGGTTTTAAAGGTATAGAAAGGGAGCGCAATTGTGATCTTAAATCTGCTTGATTTGTAAAATGTATGGCTTCTATTCCACAAGCGCGTGCTGATAAAATGTTTTCAATTCTGTCATCTATAAATATAATTTTTTTCTTTTGATAAGGATTATACTTTGCAATAAATTCTTGAAAAAACTTTTTATTAGGTTTTGAATAATATCATTATAAATTTGCTTGTAATCAACAGTTTTCCCGGCCGTAAACATACTGAAAAAGTGGGGATATACTTGTTGTAAATCAGCATAAAAACTAGTGCCAATATTAGATGCAACGCGTTGGACGTAACCTAAATTGTGAAGTTCTTGTACCAAAATAACCATTTCAGGATTTAATTTTTGATGGGATGCTGCTGTTCTTATAAAATCTGCCAGTTCTTGATCGATTAATGCTACATCGTGGATATAAAGCTCAGTTGTAGCGCCTTGTTTTGATAATTCTTGTGCATGACTAATTAAATTAAGAATAGGTCCTTTGGGATTGCCCCATCGATGTGAAATATGTTGCTGTGCTGCTTGGCTACTTACTCGTATAGTGGTCAGCCCATATCTGCCAATGGTATTTATTATTTTACGCTTATTTGGCCAAAACAATACCCCATGCAGATCCCATGCAAATTCTATAGTGCTAGGATCGGCGCTGCAAGGTACATATAATGTCATGGTATTTATTATGACTGCAATGTAAAAAATAAAAGTGTATTTCATTGATACTAGGCCTATATATTAAAAAATGTGGTCAACTAAAAGCACAAAGGACAGTGGTTGTGTGTCGCTATTCCATAAACTTCCTGCTAAAGGTCGCTGTTCTTTGACTTTGCATTGAGAGCATACATGGTTTATTTCAGGGTTATATATAGAAATTGTCCACGGTAATAATTTTGTCAGAGTTTGTACTTTGTTTATTGACAAACCGACTAGGTGTGGAATTGAATATACTACAGATGCTGGTTGAGCTAAATAGATCGTTATTTTTCTTTCTTCTAACGTAGTCCCAGGACTGGGTGATTGTGCTATACTGACAGCGCTTGGTAAAGTGCTGGGTATATTGTGAGTCTCAATGTGCAAGTCCATTTCTGATGCGATAGCAAAAACTTGAGAGGGTAATAAATTGCATAAGTTAGGAGCGCATGTATGAGAGTTTTTTTTAGAAAGTACACAGAGTACTGATTGACCTGCTTTAGATGAAATACCGGGATTGGGTGATTGTTGTATTATAGTGTCTTCGGGCAAACTTGCCTCGAATTTGTGCCCAATGATACGTAGTCCTAGCCCTACCTGTGAGGTGTTTTTTATTGCCAAAGTAGGGTTGAGTCCGCAAATATCAGGAGTAATAATCACTTGGTGAGGATACCATAAACTTACCGACAGAAAACTGGCAGTAAAAATGAGAAAAGGTATAATCCAAGAAAATAAGTATAAATTCATAAATTTATAGTAAGGTGGCTAACCAATAAGCCGGATTCTGTTCATTTGTATACTACAAACGCGACAATCATTTATCTACGCGACATACCCGCATGTTTAAATCAGAACGAACTACTGTACATGCCTACTTTGTCTTGCTCCAGACAGGGTTTACCCATCATATGTATTGCTACATATAATCGGGCGCTCTTACCACCCGTTTTCACCCTTACCGTTTAAGGCGGTTCTTTTCTGTGGCACTTTCCATGGACTTGCGTCCTCCTTGATTGTACTTGTTTTACCAAGTCTCCCAAGGTGTCTTATTCGTTAGGAGTCCGGACTTTCCTCTATCAAGTATAAATATCCTGATAGCGATTGTCTTGGTTACCCACCATCTTGTATGTCAAAGCTACGCCGATGCCTACTAGTATATTAACACAAATCTTCCAAAAAATATATGTTGGGTGTATATGTAGTCCATAAAGACCAGAATCTATAATACTAAGCTTAATGCTTATTCCTATAATAATTGTTAACGGGAAAAGCATATAAGGTTTGTATACAAAAGAGCATAGTGCTCGTGATAAAAATCCTATCGGAATAAGATATAAAAGACATATTGACCCGCTTCCATACTCGATCACGCCATACCAACAATTTAAGATACCAACTAGCATGGTCGACCACAGCGGTGCTTTATCTAAAATAAGAATGGTGTAAAGGCATAATATACTATAGATAATGCTTGACTTAAGAACTATTAATGAACTTACATCAAGTAAAAAAAGTGCAATTATTAATAATATAGCCGTGCCATAATAAAGATTATTTTTCATACGTTTTGACCTAGTATAAGTAAAAAACTGTATACACACGACAGTTAATAAGTCTATATTGACAACTACTCAGATTCAAGTAGAGTTTTTATTTTTTTACAACCTTTATAAAGGAGTAATTATGAAACATGTGCTCAAAGTATGCTCTATGGTTCTAATGCTTACTGCGTTAGCACCTATGCATGCAGCGCGTACTAGCTCGTACCGTTTAGGATATTTACATCCTAAATCGATTAGCAAGTCAGTATATAACCAATTGGTATATCATCCGTTACGTAGTACCACGTTAATTGCACTGGCCGGGGTAGCAACTTATCTTGGTGTTGATAAGACTGCAAGGGAAAAAGTTTTGATAAAATTAGGACTATTGAAAAAAGAGGTTAAGAACTCTTGTATGTTATGTCCGTGTTCTAATAATTAATGATAATCACGCGTACATATAGTGTAATTATCATTACCAAACGTATTTCAAGATGGTATGATATTTAAAGATACGGTTTTAATTTATTAAACATGTACCTAATTCATGCCACGTTTTTTTACTATGCGCTTATTTTGCTTATATTGATAAGCATCGGGTGTCTGGCTATTACTGTAGGAATACTATATCACACACAAGTTGATGTTGTAGCTCTTGTCCATTATGATCCAGGCACCCCTTCTGTTTTGCTTGACGATCAGGGTGAGGTGTGGGCTCAATTTGCCATAGATCGTCGTGAACCTGTCACTATTGACCAAGTGCCTATTCACGTAATCAATGCCTTTTTGGCAGCGGAAGATTGGACATTCTTCAGTCACCACGGTATTTCATATAAAGGAATTATACGTTCACTATTTGCCAATCTGTACTATGGCCGTAGAGCACAAGGAGCAAGTACTATCACTCAGCAGCTTGTGAAACTTTTATTTTTAGATTCCAGCAAAACTTTTACCCGTAAGATCAAAGAGCAATGTTATGCCTTGGTAGTAGAATATAATTACACCAAGGAACAAATTTTAGAAATGTATCTTAATCATATTTATTTTGGCTGTGGAATTTATGGTATAAAGGCTGCAGCTCGTCGGTTTTGGAATTGCTCGGTTACGGAATTGTCAATAGAGCAGGGAGCAGCACTCGCTGCTGTTATACGGTCACCGGGTACTTATTGTCCATTATTACATTTATCGTCCTGCCAAAATAGAAGAAATTTAATTTTAAAAAATATGTCTAATTTAGGTTTTATTGATTTCGATATGTGCGCAGAATTGCAATCAAAGCCTCTTGCTATTATTGAAACTGTAGATACCGATTTTGTGGCTCCGCATTTTAAACACATGATAGTTAAACAATTGAAATCGCTTTATGGTACGTCTGTCATATATAAGGGTGGTTTAGTGGTACAGACTACTTTGAATCAAGCAATGCAAAAATCAGCTCAAGAATCATTTGACTGCCATATACATAAAATACGTGATTTAATATCATCTCAAGCGCAGGGCGCTTTAGTAAGTATAGAAGCGTGCACAGGTAAAATAAAAGCTTTAATAGGTGGGCAAGGGTTATTTAAACTCTCGCCATTCAATCGGGCAGAACAAGCATATCGACAAATTGGCTCGTTATTTAAAATATTGGTGTATGCTCAGGCTGTAGACAGTGGGCTTACCTTTGATATGACAAGTGTAGATCAGCCTATTACTGTCAAATATCAAACGCAAAAATGGTCGCCTCGTAATTGGGATGATCGCTTTGAAGGACAGGTAACGTTAGCTCATGCCTTATCTCGTTCTAATAATATAATAGCAGTTAAAACTTTTCTTCATGTAGGTCCGCGCAAAATATTGCAGCTGGCCCGAGATTGTAATTTGCCTGTACCTAATTTTGCCTATCCTTCGTTGGCACTTGGCTGTATAGATTGTAATCTAACTCAAGTAGCAGGCATGTTTAACGTTATTGTAAATAAAGGAATATATGTAAAGCCGTATTCCATTGAATGGATAAAAGATAAAAATGGGCGTAAGATATGGCAAGTGGTTCCTGAATGTAAAAGTATTCTTTCATGGAAAACAAGTAGCCAAGTAGGCAAAGTATTAGAAGCGAGCATTAAAAGGATATATCAAGCAGCTATATGTAAACCACTACCCTTTGATGTTATGACTAAGACTGGGACTACTAATCAATCACGAACATGTTGGTATGTGGGAGCAAATCCAGAAATTACTACAGCAGTGTATATAGGGTGTGATAATAATCAATCTTTGGGAGAAAATGTATATCCTTTACGTACTGCTTTTCCAATTTGGTATAAATACTATAGTACTTTAAAACCAGTGCATCGTGTGTTTGAGTATGAGCCTAGCCTACAGACTATTTCTATAGATCAATACACAGGTGCCAAGAGCGATGATCTTGATTTTGCACGGTCAATTACGATATTAAAATAAGTAGGTATTTGAAAAATTAGGACGAATACTCTAGCATAGTAACTATCAGCATTATAAATTGGCAAGGTGCATCTTATGAATTATCTCCCTTTATGTAAAAAATATTTCTATATATTAGTTATAATTAGTTATAATTTGACTATCCATACTGCAGAGCACACATCTTTACCACAAACGAATTTTCCGCACCTACACATAAGATAATTCCGATAACTACTAGTCATACCGTGTATTTAATGGGTATTACACTGCTGAAAGATTTATATTATAAGGTGGTTGCATGTTTTGGTATTCTCTTTCATTATTATGAAAAGCTTTTAATTTTAAAGAAGCGTACTGGCCTTACTGCAAGCGAACGTGAAAAGTACCGTATATTAAGAAAATTTTTTAATAATGAGCCTTTGTCTGATAATGAAATTGCTGAAATTCTTAGTTACATAAAAATTAGTTTTGAAGTATTGCAGGAAGTTGCAAATGATGATTATAAGAAAGCATGTGAGTTTTTCAAGAAGCTAAGGGTACTTACCAATGGTAATGTACAATGTGACAGAATCGTACCTGAAATATTTGATTTTCAAGGTGATGAACCAGAAATGTCTGAACAAGAGGCTGCTGGGGTACTTACTTTTTCGGAAAGAGAACAGTTAAAACCGTAGTGTCCTTTGCTCGAGGATATAGTGGGCTACGATGGTATAGGTGATACGCAAAATTAGTTTCAATTGTGCCAGGCTCCAGGGGCTAATGGCTTGAGTGAATTCACTGCCTTGGCTAATAACGTTGAATATATTAGTCAATTGGCAGATAAGGTGGTTCGTAAAATTGCAACTCATGATGAATTTAATATATTTGATAAAATTGTTAATCTAAAAAGTGGCAAAGAAAAAGAAGATTTTATCGCTAAAGTTTATGATTATTTAGAACGCCATTATTTGCGTGAAATAGCTCAAGATTTCAAAATGTGTGTAACGGTTAATGAAGCTATTTCACAACTTTCCAAGTGCAGTAAGAGCAATTAAATTGTTATATTTATTGATTTTAATAATAGCTCAATGCGGTTTTTAAAGATTTCGCTCTGCTTTTCTACTACTGCTTGATCAAGTACATGAATAAGATGCGGGTAAGTCTGAGCTAAAGCATAAGCATTGTCAACCTGATGTGCAGTAGATTTACTAATTAATGGAATGGTGATGCAGGGTTTATTGAAGAATATTGTTTCAAATAGCGAACCCGCGCCTGACCTACATATAACTATATCGGCCGCTTGATATGCGTATTCGAGTGCATGATGGTAATCAAAGACCCACGCTCTTACACCAAGATCGCTGTAAAAAGACTTATATATATTTACTTCTTGAGCACCTGTCTGGTGTATTACTTGAACTGTATCACCTTGTGTAATATGCTGTTGAACCCAAAGAGCAACTAAGGTATTCAAAAATTGTGACCCTTGTGAGCCGCCGAGCACAAGAACAGTTGGTAGTGCTGGTTCAAGGCCTACTGCGCGCCGCGCATTTGTTGGGGTAATAGTTTTGCTTGCAGCATTAAAGCGCACTGGATAATTTGCAATATTAGTAGGATTAGCAAAAGCTGCTTGTGTTTGCTTGAAATATATATAAATAGTAGTTGCAATAGGAGCAATAGCTTTAATTGCTTTACCCGGAATTACATCTAATTGGTGCAGTTCTACAGGAATATTTAACATCCATCCTGCAAGACAAACAGGAATTGCGCAGTAACCACCAGTTGTTATTATTTTGTAAGGCTTGTGCGCTTTGAGGATTTTAAAGCTAGTAATCCAAGCTTGTACCATGCTATAGAGCCAGCGCATAAGGTGTAATGGTTTTCTATATGAGGGGACAGGATCTATGGGTAAAGGTATATGGTTTTTAATATCAGAAGAATTTTGGAGGATCGTTATATCAAGTGGTGTGTGAGTAGAAAAAAATATAATTTTAATATCAGGGTGTTCTTGCTTGATTTGATGAGCCATAGTCAAGCATGGAACAATATGTCCGCCTGATCTGCCCGCAACAAAGCAGACTGATGAAGATGAAGTAGGATTCATAAGATAATACCAACACAAAAGGTGTACCAGGATTAACGTCATTAGTGTATCACAGGGTACATATGTGTACCAATGCATATAAAACGATTAACACAAAATATTATGAATAAAACAAATGGGCATATTTTGCTATTTTATGATGATCATATGAGCTGCGCGCAGATGCTTGAGCGCGCACAAAAAAATCTCGAGCTGCGTTGATTTGTCCAGCTTTATGATAAATGCAAGCTGCTCTTACACACGGAATGCATCCCTGAATGTAGGGATTTATACTTTTTAGAACTTGCAAAGCTTGCTTATACTTATGTTCTTTGTACAATAGCCAACTTTTCGTTGCTTGAATCGTTGGCTCAGAATTACCTGATGCAGATATGTTTTTTAAAATGTAGTCAGCCTGCTTAAACTGTTTTTTATTTATATAGTATTGTGCTTTAAAGTGTTCAAGTGGTGTAAATTTTATTGCGATGTTTTTAGATTTAATTATAATTTCGTCAAGTTTTTTGATTCTTTTAGTGATAATGCATATATACCTTGATAATAAAGGGCATATGCTTTTGTATATTCATCATTACTTTGATCATAAACTTTTTGCCAACAAGCATTTGCTTGAGAGTAATGCTTTGACTTAAAAGCTATTTCTGCCATACAGTGATGTGCTATCAAGCTTGGATGTATATATACAAGTTCTGACATTAAAGTATATGCTGTGCCCCATGTTCCAGTTGCATGAGCCATGCTATGAATTGATTGATACCATATATGATTATCAGGCTCTGATTTTGACCAGATAGTAAGCAATTGGTATGCATATGCATACTGTTCATTAAGTTGTAATACATGTATGAGCATAAGACGAGCATGAATATCAAGTGGCCGAGTTGCAAGATACGATTTGATAGCAGTATAGGCCGCGCTAATATTACCTTTTTTATAAAAACGGCGTGCTTGGTCGAGTTTAGTTGGTTTTTTTGAGGATGTTTGTAGTGTTTTAAGTTGAAAAAGAAGCTGTTGAAGATGTTGTTCAATATCAGGGGCTGGTTCTTGTGTATACTTTAAATATGAAGAATATCCTTGAACTGCTTCTGGTATATTTCCTACTTGTTCGTGGATAATAGCATATAAAAGCCATGCTTTGTCAAATTGAGGATGTATACTCAAACTTTCTTTAATTTCTTTTAAAGCAGCAGCTTTATTGGATTGTTGGGCCAGTACACTTCCTTTAAGAAAGTAAAAAATAAAATGAGTAGGTCTACGAGCGACTTTGTTAAGAAATTTATCGATAGTTTCTATAGCTTTTTCAAGGTTATTTTGTTGAATATACACTTGAGCTGCTGAAAATGCAGCCTCTTGGTTAGTTGGCTCTTTGGCAGCCAAATCGGTTATTTTTTTAAATGATCCTTTAGTATCACCGGTGGATGCCAGCGCTCGTGCAAGTATCATTTCTATTTCAGAGTCTGTTGATGTGGGACTCATATGCTTGCTCAAGCGTACAATTTGAGGATAATCGTGAATTCGGTCTAAAAAATGTACATATCCTTTGTAGGCATACACAGAAGGCGAGTGGTCAAATAGCTCTTTATACCATTGTTGAGCATGCTCGTAGTTATTGCTTGATTGCTGATAGGTTGCCCAAAAATATCGCATCCAGTTAAGTTCATTAAAGCTGGCCTGTGTGTAAGAAAATATAATGCTTAGTGTTATACAAGTTACCTTTTTCATATATTCTCTTTCTGGCATCGTGCTAAAAATTTAGTAAGTACTTCTTGTAATGCGTGATCAGTCACCTTTTCCAGAGCTTGTTTTTCGTAACAAGTAAGTTGCGGTGTAGTATATTGAGCACTTTTAGCACTTATATTTTTAGGATTTTTATACTCTGGTAGTACCGTTGCTAATCGTATAAAGCGTACCTGTTTGATGCGGGGATGGTCTATAATTTGGTTTACTTTTGCAATAATAGTGCCAGACAAAAGGTAAAGTTCTTGCAACCATGCTGAACTTGAAACACTAATTACCAGAGAATCATCATTGATTTGATAAATATGAGCATGATGAGAAATATTACCCATGCAAGAAGGCCATTGTTGAAAAAGTGTAATTTTCCAAGAATGATCTTTATCTATAACTTTAAAAATAAGATGAGCTATTGTGGTAGGCATAGTATTAGAGTAAAAGTATAATTATGTAAGATACTTGGATAAAGCGTACCATATTAGTAGCGTTTTAAAAGTCCTAGGATAAGGACAAATAGAGCAATATTCATAATAAAAAAGAGCGACAAAGTAATGCGTTTACTTGTCGCTCTACGATTCTACTTATTAATTACTGGCATGAATGACAATCAGAACATTCTTCATTATCTTCTTCATGTTCATTTTCATCGTCTTCATCATAATCTTGATAAACTGAATCAATATGTTTTTTCAAACGTGGTTCAAGTTCTTCAAGTTCTTCGCAAAGATATTCGATCATTTCTTTAATGTCCTCTATTTTTTCTTCCAAGTGCTCAAGTTTCGCATCCATACAATGATCTATATTTTTTAGCATCTTTTTGATGATCATATGTTCATTGCTGCTAACGCCTGAACATTTACATGAGTTGTTTTGATTATACATAGCATAACCTCTCTGTTTAAAAAAGCATTTATTATCTTACTATATATATTTGCATATTTTTAATGCAAATATCAATAATTATGTATAATTTATAATATATTGTTTACCTATACGATTCTTCTACGCTATCAAGATAATATTCCCAATTCTGGCTATCTAATGCAGGATTGTACCGAATTGCAAATTCTCCACTTTGGTAAGAGTTCAATAAAACATTAATAGTATCTGTTTGAGATATAGGTATTGGCATATGTCTGACGAAGATGTATTTTACATATATATTTTTAGAGCCGCGGTATAAAATTAGCCTTTGAGGCTCATTATTGCAATCGAATTTCAAAATATGTTCCTTGCCATCATGTCCTATGACTACAACCTCAATTGACTGCCCTGTTTGGTTTATTAAAGTAATGTTTTTAGGTGTCAGCGATTGTAGGCTATCTTTCAAAGATAATAGTTTTAATGCATAGCCTTGAGTGGATGATAAAATTTGTATTTGAGGTTGTGTTGCTCCTAATTTAGCTTGTTTGTATAGTTCTTCGTTTAGTTTCTTTAAATCATTTTCGGATATTTTTATAGGAGCTTTATATATAATTTCTTCGGCGCTACCTTCAGCTTTAACAGGCTGTACTGAAACTTTTTTGAAGTACGTATGAGTTGTAATTAAACCATATTTACTGCGTTTGAGCTTTAAAGGGACGGGTGAAGAACTTTTTCCGGGATTAATATAAAGAGCAGTGCTTACTGAATTTACGCTTGCATTCGGTGATGAATTATCAAATACAAGTTCTTGCCCAGTGCTGTCAGTAATATATAATTTCAAACGGTTATTAGTTGCATTACTCATAGTAACTGGCAGCAGCTGGTTTTGAGCTATGATATTTTTTCCGGTATTGAGAGTTATTAAAGAGAAAGGATTTTTTTCACTTAAGGAGGCAATGTTTATTTTTTGCAGTAATTCAGTGACAACATGATTTTTAAGTTGATCGGCAAGTGAGTTAGGAGCAGGTCTTTTATGTAAATAGATTGTAACTGGCTCATTTGTATTAACATTAAATTGTTCATACAGGTACTGATTGATATTATCTAATACTTCCTGAGGGATAATTACTTGATTGACGGTCATTGAAATGAGATAGCTAGGTTTTGATTCGTATCGACAGTTCCCCGTAAACCATGCTACTGCCTTGGAGGCAGCTTTTATACAAGTTTGTGCCCATCCACCTTTGGGTTCATTAATAACGGTAGTATATTGCTTGTTGCATTCTAATGATATTGTATCTAATTTTCTGCCTGTTTGTACTTGGCCGTCAAGCTTACGCAGTTCTATGCTAACAGATTTTCCTGTTTTATTAACGATAGTAATAGGTCGTGCCTCTTGTCCATGTACGTTGCATACTACTATGGATACAAATATCATAGTTTGTAAAAGTTTCATATACGCCTCGTGCTATTAAATTTAGCAACAGCAAATTAATTTTAAAATAAAAGAATTTCATTTTAAAAATAACAATTCTCATTTCTATAAGCAATAATATTGTTTAAAAAGCATTTTTAGCTTGTCTGACAGTATTCATTTACAAATAGCACAGAATTATATTAATGTAATAGCCAACTTTAACATTACAAGCGAGGGATATATGAGTCTGGTATATATGGGATTAGGATTTTTCTTTATCATAGCACAGTGTATTGCAGCTGAAAAAACACAAGAAAGTTATGATACTATAGAGCAAGCTATTCTTCATGGCCAAATGCAGCAAAAGCAACTAACCGACAATTCTTTCAATTTACAGGTGGCAAAGAATTTAATGAGGGCTTATAATGAAAATTTACATGGTACGTATTTTCCTAGTAAATTAGTTTCTATTGTCGAGGAGAGTTCTTCTTCAGACAGCGAAGTATATTCGCCAGAATGTATTTCCGCGCATACTAATTCGGACGAATATGAATCTCAAGAAAATGCTTCTTCTGAAGATTCTGAAAAAGGTTCATTACATTCTTATACAAATCCAATTCTTAATAGGCTTAGAGATGTATCTTCACCGTTTGAACCAAATGAAAAGTGAGTATCTTAGCGGTACACGTTTAGTCGATGAGCATTATTATTTAAGCTGCTTGAATACGTGAGCAGATAATCGCATTAATTTGATTGTTGAGCAATTGATAGTCAGGGCGTGATAAGCCTAAAAAATTTTTTTTAGGCTCACAAAGTATTGTATGAATATTGAGATTATGAGCAGCAGCAATGTTTTCTGGTCGATCATCAATAAAAATACATTCATCAGGATTTAGATTAAAGCGAGTTAATAAATGTTGAAAAATACTAATATCTGGCTTTATTGTTCCCGTGGTGCCTGAAATTATGATACGATCTTCAAAAAGATTGAACAATTCAGGATATCTATTTTTCATAATATCAAAGGAATAAGCGTCCCAATTTGAAAGAATGTATACAGTGTGTCCTGATTCTATGCATGCTTGTACAAATTTTATAGCAGCAGGATAGATCTTGCGAGTTTTTGCAAAATTTTCTGGTGTAAACATTAATCGAGCTACGCGGCGAATTACTTCTTGTTCCCACGGTGATTTGAACTCATAGGGATGCTCATCTACAAAACGTAGTACTTGTTCATAAATCCTCTCAGGGGTTTGAGTACCTGAAAGCCAATCGCACATAATATTGGGTAGGTGTCTGCCATGATCGTCATATGCTAACGGATAATTTTCGCCTACTGCTGGTATTTTTTCTAATACTTCAAAAATCCGAACACGTGCGTGCAAAGGATTTTGTAGATTAAGTGCACAGCCTAAAAATGGTACAAATCCGACCTGTCCGAGTGCAGCCATGCTATCTGTAAATACTAAAACTTGACCCAGATCAAAGATAATTGGAGCAGAGTAAATACTATTAATAGTACATATAAACAATAGCATCCGTCTTATACAATGAGAAAATTTCATAGAAAAACCTCCAAACTTACTGAAGGGATTAATGTTATTGAAATTAATCCCTTCAGTAATAATCATTCATAATCATTAATTTTATAATTTGTTGCCTAGTGCTGCTTTGACTAAATTAATGTAATAATACGCACTTGGCTTTAATGTACGAGTTTTGCCAGGGTGATTATAGTCAGTTGCATATAATCCATAACATTTATCTGTGCGTCCCCATTCATTATTATCCATAAGGGACCAATATGCATATCCACGTACATCAATTCCATCAGCTATCGCGTGACCTAGTGCAAATAAATATCGTTGAAAAAAGAGGGTACGATACTCGTCATTGTTAGTGCCAATGCCGTTTTCAACAACGTAAATTGGAAGATTACATGGTTTGGATAGCTCTTGATCAAGCTCTTTTAGCGCTCGGTATAAACCTTCTCCGTAAATAGTATAGCGATCATTGGCGGTGGGTACTTCTTGAGGATCACGATACATGTAAAACAATTTACGCGTACTTAAGTTAAAGAATGAAATATAGTTATGACAGTAATAACTTAAAGATATAAAGTCGCCGAATTTTTCGCCTGCCTGTAAATATTCACTTGGTTCTTTCATAGTTACTTTGCCCGGTATCCATAAATCGAAGACACCAGTTTTGAAAAAATTATAAATAGTGTAACCCATGGCACGTGAGCCCATATATGATGCGGCACGGTCAAGTGGATTATAAGGTGATGCGGGATCAAGTTGCATTATAGTTTTATAAAAACCAATTTTAGACTCTTGTCCACCTGGCATACTTTTTAATTTTTTATATACAGCTACATGAGCTTCAAGGGTGTTTTTAAGAACGCGGCCGGCAAGTATTGGATCTTTTTTAGCAGGAGGTTTTTCACCAGTTAACCAGCCTGGAAATGCATAACCTTCAAATGAACAAAATGTACCCCACAAATGGACGTATGGATGAAGTTGTTCAAAAACTTTTGCACAAAAATCTACAAAGTATTGAATGTTTTCTTTACGTTCAAAGCTTCCTTTATTATAGAACCATACCGGTTCAGTATAATGAAATAACGTTACATAAGGCTTTATACCTGCTTTTACTAATTCTTTGCATTGCATTTCATATCGATCAAGTTCCGCTTGATCAAAAACACCTGGTTCTGGGTTTATTTTGGACCATTCTACTGAAAATCGATATGAGTTCATTCCTATATCACTCATAAGCTTAACGTCTGACAGCGCGTGAGTAACACCTTTACAGCAGTCGCCTGCAGGTTGTTTGCCAAGCTCAGGGTGTGATTCTATAAATTCGCTCCAATTATTTTTACAGTTTTCTTCGATTTGATACGCAGAGGTTCCTGTTCCAAAAAGCCATGGCTCGTCAGTAGTGGCGCGAGCGGCAACGATATTGGCAAAAAAGTTTTCAATAGGTATGCCATTAATTTTACTAGTATCAATCTTTGACCAATCCCAATGAATTTTATTTTTTTCAGCTTGGCTTAATACTTGGTAAGCCGTTATTTGATAAGTATTATCTGCTGTTTTCAAGACGCTGCTTGTCAATCCAAGCGCAAGCAAATAAAAATATGCAAAATTGTAAATATTCATTATGTACCTATTTTACAGGTTAAGTGCTACATTCAATTATACTTTTAATCCTAACTTACGGGTCATCTGTGTCAAACGGTGGCTTGATTGGCTGGTTTTATAAGTAAAGACATCTGAAGAAAAATATTTTTCCACATAAGTACGGCACTTCCTGGCGCGGGAGGATTTTTAATATGAAAGAGCAGTAAAGAGCATGCCAGATTATAAGATTTTAAAGCTACTTGGTCAGAGTTGTTGTAAGCAGTCATGCATTTTGATTGCCAAAATGAAAATATGTGGTCCAAGTATGTGAGCGACGAAATTTCATCAATTTCTAATTTTTCTAAAGTTTGCATAAATTGCAAAGGATCTCCCGTAAACTGGGTGCTCATATTTAAACAAAGAGCATCTGAGCAATGAGTAGTGTAGGCCTGATAGGTACTGATAATACAGCGCGAACGAATAGTAGGTAATATAGATTCACTTCGTTGAGCTACAAGAATAAAATTATATCCAACAGGTGGTTCTTCCAAGAGCTTGAGTATGCTGCTTGCCGCTGCATGGCCTAATGCATCTGCTTGATAGATGACGCAATAAAATTTAGTGTTTTCTTCCAGTTTGTAAGAACAAACTTTATGAAGAATTTCAATATGTTCTCGAGTATAAGTGCGGGTTGGTTTTAAAAAGAGTACATAAGGGTGTTGCTCATTGGCAAGCTGATGAGTGTGTACACATGTCTGTTGACATTGAACAATAGTGCATAATACATTGTGAAGCGCCCGTAGTACCTGAGAGTGGACTAATTCGGGCGAACCTATCCATAAATGTGTAGGTGCAGAGGAAATAAGGTTATAAGTATTTAAAGGTTGTGTGATGTTATCCATGTCTTTATATAGTTACAGGTGTAGGCGCTTAATTCTGCGATACTTTGATTACCGTCAAGGACAACCCAATGTTTTTGTTGTGACATTACTTTAAAACCGTGAGCTACTTTTTCAAAAAAATCTTGGTTCAACTGCTCAAAACGAGTTTGCTCATGAGCACGCATTATGCGTCGATCGTGAGCAGTGCTTACCGCCACTTCAAGATAAAATACAATATCCGGTTGGCGATTGCACATTGCCCAACGATTAACTTGATCAATTGTATTCAAGTCAAGGCCGCGGCCATACCCTTGATAAGCACGTGACGAATCACTAAGTCGATCAGAAACTACTATATGGCCTTTTTTCAATGCAGGACTGATAATGTGTGTAAAATGTTGAGCGCGATCTGCAGCAAAAAGTAAAAATTCTGCTCGGGCATCAAGGTTATCACGGTATTCTTGTACAAGCGAGCGTATGGTTTTACCCAATTGTGTTGCTCCTGGTTCTCGTGTGGTGCACACATAAAACTCTTGACTGAGCAATTCAGATATTTTTTGTACTAATGTGCTTTTGCCTGAGCCATCAATGCCTTCAAGACTAATAAGTAGCCCTTGAGAAAGTGTCCGCATAGTAGATATTCACTGTTATTAATTGTATGCATTGTATTGTTTAGTGGGTACATTTTAGTATACAACAGCGTAGTATAAAAAATAGTAAAAGTAAGGAACCTCATGAAAAAAGTATGGATAGAACCTGGATGTATATCCTGTGGCTTATGTGTTTTTTTAGCTCCTGAAATATTTGATATTACAGATAGCGCATATGTAAAATTAGATGCGCCAGTTGCTGTATGTAGTCAGCAGATTAAACAGGCGTCTCAAGATTGTCCTGTGTCAGTCATTAAATATTTGGAATAAGCATGGCACATACTAGCATGAGCATTTCATCGGAAATTATACGTTACAATAATTTACGTCAATCAGCAGTATGGCACGAGCGTATCGTTACTGTTAGCCAATTGTTATCCCGTGCTGCACACTTATATGGTTCCGCTACCGCACTAATTTACCAAGATGAATCGTTAAGTTTTAAAGAGCTCTATGCGCGCGCATGTGGAATGAGTGAAGTACTCAGGCAAAAAGGAATAGGTAAGGGTGATATAGTCCTTATGCTTATTGAAAATAGCATTGATTTTTATATAGCATATTATGGCGTAGTTCAAACAGGTGCAGTAATAGCACCATTAAATACATTTTTAACGCCTCAAGAGGTGGAGCACATTGTGCGCGATGCTCATGCCCAGCTAATTATCTTAAGTGATCAATGGAGCCAGAAATTAGAGGGTTCAATATTGTTATCATCCGAAACAGTTATCTTTAGTTCCTTGAGTAGCCAAGCTCAAAAGATGAGCGCTAATAACTTTACTCCTGTATGGCAAGATCCAGATGAACTGGTTGTCCTATTGTATACCTCAGGTACAACAGGATTTCCCAAAGGGGTCATGCTCAGCTCTCGCAATATTATTACAAATGTTATTCAAGGCCTTGCGCGTATGGGATTGCCTGATGGGTTAGCTCATAAATTACTGGGGGCATTGCCCCTTTTTCACAGCTTTGCTCAATTTATTTGTGTCTGGGGAGCACTCTTTATTGGATGTTCAGTTATTATTGTTCCAAAAATAGAGCGCGCTTACATCATAAAAGCGTTTAAACATATTCCTACGGTAGTAATGGGTGTGCCAGCTTTGTTTGGCTTATTTTGTCTTTTGCGAATTCAAGAAATTGAGCATGTTCGTTATTGTGTAGCAGGTGGCGATGCTTTACCGGATAAAATTAATGCGATTTTCGCTC
Source organism: Vermiphilus pyriformis (assembly GCA_022559525.1). GTDB lineage: Bacteria > Babelota > Babeliae > Babelales > Vermiphilaceae > Vermiphilus > Vermiphilus pyriformis. The sequence goes on along the minus strand of CP074345.1, from coordinate 399,103 downwards.
GATTATTTGGTCGTAAAATAGCAGTAGGTTATGGGCTTACCGAAGCATCACCTTTAATTGCAGCATTTTTAGAAGATGAACTTGTGGCTCCAGGTACTGTAGGATCGGTGTGTATTGGAATGCAGGTAAAAATAATAAATTCTGAAGATGGAGTTGAGCTGAACCCAGGCCAAACGGGAGAATTATGGGTAAAAGGAGATAATATTATGATGGGTTATTATCAAGCTCCTAAGTTGACTGCGCAAGTTTTGTGTGATGGGTGGTTACGTACAGGAGATAGTGCGTATATAAATAGTCAAAATCAACTTGTTCTTGTAGGAAGACTTAAAGATCTTATCAAGCATAAAGGTATTAAAATATATCCAGGCGAAATAGAAAATATAATATTAAATCACCCGCAGGTACTTCAAGTTGCAGTAATTCCACGTGAAGATGTGGGTACTGGTCAAGTTCCGGTCGCCTACGTTAAAGTTACGAAGGTTAGTCCTGAAATTACGGAGCAGTTGCATGCATTGTGTCGAGCAAAACTTGCTTTGTATAAAATTCCACGCACCATTATATGTACTACTCAAGACTTGCCTCGTACTTCATTAGGTAAGATAGACAAGAAGGCTCTTATTGCGCAAGATAAAAATATGGCTGATTGAATTAATAATTGTTGCTAAAAAAATATTGGGCATATAAGATAAATAGATTATTTTGCGATAAATATTAAATCGTTTGCTTTTATTAGAAAAATCATGTAGCCTAACTCTTGTTTTGGTAGCTTGAAGCACTAAGTACAGATAACCTCCATTTCCCCTATCCATGACGTTCTGTCAGGATGGGGGTTAACTTTTTAATACATGAGCAGCATTCTAATTCAGCGTCGTAAACCATATTTTGATGGTACTCGCTTTTATAATTATAAAGGTGAGCCTGCACAAAGTTTCTTTGATCATGCAATTAAAGGATTCTTTCAATCTTTGCCTGCTCGTACGATTAGAAAATCTTTTAATCCAGAAATGTGGCTTAAGCCAAGTCCTATCAAAAGATTTGCAACAAAACCTACTATAACATGGATCGGACACGCTACATTCCTTATTCAACTGAGTGGTCTTAACATATTAACTGATCCTATTTTTGGAAATGCATCGATACTGTATCCTCGTCTACTGCGTCCTGGTATTGAACTTTCTCAGTTACCACCTATTGATGTAGTGCTCATTTCCCATAATCATCCAGATCATATGGATGTTTCTACGCTTAGCTATTTGATGCAGGAGCATAAACCACTATTTTTAGTACCTACAGGTGATGGAAGTTGGTTTACAAAAAAAGGATATAAGAACGTACAAGAACTTACGTGGTGGCAAGAATACTTTATAAGTACACAGTCAACTAAATTTACTTTTCTTCCTTCTTTTCATTGGTCTCAACGTACCCCCTGGGATAAGAATCGATCTTTATGGGGTAGCTGGATGATAACAGAAGATTCTTTTTCGTGTTATTTTGCGGGTGACACAGCTTACAGTTCACACTTTTCACATATAGCACAAGTTTGGGGCCGACCTATTGATATTGCGTTGCTACCAATAGCTCCATGTGAGCCGTTTAAAGAGATGAGAACTACTCATATGGACGCAGCGCAAGCAGGACAAGCTGTCCGTGATTTAAATGCTTTGCGATGTGTCCCTATGCATTGGGGCGCATTTCAATTTGGTACCGATTATTTTATTGAACCAGTAGCACAATTAGTACGTTGGTGGCATGAACAGAGTATGGCGCGCTACGGCTATCATCTTGATCTAATGCTTATGGGTACAGCTTATACGTATGACTATAGTTCAGCGTTTATGCAATCTGCACTAACTTCCTCTGTTCCCTCAGTTATCAAAACATTATAATTCAGCACATTATACTGTAATTATTACTACACTGTTCCATTTATATTACAATCTGAAATATATTATATGTAGTGTTACATAGTATTGTAATATTTAAAGGGATTGTGGTGAAAGCAGTTGGTATATTATGTGCGCTTATATGGTTTTTTCCAATACAACCATATATTTATACCCTAGGATTCTTAAAAAATGGAATCCTGAGCAGTCGTCATGGAATTATGTCATAGGATTTGGTGACTTTCATGATAAATTTCATCCTGAGAGTCGTAATCATCGCTATGCTTTAGAAAGCTTTATTACTAGTTATAGTCCTGAAAAACTTCATATAGTTGTTGAAGATCTAAGTTCACCTAATAATCAAAATGTTTCTGGCTGCAAGTCATTCAGTTTATGTGGCACTAAAGGTGTTTTGGCGCAAATGGGTAAGTACTGTAGAGATCGCGGGTATAGCGTTAACAATATAGAATACCGTTATGCACGTGCGCTTTCGCTCAGTAGTTTGTATAAAGGATTACAAGATTCTGATTCGTGCCGCCCTGCTTTGATTATACATATTAGTGATTTATTGCATGAAATTACCAACACATATCATGATTTGACTTCAGTTTTTTGTGATCATCAATATGGATTTTGGTATAAATCATCTTGTAGAAAAGTGCTTGATAGAATAGTGCCCTACAACTTTCATGCATATACTCACATGGATGTAGCATCGTTTTGTAATTTTTATGCGCATATTATGCAAAAACCATTCTCTCATGTAGTACAAGACCTTCTTACGTGTGACAGCGAATTAATAGATTGTCGCATGCTACAAGCAGTTAAAGAAAGTGACAAGCAAGTTACTATAATAATCGGCGGTGGTACCCATATTGAGCGCGTTCTTGGAATATTGAGTGGACTGGAGTACACATGGGTACATAAAAGTTCAAATAGATTTAGTCAGAGAGTTTCAACTACTAACGCTACTTTTTCAGAATATCATGTGCATAAACCTATGCCGTTGGATTTAGGACGGATTATTACAATGAAATATACTGAACAATAATAGAGCCTAGGTATTTAAATACCTAGGCTCTATACGTTAGTTGAAAAATATTATGTTACTTGTTTTTAATTATTGCCGCTGATGTGAAGTTTTTAATTGATTGCTAATTTGTGTAAGTAAAGCAAATATATTTCGATACGATGCGGATAGCTCATCCAATCTACTTTCTAAGAGTGCAATTTGTTCAGTGATATAGGTTCTTGTGGTTTCATCCGCTGTCTTTATTGCTTCTTTTAGATTAGGGAGCTGGGTATTAATAGTCTTTAGCTCATTTTGTATTTCAATAAGGATACTACCTTGTGTTTCAATACACTGTGTGTTAGTGTCTACTGTTGTTTTTACAGCTTTAAGATCTTTTTGCATATCAGTAAGAGTTTTACCTTGCTTTTCAATACACTGTGTGTTAGTGTCTACTGTTGTTTTTACAACCTCAAGATCTTTTTGATTTTTATTAAATCTATCGATAACTATTTTTGTTAAATATGTAACAGCATTGTTGGTGCCAGTTATAGCATTTAATAATATCCCTGTGCACTTATCTATTAATGCACGTGTTTTTTTTCCATCTTTATAAAGCCAATCATGAACAAAATAGCCACCTACCAGTATAGCGCCGCCTACTAGCGTAACAGTAGCTGCATTGCCTATAGACCAACCGGATCTTTCTTGGGTAGTCGTAATTATATGGATTGGTGGTGTTGGAATCGATGGCCCGACGTTTCTTGTGTGTCGTGCCATGTTAAGACGATACGCTGCACTCGGATCACCTGCATAGATAGATTGATTTGCCAGTATTAGAGCTGAACATATCAGAATAGATTGTATTAATTTCATAAAATAACCTCCATAATAATGTGCCTTACTATAGGGCACTATTATCTTTAGTGTGATAAATAATATATTTTTTGTCAAAAGAGCCTATCTGTATTAGTAAAATAAAATATAATTGAAATTAATTATGGTAATTAAAAGTAAGCTCTTTTGCAAATATAAGAGGATCTACTAATAAAATTTTCAAATAGTATTTTGTAAAATTACTTTAGAGAGTGTTTCTTCAGTATAAGTAGGCAATGGTGCTACTACTTGCTTGGTTAGATAGGCTCGCCCAGAATCTCCAAATATCATAACTCCAATATCATCAGATTTCATGTAGGCTTGTGCAAAGGTATATGCGCCGTGACACACAGCTCCGCTCGTCGGTCCTGCAAGCAATGCGTGATTGCGTGCAAGGATAGTAAGCATATTAAAGGCATTTTCATCGCTTATATTGATAAATTCATCAATAACGTCATAGTTCAAAACAGGAGAAATAAAATCGATACCCATACCTTCTACTTTATATGGTTTTGGATTTCCTGAAGTTGCTTTAAATGAATTAATAGAATCCATGGCAATAACTTTTATGTGAGGATTTTTTTCCTTTAAATATCTTCCTACTCCGCTTATAGTGCCGCCTGTTCCTGCTGCTGCAAAGAAGTGAGTAATTTTTCCTTCGGTTTGTCTCCATATTTCAGGACCCAAGAGGCTATAGTGAGCATCTGCATTGATGATATTAAAATATTGATCGGGCATAAAGGAGTTAGGAATTGATTTATGTATGCGTAATGCGGTACTGTGGTAACTTGCACTATCTTCTATAAATTGTGTTGAGGGGCACATAACTACATGAGCACCATATGCTTTGATAGTCTCTAGTTTTTCTTTGCTGATTTTTTCAGATACGGTGATAATAACTTTATACCCTTTGAGTGCACCAATCATTGCAACTGAAATTCCATGATTTCCAGAAGATGCATCTACCAGAGTGCCACCAGGCCTGAGTTTTCCGGTCCTTTCAGCATGTTCTATCATAAATAGAGCAGAGCGATCTTTCACGCTACCGCCAGGATTAAAATATTCAAGTTTTGCGTATAATGTTCCAGAGCATTCAGGTAAATTGATTTTTACTAAAGGGGTATTTCCAATAGCATCAAGAGGTGAGTTGTAACGCATATGATCCCGTATTAAATAAAGACACACATAAAAGCTACAATTAAACTATAAATGACACTAGTATCAATAAGTGCCTGACTAGTCAGACTAAGCCGAGAAATTATTGAGTAATTTTCTGGCCTGAGTGCAATTTCAGTACATGCAGCTGAAGCAGTATTGCTCGAGCTGATACTTGGACCATATGTTCCAAGTCCGATGCACACCGCTGCACATAGTGCTTTAATTGCCTTAATTATGTCAGATCCACCTGACGGCATGAATAATACAATAAGCGCTATTATAAGTGCAAATATTAAAGGCGTTTCGATTATTGCTTGGCTAATAAATGCAAAAGAAGTAACTGTTCTTTGTGACTCCCTATTAAGTCCTAAGCTTTTGACTGCATTAAGGCCAAAACGAGAAAGTCCTATAGTAGGTCCAATACTCCCAAGTCCTATTGCTAATCCACTGGCTATAATGCGTAAAGAGTCATATATATCCTGTGCGCGAGGTGCGGAACCAAAACGTATAAGTACTGATATTATAAATCCAAAGATAAGTGGTGTTTGAATCAAGGTTTGACTTATCAGCATAAGACGAATAATAGCAGGGCTTGTCTGTGGGTGGCGTGCTAGTGCATAACAGGCACTAATTACTGGTCCACTTGCAAAAAAACCTACGCATAAACTACTAATGCCCAACGCGCATGCGATTCCAGCGTATGCGATGCCAGTATACCAGTTGTCCATAACGGTATTAGTGCTTGTAAGAAGTAGAATTCCAATAGTAATCCCGAAAATGGCCGCAGTATCCAGAAGTGCAATACCCAAAATGGCAGCTCTGTTAATATCAGCACGTGCGTGTGGTTGAAGAACTGCAGCCTCAACTGCCGCTTTTCCAACGGCGCCTTGGCCAAGTCCTACACCAAGTGAACTTAGGCCCATTACTGTGCCAATTGTTCCATAATGTATTAAAAATGATGCATCCATGTGATTCTTATTCCATTTTTAATAGTTATTATTCAAATTCACCTTGGACTCCGATTGCAAGATTAGTGAGCGTGAGCATAGTGAATACAAACGCTTGAAGGAATCCTTCAAATAATCCAAAAAAGAGTACAATAATAAAATTTAAGCCTGTAAAAATACCAAATAGCTCAAAAAATAAAGATCCTGAAATTGCAGCAAGGTATATTTTACTAATTACGGCACCTCCAAAAATATTTCCAAACAAGCGAAATGCCAGTGATATTACTGATGACAATCTACCCATAATATTAAGAGGAAACATTACAAAAAATGGTTTAAAGTAATCAGTAATATATCCTTTGATGCCATGCGTTATAATTATATAAGCTTGTACATATATAAAAGAAATAAGTGCTAACGCAATAGTCGTATTAATATCGCTGGTGGGTTCTTCAACATAGGGAACAATAGTAATAGTATTGCATACCATTATAAATATAAATAAAGAAGTAATGAATGCAGTATGTGCTCGAGAGGTTGTTCCTAAGGTTTGTACGACCATAGCTCTGAATTGCTCTACAAGTTGCAAAACGATGTGTTGTAAAACTCCGCCCTTACGTGAAAGTGCGTAACGTCCTATCAAACATAGAAGAGTAATCACTCCCATAACTACCCATGTATCTTGAATAGTATGTGAGTTTACGTATAGCCATGCTGAATTGGTAATTCGTGCAAATGGTTTCCATACATGAGTGTTTAAAAAGTTTAAATTTTCCATGCTTTTTTTATAAAAAAATAAAGTATTAATATTACTTGTTTTTCAGCATGAAGCAAAACTTTCTAAAATACAAGAAGATACTGTGATTATCGTTTTAATATAGTTATCTCAATTATCATTTCAACAAAAAAATAAGGGCTTGTAGAATGGTAGAAAAATACATTAATTTTGTTAGCTAACAAAATTAGTCTCTTATGCATCATACCCTATAATATTATTATTTTTCTTAGGCAATGTTGATTAGTATAAAATGTATTTTCCACCATTAGCCTTCTTGGGAAATTGTTATTCACAGGATTCAATAGAGTGCTATTGTCAGATTATTAACATTAAGAAAAAAATTTAAATTATGATGAAGCTATCTATTGCCAGCCAAAATCTTTACAATTAATTTTTTTGATCAGCATATAAGCTTTTCATGATGACTATCCAGAAAGTTATAAGAAATCCAAGTAAGCTTGGAAGAAGTAGCAGTCGCAATACCCTTAAAATAATCAACCATCCTACTATAAGTAGTAATAAGCGAAAAATTGTAAACCAAAACACTTTGTTAGAAGACAAAAGGACTCTTCTTCCTGAGAACAAGAAGAAGAGTCCATAAATTGTTCCTAATATAATTCCTGCACACAGTGAAATGAAGTTTATAGAATTAAGCATATGATAACACGGTAGTGCAGGTTATTATTTTAGAGTTTTTTAATACCTTTTTCTTTCCAGTATTCAGCGACAATAGAGGAAGAGCCGGTAACAACTACTAATCCATGACGTTCGTCGACAGATTTTTGTGCTGCTTCAAAAGCTTCTTTGAATGAGCCTGCAGAGCGGGCCTTTATTTTCATGCTTTTAATATCGTTAGTTACTTTCTCTACATCCCAAGCTGGATTTTCATCAAGCCCTGGAATTGGATCAACTGCACAGACAATTACTTGGCCGGAAGTCTTTTTAAAGAAATAACGAAGCAGTTTTAAGAATTCTGGCATATTAAGTGAAGGATTGTTGCATCCTATTACTAAGGTCAGACCTTTTAATGCACGTTCATAGTGTAAAAGACGGATCCCAAGTAAAATATTCTCAAAAGCATCTAAATTGCTTGCGGTGTCAAGTAAAATAGTTGGTTTTTCTTTTTCTAATATTTCAAATCGTCCTGGCAGAGTTGAATATGTTTCTTTCCAGTATTGATCAATAGTAGGCTTTGGATTGCGTTCACGATCTCGAGTTGTCTCGCGAGTCGGGCGACCACGTTGTCCTGGTTGTTTGGTAATAAACTTACCTGAAATTACAAGGCTATCGCGGTTCAAAATACTATTGATATAAGTATGAGAAATACGTTCGGCAAGCGCTGCACATCGTCCATGAAGTTGTTCAAAGGGATAATTAAGTTGAGCCAATTTTCTAATTGGCATAGCCCAATTCCCTCCGCGTACACTTGCGGCGTCTTGCATTTTTTGCAGGTTAAGTTTACTTTGATCTGCCGATACTAAATAGGTATCTTTTTTAACTAAGTTAAGTAGATCATCCATGATTTGAGGGACTTTAGTCTCATCATCAGATGACAAGCGAGTAATAGCAACCACTTTTGGATGGCAGATATTAGCGGGATGAATACTGCCTTCTTTGCCTACCTCAATAAGCGCAACATCTACATTCTCTTGCTTGAAGTAGAGTAAAGCCATAATAGTCAATAGCTCATGAGTATTTGCTTGCAACTCTAATTGCTCAGCAGCATTAATAACTTCGTTTGCAATATCGGTAAATACTTTATTAGAAATAAGTTCACCATTAGTAGCAAATCGTTCGTTATAAGTCAAAACGTGAGGTGCATACAATGCTCCAACGTTAAGTCCTTCAGCGCGGAGTAATTGAGCAGTAAAGTTGATTGTCAAGCTGCGACCATTAGTACCTGCTACTAAAATAGTATTAATTTTAGTAGATACATTAGAAAAAGCTTGATCTAAACGCTTTATTGTTTGGAGCGTAGTATCGATTTTTCGTGACCATGCACTGTCAAAATATTCGATTACTTCGTTGTAGCTACGTTGTTTTCCGCCTACAACAGCTTTATTACTTTGTTGTCTTACGACTGGTTTCATTGATAATCTCCAGATTATGTTATCGGAGGTCAGTTATTAAAATATAGATTTCCTTATTAATCATTTTAAATTATTCAACAAAAATGTCAAACAAGCAATAAGACTGATAACTCTTAAGGTTAATTTTCAAAAAATAAAAGATTATGTTGTTCTTTAAGTTAAACATTAATTTTTAAATGTATATCAGAAAAATACCCTCCTCTATATTCTAGGGAGGGTAAGTCATTATTTTTTAGTAAAATAATAAAAAGGAGAGTGGGATACATGAACCAGGCGCGGGCCCCATATGATTCCTGCACCTCCAAGTGCTACTAAGCATCCCCCGCAGCAGCGCTCACCCCTTTTTCTAATATCCCAATGGCCGGGTTGACAATTATATATAGACCTGTGCCAACCATCATAAGGCTAGCTGTTACCAATGCTATTTCCTGTACCGCATAGGTAGAGGGGCTAGAGTGATACGGTTCGGTCTTATGAGAAGTTAGCAGAATAATTATAAAGGCCACATGTCCGAGTAATCGTAGCCGTGATTGATTCATGCAAATATTCCTGAAAAACTATGTTGAAAAATGGTCGCCAATGGTGTCTCGGTACAATATAAGAGCACTCCCAGACATTAAAGCTGCTGTAGATGCAATATTGTATCGCAATTTTTCACTCAGGCACGTGCGATCTTTACACAAAAGCCATACTCCTGCCATTATGCTTGTCAAACCGGTTAGCACTACGGCATCTGCAGGGGTAGGGACTAGATATTTATAAGTATTCTTAGCCATACGACTTATTCGTCCAATAGTGTGTTCAAACTGAGATTTAGCAAACATAGTTTGATTGTTAGAAATAGTTAAAGTTAGTACCAGACACCCATTTATAAGGTGTTTTTTACAAAAAACCATAGTTTCTCCTCTTAGTAAAGTGAAACTAAGTATATTCTTATTATCGCTTTTTGGACAAGTAGTTTTTTTAATATAAATGTGATGCATAAGCTTGCAAGGAGTACAATGAAGCGTTTTGGTTTTACTTTAATAGAATTAATGATCGTAGTTTCTATCATTGCAGTATTGGCTATGATTAGCGTACCTAATATGATTAAATTTGTGTCACGAGCCAAAAGATCTGAAGCCTATATGCACTTGCATGCACTTCATGCGGCGCAAAAAGCACATTGGGCAGAACATGGTACATATGCTCAGGTGCTACAAGGAGCTGAAGGACTTGGTTGGAGTTTGAGTGATAATAGTGCCATGCCTTCACATTATTATACGTATGGTTTTTCAGGCGCAGAAGGTGTTCACAATATTATAGGTAAGTTGAAAACTCCATCAGTTTATTTACAAGGTTCATATGCAGATCAAAATAGTTTTTTAATACTGGCAGCAGGAGATATTGATGGTGATGGAACGCCAGATATTTTAAGTGTCGATCACACTAATACCATACGAATAGTACAGGATGATTTAAAATAATTAAGGCCCTTGAAAGGGCCTTATGAGTTATTATAAGTTAAGAAGTTTTTTAAAATCGTCTCGGCTATCTGTCTTTTTGGTACTTGTTTTTTGCTTTGTAGCGGATGATTGTTTTTCAGAAATAGTGGGTGTGGTTGGAGTTATATTAACTTGGTCAGGAAGTTCACCTTGCCAGTTAAATATACTAGTATTTGCTCCTGCATCACAGAGTAATTTGATGCACTTATTGCCAGGCAAACCACGGTATGCAAGGTGAAGTGCGGTGTTTCCTGCATGATCTTGAAAATCAAGATGTGCGTGATGATCGATAAGCATGCGAACTATTTCTTGGTTACCCATAAGAGCTGCCAAAGCAAGGGGAGTCATACCTTTACTGTCAGACCAATTTACTTCAGCTCCGTAATCTAATAACATCTTTATTTTTTTAATGTCTTGAATAAATGTACTAAAAAATAAAGGTGACGGGCCATCTCCAATAATCTGATTAACGTCTGCACCGTTTTCAAGAAGTACTTGAAGATATTTGTCAGAAGTTTGTGTCAATGCTGTATAAAGAGGGGTTGAGCCTTTAATATCTTTATGATTAACATCAGCTTTTAGGGATATAAGGGTGTTTACTGCTTCTAAATTATTACTCGATATTGCTACCATCAAAGGTGTAAGATGTTCACATGATATGGCATCTATTGATACTTTGTGTGAGACTAAGAGATTGATTAATTCAGAAACACGCTCTTTTTGAGAAACTGCAAAATGTAAAGGACTGTGTCCAGCAACGTCGCGCTGATCAACTTGACAGTTTTTGTTATTAATTAATAGTTGTGCGCAGTCAAATTTGCCTTGCGCACATGCTTGCATAAGAGCAGTGAATCCATTTTTATCAGTATTATTAATGTTTGCTCCATATTTAATAAGAATCTCGATCAAAGCTAAATCATTCATGTGCACAGCGTATCCCAAAAGAGAAAGGCAATCATGAGTCAAAATGTTAGGATTTGCTCCAAGCTCAAGTAGTTTTATAAGTGCATCTTCATGCTGAGTAAATGCTGCAACGTGCAATGGTGTTTTGCCATCTTCATTTTGAGCATTTATATTGGCGCCTTTTTTGACCAGTGCTTCAATCGCTTGAATATTGTTATTACCTGCTGCTATATGCACTGGTGTATCACCTGAAGTGTCAACTACATTTACGGTTGCACCTTTGTTAAGCAATAATTCAAGAGCAGACGTATTATTTTTAATAACTGCTATATGCAAAGCTGTAAAACCATTGTGGAAATGAGCGTCAATGCAATTGTTTTTGTGTGAAATAAGTAATTCTAGTTCAGGATATTCGTTGATAATGCCGCTCATCAATGGAGTGACTCCCTGAGGGTCTTGGCACATAATATTAGTACCTTCATTTACTAATTTTTTTACTGAGTCCCAGTCCTTCTTTTGCAACGCAATCATTAAAACAGTTTCTTGTAGCGATAATGCAGGACGTGCGCCGTAAAGGATATTAGTAGCAGTAAAAAATGCTATAAGTGCTATGTGTTGTTTCATAAGTGCCTTTCTATCTTGATATATTGATCATGTATAGTGTATCAGCAGTTAAAGTAAGTACAAATGCTGGGATAACTATTGAAATGCTAGAAGGCTAAATTATGTAGAAAAAAAGTAATAAGTTGCGTTTTGTAAAATACATAGGCAAAAGCACCACATGCAAGAAATGGTCCAAATGGTATTCGAACATTGCGTGAATCACAAGTTGTATGTAAAGCGATATATCCAAGACTTACTATGGAGCCTAAAATAGCAGCTACACATAGGCTCAGCCAACATCCTAGTGGGCCCAAAAATGACCCAATCATACCTAAAAGTTCTAAATCTCCTTGTCCCATTCCCTCAATGCCTGTTCTAAGTCTGTATAACTGGGCAATAAGATATAAGATTGTATAACCTAAAAAACAACCAATAATACTTTGCAATAAGGTAATAGGAAGCAGGTCAAAATAGGCTCCAATAAAACCAATAGGTATAAGGTATAGAGTAGTAAAGCGTGATAAAAGCATGCACTCAAGATCAGTTCTTATACTGACTATCAGTGCAGAGAAGAAAATACTGTACATAGGCCAATAACGGGACGGTATATACAAATAAGCGGATGTAAATAGTATTATGCTTAGAATTTCAATAAGAGGATATAATACACTAATTTGACGACTGCAATAACGACATTTTCCATTGAGTGCTATCCAAGATACTACAGGGATTAGGTCCCAGGGCTGTAAAGCTGTAGAACATGAAGTGCAAGAAGAGCGAGGAAAAATAATGGAAATGCCCTGGAGTAGGCGATATCCTACTACGTTTAAAAATGATCCCCAACAAGCGCTAAGCGCAACAATTCCAATTAGTTCTCCTGTGATGAGTCATCCTTGGCAATTTTGGAAAGCAAATTTTCAAGTCTTTCTTGCTTTTCAAAATGTTCGTCAAATTTGAAAACAAGTTCAGGCGTATATCGACGGGCTATTTTTTGAGCAATAGCTTTTCGTAATGAAGGCTTATATAGAATCAAAGAAGAAACTTTCTCTTTAAATTCTTCAATTCCACCTGCAATGTAAAAATATAACGAACATATACCACCGTCTGATGACAAGCTTACTCGGGTAAGAGTAAAAGAAGTCAAATTAGGGTGATCAACCATAAGATTATGCAGTAGCTTTGAGAGCTCTTGATATAAAAGAGATTCTCTTTGTGCTTTTTTACGATCTTTTATTGATACATTGGTCATAATAGATAGGTGAGCTTATTAAATAAGCTTTTGAGAGATCATACGAATAAAATTCTGTTTTATTGCACGTACAAGACGCTTGCGACGTTTTTGGGTAGGAGATTCAAAGTACACAGTACGTTTCATGTCTCTTACTACACCTTCACGTTCAATTTTTTTCTTGAGTTGCTTGAGTGCGCGTTCAACATTTGAAGTTACTGATACTTGAATATTAACTTTACGTCGTGACATTCGGAACCACATCCTTGCTAAGAGATATAATAATTATAGTTATATATTTGAATATTACTTTATTTTACTGTGTTTGTCCAGGACTACTGGCAATGCTTAAAATATAGCTGCTAAGGTAAACAACAGAGTAGAGCTTCTATATGCATTACGCTGAGAAAGAGGTGCTTGCCACAGTCCTCCAAATATTATATTTGGAGATACTTCATATGTCAGGCCTACATTTAAGACCTGCACCTTGAATGAAGACATATCAGCAAGTACATCAGGCATAAATACTGAGTTAGGGTCATTTGGACCGCAACTTGTGCAGCCATTACTGCTTTTGACGCTAATGCAATCTTTCTCATGATGAAGTAGTATGTACTGAACCCAGGCAGTAAGACGATCTAAAAACCTATAGGCATGCATTTTAGCTCCAAAGTGCCAGTTAGTACCTGGTTGTATGCGCACATCAGTTTTAAAAGGATAGATGCCTGATTGATATTGACTGGTAGGTACAGGATAATTACAAAAATCACGTGCAAAGAATTTAGTAAATCCAACTTCCCCTCCAAATTCTATTGTTTCAACAAAATCAAAATCGATTCCGCCTGTTGCGCCGAATGAAGCATGTCCATTATTACCAAAAGGTAAAGCAAAAGGCTGATTAGGAGTTTTTATTTTTCCTGTGGGAGCGCTTCCTCCTACTATAAGGAAAGGAATAGCGATAAACTCGGCCCAATTACGTTCTACTCGTGTTGAATTGACAAGCCAACCGTGCCGCCAGAAAATATTGAATCGTAAATCTTCTATAGAAATTTTATGAAAATCGTCAGTATCTATTCCAATTTCTTGAGTAATGCGATTTACTTCGTCCATAAGAGTATCATTAACATTTCGCAGATTAAATGTAGGGGTTACAAGACTTGGAAAATAAAATCCACAATCGGGATTTGTATCACCATTGGAAGTACCGCTACATGTTAAATTAAAAAATCGAGGGCATACATTAGGTGCAGTATTACATAAGGTATTATTCAAAGCATCCACAGGACAGGGTCGTATATAGTTAAGGCAGTGGTTACAAGTTTTTTGACAAATATCGGCAATACCGCCTTGAAAATTAAAGCCAATATCCCAGAAAAGCATTGCATTGAAATCCCATCGTAAACCACGTTTGCTATATTTTAAAGGAATTGAAAAGAAGCCGGCACGTTGTTTAGGATCAATATATTGCGGGTCATTAAGAGTACCGAGTGTGAGGCCTGGGAACAAAACATTAAAGGCGCGAACTAATGTTGGCGCAAAAGTTTGACCTGCCGGTGCAGGGCCATATAAAAGTCCAACCATATTCCAGCGGCCATTAATATCTCCAAGTTCTACTTCATTATTACAACAATCACGTCCACGGTCAGCATTTTGTCCAAATGCTGAAAAAGAAATACTAACTCTTTCGGGTGTACAAATCTCAAGACCAAATCCTTTCATGCGTTCTTTTGTTCGTTGATACAAGAATTCATGAGGGTCCAATGCTGTATACAAAGGATACGGATCATTTTTTGTCAAAGAAGAAAGATTGGCATATGCCGTGCTGGAGTACATAGCTGCCGTCGTACACATGAGCAATACTATCTGTTTGACTGAAGAGAGCGCCATTACCAATCCTTTTTCATAGTTCACTACTTTCTTGTAGAAACTACCTCACTGCACACGATGCGTCAATTTCTAAAATGCGTGATGTAGTTGTTCGATTAAGCCTTCAAATGCAAAAAAACCAATAGTAACTGCGGTTGCTAAACCTAGAACTGCTATAATATTATGCCCATTTTTCCATTCAGAACGCAAAGTAAGTAGCGTTATGATTGACATTACTAAGGCAGTAATAATAAATAATGCAGTACAGTAGAAAAACAAGTTAATATTTTTGAATGTAATAGTACTTAATAAGATACCACATCCTACAATAAGAACTGCTGTACGATGAGATAATCGAGCTTTATGATGTATTTGGTGACCTAAAATACTAAGTAAGTTACTAGATGCCCATATCATTGAGTGTATTGTACCTACTATTGCTGATAAAACTGAAACATGAATAATTTTGATAAGCCATGGGTTGGTAGGGAATAAATTTGCAAGTACTCGAGGTAGGGGGACGCTTGCATCATTAAAAAGAGACATAGGAGTGGAAGCTATGATAGATCCTACAAATAAGGTGTAAATTACCCCTACTATCAAGATAGAATAAGTTAATGCTTTAGGGACATTTTTCTCAGGATGTTTAACAATATTAAACAAAGAAGTAGCGCATTCAAAGCCAAAAAAGCCAAATACTACCACGCGTGTCGCTTTTAAAACATTTAAAAATCCGTACGGAGCAAAAGGAGTTAGATTGGTAATATGAGCCTTACTTAAACACAATGCAGTTATTGCAAGCAAAGGAAACACAGTTAAGACTATTAGAATATGTTGTCCAACCTCTGATAATGCAACACCAAAAATATTAAGTACTACTAAGGCTGATAAGATTACATAACTCCAGGTGTAAGCGTTTAAAGCAGGGAATATATCGTGAAGATAAGTACCTGCCATTTGTGTTAACAAGCCCATTGCAATAAGTAAACCTATAAAATAAGCTCCGCTTGCAATTAATCCTCCAACATGTCCTGACCATTGCTTTGCGTATAAATAAAATGAACCTGATTGTGGATATAAATATGCAAGACGAGCTAAAGAAAGCGCTATAAATAAAACTGCACCCATAACAAATAGGTATGCTAGGATGCCTGCAGGTCCTACTGCAGATGCCATGGTAGCTGGCGCGCTAAATATTCCTGAACCTATCATTGCGTTCATCCCAATGATAGTTGCCGTTGCTACTCCGATTTTACCCGATTGACTAGTCATAAAAATGCCTTTAGCCTCATATATGATGTAATATTATTATTGTATAGTAATCCACAAAATGTAACTTTGTACAAGTGTATCCTGTGAAATTATGTTTTTATTATCGTGCTCTAGTCGACAGACAGAACACCTGGTTATTTGTAGGGTTTTTGCGTAGCTTTGATCATATGGTTTTTGATCGTACGCATGATCCTATTTTAGGTGTTTTTGAATTCTTTGTTCCAGAGCACTTTCAGCAACAATTTCTTGATATTATGACTCAGCTGCAGCAAAGACAACTAGTTTATAATATTGAAAAATTACCTAATCGCTTGGCAGGAGCAGATTCTACTTTGTAATTTCATTAATCAAATATACAATCCGTATCCGTGACTCTGATTCGCCTAATATGTACAAGATGGTAGCTAAAGTTGGCCCGCCCAGTGTTCCAGTCAAGCATAATCGCAAAGCAGTGTATATAACTTTGACAGGAATATTATTTATTTTGGCAAGTTCTTTGATCTTATCCATATACATTTCTGGATGCGCAACTTCATTTATACTTTCAGCCAGAACTGTAGCAATCTGCTGAATAAATGCTGAATCTATATGAGAGGTAAAAGTTTCCTTTTGAATCAATGTTCTCACGAAGTAAAATCGTAACAATTCTGCAGCATCAGCAAGAGTAGTCATGTTAGGTTTAATAGCTTGAAGTAAAACTGTTAAAGTATCGCGTGGTATACTGGTGGTTTGAGGAAATTCTTTTTTTATAAATTCAATACTCTGATCGTATAATTCTTGAGGATTCAGCTCATTTATCCACTTGTGATTAAACCACTTTAGTTTTTCGACATCATATTTGACTTGGCCGGTTGCATGGATTTTATTGAAATCAAAAGATCGTGCAAGTTCTGGCAATGTTAAAATTTGATTGTCGAGGGTTCCACCGCCGATGGTGGCCAAATAGTTATTAATAGCTTGAGGTAAGTATCCTGTATCCTTCAAATCACGTAAAGAAAACCCAAAATCACGTTTTGATAATTTTTTACCTTCTACATTGCATATAATTGGTAAATGCCAAAACACAGGCAAAGGAGCCTCAAATGCTTGATATAAAGCTGCTTGGCACGC
Organism: Vermiphilus pyriformis; assembly: GCA_022559525.1. Taxonomy (GTDB): domain Bacteria; phylum Babelota; class Babeliae; order Babelales; family Vermiphilaceae; genus Vermiphilus; species Vermiphilus pyriformis. Next base: position 381,896 of record CP074345.1, on the reverse strand, counting down.
AGTATTAGTAAGATGATCTTCTCCGCGTATTACATGGGTAATCTTCATCGTAAGATCATCTACAAAATTTGCAAAGATAAAAGTGAACGACCCATCTTGACGAGTAAGTGGAAAATCTGAGAAATTTTTAAACTCAAAATTGATAATTCCATGACTAAGATCATGAATAGTGACTGATTTATCCGATTCAAATTTCATCCGCCATATAAAGGGGACTTGTTTATCAAGTTGTTTTTGAATTTCTTGATCTGAAAGTTTAAGGCACGTTTTATCGTAACGAGGAGGCTGTTTGAGTGCTATTTGTCGTTCACGCTTTTTTTCAAGTTCTAAGCTTGTACAAAACAACGATATACGAATTTATTACTAATAAGTTGTGTTAGGTGTGTTTGATAAATAGAAGTACGCTCTGATTGGAAATAAGGAGCATCAGGGCCGGAAACTACTGGCCCATGTTGGTAATGTAGGCCAAGCCAGAGGATATCATTAATAATTCCAGTAGCTTGCGGATCGTAATTACGTTCGGTATCAGTGTCTTCTATACGAATAATAAATATTCCATTCTTCTGAAGTGCAAACAAGTAATTCATAAGTGCTGTACGGACGCCACCTAAATGCATCATGCCAGTAGGAGAGGGTGCAAAGCGCACACGGATAGAAGAAGTACTCATTTTTATAAAATCCTTACACGATAACAAAGACAACTTTTAAAGTTAGTATAACATGTTTTGACAGTATCGGCTTACTTTTGCTAATGTTGGGTGCAATGTGATCATTTTAAAAAGGATATACTGGTATGAAACAATGTGTAAAAATTATGTTTAGAGGTACTGTAGATACTGATTTTGTTGTAGCTTACATCCAAAAGCCTGCATTATCTTTGCGGCTAGAAGGGTCTGCTCATATTTCTAAAGAAGCAGATGAAAATGTACGAATTATTGTATATGGCGATAAAGCAGCTATCGATCAGTTGATTGATACTCTTCTTAAGGCTTTACGTAAAGTCAAAGGTACTGATTTTGTAGTTGAGCCTTTTATTAAGGACAAAGATTATCGAGGTACCTTTAGAATTATTGAATAGTCTATGTTTCAAATTTTTGAAGAATGTTTTTTATTACTTATGAGTGTATATACAATATTTTGTATATACATCGATCTTCAGCACCGCTGTTTGCTTGATTGATATTATGGTATCCTAGAGTAGGTTAAATACTTGCTGTTGCGCATCACATAATTTTCAGGAACTGCCGCTTAATGCGCTTTAATTTTTCCACACCACATTATTTTTTATTTTGGCAGTATATATGCTGTCATGTTGCTTTGCTATTTCTTTATACTCAGCGCCAGACAGTAGTATACTGGTCTCAACTATAGTTAAATATTCTTCCTTTAATCAGATGTATGATACGCTAGAAGAGTTTATTCCACAGAGTTTTTTAGCACATCATATTTCTTTTCAAGCTGATATTCCTCTGAGCCAGAAGCAATGGGAATATCTTACTGGTCTATCAGGTGTTATGAATGTGGATCGGGCTCTTTTGGCAAAAGCCTGCTTTTACTTATATGCAACTGGTCGTTTTAGTATTATACAAATACAACGATGGATCGATACATATTCTCAAGAGCATCTTCACATCATTCTTACCGGTCAACCAGTTATTGTAAAAGTGCGGGTGTGGGGGGTTTTGACAGGAAAAGATGTTATTAGATCTTGGTATCCATTAGAGCCAGGCAATTTTTTTGACGTAGTAGTACATCAGCAAGCTTTGCAAGACATAGAACAGCAGTTTAAAATGATGGGTATTTTCAAGCTTGTGTCCAGGATACAGTATCTGCTGATCCAGTAACTCAAACAGTTACTGTCGACTTGCATTGTTCTCGAGGGAAAAAATACACAGTCGAATCGATTGCACTTTATTATAATTCACACCAAGCGCTAGTCCCTCATCATATCACTGATGAAATAGAGATACAGCTGAATGAACTTAACCATAAAAATTACAGTCGAGTAGAGCTCAATAAAACAACATTGCGAGTGAGTCAAATTCTATCAAAATACGGGTTTTTTGATGCAACAATCAAGATGGTAGAGCGGATTGATAAAAATACGCAGTCAGTAGCTATTGATCTTTATGTTGAACAGGGTGAGCAAAAGCCACTATATTTTTGCGGTAATTCTTATTTAAGTACAGAGTACTTATTTAATATTTTGTCTCGCTTTGGTAAAGGTATTTTATATATACAGCCAAACCTTTTTGTTTCAGAATTAAAATCAATATATTATGAACACGGTTTTTGGTCAGCTCAAATACATATGCGACAAGAAGAAGGGGCGTTATTTTTTTTAATTGAGGAAGGTGCGCAAGCATATATTGAGCAAGTACAAGTTATTGATACTACTTTGCCGATCGATGATAAAGTTATTCTTATATTTCAGACATTAAATGGTACTACTTATGACCATGCTGTCTATACTAAAGTTTCTCAAGAAGCTCTTTCATATCTCATTACTCAGGGATATTTAGATGCGTGTATAGTAAGAGTTGATAAAGTGCTTATTGATAAAAATATTTATGAGTTGAAAATTATAATTGATCAAAAAGAAAGAGCTATAGTTGATAAAACTATTATTGTAGGTCATCCCGATTGGCAAGAAAAAGCACAGTTTAACTCTGATGTATTTTACTACTCATTTGCTAAAACAACAACAAGCATGGATAACTGAATATGCACAACAGGTAGGCTATGTTATTGATTCTATAAATCCTCATATAATACGCACTGACAACAGAGTTGTTATTGAATGGAATATTATAGAACGCACTAAGTGTTTTGGTAAAATGGTAGTCGTAGGTTCACCTTTAACTAAATCAGAGTACATTACCGATTCTTTAAGCTGTAAACCTGGCATACCTTTTGATCGCACATTAATTACTCATTCAATACATTATTTGTCAGAAAAAAATTTGTTTGAGCGTATTCATGTTAATCCAGCCTTGGCTATAGACCAAGAAGTGCCACTTATTTTAAATGTGTATCCTAAAGACACATTTAATGTACTTGTGCGAACAGGTGTTGGCTTACAAAAAGGAGCATTAAGTTCTTTTGGCTATCAAGGATTTACTTATAAGTTAGGGGGATCATTGATAGTGCGTGATCCATTATCTCGTTCAGATGTACTGGGTATAGATGTAGATCTTATGCGGTATTATCGAGAACTATATTTATACTACAGTCTACCGATTCCAGGAAAATACCCTGTATACGCAACAGGTGAGATATATAATCATTTGTATCAGTATCCAGGAGTATGTAAAAAGCAAAAGACGTTGTATGAAGTTAGTTTGGAGGGAGTTGCAGGAACATTAGAGCGTCAATGGATTCACACTAATGCCCAAATTATTACAGGTGTAGAATGTACCAAAACTCGTCTCAGTTCTGAGGACATAAAAAATACTCCTTTTGCAAATCGTATTGCACGTGCTATTAACTTTGAACCAACTCTTTTGAATATACGAGTTCCGTACATAAGATTTGAGCCTTCATTATTTGCCGAATATTTAGACTCTCGTGTTATTCCTACTAAAGGTTACTCAGCGGCATTGTCTGCCAAAGGACTCATCCCACTTATTTACAAAAATTTGGCCAGTACCTTTGTAAAGCTTGTAGGAGAGTATTCATTATTCGTGCCTTTCTATCGAGCAGTATTTGCAGCTCGAGTACGCGCTGGATATATATTTTACGATGATTTTAAAAGTATTATGCCGTCTGAAAGATTTTACCTTGGCGGACCCAATAGTATTCGTAGTTATGAGGTTGATATGTGCCCACCGCTTGGTATTATTGATGATCATGATAATGGTGGATATCTTGTCCCACAGGGCGCAAAAGCGATGGTTAATATTAATCTTGAGTGTCGGGTTCCTGTATGGAGAGGCTTGAGTATTGTTTTTTTTCAAGATCTAGGTGCTTTGGGTGAAGCAGGTTGGTCCGACGCTTTGAAGGCAGGAATATTATCAGGCACAGGGTTTGGTTTTCGCTATGATACACCACTTGGACCTTTAAGGTTTGATTTAGGAGTTAAAGCTAGTCGACCTGATTTACGATTATCTCGATATGCGTGGTACATTACATTTGGTAATGCATTTTAATGATTTATTTGCTTGTTTATAAAATAGAAGTATAGTCCAAATAAGAACTCTGTAGGATTAGTAAAAATAAATACTATGATAAAATATAATTTTCTATATAGTGTATTGTTTTTGATTTATGGCTTGAGTATATGTCAAGATAAATCAAAGTCTCTGCAAACTCTTGAAGAGCTTGCCACTCTGAGCTTTCTTGAGTCGGCATACTCTCGGCTGAGTCCAGATGAGAGCAACTTGAAGGAAATTGTTAGACGCTTAAGATTATTGCCGCAAGAGCAGTATGAGTCGATAATTAATTTAAGCAAAGCCGATATTCGTTGGAACGAAGTTAAGACTATTAAAACAATAGATTTTTTAAATTATTTAGATCAAAAAAATTTTAATGTTTCCGCTTATATTAAATACAATAATATTACATCGATCGTATTTGATGAGAGTAAAAATTATCTTATTTTGAGTACTCCGCAGGGATGCGCATATAAAATATATATTGATACTGAGCGTATTACTATGTATGATGCAACTTCTTATATCCTTGAGTATACAGATCAAGGTGCTATTATTGCTCTGGACAAGAGAATCTGTTGGGTTTCTGGCTGCGCAAGCCGTAATATGCGAGAATCGCCTTTATTTTTTACACGTTTTACCATTTTGGACGTGGATAGCGATGAAGAAAGATATCAAAATCCCTTGGTTAAGGATGTAGCATTTATTAAAAACACACATTACAATGTTGATATAGCAGCTTATTTGCCGGCATCTGGCCAGATTGTGTACCCTATATGTTTTTCATCTGGTAATGATAACAGTAAATTATGCCTAAGTAATTTAAATTCTAACACTCATGAAATTATAGAATTATTGTTGCCTTCTATTGAGACATCTACTATAGGTATAACTGCGTCTCCTGACAAAAAGCTCCTGGCCGTAGCACATAACTTGCTTTCTAAAGAAGGTAATGAAATTGATATTATTGAAACACAAATTGAAGAAGATACAAAAAGATTGCCTGACCAAGTAAGGCTGAAATGGGCTCTACCTTCTAATGCTGAAGATAGGGTAGTTTATATGGTTTTTGGATCTCAAAGTAAGTGGATAGCGGCCTATTGTCAATATAAGGACTGTTTGCGTATATGGAAAGGTAATTTAACTATACCGCAGAATGAGCCATTTAGTGAACATTATGATTTTGGTAAGATAACAGGTCTACAGGCTCATCCATGTTTGGCTCTTCTTTTTATTATAAATAATAAAGGTGATTTGAATATATATGATGTAGATCAAGGTAAAGTAATTGTAAGTTATAAAGTATGTGATCATCCTCTTGAACTATGTACCTTAAGCTTTGATGGTCAAAAAATAGCTATTAAATGTGCTTGTTACAAATTACATATATTAACTGCTCCTGGTAGGCTTGAAAAATACGCAGGTCACTTACAAGAGGTTGAAGAATATTTAGATCAATTAACAACAAACAATGTACCCTTACAAAAAACTGCAAAACTTACTGTATTAAATGTATTGAGCATTATCGGTTTGATGATACTTAATCACCTTAAAAAATAGACCTCTTTATAAAACCGTTTGATTAAGTTTAAAAAAAGACCTATCATGAAAAAATCTTGGCTTGTATTACTATTTTTCTTGAATACATATAAGGAGTGGGTGCAAAATGGCACATCATCCAAAACATCATAATCATCATCATGCTGATCATCACCATGACGATATGTTTTTTGAAACACAATCAGAGGTGATGCATGAGCATCATACTGTAAGAGAAGAGCTTATACACCACATTCCTTATGCTATTTTTTCTGTAGCATTTTGCCTTGTGATTCTTAGCTTTGTAGCGTTTAGTACCATAGGAACCGATAATCCTAAACTAATCAAAACTGGATCCAATATTCTTTTTCATAGTTTCCATTTTATGCATATTGTATTTGCAGCGACTGGTACCTTGATTACGTTTTTAAGATTTTCAAAAAATTGGATAAAAGCTTTAATTGTAGGGGTGGGCTCCCCTCTTATATTTTGTACTCTTTCAGATTGTATTTTACCTTATTTAGGGGGTACTCTTTTGGGAGTAAAAATGCATTTTCATTTGTGTTTCTTATCCGAACTACCTAATATTATTCCATTTTTATTAGTTGGTATGCTTAACGGATTTATTTTGAGTCGTCATAATTCTTCACGTCAAGCATTTTATTCGGTATGGTCACACTTCATTCATATTTTTATTAGTGCATTAGCTTCAAGTTTTTATTTAGTATCACATGGTTTTACTACGTGGTACCAACAAATTGGCATGGTGTTTCTTTTTCTAATTGTAGCAGTAGTTATACCATGTACGTTATCTGATGTAGTTGTTCCAATGGGTTTTGCTCGCATGGGTGCACAAAATGAAAGACATAAGGATAGAAAAAGTTAGTAAAGCGTATAATGGAGAAATGATACTTGATAATCTTTCTTTAACTATACCAGGCGGAAAATTTTTTGCGTTACTCGGGCCCAGTGGGAGTGGTAAAACTACACTATTACGTCTTATTGCAGGCTTTGAAACTGTAGACGATGGTCATATTTATATTGGTGATCAAGATGTGACACATGTGCCTATTAATTATCGCAAAGTTAATACAGTTTTTCAGAACTACGCTTTATTTCCTCATCTGAACGTGTTTGATAATATAGCATATGGCTTACATATAAAAAAAGTTCCTGCCGATGTTGTCGAATATAAAGTTGCTAAAGTTTTAAAATCAATACATTTAGAAAAGCAAATGTATAAATCAATAGCGCAGTTATCTGGCGGCCAGCAACAAAGGGTAGCTTTGGCACGCGCTATTGTAAATGAACCAGAAGTATTGCTTCTAGATGAACCTTTGGCTGCTCTAGATCTTAAGCTGCGAGAACGTATGCTTATTGAACTTATTGATATACAAAGTGCTTTAAATACTACTTTTGTGTATGTGACACATGATCAGTTAGAAGCGTTAACAGTTGCTGATCAGATGGCTATTATGAATTATGATGGTCAAATTGAGCAAATGGGAACCCCCAAGCAAATTTATGAGTTTCCTCAAAGTTCGTTTGTAGCTCAATTTGTAGGTACCACCAATATTGCTAAAGGCACTTTAGTTAGGGACGAAGTTAAAGATTACATTGAAATTCCTGGTTGGGGGACCTTAGAAGTAGCTTTGCCGGCTGGCAAAGATTGGGCTCAGCCTGGATCTTCAGTCCTTATGAGTTTAAGGCCTGAGAAAATAGAAATTACTAAAGTACAAAAAGCTGGTTTTTCAAATTGTTTACAAGGTATGGTACAGTCCATTGTATATCATGGTCGTTCAACACAATACAATGTACTGGTAGGTGAAAATAATCTTATTCAGGTGTTTGAGCAGAATGAAGATCATTTTCCAGATCAAATTATTGATTATGATGATAAAGTGTATTTGTATTGGCAAAAAGAAAATGCAGTGTTGTTAGAACGATGAATATATATACTAAATTATTTTCAAAAGAGCGGTCATTTTTCTGGAGTGCTCCGGCAATTTTGTGGCAAGTTTTATTTTTGATGATACCTTTATGCTTGATCGTATATAGTGCATTTATACCACACCACAAATTACAAGCTGGTCACACAGTATGGGAGCTTGTGCGTTCTTTTTTTACGCAGCCTTATCTAAAAGTTATTGCTCGTTCCGTTTTTCTTTCATCCGCTACAGCATTACTATGTTTGCTCTGCGCTTATCCCCTTGCTTATGTTGCTTCATTTAAAATGAAGCGAATTAAAAATATATTTCTTTTTCTCTTGATATTACCCTTTTGGACCAGCTTGTTAGTATTAGCATATTCTTGGTTTTTTATCCTAGAGCGCCATGGTTTAATTAACAGTATACTTTTGAAAATCGGAATAATTTCAGAGCCTTTAGTTTTACTAAATACACCAGGTGCCATTTATATAACTATGGTGTACTGTTACCTTCCTTTTATGGTAATTCCTCTCTATAGTGCACTTGAAAAAATTGATTATAGGTTAGTGGAAGCATCGCTTGATTTAGGGGCTTCTTGGCGGACAACTTTTTTGAAACTTATACTGCCGCTCAGTATGCCAGGTATCCGCACTGGGATACTATTAGTGTTAATTCCTGCATTTGGAGAATTTGTTATTCCGAGTTTGATGGGCGGTAATAAGCAATTGTACGTGGGATCATTAATTGCACATTACTTTGTTACTGCGCGTGACTTTAGAAGTGGTTCGCTATTTACAGTAATTGCCGCAGTATGTTTAATTGCATTGACAATGGTATGGTATTTTATCATACCGTTTCTTGTTAACAGGGGCCTATTACAAAAAGGGCGTGATACATGAATATTTTTAAATCATTAAGCTCTTATAGTCTTTATATAGTAACGGGAATTTTATTTCTGTTCCTGTATATACCTATTTTTGTACTAATTGTTTTCTCTTTTAATAACTCTTATACACCTTATCAATGGGGTGGTTTGACATTACAATGGTATTATAATGCTTTTACTTCTTCTCAGGCGCTACAGGCTTTGAAAAATTCAGGCATAGTTGCATTAAGTTCTAGTTTGTTGAGTGTAGTGATGGGAACGTTATTTGTATTGTATAGCGCTCATAGTCGATTACAGATAATAACGCCACTTTTTCTAAGCTCGCTTGGTATTTCTGAAATTATTATTGCAGTAGGTTTGTTACATATATTTTCTATGTTTGTAATTCCATTAGGACTCACAGCACTTATTGCTGGCCACACATTACTTGGATTAGGGTATGTGATTCCTATGCTTTCTGTGCGTTATTCCGAGTTGGATAAGCGATATTGGGAGGCGTCGCTTGATTTAGGTGCCTCTGAAGTACAGACATATAAACGAATTATACTGCCACTATTACGGTCTACTTTATTTACTGCTGCTTTACTAGTATTTATTATTTCCTTAGATGATTTTTTAATCGCATTTTTTTGCTCAAGTCCTACAAGTCAAACTTTACCCTTATATATTTTTTCTGTAATTCGTTCAGGAGCAACGCCTGAAGTTAATGCACTTTCAACTATTATGATAGTACTTAGTAGTGCACTTGTACTTCTTATCTCACGATTTAGTGGAAGGCAAGGGGCGATTTTATGATATATCAATATTTTTATAAACGTTTATTCGTATGGCTTTTAATTATTTGCTTTTGGCTGAGTGTTATTGGCTTGTTTATTTTATCTCCTCTTATAGGTAATTATATAGGATCTGGACGTAACACTCTTAACATTTTTACATGGCCTCGGCTTTTAGATCCGGGATATATAGAGCAATTTGAAAAAGAGACCGGTATTAAGGTCAATATTAGTTATTATGAAAGTAATCAAGATTTATATTCTAAAATTTTGAGTACTAAGGGTAAGGGGTATGATCTTATTATACCTTCTGACCATACTATAGAGCTTTTAGCGCGTAAAGGTTTTTTGAAAGTGCTAGATCATTCCAAATTTACTTTTTGGAATGATATTAATCCGGGGTTACTTGGACATTATTTTGATAAAGATAATAAATATTCAGTCCCATTTTTTTGGGGAGTATATGGATTAGGAATTAACAAAGCAGTTATAGATGCTAAATTACGTGAAAAACCAAGTTGGTCTCTTATATTTGATTCTCGTAATTGTCCTGCCAATACTATTGCGATGACTGATGATGCGCGTGATATGATCTTGATAACTGCGCAGTATTTATTTGGTTCTATTGATAATTTAACTGAGGAAAAATTACAGCAAATTACAGATACACTCATACTTCAAAAAAAATGTGTTCAAATTTATACTGAAGCGCGTGCTGAGGATGTTTTACTCGGACGTAGTGCTTCTATTGTTACGACAATGGGGCCCGCTCTTTGGAATGCTTTACAGTATGATCCTCAGGTGTCCTTTATCATACCTGTTGAAGGTACCTTTGCAGTAATAGATTCTTTGGCTATCCCTGAATCTAGTACTAAGGCTGAACTTGCATATAAATTTATTAACTATTTATTTCGTCCAGATATACTTGCTTATCATCTTAAGAAATATGGATTTTGCTCTCCAAGTTTGAAAGTTTCAAGCTCAGTAGCACCATCCATGTGTCAGCTACCAGGACCTGGAGTTGATTTTTTTAGAAATGTTATTTCACTTGATAAGGTTAATGACATTTGGGTTTCATTAATGGCATCTTAACGCGGGACAATTTTTATGACCTCAGTTAAAACTCACAGGAAGCGATATTATATCACTACTCCTATTTATTATGTTACTGCTAAGCCGCATTTAGGGTCGTTATATTCAACGGTGCTTGCAGATATTGCAGCCCGATGGCATAGACTTAAAGGCCAAGAAGTATTTTTTTTGACAGGGACTGATGAACATGGTCAAAAAATTGCCAACGCCGCTGCTCTTGCGGGTCAAGATCCCCAGTCATTTGTAGATGGATTTATTCCCGCATACAAAGATATATGGAATAAATATCACATCGAGTATCAACACTTTGTGCGTACTACTGATCCTGAACATAAGCATGCAGTGCAAACGTGGATTGAGCAGGCTAAAGCGGCTGGAGACATTTATAAGGGATTCTATAAGGGTTGGTATTGTGTTCCTTGTGAAACTTTTGTCTCTGAACGTGAAGAAGATGTTGTTCAAAATACAACAGGTCCGCACTGTCCTACCTGTGCCCGTCCGACAATACCTGTAGAAGAAGAGACATACTTTTTTAAATTATCGGCCTATCAAGATAAATTGCTTACTTTTTATAAAGAACATCCAGAATTTATCAATCCCTCTGAGCGAGCTCAAGAAGTAATTAATTTTGTTAAAGCCGGCCTTAAAGATTTAAGTATTTCACGTACTACCTTGTCTTGGGGAATACCGTTTCCTGGCGACCCTAAACATGTAACTTATGTATGGGCAGATGCGCTTATGAACTATGTAAGCGCAATCGGATATTCACAACCAGGACGTGAGCAGGATTTTCGATCATGGTGGCCAGCTGATGTGCATGTTATGGGTAAAGATATTGTTAGATTTCATGCAATATATTGGCCAGCCTTTTTAATGTCAGTAGGCATTGTGCCGCCGTCTAAATTATTAGTACATGGCTGGATTCAAGTTAATAAAGAGAAAATGTCAAAATCTCGTGGCAATGTGATAGATCCACTTGATCTTTATAATACCTATGGTGCTGAAGCTATACGCTATTATTTAACTCGTTATATCGCTATTACTCAAGACGGTGAATTTAATATTACTGATCTTGAACAAAAACTAAATTCTGATTTGGCAAATGATTTAGGAAACCTTTTAAATCGCATGTCTGTTCTTGCGCATAAGTACGCTGCTTATATGCTTGACCCAATTACAGTTTGGTCTGTTTCGTCACTTGAGTTACGTAATGAATGTTCTAATGTGCAAAGAGAAATGAATATGTACATGGATGAATATATGTTTCATCTCGCATATTCGCGGTTATGGCGTTTTATAGGAAAAGTAAATTCTTATTTTCATGAGAATGAGCCTTGGAAAATAGCAGCTACAAATCCTGAAAAGCTTAAAGAAATTTTATCAGCAACAGCTCATAGTCTTTACACTATTGCTCTACTAGCGTGGCCGATAATGCCTGTTAAGATGGTACAATTACTTGAATCTTTAGGGCAATTGTGGGAACCGAATAATAATGCATTTAAAGAGATAGAAGTTAATGTTTGGAATAAATCATTCATTATAAAGAAAATAGATACACTATTTCCCAAATATGAAAGTACTCCTATGGTAACACCTGCTTCAAATCAAACGGAGCAAGCCTCTGTCCAAGATTACATTACTATAGATCAGTTTTCGCAAATAGAACTTTTGGTAGGAACTATTATATCTGCAGAAACTGTTGCTCAGTCTGAGAAATTGCTTAAATTGCAGGTAGATTTTGGTAGTAAGGGTATACGTCAAATACTTTCAGGTATTAGGATGTACTATAGTCCTGAAGAGGTACAAGGTAAGCAAGGTGTGTTTGTATATAATTTAAAACCTCGTACCATGTTAGGACTCGAATCACAGGGTATGATGCTATTTACCAAAGATGAACATAATAAGTTACAGCTTGTACTGCCTGCAGTAAGAGTACCTAATGGAACACGTTTGCAATAATATGCATTAATTGTGCGTAGTGTTAATGATATAGTTATAATTTTTAAAAGGGCAGTTTATTTAATACTGCCCTTTGCTATTTATTCTGTTTCTACAGTTTCTACAGCACGAGTTACGCGAGTAGTAGGACGTGCTACAGCACCCGGACGGCCATTTGTTGAGCGTTCACGGGGAGCATATCTTCTCATAGTGTCACGAATTCTTTTTTCAAGACGTTTAATATCAGCAACCATTGCTTGCTGATCTTCTGTTCCACGAGCTTCTACTTCTTCTAATAGCAAGACGATTTTATCATGATGATTTTTCATCATATTTTCAAGTTCTTGGGGAGGGCGTTGTGTATTCTGTGGTGAGGTCTGCCCCGCATTAATTATTACTGTAGAAAAAATACTCGTATAAAGTATAAATTTACGGACAAGTTCCATAGAAACTCCTTAAGAATAATTGCTTTTACTATGTAACCATAAAATAATGAACATTTAGTATGCAAGATTTTTAGGATTCAGTTACCACTTTTTTATACCCACATTCTTTATTAGTACAAGTTAGGGTAATATCACCATTTTTTTCAGTTTTTTTAGCCAAAATGGACGATGACATACAGGACAAGGCTGTTGCTCTATTTCACCAAATACAGCAAAGTTACATTTTGGATAGTTGGAGCAACCCCAGAAAGAACCTCCTCGCCATTTTCTTTTAACTAAATCACCGCCATCTAAAGGACATTGTACTTCTGCCTTTGTTTGCTTAATGTAAGTACAATCAGGATATCCTGAACAGGCAATAAACTGACCAAATCTACCTGACACTACTCGGAGTGGTTTGCCGCATAACGGACATGTTTCTTCAAGTAATTTGGGTTCTTCAGGAGCACTAATTATGATGGTTCCGTCTTCTGCTCGAGTGAATTTTGCGGTGAATGTACACGCTGGATAAGTAGGACACCCGAGAAATTCTCCTGTTTTTCCAAAGCGAATGACTAAATTACTTTTGTGACACGCAGGGCATTCAATAGTAGTTGGTTCAGAAACTTTTTTTGAATCTGCGCCTTTTAGTGCTGAGAGTTCTTTTTCAAAGGCTTTGTAAAATTCTTTAAGTAATTTATCTCGTGCCAGGGTACCACTAGCCACCTTATCAAGATCTTCTTCCATATGAGCTGTAAATTTTACTGCCATAATACCAGGAAGACTTTCGCTTAATAGCCTTGTTACTGCCATTCCCAGATCAGTAGGAGTAAAACGTTTTTTACTATCAAGTGTTGTGTAAGATCGAGCTTGAATAGTACTTAAAATAGTAGCATAGGTGCTAGGTCGCCCTATACCTTCTTTTTCCAGTTCTTTGACCAATGATCCTTCAGTGTACTTTGGTGGCGCTTGAGTAAAATGCTGTTTTGGCGTCACTTTTTGGAGATTAACTTGTTTTTTAGCGGTAAAAGAGGCAGGAATTATAACCTTTTGATCTTTTTCTTCATCTTGTGCATCATGGTATACTGCCAAAAATCCATCGAACAAAAGTGTAGAGCCTGTTGCTTTGAAAGTATAAGGTCCCCCTGAAATGGTAACCTGTCGTTGTGCATATTGTGCAGGGCTCATTTGGCATGCTACAAACCGTTTCCATATTAGTTCATACAGCCTGGCGGCGTCTTTTGATAAATGAGCATACGCACGTTCAGGAGTAATTTTTAAGTCTACTGGGCGTATTGCTTCATGGGCATCCTGGGTAGCCGCTTTACTTTTGGCATATAACTGAGGTTTTGTAGGTAAATATTCACTGTTAAAGCTCGTGGAAATATAATCACGTGCTTGTTCAAGGGCAGTGTTTGATATGCGTAGAGAATCGGTACGCATATAAGTAATTAACGCAATGGGTGTAGTAGGATCACTCAGAGGTATACCTTCATACAGTTGCTGCGCTACAGTCATAGTTTTTTTAACTGTAAAACCAAGTTGATTGAACGCTGCTTGTTGTAAGGTGCTTGTCATGAAGGGAGCAAGTGGCGACTTACTTCTCTTTTTATCAGTAACCGATTCAACTTTATAACTTTGCTGTTTAATACCGTTTACTATAGAAGAAGCGTTCTCTTTTGTTTTGATATCTATCTTTTCTTTTCCAATTGTTACTAACGCAGCTTCAAGTTGATCTGTTTGATAGGTAAATAATCCGTGTATTGACCAATATTCTTCAGGTTTAAAGTTTCTAATTTCATCTTCGCGCTCGCAGATAAGGCGCAGCGCCACTGACTGAACACGTCCTGCTGAAAGACCAGGTGCAAATTTTTTCCAAAGAACAGGTGATACTTCATAACCCACCCACCGATCAAGAACCCGCCGTGCCTGTTGTGCGGCTACTTTCTGCAAATCTATATTGCCGGGATTATTGACGGCATCTAAAATAGCTGGCTTGGTAATTTCGTTAAATGCAATACGATAAATTTTAACCTTTTTGGGATTAACAACTTTTAAAATTTCACCTGCGGTATGCCAGGCAATAATTTCACCTTCGCGGTCAGGGTCAGGGGCTAAGTATATTTCCTCTGCCTTTTGTGCTGCTTTACACAACTCAGCGATAGTTTTTTCTTTTTTGTCCAAAGGAACATATTCAATTTCAATAGAGTCGTTCATAGTGACTCCCACGTGCTTGGTCGGCAGGTCCATAATATGGCCCATCGTGGACATAATCTTAAATTCTTTGTCTAAGAATTTAGATATTGTCTTTATTTTTGCAGGAGACTCTACAATTAAGAGTTTTTTCATAATAAATACTCTGTTCCTTTGGATATTCGTACCCAAGTACTGCTATTTAAGTACGTCAATGAGGTAATTTCTATTTTTGTATCATGTGAAATTTTTTTGTCTACTGTCATTATGTATTTTATGAATATAAATTTCTAAAAGTCAAATACATTTTATAAATTATTTTAAATACTAAGAAAGCACATAAAATATATAGGCAGTTTGCAAGAGATTATAGATGTGTCATACTTTTATAAGATACACTTTTAAGGATTTATCGATGAAAAACAAACTATATTTTCTAACTGCTATTGCTTTTTATTTTACTACTTTTACTGTTACCTTATTATACTCTCAAAATGAATCAGTTCCAGTAAGTACTTCTACACCAACATCATCTGATGATACACCATCTTCTTTAGGAAAAATAAATAAATTAGACGATGCTTTTCAAGATGAAGGGTTTAGAGAATGGCTTTCTCAGTTACAAAAAGAGTCTACTTCTATAAACCATAATACTCCTTCTATTACTTCATTAGGTAATGAAGACTCAGGACTTGCAGGTGCAATTTCACCTTTGGCGCGTAAAAAAATTGATGAAGATATGGTAAAGATAGTACTTCAATCAGCTCCTGAAAGAGTGCGTAAAGCTATATTTAATCGCAAATTTCCTCGAGCTAAAAAGTCACATGCAGGTTCACGTCAAGACTTTTTTATCACTAAACGTATGTTGTTCGTAGGTCCTCCAGGCTCAGGAAAAACAACATTGGCGCAAGTAGTGGCAGTATCTTTGGGATGGGACTATTTAGTTGCTGAAGCGCCATTTTTAGTCAATGAATATAAAAACTCAGGCCAACAAAATTTACTTCGTTTGTTTGAGCCTATTATAAATTCTCAAGTTCCTTATGTTGTTATAATTGATGAGATTAACTTTCTTACCGACAGATTTAAGGACGAACGTAATAGTGATAAAGGAGTTGCTGAAGCGCTGTGGCTTATATTAGACCGTTGTGCTGAAAACCCTAATATTCTCTTTATAGGAACCAGTAACGATATTACTCGCTTGCCAGATCAACTTAAAAGTCGCTTTGGTACAAACATAGTAAAAGTACCTTTGCCTGACCTTGTCACTAGAAACCGTGTCATTGAATATTATTTGAATGGTCAGGATCATACATGTACTGCAAGTGATGTTACCTACTTGGCCCAGCGTACTGATAAAAAATCTATTCGTGACATTGAGCAACTTATTAGTGATACTTTTCAACACGCAAATTATAAGGCGTCGGACAAATCGGTTACTATTCAAGATTTTAAAGAAGTTATCAAGCAAAATAATAAATGGAATCTTGAGATTCCATGGGATACTATAAAATCTAATGGGCCACTTATTGCCACTATAGGTCTACAATGTGTTATGAGTATCCCTACATGGTATGATTTTTATCAAAGATTAGCACAACAAGGTTCATACAGAGTTAATGGCTCTTCATTGCCTCCTGTTGCTGCATAGTACAAATATTTTTTACTCTAGCATTATAATTAAAGACATCGCATTGAAATGCGGTGTCTTTTTGTTTTAAGAATATGCGCTCTATTGTATGCTATAATGATTATTATTAAAATAATTAGGTTAATAAGATAAAAAGGATGAAATGAAGCTTGCTAACATGTGGTGTAATAGCCTGGCAATATTTTCTAATGATGAGCGTAAAAAATATTTTCTTTTATCTTTCTTAACAGTAATGCGTATGTATAAAAATATGATTAAAAGCGTATTTTTTATACTTCTGACGTCATTAATTATTATAACTAATATATTTTCTGTATTTATTGACCTAGGTTTACTTACTACAATCTTAATGCGTTCTGTACTAATTTCATATTGCGTTGTAATGGCTCGTTCAAGTATAAAATTTAAAGATAGTGCATACATTAAAGTAATGTGTACGTTTGAATATTTACTTATAATTTTGATTAGTATATTCACATATTGGTCTACCATGCTAACAACGTATATATTTTGTTTTTGGTTTGATAGTAATAAAACAATGCCTTCACTTATTGTGACTCTAGCGCGTTCACTAGTATTTATTGTATATCAGATGCCCTTACTACTTATAAGCATGGGGGTCTGGAATATCTTTTGGTACATAATGAACTATAGTGCATATGTATTTGGCAACCCTTGGATTGCTCAAGTTCTATATATTCTTGCGCTTCCTATAGCGGTCGGATGGTATGTGCATATGTATGTTTATTTTGTATATCAAAGTACTAGTAGTTACACGCAAGGAATATGATTATGTTTATAGACTATGTAACTACAATAGGTCGCTCATTGGTTTCAAGATTTTTTATAATTCTTGTTTGTATAGCATTTGCCCCTTTATGGTTATTAATTATATTTGTTCCATTGAAAATAAAATTAAAGATCCCTGGAATATTTACTCTTGTAGATTATTTTTATAAGGCAATACTCGCATGTACATTTTTACCTATCTTAATTGTTGAAACAAATGACAATACGGGTGAGCCCGCGATAATTGTAGCAAATCACTCATCAGCTCTTGATATTTTATTGGTTGGCGTTGCTATGAATAAAACACCACATGTTTGGTTTGCAACTACTTACTTGTTACAGTTTCCCTTGTTGCGCTATATAATTCCTCGTGTGGCACTTATGGTTAATACGGATAGTTTGCTTACAGCAATGCGATCTTTAATAGCTGCACAATCTTTTATCAAGGATAACCAAGCTAATTTTATTATCTTTCCTGAGGGAGGACGTTATACAGATGGTTTGGTACATAAATTCTTTGGTGGATTTGCTGCTTTGGCACGAAAATCAAATCGTCCTGTAAGGCCCGTCCATATTTTTAATGCAGAAAAAGCTTATCCTCCTAATACTTTTTTAATAAGGCAATATCCAATTACCATGATTATAGGACCTACTATGCGCATTATGGAGAATGAATCTGACGCACAGTTTGTTATGCGTGTGTATGATTGGTTTGTCCAAAAAGCAGTTAATGAAAAGTCTTAATAGCGTTATACTTTTTATTCAAATTTAAATAGGTAAATTTCGTAACCTAAGAATGTGTAAAAAGCTCATAAATTTGCTATAATTACACTCATAGGTTGATCAGATGGTTAAGTAATGCTATAACCATAGCTATTCAAACCACTATTTTTATGTATATCTACACAATGCATAGGAGATACATTATTAGTACACAGATTACAAAGCGGTTATGGTTAGCCGGTAGTCTTGTAGGATGTATAATTTCCGTTCTGACAGGGTTATTGATATACGAATACCGTTTTTTTAAATCGCAAACGTATAAGATGCTTGAACTTAAAGAAGAGTATCATACGTATTTAATCGCTGTAAAAAAAATACTTCACGAGTATAATCAGATGAAATTAAATCTCGAGCACGATGACTCGGATCAAAAAAAAAAAGATTTGAGTCTATCTAGTGCTCACACTTTGTCTACCACTAAGGATAGTAGCACTTTTATGGTGCTTAATAGGCAACCAAGACATTTGATACATTCAACACAAGCTTTTCTTAAAAAGCATAACGTCCAACATGATTTTGATTTTAAAGAATGGCTGCCCGATAATTATCTACCAGCTATAACAACACAATCATTTGCGTTACAGGCATCAAAAAAGCGAACTAATTCAGTAACTAAATCAGTGTATGCATCTCAACATAAATCATTTAATGCCCTAGCGGGCGTGGCAAAATGGTATGCAGATATTAAGCTTATATGGCCAATTGAACGCTCTCAATTTTGGTTAAGTTCACTGTTTGGATATCGCAAGAAACCTGATGGAAGAACTGGATTCCACTATGGTATTGATCTGGCGGCGCTTAAGGGAACACCTGTATATGCTGCAGGCTCGGGTACTGTAGTTCAAGCAAGCTATATTAAAGGTTATGGAAATACGGTTCTAATTACACATAATAGTACTTATCAAACCCGCTATGCGCATCTAGATCAGATTGTAGTAAAACAAGGAGCGCGTGTAGTGCAAGGTCAGTTGATTGGTAAGGTTGGGCATACTGGTTCAGTGCGCAAAACAGGTAAATATGCAGACCATCTTCATCTAGAGGTTTATCGCTATGGCAAGCAAGTAAACCCAATTTATTTTTTTATTTCTTAAAACCTCGATATACTATGATTTTACAACGTATTATTTTGCGTACACCATAAATTATAAAGGAATCTAATGCAATATGCGTCAGGCAAGCCTGTCAATAAATTCCAGAAAGTAGTTACTGAGATACTTGTTTGTATCGCTATTGTCTTTGTAGTACGTACAATAGGATTTGGACTTTATCAAGTTCCTACAGGCTCTATGGAAACGTCTATTTTAGTTGGCGAACGTTTTTTTGCTGATAAATTTACCTATTTATGGCGTGCTCCTGCGCGCGGTGAGGTGATCGCGTTTAATGATCCCTGTTACCCTTATTCTTCACATCCTCTTAAAAGATTATGGGAAAATTATGTATGGGGACCAGGCAATTGGACCAAACGTGTTATTGGTATTCCCGGAGATATTATAAAAGGTGTGGTAGAAAATGGAAAACCAGTTATATATCGTAATGGACAAAAACTTGATGAATCTTACGTTAATAAATATCCTTTGATTGCCCTTTATAAAGGTGATCCAGCTCAAATACGTGCTCGAGTAGAGTTAGAGATAGCGCAATACGCAAGCCGTAAAATGATCGATCCACTCAAGATAGATCAAATCATTCAAGACTATATGGATGCATTTTTAGAGTGGCGATCATATGATCCATCAGTTTCTTTTGAAGATCAACGATTTTATAAGATTAATCCTGCGCGTATAGCGCGTGATTCTTTGGGTGCTATACGTTTGCGTAAACCAGGAACACCTCTTGAACGCGATCCTCATGTTGCCTCACATAATGATGGTACTAATCGTTGGAACGGTACGGATGAATTTTATGTAGAATTAGGTCCAGATCAATACTGGTTAATGGGTGATAATAGATTAGGAAGTCAAGACTCACGCTTCTTAGGTCCCGTATCTGGCAAATTAATTCATGGTAAGATTGTCTTTAGACTTTGGTCTAACGATAGCTCTGAGCAATGGTGGTTATTAGATCTTATTCGACATCCAATTAATTTTTGGCAAAAAATGCGCTGGAGTAGGTTTCTAAATTGGGTAAAATGATAAAATAATTGCACTGCGCCTTAATTATGCTACATTGTACATATATGCAGGAGAACATACGTGAATAAATTGTTTGAAAATATTATACGAATAAGTTTCGCTTTTATTATAATTGCAATCGCTGGTTGTAAATCATCCCGCTATAGCTGCGAGCCAGACCTATACGTACTTAATGTTTTGAGCAAATCTTTATATGATGAATGTCATATTAAAGGTTCACGTCATGTGTCATTTGATAAATTAGAAGAATTTGCAAAATCACTTGATAAAAACGCTGAAATTGTAATTTATTGTAGCGATTATATGTGTTCAGCAAGTGGCTTAGGATGCAAAAAACTTATAGATATGGGCTTTACTAAAGTATATGCATATGAAGGTGGCATGGCTGAATGGTATCAAAATGGATTTCCTGTAGAAGGATCTTGTACCAAATCAAAGCCACACTCTAACTCTTACTTAGTAAAGACAAATCCTAAACCTTTACTTGATGAGAAAACATCTTATCCCACAATTAGTGCACAAGAGCTTCGCGATAAAATAGAGAAAGCTCATTGCGGGTGTGGATGTTAGATCATGCGTGCACATAGTTCAGGATTAATGCAGGGCGGCATAGCCAAGTGGTAAGGCGTGGGTCTGCAAAACCTTGATCCCCGGTTCGAATCCGGGTGCCGCCTCCATAAAGAGGCCGAGATGGCGGAAGTGGTAGACGCAAAGGACTTAAAATCCTTCGAGGGTTTCCTCGTGCCGGTTCGAGTCCGGCTCTCGGCACCACATAATAGTACTGTATTATTTGACAATTTCGCCAAGCTGAATATTGTACGATGTGGTACTAGTTTTGTAATAAAAAAAATTGTTAAAAGGAAAAGTTATGAATAAAGCAGAATTAGTAGAGAGTATAGCTGAAATGACTAATCTTCCAAAAGCAGTATGCAAAGATGCTTTGGAAGCTTGTCTTGATAGCATTACTCAAGCTTTAAAAAGTAATAAATCCGTTGTTCTAACCGGGTTTGGTTCATTCAAAGTTGCAAAACGTAAAGCGCGTATGGGTGTAAACCCAGCAACAGGCAAGAAAATGCAAATTCCTGCACGTAAAGTTGCTCGTTTTAGTCCTGGAAAAGCATTACGTGGCTTAATTAAGTAATGCCTTTTGCCTGAAATAAATACACATGGGAGATTCTGATCAACAGAATCTCCCATATTTATATACATGAGATTATAATTTTGGGTATTATTCTAAAGCCAGTCGGCTATAACTTAGTACAAGATAGGTAGATATATGGATATAACAAATTTTTCTTCTGAACCAGGTATGCTTGATCGAATTGCACAATATTTTGATGTATCAGGTAAATTTGAATATATCTTGGCGCATAAGCAACTTTTAATAATCGGGGCAGGATTATTTTGTGTAGGATTAGTCATTGGTTACATTATGCGTAAATTTACCAATATGATTTTACTCATTGCTGCTTTTGTGGGTATGATAGCATTTCTTGCACATTTTAATTTTATTTCTTTTAACGTGAATTGGTCTGCTATTCATCGTATGGTAGGATTGCCTGAAACGTCATCAGGATTTCAAGCATGGAAAATATATCTGTCCTTGATGCAGGAGTATTACGGTTGTGTACTTAGCTTATTGGCAGGTGTATTAATAGGTGTTCGCTAACTGGTGTATAAATAGTAATTGATAGGTTTCAAGGAAGCATATATGAAAAGAGGCACATCTCCTTTTATTGAAAAACTTACTGAAATTCTTGCCGGGCGCAAAGTTATCTCTTCAGCAGAAGCACTTGCACTTAAAAAGTCTTTTGCCAATTCATCGCTGGGAGCATTTGATGAATTTCTTCTCGAAGAGGGCTTGGTAAGTAAAGAGAATTTGCTTACTTCATTATCAGATTACTATCAAACTCCGTGTGTGGATGTGCAGGGATATCAGTTTGAAAGTTTTTTACTCCGTTCTTTTCCTAAAGATGTTATGATTCGTAATGCTTTTATTCCTATGGCTGTTGATAACGAAACTATGATAATAGTGGCGCAAGAGCCTGAGCGGCCAGGTTTGCGTGAATTAATAGGGCATTATGTTACTTATAATATTCAATTTTGTGTAGGTATTGGTACTGATATTATTGATAATGTCCAAGATTACTGGGATAGTTCGTTAACTCAAGTACCTGCAGACAGCGATTTACATCGCGAACATGATCAAGAAGTACAAGCATCGCAAGAAATGACTACGGAAGATGATGTGATTGCGGGTGATGAACAGCTGGCTATTATTGAAGAAGAAAAAGATGAATATCAAGATAATGAGTAATCTATGTCATTGGCCACTGTTGATATACATTCTCCGGTAGCTATAGTAAACGCTCTTCTTGAGCGTGCAGTCGCGGCTAAAGCCTCAGATATTCACGTTGAGCCTGGTGAGCACGCACTTTGTATTCGCATGCGCGTTGATGGCATGCTTGTACATAATTCTATGTTACCAGCGACTATACAACACCAAGTTTGTTCACGTATAAAAGTATTAGCGCATCTTGATACTGCAGAATATCGCGTACCTCAAGATGGAAAGTTTTCTATTCATATTAATCAAAAGCCTTATGATATTCGAGTGTCTACATTTCCAGTATTATGGGGACAAAAAATTGTTTTACGTGTACTTGATAGAAGCACTTATCATTATAGTTTAGAAAAACTTGGATTTTCTCAATCTCAATACGAGCGTGTATACGACATGCTTAAAATACCGAGCGGGCTGATCCTTGTTTGTGGTCCCACTGGGTCTGGTAAAACAACGTTACTATATTCAATGCTCAAAACGCTCAATGCTCCAGAAAAACATATAATAACTTTGGAAGATCCTATAGAGTATGTTCTTGATGGCATTACTCAGGGACATATTAATACGGAAGTAGGGTTTACTTTTCAAGAGGGTATTAGATGTTTATTGCGTCATGATCCTGACATTATTATGGTCGGAGAAATACGTGACCCTGAAACCGCGCGTATTTCATTGCAAGCAGCACTTACAGGTCATTTAGTATTAAGTACCGTGCATGCGCATAACGTGTTTTTAGTCATTGCTCGTTTACTTGATATGGGCCTTGAGCCATATTTGCTTACAGGGGCACTGCAAGGTGTGATTGCAACGCATTTAGTGCGTACACTATGTATATGTCGAAAATTAGTATCTATATCCCCCTATATGTCTTATGTAGCTAATAAATATGACGTTAAGATAGAGTATGAATACGAACCCATCGGGTGTGCTGAGTGCAATCATACCGGATATAAAGGTCGGACAGGCATTTTTGATATATTAAGCCAAGAGAATAACCTTACCAACTACATACATAGTTATAACAGCCGTTCTGCAGAAAGTAGTAATAACAACTTGCCGTATAAAAATTTGTTTATCCATGCAATAAGTAAAATTAATCAAGGTATTACTTCAAGTCAGGAAGTAATACGAATCTTGGGGATGTTTGAGTAATTATTGTTTAAGATAAGCTAAGCTCTTTAATTATAGACCACCATTTTTGGAATGGCTCTTTTTTATTATTTTTCTGAATTAAGTCATAAGGGTTGCAGAAACTTTCTTCTGCATGTTCTGCCATGAGTATACTACGTATATACTCAGGTCCAAATCTAGAAGTTATAACCTTATGCACTAAGTTCTCTAATTCCAGATCTGATTGAGATAATAAACTGCTAAGCATACCACTTATGATTTTTTTTATTTCGTAAAGTATTTTTGCGTTGGAGCATAAAATAGGATTTCCATTTGTAGCGACATATATAAGTATAGAATTAATGAGAACGTATGCATATTGATATTGTTGGCGTGCAATTGCTCTAACAAGATGGCTGATGATGATATTAATTTGGGTGTCATCTAATTTCTGCAATTCTAGTTTAGTCAGTATCTTAAGCGTTATAATATGATTTTTCAAAAGCGTCCATTCAAGAAGCCGGGCCCATTCTTGTGAGATTACTATTTTTTTACTATAAATTTGGTCAAGATGTGTAAATTGTTGGCAGTTATCTGGGTCAACAATACAGATAGTATGTAATATGTCTCGTACGATAGTAGACCACTCTTTTTGTACTGCGCTGGTGTTAGCAATTGTCTTTAATTGTACGTCTGTATCGTCAATTATAATCTGAAATATATATTTCTTAATTTCGATAGGTAGCTTATTTACAAAGCATTCTTGAGATTGACTTTTTGTAGTATATAACAAAACAATAGTCTTTAAAGCACAATATATAAATAAATTATATCGATTTAATTTTTTCACTGATATTTACTACCAATAAAGCTGTTTATGATCGGTTTATCTGAGAGTTTATATAAAAAAATGAAATAATATAGTTAATACCACTGTTGTAGTAGGTATAACATATTAAAGATAAATACGTATTAGTTAGGTTTTTTACCTAGATTTATGAGTGTATGGGTAAGATTGTCTGATCAAATAAAATATGAACTTAACTGATATATATCTTTTAACAGTTATAAGTTTACAAGTAGCAGCGTTGAGATATTGGTTTAAAATATTTTTTTATGGATAAGGGAGTACGCCCACTATTTGTAAGTCTTGATACACTTGGGTCGCATTTAAAAATAAAATGCCTATAAAATTAGGTATTTTTAAAGCCGCATCTATATTCTCCTTTTTATCGTCAATAAGAATAGTTAAGTAACTACCAGTTTTGTTGTAAGTATCATTGAATGCAGTAAAAAAACGGGGGTCAGGCTTAGAGTATTCGCATTGACTTACAGCATGTTGACTGGAAGTATCGGAAGAACATGTATGCGCTATTTTACCTTCTTTTATTAGGCTAAACAATAAGCTCTTTTGAGCAATAAAGCGTTTTTTGAGCTTTTCAAGCTGGTGTATACCTATGTTAGAACCTATACGCTGGATTATATTTTGGTCAGCCAGAGAACGCACCACATGCTCTATGTCAGGCATAGGATTATATGTATCGCCTAATTCATACAGTGCACAAGCTTCCTCCTGATAACCATGCTTTTTGGCCACATCGCCATAAATTTCAGCCGAGGAGTTAACGGGTATAGCTGCCCAATCTGCTGCAAATTTTGGATTTTCGGTTATTATTTGATTTATATGTGCCGGAGAAAACAAATAGTGATATTTGTTGTAGACTTGATTGTGTTCTTTTATGTCAACTTGTGCTAATGTACCGTGTATATCCCATAAAATCATGGGTTTTTTGGTCAAAAGCAGCTTCTTGATGGATGATACTGTGCTTCCTGTAGGAAGCATAAGGTGTGAGAGCATGCAATCATCTCCAGGCAGACTTATTTAGTAATCATTTGTATACTTAATAAAATTATCTCTTAAAACATACCCATAGAAAATTTTAAGTTACAATTAATTTGTAATTTCTATTAAAAATTATTCTATCCGTATTAGACACCCGTTTTACGCTTGTGTATTATAAAGAGACTATATAAACGTCATTTAAATGGTAATATTGCTATGTTCAGAGGCCTTCAGGTATCACAACTTTCAGTATGTGTTGATAATAACCCTATTATTAACAATATATCTTTACAATGCGCTCCAGGCAGTATACATGCGCTGATGGGTCCTAATGGTTCTGGCAAAAGTACACTAGCTTATACGCTAATGGGCCATCCATCATATTCTGTGACTCAAGGTGCTATATACTTTCAAACTAAAGATCTCGCGTTATTGCAACCGTATGAACGCGCTCGTAATGGTATTTTTTTATCCTTTCAACAACCCTATGTGCTTTCTGGCGTGACATGGCTTACCTTCTTGTATGAATCATATAAATCAATTGTAAATAGTATAATAACTTATAGCTCATTTCTTGAGGTTGTGCACAATTATTGTGCATTGTTGCATATTCAAACAGACGTATTACATCGAGTTGTAAATCAAGGGTTTTCCGGTGGAGAAAGGAAAAGATTTGAGTTGCTTCAGGTGTTATTACTCAAGCCACAGTTGGTTATTTTTGACGAAATAGACTCAGGACTTGATGTAGATACCCTAAAGTTGTTGCCTTTGGTACTTGACCATCTCACCAAAGCATGCCCTGATCGTATTATTCTTGTTATTACTCACTATCCGCGCATTTTAGAGCTTATAGTGCCCGAGTATGTACATGTACTTAAAGCAGGAGCATTAATATATTCAGGTGCGCCTACCATAGTGTCCTTGTTGGAACAAGGTGGATACGATGCCCTTTAAAGTTCCTAAAGGATTAAATGCTGACATCGTCAGATATATTTGGGAGTATAAAAAAGAGCCGCAATGGATGCTTGATTTTAGACTCAATGCTTTAGCTTTATTTGAGTCAATACCGATGCCAAAGTGGGGCCCTAATTTAAATGACCTTTCAATAGATGACATTTATTATTATTTAAAACCAGCTTCCGCACAACATACTTCTTGGCAAACAGTACCTGACACTATTAAACAAACTTTCAATGCTTTGGGAATTCCTCAAGCTGAGCAAAAATTTTTGGCCGGCGTAGGGGCACAGTATGAATCTGAAATTATTTATAAACGACTAAAATCCCAATGGAAAGATAAAGGAGTTGTATTTGTCGACACTGGTTGTGCAATGGTTGAGTATCCGGAACTTTTTTCAAAATATTTTGCAACAGTTATTGCTGCCAGTGACAATAAATTTGCTGCTCTAAATAGCGCGGTCTGGAGTGGCGGTAGTTTCATTTATGTACCGCCAGGTGTACATATTGATATGCCATTACAGGCATATTTTAGAATTAATACATCACAACTCGGGCAGTTTGAGCGTACACTTATTATTGCCGACACAGGTAGCTTTGTCCATTATGTAGAAGGATGTAGCGCGCCTGTATATCAAGCTAATTCATTACATAGCGCGGTTGTAGAACTTATTGCTCTACCAGGTTCGCACATAAGATATACTACCATTCAAAATTGGTCCTCCAATGTATATAATTTAGTAACTAAACGTGCGCTTGCCCACGAAGATGCATTCGTTGAATGGGTAGATGGTAATTTTGGTAGTAAAATAACTATGAAGTATCCGAGTATTATTTTAAAAGGTGCTCGCTCAAAAGGACACGTTATTTCGTTGGCAGATGCAAACGCAGGCCAACACCAGGATGCTGGTAGTAAAATAATTCATATAGGTCCTGATACCACTTCATATGTAGTTTCAAAGTCAATTAGTAAAAACGATGGTCATTCGACCTATCGCGGACTTCTGAAAATAGCGCCAACAGCAGCGCGTGCGCGTTCTCGTGTTCAGTGTGATGCACTTTTGCTCGGTCCACGTGCGATTTCAGATACTTATCCCACGGTACAAGTTATGCGATCTGATGCACGTGTTGAACACGAAGCTTCGGTAAGTAAAATAAGTCAAGAACAGCTATTTTACATGAATGCACGTGGTATTTTAGAAACACAAGCGCAGGCGCTTTTAGTAACTGGATTCGTTGATGCTTTTGTCAAAGAATTACCTATGGAATATGCTATTGAAATTAACCGCCTTATTGCTCATCAGATGGAAGGGTCGGTAGGTTAGATGGCGCTCATATCTTTATCTACAAAAGTTTATCATTACCTTGAGTGGCTATATGCTTTAAAACAGGTGCCAATAAGACCCTATGTATTGCATAGCATATTTACTGCACCTACTAATGTTCTTACAAGTATGCATGATTTTTTCAGTACTATACCTATAGCTCAAGTGTATCTTGGTAATGCCAGTTCTTGTCCGGCATTTTTGGATGCATCATCGAATATATCTCTTTTGTTCGATCATGACTGGATTAAGCTGATAAGTGATAGTTGTATTTATTCAGACCTATTAATTACCATTACTATTGACCATTCAAGCACCTTTTATTTGAAAGATTTGTGTGCTAGTGCCAATGTTGATAAAAGTAAAATTATAATAGTTGTAAGGTCGGGAGCATGTGCCACTATTATTGTTGATAACTATATTTCTGTATTTCCTGTTACTATATCTAATATTAACGTTACACTCGAACATTCAGCTAATCTTATATGGGTTGTAGATACAGACATCAGTAATACCTGTATTGTATTGTACCAGTTTAACGTTTCTGAATATGCCCATCTGAGTATTATACCCGCATTGCGAGTAAGTGCTTCCTGTGCAATTTCGTATTATATTAAACTATCCCATAATTCTAGTTATGCACGTGTGCAAGGAGCTTATCGGGTATATCAATCAGGATATTTATTGCTTCATACTGAGCAACATCACGTTTCTCATCACACTACAAGTAATGTGTCTTTGTACGGATGTATTCAAGATAAGGCAGCCGTATGGTATGATGGTTCCATAATAATTGATCACCAGGCTTTTGAGAGTAATGCGCATCAAGAAAACAAAAATATTTTGTTATCAGATGTAGCTAGAGCGCGTTCAGTTCCACGCCTTCAGGTCAATACTGACAGCGTGCAATGTGGTCATGGATCGGCCGTCGGACCAATTGATGCGGATATGCTATGGCTTGCAAATGCGCGTGGTATTAGTCCTGATGTAGCACGAACTATGTTGCTTGAAGGTTTTATAACTGAGCCTTTTCTAGATTTACCCTCTCTGCTAACTCAACCTCTGATTCAAAATTTGCTTAAAGGGTTTTTATGATCAATTGTGAACAAGTACGTAAAGATACGCCTATATTGCACGTACCCTACAATGGCAAACAACTTATATATCTTGACTCTGCTGCTACATCACAAAAACCACAAGTTGTTATTGATGCATTGACACGTTTTTATACCTATTACAATGCACCTATTGCGCGAGGAGTTTATGATTTGGCTGAGCAAGCGACGATATTATATGAACAGTCGCGTGCCCGTATTGCCCAATTTCTTGGCGCGCATGCTCACGAAATTGTATTCACTAAAGGGGCGACTGAGGGAATTAATATTGTTGCATGGTCATGGGCTGTTAATCATATTAAATCCGCAGATACTATTATTATTACTGATCAAGAGCACCATTCTAATATTCTTGTTTGGCAAGCTATTGCAAAGCGTACTGGTGCACATATAAAGTTTGTACCCCTGACCGATACGGGTGATATTGATTTAGAGGCGTATCGTATATTGCTTGATGATTCGGTAAGGCTGGTTGCTTTTTCATACACAAGCAATGTTTTGGGATCACATGCTCCGGTAAAGTCAATGATTGAATTGGCACATGCAGTGGGTGCGGTAGTACTTATTGATGGTGCTCAAACCATTTCTCATATACCGATAGATTTGAAAAAGCTTGAGCCTGATTTTTTTGTATGTTCTGCACATAAAATGGGTGGGCCTGCTGGTATTGGTGCTTTGTATATTTCAGAACGGATGCATAAAGATATTATCCCTTACCATCTTGGTGGCGGGATGGTCGAGCATGTAGAACGTTATGATGCTCGGTTTCGTGTGTTACCGTATGGACTCGAAGCTGGTAGCCAATCTGCGCCTGATGCGTATGCTTGGGCATGTGCAATTGATTATTTTAAACCTCTGATTGATTCAGGAGCAATGCAAAACCATTCGGCCCAATTATGTGCACAGTTAATTACTGGTCTTAAATCAATACCGGAATTTTCTATACTCGGTAATGCAACGCAGCTTGCCAGTTCTGGCCAGTTGGTAAGTTTTGTTCATACATCAATCCATGCGCATGATATCGCTGCGTATCTTGATCAATTTGGTATATGTGTACGTGCAGGGCATCATTGTGCCCAACCGCTCGCACAAACATTAGGAATAGCAAGTTCAGTGAGAGCAAGTTTTTTTGCTTATAACACTTTTGATGAAGTTGCATATCTTATTGATGTATTAGCACGTATTCATAGTGCTTTTTAAGGTTATTCCACATCATATCTTTACGTTTGTAATTTTTGAGTTACAATTTTAATACAACTTGTTACATTACTTTATTAAGATATTTTTTCAGGGATTATACAATGCGTTTTGTTACATCAAAATTATTGCTTGCAATAATGTTAATAATTCCTACTCAAAGCAAAAGTATGGAAATGCTTACAAGCCCCATAACCACTATGGTTGCAGCATCGGTAGGAAAATCTGTTGGTTTGGGCTTGGGTATACATGCATTACCATGGGCTGTAACTATTGCGGGCGGAATATACGTGTGGCGTAGTATTAAAAATGAATTTAAGCGTCGTGATGATGCTAATAAACAAAAAGATGAAGAAATAAAAGCACTCCAAATCCAGACGAACAATTTAGAAAAAGAGTTAGAAGCAGCAAGAACTAATAATAGTGTAGTAGTGAAAGAAGTTAAGGAAGCAATTGCGCCTGTTACAGCATTTATACCTAATGTAAATGAAATACTGAAAAAACTTTCTCAGGTAGTTGCTGATACACGTAAAGAAGTAAAGACCGTGAAGGGTCAGCTTCGAGCGAACAATACACTACTTGAGGGAGTTGACCTTGGGGTTAATGGTGTTATACAAACTACTGACAAAATAGATCAAAACATACATGAATTTAAACAGAATAATGAGGAAGCGTTGACAGATATTCAACGTAAAGTTAATACAACATCTAAACGTACTGCTACATTGAATAATAATGTTATGCTTGTTGGTAAACAATTCAACAATATGTGTAGAATTTGGCAAGTGACTGGATTGGGGACAAACAACAATAATACTGCTGTAGTATCGCAGTATCCAGTAGATACATCGTACAATAGTTTGCCAGCACCTTCTAATACAAATACAATTCATAATAGAAATCGCAACTTAGTAGCAGCTCTTATGAATAAAAATGGCTCAAAGAGTAACAGTTTTCCTACAATATACAAGCCTGTTTATACTAACGGATCGGTGCCAACTACTTTTACTTCCAAGGCAACTAAGCCTACTAAGGGTGCTCAAAAATTAAATTTTGGCAACGTAATTCCAGCCAATAAAACTGCATCTTCAGGAGTATTTAATACAACTTTTAATTATTTTGCTCCAATAAAAATTGACTCTATGAACGGTATATAAATTTTTCTAATAAGCAATTTTATAAAGCCACTTGGGAAACTAAGTGGCTTTTGCTATTATTAATACTACTTGTGATATAAATGGAGGTTTGTATGACATCGAAATTATTTAGAAAAGTACTTTTTGTTATGTGTGCTGTGCTGACGTATTCGCACTCTATGCTTTATAGTCAATCGAAAGATAGTATCTACTCAATGGCCGCAAGTGCGCTGCCTATAGCAGCTCTTGTTGCACAACTAATAGTGCGTGGTCAAACCGTTTCAATAGGATCTACAGATGTTTTCATGTCAGACATAGTAACTGTCGGAACAATAAGTGCTGTCGCTGGTATCAAGGGAAATTATAGCAGCATACCTGAGCAACTTACTTCATGGTTTGTGCCCACTATGGTAAGCCGATGGTGCTCGGGGTATATTATGAACCCCTCTTCAAATTCTTCCTTTTGGTGGCAGCCTCTTAAACTTGCTACTTTATTGACGGCTCATGCCTTTGCACAATACGTTACTCAACAAACACTTGTAAAGATAAAAGCATATTTGAGTAATAAAAGTAGCAATACATCCGCAGTTTAATTGATTATATTTATTTTTCTTGCAAAATAATCATTCTTTTTGTCAGCGTAAGATGAGTAATCATTATACGCCAGTAGGGCAAAAAGGGTGGGATGTATGAAATCTTTGGCGACATTATATACATATATTTTTGCAGGTGTTTCTATATTTTCTATAATAGCACCAATTAATGCACTTGAAGTACTGGCAACAAAAGCAGGAACGCACTTAGCCAGTGCTGTTATTACTAGAACGGTG
This sequence comes from Vermiphilus pyriformis, assembly GCA_022559525.1. GTDB lineage: Bacteria > Babelota > Babeliae > Babelales > Vermiphilaceae > Vermiphilus > Vermiphilus pyriformis. The sequence goes on along the minus strand of CP074345.1, from coordinate 349,763 downwards.
GTGTCTACTGAAGATATAGTTAAAGGAGCTGCTGGTATAGCGAGCGTAGCTTTGATTGGTTGGGCTAGCAAAAAAGCTTATCAGTTTATAATGAACTGTATCGATAAGCGTATGCTTATAGTCCAAGCTCAAAGTCAAAAAAATCACGAAGAAGTTACTACCTTAATGCAAGATGTATCAGAAGATATTGAAACATTGCAAGATACCACAAGCGAGATAGCCTTACAGGTAGAAAATCTCGATGAGAATGTTCAGGATGGTTTTAATACACTTGAGAATAAAACACAAGAAATACAAGCTACTGTTATTAGTATTCAAGAAAAAATTGATATTAACAACTTAGGTTCTCAAGCTCACTTTGAAGAAATCAAGAAAAAATTGGCAAATCAAGAGCAGATAAGTTCCCAAGACCGGATATTTTTTAATAATTTTCAAGATGAGTTAGGCCGGATGAACACAACGGTCCATAATTTATCTGATCAATCAGAGTTTATCAAAAAACAGTTAACAGAACAGCTAGCTGCTTCTGCCGCTAACAATCAAGTACTTGAACATAATACCAATTCGCTTGAACGTACAAGTCAATCTTTAATTGATGCACATGGAAAACTTAATCAGATAAGCACAACAGTACATGAAACGTCTGAACAATATGAAGCGATAAAAAAAATAATTGCGTCTAAAAGTGCTAGCGATGAACGGGCTAATACTCAGATTGCTGCTGTAGACAAGAAAGTCGATGCATTGATATTACTGGTAAGTAGTCTGTTTGATGAGCAAGCAAAAAATAATCCTCATCTCAGTTTGATAGTTTCTAATCTTATTGCCCAACCTAATCAACAGCCTACTTCTGTTGACGTCACGCAATGAGGACTGGTATGAAACTAAATATACCATGGATTAAATGGGCTCTAGTAACAGGAGTACTTGTGGCCGCATTTATTCTTTTCAAATTTTTTAATCTTAGTTCTTATATATCCTTAAAGACTGTTCAAACCCATGAAGAAGCATTGCGTCGGTGGATTGCGCATTATTATATTTATTCAGTATTTGTTTTTTGCGCATTAACAACTTTAGCAGTGACAGCATCGTTACCTATAGTCTGGCCACTTGCAGTAATTGGTGGGTATCTGTTTGGGTGGTTTGCCGGGGCACTTTATACTGATATAGGTACTACGTTAGGAGTAGTGGGCGCTTATCTTATTATCAAACATATAACCGGACACAATCGGAATGGTAAGTATACTGCACAGCTTAATGCACGCCGAGCGCTTGTCGAAAAATATGGAAGTTTGGCACTGCTGGCTCTGCAACTATCTTGTGTGGTGCCTTTGTTTGTTATTAATCTAACAGCAGTTGCTACACGTCAATCAATATGGGCGGTAGTATGGACTACAATGATAGGTAGTTTGCCTATGATTATTGCAGCGGCAGTAGTAGGGTTTAATTTAAGCACAACGACGCAGGTGGCTGCATTAGCGCCTGTGGTAGTAACCTTTTTACATAATTTGTGGTCACACAATATAGCTCATGTATAAGAGCCAAGCTATATGATACAACATGTAGTGTGTACAGATTGATGTATTTTGTGTTTAATTGAAGGAAAATGTGGAGTAAAAGAAGCAAACATTCCACGTGGTCGACATAAAATACCTTGCATGCCAATTTCTTGTGCGCACACTACGTTTTCATGCTGATCGTCAATAAAAATAGTACGCTGGGGATCAAGGCTATACGCAGATAAAATATAATAAAAACTTGTAGGATCAGGTTTGACCAAGCCTGTTAAGCCTGAAATCACTACTCCGTCAAACATGTCAATAAATTCTTTGTAATCAGAACGTAAGCTTTCGTATGATACTGGATCCCAGTTGGATAATATAAAAAGTCTATGTCCCTGTGTCTTGTAATACTTGAGTAGTTCAATTCCCTGAGAGTATACTTTGCGTGTTCTAATAAATTGCTGAGGTTCTAGTAATAATCGAGCTACTTTAAATATTAATTGGGCATGTAGCGATTTTTTTTCATACATAGTATCAAGAAAGTAGAGAATTTCATTGCTGCTAATTTTGCCGGCAAACCATCCTAGTAGTGCTGGTGGCATCAGATCACCACTTGCGTCGTAACAGGCAAGGCCAGGATATTCTATAGGAAATGCTTCTAGTCGATTGTAAAAGTCGCGCTTTAAATCTGAAGGACTGCGTAAATTCCCTATCATATAGCGCATTAGACTACTAATTTGTATGTATGAGCATACTTTACTTGCATCAGTTCCAATTAAAATTCCGCCAAGATCAAATATAAGATTATATTGCTCGTATGATGTACATAAGGAATTGTTTTTCATCCTAGTTTACTCATGCTCTTGCATAAAAAATTTTTAGAACATTACTACCGTATCACACTTAAGACTCTGAAACCAATATGTTAAGGGTATACTCTTAAAATTGGCTTGTATATACTAATGACCATGAACATATATCAAGCTATTATTTTGGATCATTATAAGTATCCGCGTAATAAAGGTCTGCTTTCAGATCCTGATGTTTCTTACACCTTGCACAATAGTTCTTGTGGTGATAGCGTTACCGTTACTGCACATGTAAAAGGTACTGTAGTAACTGCTATAATGGCCCAAGCACAGGGCTGTGTTTTAAGCCAGGCAAGTGCGTCTATACTGACTGAGCGTGCGGTAAATAATACTATTGATACTATACTGGAATTTACCTTGACTGATTTATATCCTGATGGTTCTGTACAGTTGGGGCCGGTGAGAGCTCGATGCGCATTACTTACATTATCTGCCCTACAGCATGCTTTAATTGAATATAAAAAAGGACAATGATGCTTAACTTGTCTCAATTAATTACACAATTACCTGCAATGCAACCATACATAGCAGATACATTTAGTAAATCTATTGTTCATCTAGAAAAACTTTGGCAAGCATGTAGTGCTCGAAGTAATGAGATTATTTTTTCAGATTTAAAGTATAGGGGCACGTCTGTATCAGAGCCATATAATTATTTTGGCGATGTTCCTTTGAAACGGCACGATGGATTATATCGCGTTGTTGGAATTGATGGCTCTCAGATTTATCCTGATCGACATGAAGGTGTGAACATATATCTTATAAATATTGGATCGGTGGTTTTAGGGTACGGGCCTGATAAATCTGATGCATCATTTTATTCACAACCTTTTGTATACTCAAATAGCGGACTTTCAAGTATTTCGGTAAGATTTATTGATGCCTTAAGACACGATCATGAGTTAAAACATGGTGTAAAATGTATTGAAAATCAATCCCAACAAACATTACTTTTTTATGACGGATCGTTGCTCTGGTGGGATTTGCGTACACAACAAGATACTATTGTAGAAGAATTTTTACCTGATTACTGTGAGTCTATAAGCAAATTATATGCGCTGGGTGCGCACATTGCAGGTTACACGAGTATGCCTGCAAGTAAAGATATTATTCATCTGTTGCAAGCATATTATGAGTATTCATTGGGTGAGATATTTGAAGAAAATATTATATCTGAAGATTGTACAGATGCATTATTACTACAAAAAGTATTACCAACAGGCCATGTTACTAATTTATTTAAAAGCGCCGCTGATATTGCGCGCTGGTATCCGCAAGCTATGCATCCTTATTTTTGTTATATTAATACCGGCACTGAAATTGCACGTATTGAAATTCCTGCATGGATAGCACATAATCAGCTGATTTATACTAATGTGATCACTGCAGTGTGGGATCAAGTATGCAAAGGATACGGCTATCCAGTCGTATTATCAGAAGCACATGCTCAAGCTGTCGTAAGTGGTGTGGATCGAGAAAAATTCTTTGCACTTGTGCATGAATATGCTCGTCAACAAGGATATGTTTATCAACGATCTTCAAAATTAATGCGTAAACGCGTATTGTATGCATAAACATAGGCTGGTATACTAAGTATGCATTACTACAGTTTTAACGGGAGTTTTTTTATGAAAAATTTTGTACGTCACTCTACACTTGCATTAAGCATGTTGATGGTTCCATCTTTTGCAACTGCAAGTTGGAATAGCACAAATTGGAAAGAAGTTGTAGTTATTTCAGCAGCAACACAAATTGCTATGTTTACTGCAGTTCCTGCAATTTACAATGCATTTCATCGCATTGTACGTGGCCATTCAGTAGCTCCTACTCCAGTGATGCAGTTGCGAGCTGAGTATAATAAAGCTATTGCCGCGCTTCAAGAACAATTGAATGACATGAATAATGCGTCACAAGAGCGTATCGGTCAAGCATTTGATCAAGCTAAACTTATGATTCAATCATTGCACGATACCTTACAAGTAACACAAGAAGAAAATGTATCATTGCGTCAAGAATTGACCAATATGAGCAATCACGTAGCACACATGATGAAAAATGTTGCTACCGCAGCACAAAATACTATTGTAGAAGGTGTACATGCAGTTAAAGATGCAATTCATACTGAAGTTATTGCGTAAATAATTTTCTATTTTATATGAGAAAGAGCATGGTGTTTAATTGCATCATGCTCTTTGTTTTTGTATAACAACTTATCTTAATTTTTGTTTTGCAATTTTTAATAAAAGTCTTTATGACATTACATTTATTAATACTACACAATGTATTGACAGCTACAGTTGTCGCTTCTTTTTCCTGAGATTCTGTTTCAAGCGAGCTGATGGCATCAAAACAACGTGAGCTTATTCTGTTATCCTGTAAAAATGAAAAAAGTACAAGCTTACGCTGTGCATGCTGCTTGATCATATGTGCAGCTTCGTGATAAATGTGAAATATTTTTTGTGCAGATAAGAATGCTTGTATAGTATCATTTTTTAAACCCAACTTCTTCAGAGAAAAGATTTGGCACTGGTCTTCAGAGTGAGTAATACATAATAATTCAAGCAGAGGTTTATATGAAATTTATTAGTTTAGGTCTTGTTATGGTATTTACGCTATAAATACGTATAAATACTTTTAGTGGAGAAAGAAGACTAATACATTGAGCTGTACTACTCTTCTTAACGCTATTAGTAAAACAGAAAAAAACCCAGTTGCTATACTGAGATTGCCCAGTATGACTTATTTAGACGAGAGCGTAATATACGACGATATTATAAAGGTATGGCTCGAGAAGCAAGCGCGGGAGATGATTACTTTGTTGCGTCATTAGAAAGAAAAAAGTCGTTGTAATTATACGGAAATTATTAGAGCATAGAACATAAGGCCTTGAAATATTTTCAAGGCCTTATTTGTTTTATATTATCCGAGGAATTTTTTGAAAAATCCCGCGATAGTACCTTGTTCTGAATCGGGCGAAGTTCCTATCTCTTGGGAATATTCATTAAGAAGTTCTTTGGCTTTGCTTGAGAGTTTTTTAGGTATATGGCATTGAGTAATAACTACTAAGTTACCTTTGCCTACGCCTCTCAATTTTGTAAATCCTTTGCCTGGGATAAGGATGCGCTCGCCGACAGGACATGCTTTAGGAATTTTTATTGCTTCCTTGGTGCCATCAATATTTTCAATATCAATTTGACTGCCTAGTACAAGTTGCGGGTAGGTAAGCATGACTGAACATACCAAGTCGTCATCTACACGTTTGAATTTTGTCAGCAAGTACTAATACTTTAAGAAATAGATCGCCTGCAGGGCCGCCATATACACCTGCGTCACCTTTTCCTGAAATACGTAGCTCAGCACCGTCATAAATACCTGCAGGAATATTGATACTAAATTTATCATAGACCTGAGTGCGAGACTGACCATTACATGTTTTGCATGGTGAAGGTATTATGTATCCAGTACCTGAGCATTTAGGACAAGGCTGTGCGTACATAAAAAAACCTTGTCTAAACTGTATTTGCCCGTTTCCGTCACACTCAGTACATTTTTTGGCACTAGTGCCCGGTTCCATTCCTTTGCCTGCACAAGTCGTGCAAGGTACAAAATGATAATAGGACATTTCATAGGAAGTGCCTAGATACGAATCTTTTAGGCTTATTTGTATTTCTTTGCTCAAATCATGACCGCGTCGTGGCTCTGGCCCTGAGGTTTTTTTACGACTTTTTGTACGCGTTTGTCCAAAGATATCGCCAAAAATATCTCCAAAAGCATCAAAAATATCGTCCATATTCATGCCTGCAGGCCCATGACCATGTCCGCCACCCATATAATTGGCAGCTTCAGGCCCATATTGGTCATATTGAGCTCTTTTCTTTTCGTCAGACAATATTTCATATGCTTGCGCGGCTTCTTTAAACTTTTCTTCGGCTTCTTTATTGTCAGGGTTACGATCTGGATGATATTTCATTGCCAGCTTACGATATGCTGCTTTTATCTCAGCAGCAGTGGCGGTTTTAGATACGCCAAGTACTTCATAATAGTCGCGATGTTGTGCCATAATAAATTACTATAAAGGTAATGCAAATAAATATGTTATTCACTTGGTAGTATACCATAATTACTGTTTTCTAGTACTGCCCCAGGAGGCCTTTTCTTTTTGCGATTCGCTGACAGGCATAAAAGACTACTAATCCAATAAGAATATATAAGCTTGAGTGTAGTATGAGGTATTTTAACTCGCCACTTTCCCATAAAGCCCTAAGGGACTGATGCTCAAATAATACTTTACGTAATACTATAATACCTTGCGTGGTTGGTAAACTGCGAGCAACATGTTGTAGGGTTATAGGCATATTTTCAATAGGAAGCATTGAGCCGTTTAAATAGAATAGTACGGTACTCATTAAATCGCTAAATCCACTGATATTTTTGTAGACAAGAGCTGCGCCCGCTACACTAAGGCCAAAACCAAATATACCGCTGATGGTAATTAACAGCAGTGGCAACGCTTGTAGGTTAAATGGAATCCATATATTACATACAAACATAATTGCACTACTTATCATAAGAATCCATGCCGTAGCTGCAATGATAGTGGAAAGAGTCGCTCCTAAAAATACTATCACTGGCGATACGGGACTCATGTACATTTGCTCTAAGGTACCGCTTCGCCCTTCAAGCATAATATGAGTATAGCTAACATTAAGGATATATGAGGCATATACCCACACAATAAATCCTACGAGTGAGGGCCCAAACGCTGAAAGGTCAGTGTTGCCTGCATTCATTAAAAATACTGTGCCTGTAAAGTTAATGCCTAATGCAATGAATTCATTGATCATATTAAAGCGATAATGCCACGAGATAAGCAAACCTTTATAAATCTCATTCAATAGACATTGCAAGGTGCTGCTCATATACGTTCCTGGTCGGTAGTTAATCTAAAAAAAATATCTTCAAGTTTTAATGCAATAGGCGTAGCGGAGATAAGCGATAACCCTTTATTTTTTATGTGCTCAATAAATGTATACATTTCTTGGGCATCTCGCGTGTTACGGGTCAGGACAGAGTAGTATTCGTTATGAGTGATTATTGTATCAGGCCATTGATGATACTCTTCAGGCGAGATATACTCGGCAATTTTAAATTGATATTGATAAGGTTTGAATAGCGAGAGTAGCTGATGCGTGGGTTGATCGACTATAATTTTTCCTTGATGGACAATGACTATTCTATTACATAGTTGTTCGGCCAAATCAAGCTGGTGAGTAGTAATTACAATTGTTTTTTTATCTTTTTCAACCAAATTTTTGATAACATGTTTGATGGCTCTTCCTGCAATGACATCAAGCCCTAAAGTTGGTTCATCAAGGAGTATAATAGGTGGATTGCAAATGAGGGCGCACGCGATTGCAACTTTTTGTTGATATCCGCGAGAAAGATCACTTACTGGTTGGTGTTGTTTAGTATCTAAACCAAGCATATGTAAAATAGTCTGTGCATACTGATGTAAATTTGTTGTACCAGCTCCTTTCAAGCGAGCAAAATACATAACATTCTGGTAAGGAGTCAATTGCCAGTAAGTATTTCGAGCTCCTTCGAGTACTACACCAATTTGCTGCATAGCTTGACGCCGTTGGTTTATTACATGAAAACCATTAAGATAAACATTGCCTGCACTCGGTGTTACCAATCCACACATCATTTTAATAGTTGTTGTTTTACCTGCTCCATTCAAGCCAAGTAACCCAACGACTTCACCTGATTTGATTGAGAGGGTAATGTCATTTACGGCGGGCGGTATTTGAGAATTTTGTACATAGTACTTAGTCAAGTGATCGAGTACTATAGCATTATGATGTGATGAATTACTCATTTAGATATTTGCCTGAACTAAAGATCCTGATTCATATGCCTGTAGTCCTTTATTAAATAATCTCAAGGCTAGTATAAAAGTTATAAACCAAAATGCTACTAATATTCCTAATTTGTAGTAGCTGAATGATTGCATAATTTGTGCGGGAAGTACTGCCATGAAAAATGAAGGAATAATAAACATGCTGATAAACTTAAGAGTATTTGAAAAAGTTTGATAGGGATAGAAAATAAGATTGGACATCGCGACCATAAGTTCATGTGCTACTGGATCGAAATTACGAATATAAAATCCGATTGATTGAGTAATAACCAAAAAGTTATAGAAAATCATGCCACTGACTATACTTAACATAAAAAATGCTATACATCGTGCTATAGTAATAGGTCCCGCGTAATAAAACATAACAAAGCTTGCAGGAATAGTGCCAAATGAAGAAATTTCCGTGTAATTTACTGACATATGCCACAATATATTGTGTGGCATAAGCATATAATAATCAAGTTGTCCTTGGGTGATGCGTTCTGCTAGCTGCGATATACCACCAGTAATAATATCAGTGAGTGCCCAGCCAAACCACGCAATTGAAAGTACAAGTGCAGTGTCTTGTAATGTCCAGCCCGATACAGAATTAAATTTGTCAAAAAATACCATCCAGAGCATAAAGTATAATAAATCGACAAACATACCAAGAGCAATTTGAATAATAAAGTTAAATCGATATTCAAGTGCTGCTTGAATATTAACCTTTTTAATTTGCCAGGTAAGGTTGATATATTTAGCCGCCTTGTAAAGAAACATTTTTTATACCTTTATTAAAAAGATGTCGTGACAAGAGCCCCGCAATAATGAGCCAGATTAATTGCAGTACGGCAAAACGCAAACATGTTGCGGGCTGCCATGCTACAATAAGCTGAGCTGCACTTGCGTATAATTGACCAAATGGTAAAAGTTGTGCAAAAATTTTCAGAGAAGGTGGAAACAGTTCAAGAGGGATCATAAACCCTCCAAAAAATACAATAGCTTTGGAATAGAGCCATATTAAAGAACTTGTATCTTCAATATAAAATGCAAGTAATCCTATTGATAGTTCAAATAAAAAGTTGAGAGTGTATCCACCAAGCATAAGACATAGGCCGCACATAAGAGCTGTCCAGCTTGTTGAAATAGGCCCTACAAAATACCAGGCTGCAAGCATACCAACAGGCACATCAATTAACAGGGCTGGAAGTGTGCGTCCTAAAAATGCTGCGTAATGATAGAGTATATATGAATATGGTCTATTGATTGAATATGCCAGAGTGCCTGTTTTTACTTCCTTATCAATTTGTTTTGCAGCAGATCTGCTACTGGCTGTATTAAAGCATTGTACAAACATTGTGCTCCATACTACTGCAGCGACGCTCAAATGGGCAAATTGATCTGGTGTACTTGAATTATAAGTAGCTTGATAAAAATGAGAACTAATCCATACGCGTAGAATAATAATAGGTATTTCGGCAATAAGAGCTGTTCTATAAGTAAGTCGTGAACGCATGTGCACAACTGCAATGGTCCAATATTTTAATAAAGAGATATAAGTCATTGCCGCTTCTCTTGATAAATTTGACTAATAATGTTTTCAAGAGGTTCGTCATGAATAGTTAAATCCATGAGTGTAAAATTTTCAGATGTATATGAAAGGAGTTGTTCAATGGCACGTGCAGATGCTTCTACTTGTAACCGTACAACGTGTTTACTTTGAAAAATAATCTTGCCATCAGGGTAAGCAAATTTGTCCGCTTCTTCTTGAAATACAAGTTCTACTACTTTATGTGTCAAATAATCTTTTTTCAATCTATGAGTACTATCATCAAAAATAATACTACCGTGATTGATAATAATAGTGCGTTGGGTAAGAGTTTCAATGTCACCAGCATCATGAGAGGTAAGAAAAATAGTTGTTTTTTCTTCACTATTAAGATACTTGATAACATCGCGTACTTGTTGCTTGGCAATAACATCAAGACCAATTGTAGGCTCATCTAAGAATAGGATGCGGGGTTTATGAATTAATGAGCCGACAAGCTCACATTTCATTCTTTGGCCAAGTGAAAGTTTACGTACCGGTGTTTTTATATATTTACTAATTTCAAACGCTTCTACTAAGAAATTGAGTCTTTTCTGATATTCAAGCATATCAAGTTCATAAATGCGAGCGAATAGATGAAAGCTATCAATGGCCGGTAGATGGAAAAGTAGCTGAGATTTTTGACCAAATACCGAACCTATATGATATGCAAGTTGTGCGCGATCAGTCGCCGGATTATAGCCTAGTACTCGAATAGAACCTGAAGTGGGATATAAAATTCCTGTTAACATTTTAATAGTAGTAGATTTTCCTGCTCCATTAGGACCAATGAATGCGAGGATCTCACCTTCTTGTACATCAAAACTTATATTATCGACAGCAACGATCGTTTTATAAGTTGTATGAAAAAAGCTTTTAATAAATCCATTCAATCCTGGTTGGATTTGCTTGATATTAAAACTTTTATGAAGATTTTTTACCGTGATAATAGGCTGTTGTGTCATAGGTATACCAAAAGTAATTTTTTTTGTTAGTATAGCCTATCTGGTTAATTCAGGCTACGATTGCATAAGCTAGTGTGCTAAATTCTTATTTCTTTTGGCAAGCTTGTAACTGTTTAAGTATATAAATAATGATCTAATAAGTTATTTTATCTTGTACGTAGATCACGTACTAAGGCTGTGTACAATTGAATCAATATTGTGTTTCATCATAGTAATATAGGTATCAGCGTTGCTACCTGGTAGCCCTAAAGAGTCTGTATATAGTTCAGGGCCTATGTTTACAGTATGACCATGTGCATGTGCCGCTTCTTGAACGGCTTGTATATTTCGTGCTGAAGTTGAGGACTCAACAAAAATAGCCTTTGTTTTGTATTTTACAATATGAGTCACTACTTCTTGGATGTCTTTTGTTCCTGGCTCAGTTTGTGTACTAATGCCTTGTATGCCAATTACTTTCATCCCATATCGTTTGCCAAAATATTCAAACGCATCGTGTGCAGTAATAAGAGTTCTCTGACTTGAATTAAGTTGCTTGATACATTTTGTAATATAGCTATCAAGCTCATCAAGTTGCTTTATGTATAAAATACAACGCTCTTGATATAACTTTGCATTGTCCGTATCATACGATGAAAGTTTCTGCGCAATAAAATGAACAACTTGTTTCCATAAATGTACATCATGCCAAACGTGTGGATCGTATATGTTATTTATTGAACACGAATAAAGTTGTGCTCGATCTAATGTATTGCATACTCCAATTGATGGTACATATTCGTTCATATGCTCAAACACATGTGCTATTTTGCCTTCCAAATGTAAGCCATGATAAAATATAATATCAGCACGAGTAAGTCTATGTATATCCGATTCTTTCGCATGATATGTATGAGGGTCCACACCGGGGCCCATGAGGTATTGTACTGACCACTCAGTACCTGCAATTGCGCGCACTGTATCTGCAAGGATAGTTGTAGTACATATAATAGTTTTGTGAGTAGTAGAGTGCTGGGTTCCTGATAGAAGGAAAAATATGGGTACCCATACACTTAAATGGAATAGTATACATAAGATAATAAAAGTATTTTTCATAATTTTTAATTATAACTTTTTGTTTATAATATGCCTAAAGCTTTAGAAAAATCAGTATTCAGGTATCTTTAAATAAAAGATACCTGATATGGAATTTGTATGTTGTCACATGCGCTAGAGATTAATTATATAACTGCTGGCTATGACGGAAACCCTGCCATTGTACATGCTTACTGTACATTTCCTGCAGGTGTTATGGCGGCAATCGTAGGGCCTAATGGTGCTGGTAAAAGTACTTTAATCAAAACAATTGTAGGAATTGTAAAGCCCATTGCGGGAAACATATTGATGTACGGTAAACCTATTTCAGCTCAACTGAACCGTATTGCGTATATACCTCAAAAAGCGTCTGTAGATTGGGATTTTCCGGTTACGGTGCTAGATGTGGCGCTGATGGGAATATATTCTCAAGTAGGACTGTTGGGTAGAATTACTAAGACGTATAAGCAACGAGCATATGAAGCGTTGCGATGGGTTGGCATGCATGAACATATTTCAACGCCTATTTCAGCATTATCAGGTGGGCAACAGCAAAAAGTATTTTTAGCTCGCGCACTTGTATCTGATGCGTTAGTCTATATTCTTGATGAACCCTTTAACGGGGTTGATCATCAAAGCGAGCAGGCTATTGTTGCAATACTCAAACAATTATGTACCCAAGGAAAGACCGTTGTTGCGGTGCATCATGATTTGACAACGTTAACAGATTATTTTGATTGGGTTTGCTATATCAATAAAACAGTTACGGATTATGGACCGGTTACTACGGTGGTCGATGCATCTGCGTTACTTAAGAATTCGCGTATTGATAGACATGAGAGTATAGAGGTATGATATTTTGTGATTATACCTTAGCTATAGTAATACTAGGTACTGCTCTACTGGGTATGTGTGCAGGAGCAATAGGGACTTTTACTTTTTTGCGTAAACAAAGCTTAATAGGTGACGCGTTAGCTCATGCTTGTTTGCCCGGTATTATTGCCTCTTGTCTCATCACAGGTTCAAAAGAGCCAAGTGTGCTTTTTTTAGGCGCATCCTTGGCTGCATGCTGTGGACTGCTATGTATTCATGGAGTCACCCACTATACCCGTATTAAGCATGATACCATTTTGGGTATTGTGCTGTCAGTTTTTTTTGGATGCGGATTGCTACTCATTAGTATATTTTCTAAGCATCCCCATATGCAGATATCTTCAATAGCTTCATTTATGTTTGGTAGTGCTTCGAGTTTTAATATAAGAGAAATTAAGTTAATTGTTGTAGTTGCAATAATAACATGCACTATTATTTTTCTTTTTTTTAAAGAATTTAAGATGATTTCTTTTGATTATCAATTTGCAAAACAAGTTGGATTGCCAGTTAATAGGTTGAATATTTTGTTTAAGGTACTGTTGGTTACAACTATTATTATTGGACTACAAACTGTTGGTGTAATATTAATGAGTACGTTACTTATTGCACCTGCAGTAGCAGCGCGTCAGTGGGTTATACGTTGTGAACCTATGATACTGTTAAGTATGTTTTTTGCAGCCTCAGGTGCTGTAATTGGTTCATATATAAGTAGCATATATCCGCATGTTCCAACCGGGCCTGTTATTGTACTTATACTTAGTATATATGTACTCATTTCAATTATAGGTTCACGTTTGTTCAATTATCATAAGAACTATATATGATGCTTACCTTTTCATCTTCAATTTTAATCATTGTCTGCATGACAAGTATTATGTGCGCAATTCCCGGTGTTTTTTTGGTATTACATTCATGTGCACTCATGAGTGATGCCCTCAGTCATGCTATTTTGCCTGGCATTGTGGTAATGTTTCTTTGCATACATTCACTTGATTCTCCATTGTTAATTTTTGGAGCAGCGCTTTCAGGTCTTCTGACTGTACTTATCACACAAGCTTTATCGCATAAATATTTTATAAAAAAAGACTCCGCAATAGGGCTTGTGTTTCCTGTGTTTTTTTCAACAGGTGTGTTATTAATTAGTATATATGCCTATTCTATTCATCTTGACAGTGACATGATACTACTAGGTGAAGTGGTATTTGCACCCTTTAAAAAATTAGTTATTGCAGGATATGATTATGGGCCAACTGCGATATGGAACACAGGTATATTGATTAGTATTCAGATACTATGCATAACCTTATTTTTTAAAGAAATCGTATATTCTATATTTGATCCCGAGTATGCATATTTGTCACGCATTAAGCCAACAATAGTGTTTTATGTTTTGATGATTATAACAAGTCTATCAGCTACTATTGCATTTGATATTGTTGGATCTTTTGTGGTAGTAGCATTAATGATTACTCCTGCTGCAACTGCATGGTTTGTTACTAACCGAATAATTCCTCTTTTATGCATCAGTTGTGTACTTGCTTTAATCTCGGCAATTGATGGATACCTTATCGCACATTTTTATGATGTGTCTATAGCAGGTGCTATTGCGGTAAGTAATGGGTTATTATTTATACTGTTTTTAGTAATTGCACCGGAAAAAGGGATTTTAAGTCAAGTTATTCGACGCAGGAGACTGCGTAATGATCTGAAAGATGATATTGTATGTTACACAATTTATTCTAATAACAAAAAATTACTTAGTATCGAAGATATTGCTCACATTCTTAATTGGAGTACTTCCAGTATTGATTATCATGTGTATAATCTTGAGCGTAAAAATTTTGTTGATTCTTGTATGAGAGTGACAACTCACGGTATCAAATATCTTCGTTCTTCTTATCCTTATATGCGCTGATAATTAGTACTTCTGAAAATTATTCAAATCAATTTAACCATTCCATTGATTTTTGCATATTAGAAAATATAAACTGGAGTAAAAGGTAGATGAGTACTGAAGTATTTCATTTACATTAACCCTAAAAGGAGTCGTAATGTCAGATTCAAAAAAACAAAATAATTTCGGTGGCCAAGGTAAGCACTCATCAGAGCAAGGCAACCAATCATCTAAGCATACTTCATCAGGCTCACATACTTCAAACAGCAGCCATGCAGGTTCAACTCATGGTAAGCAAGGATCAGAACAAGGTAGCTCATCACGTGACGGTCGTTCAGATCAACGTAGTACTGGTTCACGATCAAATTCAGAAAATGAGTAATTAATACTTATTAATGATACAAGAGAAAGAAGGCGCTGTAATATGCGCCTTCTTTCTCTTGTGAGTTTAAATTTGTAATTTAGAGTACTTAAAGACTATGAGTCCTACATATATATTATTGGGAAATTCTATATCTTCAGGAAATAAAGGTATAATACGCTGAAGCGTCACATACATTACCTTTTCAGGTCCCACGTTGGTAACCGGTACTTGAAATGTATATACTATATGCTTAACTTGAAAATTAATGGGATTAGGCGGAACTGTTACATCAATATCACCGCTTATCAGAATATTTTCAAATGAACCAGTATTAATGTCTCCAAAAATTCCATTTATATCTACCAGATCATAAATAAGCTGCAAATTTACGTAGCGACCTGGCAAGTTATCAAAAATACCGATAGTTGGAAAAAGAGGCGGAGTAAAAAATAATGAACCATTATCAAAAGCAGCTTCGTCAGGGGTAAAAAACCCAAATGGTAGTGTTATATATATATGTATTTCAAAAAACGAAGGCAATATAACATCCATATCGTCAGGAATGGTAAAGGTAAGGGTTAGCGGAAAAAGCGGATTGTAACTTGGCTGTAGCGCCCAACACGGCAACGTTACACTATTACTATAAACATTCACATCAGGAGAGTCTGCTATTGAAAAAGGAGTCAAATTTGTATCAGGGTAGATAGCATATTTTTTAGTAAGTGACGTTGCTGGAAACTCTATAACTTGTATTGGTGAAGGCGCTCTGCTTATACCTGCTTTCAAGCGTGTGATTGCTGAAGGACGAATTTTAGGATGTAACATAGTTTTGGTGCATACAGTTTCAGTTGCGCTATGTATACTTAAACTAAACTTGAGTAAAAATATATAGACTGCGATTACTATTCTATTCATTGGAATCCCTGAGCAATATAGTAATTAAAAATGTGCAACGCACGCAAATGAATATTATAAGTGTAGAGTTATAGATGAAATAACTACAAATTGTATGTTATTCCTGAATATGCGTAAATCGGAGCAGCTTTATTAAAGATAAGTGCCGATATTAATTGAATGATAATACTTTTTAATTCATGCTTCATAGAAAATCCTTTTATAATATATCTGGATTAGAACACTAACGATGCACAAGTGAAATGTCAAGATGTCAGCAGGTTGCTTTTTTGTGTCAAACGTGGTACAAACCCAATGAGTTTGGTTACGTCTTATAAAAGGGTATAGTAATGAATTTCATGAAGCATGTTTACTTTATGGTGTTATGTATTATAAATACACATAGTGCTTGCACAGATAACAATTTTGAATTTAATACTTTTGTTATTATTATTCCGTCCTATAATAATGCAAAATACTATAAATGGAACTTAGACTCAGTATTAAATCAGGATTGCGAACGTTACCGTATTATTTACATTGATGATAATTCTACTGATGGTACCGGAGACCTGGTAGAAAAATATGTGGCACAGCATCCAAATAAATCTAAAGTTACTATACTTCGTAACACTGACCGCAAGGGCGCTTTAGAGAATTTGTACCATGCGATTCATTCATGTTTACCTCATGAGATCATAGTTACTGTCGATGGTGATGATGCGTTAATCGATAACGCGGTACTTTTACGATTGGACAAAATATATACACCTGATGTATGGATGACCTATGGACAATTTTATTGGTATCCTTCTTATGATTTAGGCTGTGCTGCCCAAGTGCCAGAACATATAATTACTAGTAATACTTTAAGAACTGGTTTATTAGGCCCGTGGTGTATGACTCACTTACGTACATTCAGAGCCGGGCTTTTTTGTAAAATTATAGAAAAAGACTTGAAATATAAGGGTGAATTTTTTGACATGGCTTGGGATGTAGCAATTATGCTCCCTATGGCTGAAATGGCAGGTCATAAGCATGCCCGTTTTGTTGATGTTCCTTTGTATTTGTATAACTACTCTAATCCGTTGTGTGATCATGCCATTGGTCGAGATCGTCAGGTGTATCTTGATAATGTTATTCGAAAGCGACCTGCGTATAAACCATTAGAATACTTATATTAAGCCATACAACAAGTGGGCACGTTACTGATGTGTTGTGCCAAAGGTGGTGCTAAATAAATCAAGAAAAGTATGTATCAAATGCTGAATACTAAATTTTTGAGCTTCCTTGGAAGATAAAAATATTTTAATTGCGTCTATATATTCTTGATAGGTATTTTCATCAATAGTTACTAAGAAATCATAAAGCTCTTGATTGCTGGCAAATTTGCGTCGATCAATAAAGCAGGCTTCAGGAATAAAATCAGTAATGTTATTAGCACCCCAATACACAGGTACACATCCAGCAGTAAAGCAATCAAATATTTTTTCTGAGACATAACCAGAAATATTTTTGATATTTTCATAACAAATACAAAATTTGTAATGTGATGTGATTGCTATTTTATCTTCTATTGCGCCTTTGTAGGATGGATGTTTCTTGGGATCCCACCACAACCCATACAAGTCAAATTTATCCGGGTAATTATGCTCAAACCATTCAGCTGTGGCAATACGTTCATTATATAATTCGTCAGGATGTGAAGATTCTTTATTTTTACATATCATTGTACAAAATGATTTGCGGTTAAAAGTAACTGTGGGTGATATCATATGCTGTAATACGGCATAGTGAAATTTAAAATATTTTATATTATCTACTAAGTCGTCCCGCCAGGTGTATATTTTATGGTAGAGCGCATGATATTTTTTCTCATAACTATAGGGACGTACTGAAGGCGGTTCCCATAAAAAAGCAACAAGTTTATCGGGTGCATACTGTTTTATTTCTTCGATGCAGTTGATGGGAATATCAAAAGTAATTATTAGATCCGCGTCTGTCAGTCCCTTTAATGTATGGGTTCGCACAAGCTCAAATCCACAATTACGTGCAGGCTGTAGTAAATGAAATGTACTTGGTATTTGACTACTCCCTTGAAAGTGTGCGTTGGCAGGTATATTAAATACTGGACCCCAAAAGTCTGCGTAAACGTATATTTTTTTGGCGCCTAACAGGGGAAAAAATTGAATTAATAGCGCCACTAAGGCACATGGTATATAAAAAGCTTTCATTACAAATTCCTTAGAGGGGGTTTACTTTATTTTACACACGATCTTGCGTGGATTCTATAAGGACACGCATTTTGTGGTGCATAATATGCAGGAGGCAAGATTCGCGTAGGTTGTAGAAGTGATACTGTATTATTAAAACATTCATCTTCACAATTTTTATCTACTGTTGCAAGTAGAATGCGTTGTTCTACGTTGCGTGCAATATTGTCGCATAACGCTAAAAAGTTGACGCTATTACCACCAAAAAATCTTTTATTAAAAGATCCGTTTGTGTTTTGTACTAAGGTAAGATCGCCTAAAATTTCGTCACCCACCACATCGACAAATGCTGTATCTGCATCGCATGCAAAAATGTAATCCATATTTTTATACAAATTTGCACTATTTATGTAATGTAAGGAGCGTAGTGCTGAGTCGTAATGACTAGCAAGTTTTTGAATAGGTATGATTACTGTATCGATAGCTTGCGAAGTAAAACTATCACTGAAAATGAAGAAAGTTACTTTATGAGTTGTACAAAAGTATTTGCGTGCTGAGTCAAGAAGTTGTGGAATGAAATTTTTATAATTACCGGTAGCCACAACAAGTAAACCTATATTTTTAGTATTCAAGCGTGGTGCAGTATCACAAGTGTTACTCGTAGCAGTATATCCTATACATATAATGAATATAAGACTCATTGCCATATAAATACGTTTACATATTATGTATTTCATACAATCATCCTTTTTTATGATAACTGATAGCAACCTATCCCTCTAGCCTTTAAATGTCAAGTGACTATCAAGAGGGGTATATATAGGCAATCAGAGTAGACGATAAAAGGCATCGTAGGCAGTATTAATTTAGCAGTACACTATTAATGAAGCTTGGTCAGGTACAAATATGGGACCTTGACACACCCTTCAAGCTTGTCCATAAATAGTAAAGACGTTGTATGTAATAAAATAGTTTTTAATTTTTTAATAAAAAGGAAGTCTCGCGATTGCAATGTAAATGAGAAGCACTTTACATACTATATATAAAACTGTTCATTAGAATATTAAAAAGGACGAGAAATATGAAGCTTTATACAATTATTATGCTTTTGGTTATAAGTAGTGTTATGTACGCAGAAGAATATCGTATTAATATTTGTACTGGCGCGGACGCACCTTTTTTCAAAGAGCTTATTAATTTTATTGGATCAGTTTTCAAACACAATAAAAATAATCTTGGCGACTTATGGGTGTATGATCTAGGCTTAAATCAAGAGCAAATACAATGGCTTAATAACGTAGAGCATGTGCAAGTGCGTAAAATTGAGCCCATCAATCCTTATATTACATTTCCTATTCAAACCACATTATCTGGCAAGCGAGTGCCCGGGGCATATTCTTTTAAAGCTGCCGCGCTTAAAGATATGAGTGATTATCATGATCATTTTTTTTGGATTGATGCGGGTACGACTTTTTTAGGATCATTAAATCCATTGTATGAATTAGCTCTTGAGCAAGGATATTTTTTTCATAATGGTTCCGATTGGTGTATAGCGCGTCATGCAACTGAGCGCTTAAAAGAACGTTTTAATTTAAAAGCTCATGATAAAGCTTGGATATTAGCTCCCAGCACCCACGGTTTGGAAGCTGGGTTCATGGGTATAACACGAGCTGTATACGATTCCTTTGTTATGCCATTGTATAATTATGCGCACGATATTAGCTACTTTCTTGATGATGGAACGTGTCCGGGTGGATTTGGGAATGCACGTCATGACCAAAGTTTGTTTTCAATAGTAGCACTCAGCAATAATTTTTTTATATACCATCATTTTGAACATCCTGAGCAGGCGTGGTCTGTTACCTATAATTCTACATCACGTTTAGTGCATATAGCTTGCATTCCATCGGCGATTGGCAAAGAAACTATTGCATATTGCTCTCGTCGTGATATCCCTCATTTTGATCATTATAGTGCTTATATTACTTTTAAAGGAAATAAATAATGAACTTTAAAGCATTGTTTATACTCACTATGTATATACTCAGTTCATCTCAAATGGCAGCGAAAAATCTTCCAGGACGTATGTGGTGGGAGCATAATTACTCAAACTATTGCGATCAGTTTGAGCGATGGTGGGGCGATATTAATGCACCCTCACGTGTGTTTATGCGCAATGAAATTATTTGCAATAATTATAAAATATACTTGATGTAGGATGCGGCTTTGCGACAGATTTACAAGGTATTCGTTTTTATAACCTACCTGTTGTATATACAGGAGTGGATATTACTCCTTCGTTTATTTCACGAGCCCAGTTATTGAAAATGAATGTTAGTTTAGCTGACGCACATTGTTTAATGTTTGGCGATAAATCATTTGATATAGTATACGCACGCCATTTGTTTGAGCATGAGCCCGATTTTAAGGATATTATCTCGGAATTTATACGTGTTGCTCGTCACGAAATATTGATTATTTTTTACAAAAAGCTTGTGCATACGCCTACATACGCTGAGCTTACTGTAACGAATTATGAACCCCTGTGGGATGTGAGTTATAATGTTGAAGACGTTTTAAATGCATGTGCTGCTCACGATAGAGTTACTAATATATCACTTCATAATATTGGTGATTTTGAACAAGCATTAATAGTAAAACTTTCTTAGTGTATTGGCAGGCAAAAGAGCATTATTCTCAATATTCTTTTGCCTGTCTTGTTGATTTACTCAAGCAAACGCTTCATATACCAATTAAAAAGCTCAGTCTTTTGTGCATGCCATGTATCAGAATTATTTTCCCAGTTACTAGCAGCCATGTAATGGAAAAATTTATTATCAAGATAATACTGAATATTAGGTATTCCGGAACTAATAAAAGTACAAGCAATATCGTTAAAGCCAAGTGAATGAAGTAAGTTTCTATCCTTTGTTTGATCTGGTACATAATATACTCCAATTTGATCAAAACTTGCCGTTAGCCAACGAGGATTACCGTTAAAGTTGACAACGTCAAAGTATTTCATGCGAACATCGGGATGATTGACGATGTACTGATAAGTATGTCCGGCTGAATCAACGTATTGACCATCGATAATTCCTACATTAAGGTCAATAGTACGTACGTCGGGTAGAGCTGGAATATTCATAAAAATAAGTCCTAGCCACATATATCTCATGCGATCGGCTCTTAAAAATCCAGCCAAATCACAGTCTTTCATGTAATCTCGTATGCTAAAATAGTCAGTTAAGAATAAATCAGCGTCTAGGAGCACTACAATATCATCGTGGTTAAAGCCGTGAGTATTAAGTGAGTATTGGGCCACCGTTGCATGACGTACTGAAGGTGCATGTTTTGATACATTATCAGTTCGAGGAAGATAGGGTTTTTCATGAAGCTCTTGAGGAAAATTAATACACTGTATTCCCAACTCATTGCATGCATGCTTTATACGTTCTTGCATCATGACGGTCGGAGCATCACTGTAAACTACAAATTCCCAATCTTTTTCAACAAGAAATTTATTAAAAAGATTATATTGAATTTGAATAAAATCAGGGCGATTGTACGCATACGTAAAAATTAATATTTTGCTAAAAGAGGTATGAGAAACAGTAAGAAGTGCGAACAAATATATATATTTTAGGTTCATAGTGTATATCCTAGGATGCGGCGATGATGGTATTTATATATTGATCGAATAGCATGGTTTTTTCGTGCATGCCACATATCGTTTTTATGGTCCCAATTACTGGCAGTCATATAGTGCAAGAAGTGTGCATTGGCAAAAAACTGAATATTAATTGGTCCAGCTCGTACAAAGTTAATTTGCTCTTCATCAAGGCCTAGAGATTTGAGCATCATGCTGTTAAATCTTTCTTCCATAGTGTGGTATGGTCCCATTAATAAAAATTGTGCGGGAAGATCTTGGCTGACTGCATTGAGATTGATAGCATCAATATGCTTTACTTTAATTTCGGGATGATTGCGCATATAGTAATGTAAATGTCCTCCTGAATCTACCCATTCGCCGTCAATAGTTCCGAGATTTACACTCAAGTCTTGGGGGTCAGGCAAATGTGGCATATCCATCACTATTAGCCCGAGCCATAAAAATTTAATGCGATCGCCTTTAATGTAGCCTGCCAGAGGGCATTCCTTTACATATTCTCTAAAGCTAAAGGGTTTTACCAAAAACATATCCGCATCAATAATAGCTACAATATCATTGTGTCCAATACCGTAGGTGTCAAGAGAATATTGTGCTATCTCTGCATGTCGAACTGAAGGGGTAGGTGCGTGATCACCTGGAATGCGTGGTAGATAAGGGCGTGCATGTAATGCTTGATCAAAACGCACACATTCAATTCCTAGTTTGGCACAAGTACTTGCAATTTGTTGTGACATTTGTTGATTGGGAGCATCATCAAATACTATGAATTCATAGTCATCAAGAACAAATTTTTTAAATAATTTATCTTGAATTTCAATAAAGTCGGGTCTGTTATAGGCGTAAGTAAAAAGTCTTACTTTGCCATCTATACCATGTGACATGATGAGAGTTGTAAAATATAAAAGTAAAAATTGTTTGTTCATGTTACATATCAACTTTCAATATAGGAACGCTTGACTTGATTGTCATATATCAGTTTATTAATTAATAATTATAAATCAGCAAATATGAAATTTATTTAGCAACTAAGTTATTTACATGAGGAGAAGCGCAATATTGTACTTCTCCTCACAAGCTTATAGATAAAAGGCTATGAAACTAAGCCCATACGTAAACGTAGAGCAGGAATAAAGCGATCCATAATGCGATCTTCTACGCTATTGAATGCAATCATATAATAGTTATATTGTTCAAGAGCTTTTGGATTTGCATCCCATTGTAGTCTGAATGGAAGCTTGTAATTATAGTAAAAATCTTCTTCTCTGGTCCAATAGTGATTTACGCGAGCCTTATCAACTTCGATGCTAGGAGAAAATGGACCGTGAAATGAAACTTTAGAGGGTGTTGTTTGTGTTTTTCCCTGGTTAAATAGACAAAAGTGATCGTTAATGGAAGGAATTTGTACATATTTGGTTTGTACTATCGATTTAACATGTCTATTTTCAGGATCCATATTAGTAGGTGCTTTCATCATTAAACATTCTACCATAAGTTTATTTGTAGGAATGGTTGGAACGTGCGAGGTTCCATACATTTGCCAGTTTAAACACACTGCGCCGTAATCCTGATAATCTTCTAAAAATTCTGTTAATGTATTTTTTTCAACGGGTACTAAAAATTCGTCACTATCAATAACTGCTACCCATTGAACTTTTGATTGAGCTCGAGTTAGAGCATCTCGATACGCACTGTGTTTAATCGGTTCAAACTCTCCAGGTTTAGACCACGTATAGTCCCATTCATATAGTTCTACTATCCCTTGATCAATATAAGGTTGCAGCACTGCTTTATAGTCATCTTTGCTTAAGTTGTTGTACAGGTAAAACTTGCTTACTCCGACCATACGATGAAACTCAATCCATTCCTTCATGTAACGAGCGCAGTCAGCAAATATACATGTAATAGCAAGAGTATGCTCATATTTTTTATCTGAATATTGGGAATGTAGCGGAACGAAAAAGCAGCATAGTAAAAAAAGTATACTATTTTTTGATAAAAATTTCATACGTCCTCTTCTTCATAGTTATGTGATGACTATTCTGTTTACTTTAATATTTTTGTAAATAATCCTTAAATATATTGTGTTTATATGCCTCTAAATTTGCTGAACTTGAATTGATTAAATTGCTCATATAGTGAATAAAATTATTATCTGCAATATATTGAATATTTGGTATGCCAGTAATAATAAACGCTGATTCTATTTCGGTAAAACCAAGGCGGCGTAAAAGATCAAGTTTTTTTGATTGTCCCACTGTGTAGTAGGGTATGTTTAAAAACTTGAAAGTAGAGTTAAGTAATGAAGGAATAATATTTATCCCAAGAATATTAAACCTTTTTATTTTTAAATTAGGGTGTTGTGAAAGATAATGGTAAGTATTTCCTCCACACTCAGTCCAAACATTTTCTTTAATATATCCGCTTTGCAGATTAATAAGCTCTTTATCTGGCAAAGAATTCATATCAAGTATCATTAGCGTAGGCCACAAATAGGTGTAATTATTTACAATGTTTAAGCTATTTTGAGCGTTGCGTAAATAACCACCAATTTGATATCCTTGCATATATTTTTCTAAGTTTAGAGGACGCGTTAAAAATATTTCAGAGTTAACAAATACTACAAGTCCTTTATGATTAAGTGCGAATTTTTCAAAAGCATATTGTAAGGAATATGACTCTCGAATGTATTGATCTTTATGAGTATTTTCTAATTTTACATACCTTATATTATATAAATCACATATTTTCTGAATCTTATTTTGAGTATCTTGATTTGGAGTATCACTGAAAACTATAAGTTTATGATGATTTTTTAGATGTTTTGCAAATGTGAAATATTGTTGTTCTATAAAAAGGGATTGTCAGAGTTGCAAATAAGTATAAGCACTTCATTATTATTTACATTATTATAAATATGGTCAGTATTGTTCTGATTAATTTCTGAATTTACAACTTGAGTCAGAGACGAATTATTTGTCGTATTACTTGATGTATCATCAAGTAGATTACTTAGATATTCATGCACTAATGAATATTTTATTTCATGCCAAGTATCAGTACGGCCCAGCCAGTTGCCCGCAGACATGTAATGAAAAAAGACTCCATTAAGAAAAAATTGTACCTCAACAGGGCCTTTTTTTAGAAAAAGTGCGGCTTTATCGTCAAGTCCGATGTGTTTTGCTAAATCAATATCTTTAGTTTCTTCAAGTGTGTAATACGGATCACCAAACTGTAAAAAATTAGGATGTATTTGTTCAGGGATAGGATTAAAATTTAATAAGTTAAATTCTTTGAGCCGAGCATGCGGATTGTTTTTAAGATAGGTATAAGTACCGCCGCCGCTATCTACCCAAACGTTTGGACTGATAAGTCCTGCACTTAAGCTTAATGTTTGTTTATTCGGTAGGGTAGACATATTAAACATCATAACCGGAGGCCATAGGTGTTTATAATCATAAATAATATGTAATTTAGTACTCCAATCTATCGCAGGTCGTAGAAATCCTGCTATGTCACAATCTGACATATACTGATTAATATCAAAAGGCTGTACTAAAAAAGCATCGTTATCGATAATTAGTACTACGCCATTATGGTGTAATCCAACCATATTGAGTCCAAATTGCATACAATTTGAGTGGCGTAAAGAAGGAAAATTATAATCAAGTCCTTCATTATGAGGTATATATGGTAAATTGTGCCAGCCTTGGTGAAAACGTAGACAATGAGCATCTATTTTTTTACAGGTATTTTCAATTTTTTGCGCCATTTCTTCTGAAGGAGCGTCGTTAATAACAATAAATTTATAAGTGTTTTTTAAGAATTTAGCAAAAGTTTTCTGTTGTAGTTCAAGAAACTCAGGCTTGTGATGACTACAAGTTATAATTAATACAGATTCATTGGAAATACCGTACGCTATGCTGGTAAGTACAATACACTGTATCAATATCAAGTGTAACTGATAGATCAATTTTTTTGTTATCATAACCACTCTTTTTATTTGCTAATATTTTAGTTTAAAACTTCTTTCATATATTGGTTAAAAAGTTCTGTTTTTATACGATGAAAATCTTCAGTTTTTTGGTCGTAGTTACTAGCAGACATATAGTGAAAGAATTTGTTTTCCAAATAATATTGAATATTTACTGGTCCTGATTGAATAAATTTTATTTCTCGTTCTTTGAAATTAAGTATCTCTAACAGATGTCTGTTTTTAGTATCGTTAAGTGTATAATATACAGGATTATGATGATAATGACTGAACATTCCCGAAGGCGACGTACCTGGAATTGCGTTTAAATTTACTACATCGAAATATTTAATTTTAAGTGAAGGATGGTCACGTAAGTAAAAATACAGGGATCCACAACTATCAAAATAATGATTATCGAAGCTCATTGTTGCAAATTGCATAGTGTGGCGATCAGGCAATTTAGGCATATTGAAAAAGAAAACTACGGGCCACAAAAATGAATATTTGCTTGTTGGTAAAAATGTGTCCCATAGTATTCCATTTTTTTCAGTTCCTGCAAGATCATACTCCTTCATATAGTCTGTAATACTAAGATTATCAACTAAGAATAGATCCGCATCTAGTACAGCTACAATACCTTGATGATTAAAACCAAGCATATCAAACGCGTACTGTATAACCTGTGAATGTCGGTGAGGTGCGATATGCGGTTTTAAAAACAGATCAACTGGTTCTGTATGCAAATGTTGGGGAAATGAGATGCATTTTATCTTAAGACTTTCACATGTCATTACTATATTATCATGAATCTGGGCTTGAGAAGCATCATTGAAAACAACATATTCGAAATCATCTTTTAGATATTTTAATAAACTTTTATATTGTAACTCGATAAAATCGGGTCTGTTGTATGCTGTAGTAAATATTAATACATGAGCATTTATACTCAAACACACTAAGCAATTTATTAACATTATTAATTTTTTTATCATTATACTATCCATTTAAAATGATTTAATATATTTACTTTTTAAGCGCATTAGATTTATATAATAATGCGCTTAAAAATTTAAACTATTTTCGTTTTACAATGATACAAATGCTTGTATAAAAATGAATTGATTCTATATCTGACTGGTAAATATTTAAAGCTTTGCGTAACTCGGTTGGAAACTTATTAATATCTGCACATTTATTCTGTGCTCCCACATGATTAACATCATGAACGAGATTAAGTAAATAGTTGATAGCAATTTTATTATTACATGTATTTTTGGCAAATTCATATCCTGACCAATCTGACCAGTAGGAAGTATGAAGATCTTCAACAATATACATACCTCCTGGTTTAATTCTAGGAAATAACATTTCAAAACTGAGAATCTGTTGCTCCATTCTATGGCCGCCATCATCAAGAATAACATCAAATTGAGTATCAGTTTTTTTAATGAAGTTTTCTAAATCTGTACGTTTTCCTTGATCTACAATATGCAGCGTACTTCGGTCGGATAAGCCGTGAGCATAATTATATATACCAGGATCATAATCCATAAAATGAAGTTTGCCGTTAGAAAAATACTCATCCCACATTCTGGCTGAGCTACCCTGAAGAAAACCTATCTCAAGAAAAGTAATTGGTTGATCTTTTAAATGATTTAAATACCTCTCATAAATGTCAAGGTAGTTGTGATGAATGGAACTCTTATCGGTATTATACTTAACGCCTAATTGATTCAGATTTGTACCAAGACTAGGTACTTGGTAACATAAAACGCTACTACATATTACTACTTTAAAAAATTTCATAAGAATATTCCTTTTTATAATCTTTATTATTGATTTTTTTAGTTTATTTTTACTTGTTGCTTCATTCGTTCAAATAATTTTATTATCGAATGTTTTATATGAGGTACATGAGGAAATTCTGCAAGCAAACGAGTGGTATCAAGTTCGTTATTAGATCTGCCAGCTTTTAATATTTGTGCTTGTTCTTCTAAGGTAAAATTAACCCATGTAAATTGAGGATCTATATATTCTTTATATAGTTGTAAAATTTCATTATGTGAAATAACACCAGGGTTTGTAAAATTTAGATTACCGGTTAATCTACGCTCTGCCATTTCTGGTATCAATGGCAGCAAATCATAAAGTATGGTCATCGAATTTGGTATGTTGACTACCTTCTTGTAATTAATAATTTTGGTAATGAAATTACGAGGGTGCAAATCATCCGCCAATGGCATACGAATACGTAAATTAAGTACGTTCGGATAGTTGACTACGAGTCTGTCAATCATGCCTTTAGTATATGAATAAAAAGACCCTTTAAAGTTAGGAGCTTCTTCTTCTGTAAATCCTATTCCGCTGTTAATGGGATGTTGTTGATCATATTCATATACACAGCCTGTCCCTAGGTTAATTACATGAATATTTTTATTAAATGCACAATCCCACAAATTAAGTGTACCTATCATATTAGCGCGTAAGGTTTCTTGTTTGTGATCTTCGCACCAATCAACATTAGGTCTACCGGTAACTCCTGCTGCATTGATAATACAATCAGGTTTCACTTGATCGAGTTCTGCAATAACATCATTTCGATTTTCAAGTCGGGAATGAGCCACTAATACTTTATGACCTTGTTTGATAAGCATATGTTGAATTTGTTGACCAATCCAACCAGTTTTTGCGCCAAATACTAAAAATGTTTTGCTGTAAGTATAATTACTAGAACAACTTAATATGCATAAAATTGCTAAGACTTTTAATTGTTGAAACATACTATATTCCTTGTACCAATATTTATTTTAATGAATGACTGTAGTTCCATTTTGGGTAGTAACAGGTATATGAGCTACTGTTTCCATACGTTCCCACCAGTGACGATGTTCGATGTACCACTCAATAGTTTCTGCAATACCTTGTTCCAAATTAACATCTGATTTCCATCCAAGGAGATCATGTGCTTTTTCTGTGGAAGAGATATGTGTTTCTACCTGTCCTGGTCGGTCGGTAATAAATTCTATGTAATCATCGGGCATGCTAAAATATTTCAAAACAGCACGCGCCATATCTACTACTGAAGTAGCGATACCACTACCTACATGTATTACTTGGTTTTTTATTTTTGAGAACTCACGCATATGTAAGGCTTTGTCCAGCGCACGTGCTAAATCCAAAGTATAAATCCAATCACGGGTTTGTTCTCCATTTCCATGGATAGTAAGTTTCTTGCCCTTGATAGCTTGTATAATAAAGCGTGGTAACATCTTCTCAGCATGTTGACGCGGACCATAATTGTTGAATGGTCTTATAATCAGTGCAGGTATATCATATGTACACCAATACGCATATACAATTCGGTCAGCACCTGCTTTGGCAGCAGCATACGGCGAACGTGGCTTAATAGGATGTTCTTCATCCATAGGTTGTGACTCGGCAGTACCGCATACTTCTGAAGTAGAAATATGTATGTAACGTTCTACGCTTTTACCGCAATCTACTAAACAACGCATCATGACTTGTGTGCCCATGACATCTGTTTCAAAAAATGTTGAATCATCAAATATACTGCGTGTTACATGAGACTCTGCTGCAAAGTGCACTACGTAATTTGATCTACACATTATTGAAGAAACAATTCGATAGTTAGTAACAGAGCCTTGAATAAATTCAAAACGATTTGAATTTTTAATATAATCAGGAATATTATCCAGATTTCCTGCATATGTCAGAGCATCAAGTACTATGAACTGATATTCAGGGTATTTATCAAACATATATTTGAGAAAATTACTTCCAATAAAGCCTGCCGCGCCAGTTAAAAATACTGTTTTTTTTGCCGGCCCGTTGTAACATGCTCCTTGAGCATGAGCGTAGTATGTTTGTATTGATAAGAATAATGCAAACATTATTTTGAGAATCTGCACTTGCTCTCTCCCTTTTTTATTACTTTATTTATACTTGCTTCATTCAAATTTATTATACTGTTTGAGTCATCAACTCATTGGCAACATCTTTAATTTCGTTACCTATTTGTGGATGATTTTTCATTGCATACAATGCAAAGTTACGATGTAAATGTGGGTAGTCAGGTCGTGCTGACAATGCCTTTTTGATCGCCCATTCTCCTAGTTGTAAGTCGCCTGTATACCAACATGCCCATCCAAGTAAATTGTAACGTTCGTAATCGTACAGATCTTTCTCTACAAAAAGCAATTCATTATCCGGATATGGCTTTTGACAAGCTCGTAGAGCGAATATATATGCAATTGCATGTTGGTCGGTGATGTAATGTTGTGCAATACGTACAAGTGGTTCAATACGGCATGGACGCATTTGATGTGCTTGTAAGTAATAGCTCATCGCTTCCGGCCAGCGATCATTGGTTTTAGGATCATTGAGTAGGTGAGTACAGCGTGCCAGCCAGTACATTGCGCAATAATCTTCTTGATCAAATCCACGCATCTCAGTTCTTTTTTTGAAATATGTCCACGCTTGTTCCCATTCACCCAAGCACGCACATGTTTGTGCCAGATAATAAAGCGTACGAGTACTTTGTGGGTCGCTGTGATGCGCTTTGAGTAGTATTTTTTTATCGCGTGAGTAACGAGCTTGTGATTTTTGTGCTCCTTTTGCGCCAGGTAATAATTCAAAATGACACATGGCCGGTGCTTTGTCTTGTACGCCGCATGAAGGAACTTCATGTATCGCGCCTACAAACCGAATATTACTATCTGCTCTGAATAGGCGATGATGATAAAAGTCAAGACTTGCATTAAGTAATCGAATTACGAATGAATGTTTGCTTTTTTCATGCTGATGCATTGCGCAAAATTCAAGTAACTCATTCATGCCGTTTAAGTACCATTCAGCATCAGGCATCAAATGATAACCAGCCTGAGGAAAATGCTTTTTTGCAAGGTCTAAAGCGCGATTACGATGCCAACCATAATCAAAGTAAATTTCACGAGCATCATCACCTACAAAAGGTTCTTGAATAACAATACCTTTGGTGATGTTGTTTTCTTTAAAGAATTCTTCTGTTTTTTCAATTGTTCCGTCTTGAGACCCGGTGTCAAATATTAAAAAACCAACGTGTTGATATAAATCTTTATCAGCAGGTAGACATCGCCGTAACGTTTCTTTAATAACGTCTTCTTCATTTTTGACCATAATGACTACCACGAGCAATGGGTCGTATGTAGTGGTTATGGATATTTTAGCGTCAACAAACTGATAAAATGTGCTTAATAGAAGTGCAGCACAGAGCACAAAATAGGAAGTAGGCTTCATATACAATCCAATTTTGAAATAGGGTACATCTTGCCGATAGTTATAGTGCAAGGACTCTAGTCTGTCAACTAAGTGTACATTAATTAATTCATAGTCCAGTTAAAGTCGGATCCCTTACCTGCAGGTATATCGCACTGAATGCTATAGTTCATATCTTTAAATTGTCCAGGCAATCCTGAAGGAAATGCAGGGAACATTTTACCTGCGTGCTCAAATACCATAATTACAAAATTATCAAGGGTCGGGACTCCTGATCCTTGTGCCAAGCCTATTTTTTCTGCAACTCCAGTAGGTCCAATTTTTATATTAACCACTATGGTTGCATTGACTGGGCGATTAAGATAGAAGCGATGCTTGTTAGCATGAAATGCTTGTTGAACGGACCAATTTATTTTTTGTTGGTAGCGAGCAAAAATAATTTGTTGAGCAGGAGGGACTCTTCCTCCGTTGCCCTTCATGGTAATTCCGTCAGAGCCACCGTGGTCTTGGCGTTCTAAAAATCCTTGGGTAAGGCCTGCTAATGTGAGAGGAACTTGCGCGGCGTTTTTTTGCCTGACGGGCCGGCGCTTGCGAGTAACTTTTTTAGTAATAGTTTTTGTCACAGGTTGAGTTACTGGTTTTTCTTCTTCTAGGATAGTGACCGGCACTATTTGTTTTTCCTCAATGGGAGCTGCGCGGACAGGATCTATAGTTGGTATTAAACGCTCTTCTTGAAGTGGTGCTGGTGTGACAGGAGCTGGCTTAGGTTCAGGTTCAGATTTCTGTTCAGGTTCAATTACTGCTTGTGTAAGGTCTTCTAATGTTTTAATTTCTTGTGCGTCATCATTAGACACTACGACCGAATCTTCACCTTCGATGATTGATCCCGCGTCAGCTTTTTCAAGTACCTCAGATGAGCTGTCTTTATCACTCATGCTATCAGGATCATCTTGAAAAATTACGGGAGCTCCAAATTTTGATCCACCTTGATTCATGTCAGACCATAAATTTGATTCGCTTTGTTCTTCTTGTCCTGAATTTTCTGCTTGCCTTTCAGAAGAGTCAGCTATTTTTTGTTCTGGTATTGTTTGCTCAGGAGCAAGTAACTGCGGTAAAAATTGTACAAATTCTATAGGATGTTTTAAATATAGGAGTATTAATGCGTGTAATAGTAGGATGCCTACTACAATCATACTTATTTTTTTATAGTTCCGCTCTACTATGCGATACTCCACAGCTTCTCCTTATTCTAAGCAGTCAGGTATCTATGCTTATACCACATCTTAAGCCCTTTTGTATAATAACACCCAAAATAATTACATAATGTGCCTTATGTAGTATCAAAGATAAGAGGTTATCTATATATACTATTTAAGAAAATAAGTGTTTCTCATAACTTAACTTTTTTTTATAATAATTTGAGCAAGGCCATTATTTTTAGCAATCGTCCAGTGTGTATGCAGGGCATGTTGAGAATTTGTTGCTACTGATAAAAACGAATAATCTCTTGAAAGAAAGCATTTGATGGGACAAAGGGTACTTGATGCTGTACCATCCATGCGATCAATATTCGATTGATTAAAGAGGTAGTTTTAAAAGTTGATCAATATTTATTGCCTGCAAGGATTCATTATATAATGTTGTAAAATATGCATGAGTAACCCATTCAAGTAATTCTTGGTCATGCTGTAAATTGGTAATAGTTTTTGTAAGATTAGTACCTGCACGATTATCTATTTGTTCAAAGGCTGGCATGAGTGTATGTCTAATGCGATTGCGTAAATAGCTAAAGTCATCATTAGTATAATCTTGTATGTAAGCAATATGATGTGTAGTAAGGTAAGTAAGAATATCTTGTTTGGAAATAGCAAGTAAAGGACGAATGTATAAACCTTTGTGTGGCCACATACTACACAAGCCTGACAAACTACTTCCACGTATTAAACGAATAAAAAAAGTTTCTTGTTGATCTTGTGCATGATGCCCTAAGGCAATGCTATCTGCTTTATAATTAGTTGCTAATGATTCAAAAAAATGACGTCGAGCTTTGCGTCCATACTCTTCTGCTGAACCATTAAATTTAAGTGTTAATTTTAGCTCTTGTAGTGTAGTGATATGTAAAGGAATTTTAAGCTCAGCGCAGAGATTTTTACACAATTCTACATCACGATGTGAGTCTGGACGCCACTCATGATTAATATGGGCTGCAATTAAAGTGAGTGATTGACTGTATATTTTTTTAAGGGCATGTAATAAAAATACTGAATCAGGTCCACCAGACAAACCTACTACTATTACTTGTCCATTCTTAATAAGTTCATGTTTGTTTATATATTTTTCTACAATTTGAATAAGCATTTTATTTATAATTAAGCCTTTTCTGGTACTATTTATAGTCTAGTGTACCACAGATTCTTGAGGGGGAATATGGGATAATACTCTTATATACTTATACAATTTTATTGTAAAAATATTCATCAACTTTCACCTTGGATTATTCACTATGCAATTTTTTAAAATAATTTGTATCTGTGCATTGAGTGCACCGTTATGTGCAATGGAACAAAAATACACTCCTTCACGTCCATTAGTACAGGAAAGTAAATATTTATTGTGGAGCAATTATAAAAATGAGTGGATTAAACTTATTCTCTACGGTGTTAATTGTTTGACGCAATACAATCCTATAAAAAATATCAATATTGATTATAGTGAACAGGACTTTCAAAGTTTTTCTAGTGGAGCTCCTGAGAGATGGCTTGTCAAATCGTATATCGGCACTGATGGTATAAGTATAGTAGACAAGTTAACAGAAAAAGTTATTTATGAACTTGAACCTATTGCGTGTAAAAATTTGAAAGCACTAATTTTAACAGAAAACTATCAGCTGATTCGCATCACGAGTACTAATGAAGTTATACAATCTGATTTAGGTGGTATCCAGAATATATACGATGGCGTGTTAGAATTGACTGGTGATCAAATAAAATATTTAATTGAAGGCTATAATAAGCATAAAAGCTTCAGTTATTTGGATCAGTATATAAGCAGCGTTCAGT
The DNA here is from genome assembly GCA_022559525.1 of Vermiphilus pyriformis. GTDB lineage: Bacteria > Babelota > Babeliae > Babelales > Vermiphilaceae > Vermiphilus > Vermiphilus pyriformis. Next base: position 315,652 of record CP074345.1, on the reverse strand, counting down.
AAAGTGATACTCAGGCTATAAAAAAGGCGGTTGTATAACCGCCTTTTTTGTGAGTCTTGTTTACACGTCTAAGTTTTTTACAAATTGCCCAAACTGTTCGATGTAATCTTTTCTGCCAGACACGTCATCACCCATGAGAGTGGTAAACCAAGTATCGGCTTGTACTGCGTCTTGAATAGTAACTTGAAGGAGACTTCGCGTAGCAGGTGACATTGCAGTTTCGCCAAGCTGATCCGGGTTCATTTCTCCAAGACCTTTATATCTTTGAATATGCAAGTACGGCTTACTTAATTCTTTGATCGTAGGCACGATACTTGTAATGCCTTGTCCTGAGAGCATACGGTCTTTTCCGCTTACCTTAATTGACCACTTACCTGTCAAATATGGTGCAATATATTTATAATGTTCTAACGCTTCATGAAGATCGGAAGATCTAAACAGATCAACGGGCAGATTCCACGTAGTGTTAAGGTAAGAAAGAGTGATGTAGTTTTCGGTAATTGCAGTATCATCAACCAGTGCTTCTTCAGGGTCAGCAGGTTTTTGCTGAACTCCAATATAATACTCTGGTAGTTGACGCGAAAGCAGTGTTATCAATCCTGACACGCCAGTTGTATTATCCCACATTTCTTTGCTGAGGCAATTAATGACAACATTCAGCGCTCCGTAAGGGATATGGAACAATCTGCAAATATGATCTATTTTGCTTTCATAAATAAACATAGATGAGAGTATCTGTGCCCATACGTTAGGCTCAGATGGCTGTTCGTTAATAATTAACTCTGTCTGTTCTTTGGCCCATTCAATAAGAAATTGTTTGAAAGAGCGTTCTTCTTTTAAATACTGTTCTTTTTTACCAATCTTTGCTTTATACAAAGGTGGTTGTGCAATATAAATATATCCTTTTTCTATCAATCCCGGCATATAGCGGAAAAACAAAGTAAGGAGAAGGGTGCGAATGTGAGAGCCGTCGACGTCAGCATCGGTCATAAGAATAATTTTATGATAACGTGCTTTATTGGCGTCCATATCAGTACCAATACCGCAACCTATAGCAGCAATTAAAGCTTTGATTTCTTCATTTGATAAAATTTTATCAAGTCGTGCTTTTTCTACGTTTAAAATTTTACCACGCAATGGCAGTACTGCTTGATTTGCTCTATCACGTGCTCCTTTTGCAGAGCCTCCTGCCGAATCGCCTTCTACAATAAATAATTCGCATTCGCTGGGCACGTCATTTGAGCAATCAGCTAATTTCCCCGGTAACACTGAAGACTCAAGAACTGTTTTTCTTCGTGTTAAATCGCGGGCCTTCTTGGCAGCTTCACGTGCGCGCTTGGCAGTATCAGCTTTTAGGAGTATTTTTCGTGCAATGGCTGGATGTTCTTCAAAATAGGTATCTAAGAACGCAAAGCACCATGAATCTACTAATCCTTTTACATCAGAGTTACCAAGTTTTGTTTTGGTTTGTCCTTCAAATTGAGGCTCTGGTACTTTAAGATTAATGACACACACTAATCCTTCACGTACATCTTCACTTGAGAAACCTTCAGCATCTTTTATGATACCAAATTCAGTACCTTTTTTGTTGGATAGTTTTGTCAATGCGGATCTGAATCCTGAGACATGGGTACCACCTTCTACAGTATTGATATTATTTACAAACGAAAGAAGTTGTTCGCCGTAACCATCATTGTACTGCATTGCTACTTCAAGTTCATATGATTCATCAGACCGCTTTAAATGAATTACTTCAGGAAACAATGGAATTTTTTTATTATTAATATGTTGTACAAATGATACAATTCCACCTTCAAAATAAAATTCATGTGATTTATTTTGAGCTTCATCGGTTATAGTTATCCGCAAGCCCTTATTTAAAAAAGCAAGTTCGCGTAATCGAGCTGATAAAGTATCAAAGCTGAGTGCTGTTGTTTCTCTAAATATTTCAGAGTCAGGCCAAAAGCGTACTGTAGTTCCTCTTTTGTCAGTATCGCCAATAATTTTAAGACGATCTAAAGGATTGCCACGCTCAAATGCTTGGAAATGTATTTTTCCATTTTTATAAATCGTTAAATCTAAGCGACTTGATAATGCGTTAACAACCGAAACGCCTACGCCATGTAAACCACCTGAAAATTTATAGGTATCTTTATCAAATTTTCCTCCTGCATGTAGTTTAGTAAGTACTACTTCTGCGGCAGACACCTTTTCAGTCGGATGTATATCTACGGGAATACCTCGACCATTGTCTTCTACTGAACATGATCCATCAGCGTGTAAAGTGACGTTAACAGTGTCACAATATCCTGCTAGTGCTTCGTCTACTGAGTTATCAACAATTTCATACACCAAATGGTGTAATCCTTGAGGCCCGGTAGATCCAATATACATGGCAGGCCGTTTACGGACCGCCTCAAGTCCCTCCATAACTTTAATAGATGAAGCAGTATACTGATTATTATTCTCATTATCATGTTTTGCCATGCCAGGCTCCCTTAACATATTGAGGGCGTAGGTTATACAAATACTAATTATAAGTATACTCTATTATTCAAAAATTGACCATACGCCTATAGGTACTTATCTGCTTGATAAATTGATTTTTTTCGATTATTACAGCATTTTTTGTTTAGAGCGAATTAACACAGTAATCATAATCGAATTACAACTTTTCAGCGTTTGAATGTACCAATAAAAAAAAGTATATGATAGTAGTTCATGTTTCATTGAAATATTATTTTTGCCGAGCAGTTAAGAATAGCAACTATGAAATTGATACAGATTTGCTCAAGAAATAGCTATTAACTAATATTTTTAGATGTAGTGACAGTACTTATAACTTTGATTTGCTATAAGTATATCGTCTTAATGATTACTTGTAGGTTATATTTATATTTCTTTATTATAAAACTTGATAAGATACGCGCCACATGCCGCTCTTTTTACTAATTTTTTTAACTATTATATTGGTTATGTCTCTTGTGTTGTCAACATGGGTGCCTCCACATGGTATTGCAGGATACCCATTAATTTTCATAACGCGTGTGGGTTTATCAGCAGGTAAATTTGTAGGTATATAACCTGATACTTGCACCAACTCATTGTACGAAATATTCATACAAGATACAGGCGTTGGTGTGCTGAGTATGTTATTTACTTGTCTCTGGATATATTCTAGGTGTTCTGTGGCATTAAAAGGGTCGCTTTGTGTTTGTTGGTATTCAACATAGGGGCCTTCAGGAAAATGATAGCCTTTATTTGGTACCATAGGTAGGTCTAAAGATCGAATGGCAATATCGATTATATGTCCAGCAGTATGGTTTTGACTGTTTACTTTTCGAAGTTTTGAATCTATTGTTAGTTCAACATGATCATCAATAAAAAATTTATTCCCCATAAACGTACCATAATGATATACAGCACCTTCCATAAAGCGAACAGACGTTACGTTAAAAAGATCTTGTGAACGTATATTCTTGATAAATCCTTGATCAGAAGGTTGGCCTCCGCCTTGTGGGTAGAAAATAGTTTGATCAAGAATTAGAGCGGTTCCCATCTCATTAGTGATTATATCGGTGATTTGGGCAAAGCTTACAGGTGTGTTATTATCTAGATATTGTAATAATGTATGACTCATTAATTTCCTTACATCACAAAGTAAAGTGTGCGCGTTACTTCTAGTAACATTATACAATATACAATAGTTTTTGATAGTTTTTGATGCAGAATAGTTGCGAATTAGTTACTGAAAATATTATAAGTGCTTTGTGTCTTATTGACTTTTTACAAGAGACTAATTAAATTACTTTTTTATATATTTAAACATAAAGTTTAACTTTTGGTTTGTAGGTATGGTTAATAATTCCCCTTTTGGTATTGACAATGACAACAAGTATATGGAAAAAGCATTGATCTTGGCCCAACGGGCGTTTGATGCTGATGAAGTTCCGGTGGGAGCTATTGTTGTTAATTCTCAAGGAAAAATTATTGGCAGAGGGCGAAATAAAGTTGAAGAGCGTCATACTCAGATTGCTCACGCTGAGTGCAATGCGATTGCTCAGGCCGGTAAAAAAGTTGGTGACTGGCGCTTGGAAGGGTGTTGGATTTATGTTACTCTAGAGCCCTGCTCTTTATGCATGCACCTTATTTTAATGAGTAGATTAAAGGGAGTTGTGTTTGGAGCATCATCCCCATTATTTGGATTTCGGCTTGGATTGCAAGAGCCCTTATCCTTAGATAAAAAAGGCAACCTTATGGTTATACCTAATATTTCTGCACCACGTGCGGCAACATTGTTAAAGACATTTTTTAAGCACAAAAGAAAGGCATAGAGTGAGTGAGCATAAAATAAGTCCTTCTTTAGAGATGGCACGAGAAAAGTTAGTAGCACGTAAAATTGAACTTGAAGAAAGTTTAGCGCAATCAGCACAAGAGAAGTTTTCAGATGATCAAGTGCAAGATCCGGGTGATCAAGCACTTACTTCAACTATGGAAAGCTTGCGTACTTCGCTTCAAGATAGTCAGCTTGAAGACTACAACCGTGTTGTACAAGCGCTTGAAATGATTGAGCAAGGTACTTATGGTATATGCGTTGATTGCAATAAGCCTATAGCAGAACGACGTTTAATATCATTTCCTAATGCTACTCGATGCATAGCTTGTCAAGAACGTTTTGAAGAAAACAACGTCGACCAGATCTAACTATAAATTTTAATTTTTGCGCTATTGATGGTATAGTTACCATCATATAGGCCGATGTAGCTCAGCTGGTAGAGCGAGTGATTCGTAATCACTAGGTCGTCGGTTCAAATCCGATCATCGGCTCCATTTTTCAGTGTTTTACATAGTATCCTAAATAAAAGCATCATCGGTAGATTTTTTAGAATTATATAGATAATAACCAGTCTAAGAATTGTACATAAATACCTTATTGTCGTGTGAAATCTGAGATAAGTAACAGTAGTATATAATACGTTACTAGCTATAATTTTAGAGATTAGAACTAATTAGAGCAGGCATTATCAGCTTTTAGATAGTACAAAACGTTGAATTGTATGAGCCCTTTGACAAGACTTATGACCCTGTATAAAATAGTATGATGATCGCCAATTCTCATTTTAAAGGCCTATAATAAGTTATGAAAAACGCAAAAGTAAAAACTACTCAATCAAAAAGCTCTGCTCCTATTTCTCATGGAGTGGGCCGACGTAAAAGTTCAGTAGCTCGCGTATGGTTACGTAGAGGTACTGGTAATATTACTATCAACAAGCGTCCAGTGAGTGAATACTTTACAACTCAGGCAAGCCTCCTTGAAGCTGTTATGCCTATGAACGCTATTAATGCAGCCCAAGTATATGATATTGATGTAAACGTAGTGGGCGGTGGTTTTACAGGCCAAGCTGGTGCTGTAAAATTAGGAATCGCACGTGCGTTGGTACAAGCAGATGAAGGCTTGCGAATAGCTTTAAGAGAGTTTGATTTGTTATCAGTCGACTCTCGAGTTAAGGAACGTAAGAAATATGGGCAAAAAGCTGCTCGACGTCGTTTCCAATTCGTAAAACGTTAATAATAGTAAATTATATAAGAGCCGGCGTATACCGGCTCTTTACATTATCAGAGATTGTAGAGTAAGTATGTGTAGCGTTGTTGGATATAATGGTTCCAGTTCTAGTAGTAATATAATATTGTCTGGCTTGTCACGTCTTGAATATCGGGGATATGACTCTGCTGGCTTTGCATGTATTGATAATCGTACCCAACAACTTGAGTATGCAAAAGTGCAAGGATCGGTAGAGAAATTAGCTCAAGCGGTTACTGCCGGCTCAATTGATGGGATCATGGGTATCGGCCATACACGTTGGTCAACTCACGGAGCGCCTATTGCAGAGAATGCTCATCCTCATTTTGACTGTACTAAAACTGTAGCTATTGTTCATAATGGTATTATAGAAAATCATTATGAGCTACGACAAGAATTGGCAAATTCAGCACATATCTTTCATTCTCAAACAGACTCTGAAGTTATTGCGCATGTACTTGAGATAGCTTTAGAACAACACGCCGATATTCATAAAGCACTTATTCAAGCAGTTAATCGTCTTGAGGGAGCATTTGCCTTTTTGGCTGTATCAGAAAAGCATCCTGAAATTATTATTGCCGTACGCAAACGTTCTCCATTGTGTGTGGGTAAGGGTGTTGACGGTATGTATATTGCTTCTGACCCTTTAGCGTTTGCCAGCTATGCTGACCAAGTTGTATTCATGCCAGAAAACACATTTGCTTTGGTTTACAAACATAACGTTGAATTTTTCAATTTTGATGGTTCTGAGTGTTTTTTATCATTTCAAAATATAACTTTTCAAGATAATGCGACCAATAAAAATGGCTTTGAACACTTTATGCTTAAAGAAATTTATGAGCAAAAAGAAGCTATAGGTTCCACTGTTAATTTTCTTGAAGAAACAGGTGAATTGATTTGGGATTATATTGGCCTTACCCCAGAACAAATAAAAAAACTTGACCGTATTCATCTAATTGGCTGTGGTACCTCCGGATATGCAGCTCATATTGGGCAATTCTTTTTTGAACATTTTGCTATGCTCAAAGCAGATTATCATTTAGCATCTGAATTCCGTTATATGCCCCTGTTTGTAAGCCCGAACCAAGCATATATTGCCATATCCCAGTCAGGTGAAACTGCGGATACCTTAGAAGTGATTCGTATGCTTAACGCAAGTCAACTACATACTATAGGTTTGACCAATGTTCCTACTAGTAGTTTAGTGCGAGAAGCTGATGGTTTTTTATTAACTCAAGCAGGACCAGAAATTTCAGTAGCTTCCACTAAAGCGTTTACTACTCAGCTTACTGCCTTATACTGGCTTGCAATGCACTTTGGACATGTTCGTGGGGTAGTGAGCAAATCTACGCTTGATAATACTGCACGCGAACTACATATCATGGCACAGTTACTTGAGAGCACGCTTGATATGTATAAATTTGATATTATTCAGAAGTATGCGCCACATTATGCGCAGTTTAAAAAAATGATATTTTTAGGTAGACATGTAGGATATCCTCTTGCCAGTGAGTTCGCTCTTAAAATGAAGGAACTTACTTATATTTTTGCGCAATCGTATCCTGCAGGTGAATTAAAGCATGGTCCTTTGGCTTTGATTGATGCGCAAACTCCGGTAATTTTAATCTCTTCTACCGATCCTCTTATTTATCAAAAACTTGTAGCTAATGCTCAAGAAGTTAAGGCTCGCGGCGCTCATTTAGTTGTACTTGGCTTTGAAGGCCAGCATGAACTTGCACAGTTGGCAGATTTATATTTTGCATGTCCTGTTGTCAAGCCGTTGCAAGCACCGTTTGTCCTTGCAGGGCTCATGCAATTTTTTGTTTATCAAATAGCGTATCAACTTGGATGTTCCATTGATAAACCCCGCAATTTAGCAAAATCAGTAACCGTTGAATAAATCCCCTACTTACTAGTATTTTAAAACAAAAATACTTAAGTGCGAGGGTATATGACAAAACGACTTCTGATAGTATGTCCTACTGTGCGCGATAGGCTTGAGTTGACTCACCATGTTACTGATTCAGAGATAGAGATTATTTTTGATATTTATCCTGATACGTTAATGGAATCAGCGATTTGGCAATCTGAAAATGAGCTGTTGTGTGACGAAAAAAAGTTTGTACAGCAGCCGTCGTTTGCATTCGAACATATTATAAAAACAGCGCAACAATACAAAGTAGATGGTATAACCAGTACTGATGATTATCCTGGCTCAGCCCTGGTAGCAGCAGCATGCGAAACCTTAGGAATGCCTGGCAGTTCTCTACAATCGATACTTTCATGTCAACATAAATATTATGCGCGTTCTATTTTACAGCAGGCGGTTCCTGAAGCTACGGTATCTTGTAAGTTATTTACCCACGATATAGATGACACTTTTTCCTTTCCATGTTTTGTAAAACCAATAAAGTCATTTTTTTCATATAAAGCGCATCGCATTAATGCGCAAGATGAACTTTCTTATATTGATGTAGATTCAGGATTGTCTGTTATTGCACTTCATATGAACTGGTTTTTATACCGATATACTGATATAAGCATTGATGCATCAGGTTTTATAGTTGAAGGTTTAATACATGGCACTCAGTTCAATGTAGATGGCTATGTTCAAGGGTCAAGCATTGTTATACTTGGCATAGTTGATTCCATTATGTACCCGGAAACCGGGTGCTTTTTACGGTTTGAGTATCCAAGCAAATTACCTCAAACAGTACAAAAAGAATAGAGAATATTGCAATAAAAGCGATACGAGCATTGGGTCTTGATAATACTTTATTTAATATTGAGATGATGTATGACCCTAGTACTAATACTATTAATATTATTGAAATAAATTCTCGTATGGCCGCTCAATTTGCTGACCTTTATTATAAAGTGAATGGATATAATTTATATTCAATTTTAGTCGATCTTGCTTTGGGTAGAAAAGTTTTATTGCATCAGCAACGCGGCTCATATGTATGTGCTGCTAGTTTTGTAATGCGTACCTTTAGAAATGGTAAAGTAGTGCGCGTGCCCTCTAAGGCTGAGATAGCTCATTTTTATAGTACATTTCCTGATGCACGCTTTTATTGTTTTTATAATTCTAATGATATTTTATCGGACTCTTTTCAAGACGGGATAAGTTATCGCTATGCACTTGTCCATTTAGGTGGCTCGTCTTGGGACGATTTGTATCAAAATTATCGAGTAGCCCAAGTATTATTACCTTTTGAATTTGAATACATTAGTTGAATATATAATCATGAAACAGGAGGCTCATATGACGAGCCTCCTGTAGTATTTATTTGATTTCTTGTAGAACTATTTTTTTGTCGCCTACATCAATGCTGTTAACAAGCTTGATAATATCGGTGCGATTTTTCGTTTTATCAGGGCAACAACTTCTCATAAAATTAATCAAATTAATAGAATTAATTGCGTATCTAAATTGATTATCTTTAAGTAAGTTTTTCTTGGCGCGATCGGCCCAAGTTTTCTGTTGTTTTGATGTATTAATTTTTTTATTTTTTGTTTTTTCAACCGTAGTTTTACTTTGAGTAATATGGTTAGTAAGTGTTCGTTCACTACCATAATGTTTTTTAATCCATTCCATTTGCTCGGTAGGTGGTAAAGTTCGTTCAATTTCAAAATCAGGCTTAATACCTTCTGCTTGGATAAGTACATCGCCAAGTAATGCGTAGATAGAGGTAGTAATTTTAATAGCACAGTTTTTTCCAATAGAGATAATTTCCTGTACTGATCCTTTGCCATACGTTGGTTCGCCTACAACAAATACTAGTGAGAGATTACTTCCTGTTTCAATGTTTTTTTCTGCATACAGTTTAAGGCATCCGGTCAAAATTTCTGCAGCAGATGCAGTATAATTATTAACTAAAATAGTAATGACCAGGTCCTTATTGGTCAATATAGGTTCTCGAGTAGTAATATATTTTTCTAAAGTGTTACCTTGCTTGTCTTTGGTTGTAACTACAATGCTTCCTTTAGGAATAAATAGCCCTGCAATGTCTACTACTGAGGAAAGAAGGCCGCCCGAATTATTTCGTAAATCAAGTATAAGGCCTTTGTATTTTTTAGAAGCTGCAGTGCGTAGTAATGATTCAATTTGCTTCAACGCAGTATCAGTAAAGATACTTAATGAAAGGTAATATATATCTTGTTCGGGTAGATAAAAACATAAAGAGTTTTGTTCTTTAATGACATCACGGGTAATGTCAAAACTTAAAAGATCATTTTCACCTTCGCGCATTACTTTTAATGAAACAACAGTATGACGCTCGCCCTTTAATTTAGCCATCGCTTCTTCAGTTGACATACCATCAAGTGATGTGCCATCAATTTCTACAATTCTATCTCGTTCTTTTATTCCTACTTTGTCGGCAGGCCCTTGAGGGATGGTATTAATAATAAGAAGCGATTTGTCATTCGCTTTGCGGGTATTATCAATAATAATACCAATGCCAAAAAATTCTCCGCTAATAGACTCTAATAAAGTTTTATATGTTTTAGGATCAAGAAAACTTGAATGAGGATCAATACCAGTTAAAAAACTGTTCATCGCATCAATCATTGATTGACCTATATGATCAGGCTGATAATGTTTTTGCTTAACGCATCCACACACTTGTGCAAAGATCCACGACCAATCGTATAGTTCCTGATCAAAGGAAACTTTTTGTTCAGTTTGGGGCGGAATTTGTTCGACCGAAACTGTGCCGGTTAGTGTATACATAGATACAAGTAGCAAAGCATACATAATTTTATAATTCATTAAGGCTCCTTTGAAGTTCGATATAGGTAGCATATCGATTATAGCAGCGATCTGCCAATAGTATTGAGTGTATAGTCTAAGTTTATGCATACTCAGGGTATTATATGAGGTCTTGTATGTTATCGTATAAGCAACTAATACTACGTATAGTTTTTGCTGCAGAAATTGCAGGCGCATTTTGGATGTATCGCTATGGCACGTATGGCACACATACTCTTGCACCACTGCAGGGCACGGTAAATATATTAGATCGAGAGGTTGCTCAATTGCAGCAAGATATCAAAAATATTGAGTACACCATTTGTATGTGGCAAGAGGATTCTTTTTTTATTCAAGCGTATGCACGCCAAAATCTAAATATGGCAGCAGCTGATGAAACGGTCTATATTGTAGATTAACTTGAAATATTTATAGTTAAGGAGCACTGAATGGAATTTAAATTACCGCCATTACCGTATCATTTTGATGCCTTAGAACCTTATATTGATTCTAAAACAATGGAACTGCACTATACTAAACATCATCAAACATACGTTGATAATCTTAATGCTGCACTTAAAGATTACCCTGAATTCCAGGATAAAAATTTAGTGCAATTATTAACGCATCTTGATTTGCTGCCGCCATCTATTGCAACTGCTGTACAAAATAACGGAGGCGGACATTACAATCATTCGCTTTTTTGGAAAATGATGAAGAAAAATAGCTCTCAAGAACCTCATTCTTTAACTTCCGAAAGTATAGACAAAGCCTTTGGCTCATTTGGTACGTTTCAAGAACAATTTAATGCGCAAGCTAAAAAGGTTTTTGGAAGTGGTTGGTCTTGGTTATGCGTGGATGAACAAGGTAAATTAGTTATTATAGGTACTCAGAATCAAAATAGTCCTATCATGACTGGTATGAAGCCAGTACTTGGTCTTGATGTATGGGAACATGCATATTATCTCAAATATCAGAATCGTAGACCTGATTATATTAGTGCGTGGTGGCATGTAGTTAATTGGGATTTTGTAGAAGATACTTTGCGCGAAGTTTTATTATAAATACAGCAGGAGAGCTTTATAACTCTCCTGCGATTTTATAATCTTATATCTGGGATTGTTTATTGTTCTATAGCAATACTTTGATTTAAAAATACTGGACGGCCAGCACTGTCTACTGTTCCACGCACATCGCGCACTGATCCTAGACCGCGAACAGTAAAGCTTCTGCCCATACATGCAATTCCGGAAACATTATGAGTTTTATGTAATCCTTGAACGGGGCCACTTCTGCCGATTGCAGTAACACGATTAACACAATATGCATGGGTATTAGTGCTCCAAGATTTGCCAGGGGCAATCACGTTACGAGGGTTTTGGTAGCGTGCAACAGCATGAAGTTCTACATATACATCGCCTGCAGTTGCGTTGTATACTGTGAACTGGTAAGCATTTGCATATGAACTTACTATGGCTAATATATATATTAAATATTTTGTAAATTTCATTATAATTCCCCTAGGTTAGTTACTGGTATGAATATCAAGCCCACTATATTGCGTTAAAGCGGTAGTTGGGTCTACCCTGAGTGGCATAATAGGTACGATATGAATAGTTCTATCTTTACAACGATTACCTCTAATTTTAGGTAATGTATTTGATAGGCCTGCAGTTGAACCCGTAAATCCAGTTACTGTAATACTTTCAGGACACCAGCCAATAGTATTGTCGCGCCACACGCCTCCGTTAGGATCAATTTGTCCTGTGTAAGTAGGACCCCAGGTAGTTCTTATAGATACTGATACAACACCGTCAGTAGTATTAATAACTTCCATTCTATAAGCTTGGCTTATACTAGCAAATATAAGTCCACATAAACTTATCTTTTTTATAGCATTCATTACTCTCTCCTTTTATTACTTACTTATTTCAATTTCAAGTGGATTGTAAAATTTTGATTTAATATGAACTGTTCTGTCTCTGCAGAGATTTTTTGTAGCGTCAAGCTTGTAAGATCTTTGTAATGGTTTACCGCTGTCATCGTTGCCGTTTATTCTGATAATTTCTGGACACCAACCGCCGGTGTCGACAGTTGCAGTTTCGTGCGCAGGAATATCTTTATATAGGGGGTTGCCCCAGAGCGTTTGTATGCGTGCCGATACGTTTTTATTTGTATCGTTAATAAAAGTAATAATATAAGCAGATACATTTATGCTTGTTGTTAATAAGATTGATATCATTATATATAGTTTCATGGTGTTCTCTGGGTTAAGGACTTACTTGGATGGTAATATCATTATTGTTGCCGGGATATATACCAAGCGTTCTACCTCTACATAAGTTTTTTGCAGGATCTAATTTTATTCGATGTGTTTGACTGGCTAATCTGTTGCCAATAAACGCTGTTGCAGAAATTTGGCTAGGGCACCAGGAGCCAGTGTCTATAACAAAACTTTTTTTTGCTTCAATATTATATGCGTACCTCGGTCCTAAAATTGTAGTGACTTGTACTCTTATCTTAAGATCAGTTGTATTGATAATAGTAAATGTATAAGCCTGAACAGCCCAAAAAAAGAACACCTGGCAACTTAATATAAAGATACGAATTTTCATATAATTCCTAATAATATAGGCTTCTTAATATATTATAAATAAAAATAATATTCAAATATAAAATAACAAATAGTGTAGGCAAAATGCTATAGTATTAGTAAAACTTAATACACGGGCTTTTTTAGATTCTCAATGAGATATGATAAGTGAAATAGTTTAAATGGGCCGCTACAGGTATGATGTCATTTCTAATTATACTACCTGAGGTGGTAGATTTACATTTTCAAAATATTCAAGAGCGCGTATACTTACAAGGATAAGTTTTTAAAAAACTTCATTCTTTTTTTAAAGGTTCCTGCATGTTATTTTGGGTTGATCCACGTATATGGAAAGAATTTCCGGACCTAGTCATTGGTATTGTTGTTGCTCATAATATTACTAATGTACCAAATAAAGATGCTGAACAATTATTAAAAGATGAACTCGATTATATTCTTACACATGTTAACCCAAATCAGATCAACGAGCTTGAGCACATACGACTATGGAAGCAAGCTTATGAAAAATTTGGCGCTAATGCTGATGATTATCTTCCTTCAGTTGAAAATCTTATCCGGCGCTTACTAAATGCAAAGTCTTTACGTTCAATCAATCCTTTAGTAGATATATACAATGCAATTTCTCTCAAATATCTTGTGCCTGCAGGTGCAGAAGATTTAGATGCATTGTCAGGTTCCTTAGAGCTTACTATTGCCGGGCCCGATGAAAGATCAGTTCCACTATTAGGCGAACGTACTGCCTCAAAACCTGTTGAGGGTGAAATAATTTATAAAGATAGTATGGGACCTACATGTCGTCGCTGGAATTGGAAACAAGCTGATCGAACCAAAGTGACTAATGCAACTACTAATGCATTAATATGTATAGAAGGTCTTGGTCAACATGGTGCAGTTATGGTGCCAGCAGCAGCCCATGAGCTTGCAGCTCGTGTACAAAAAATGTGTGGGGGTACGGTAAGTTACACTATACTTACTAGTTCTAATCCTTACATAACTTTAAAAGATTCACATATTTATACATCATTTATTCCTGCTGGTAACTATAATGAGAGTTTAGGGCATCAGTGGATTGCTAAAGCTGACCATAACGTAGAACACCATCAAAATTCTCCTGAATATTATCAGCGCGTAAACAAACTTGAAAAACTCGAGCAGTTGTCTATTGAACCCTGGGCTGCACCTGTTACACCTACTGCAACTGCGCAAATGATTATCCAAGAATTTGAACAAGATTCACACGCAAAAGAATATAGTATCGCAGGACGTATTGTAGCTTCTCGCTTGCATGGTAAGGTGTTATTTGCACAGATACAGGACCGAACGGGTAAAATACAAATATATGCACGTAAAGATGAGGTTGGTGATCAGGTATTTGATGAACTTAAGCACCTGTATGATATTGGTGATATTGTATTTGTACAAGGAAGCTCTTTTAGAACTCAGATGGGTGAGATTACTTTAAAAGTTGATAAGATACAGCTTTTATCCAAATGTCTTCATCCATTACCCGAAAAGTTTCATGGATTGTCTGATATTGAAACAATTTACCGTCAGCGTTACTTAGATCTTATTGCAAATAAAGAGAGTAGAAATCGATTTGCTATCCGCTCTCGAGTTATACGTACAATTCGTACTTATTTGGACTCTCATGAATTTGTTGAAGTTGAAACGCCTATGCTTCACCCAATTCCTGGAGGAGCTGCAGCGCGACCATTTGTTACCCATCATAACGCATTAAATACTGATTTGTACTTGCGCATTGCGCCTGAGTTGTATCTAAAACGTCTTGTAGTAGGCGGTTTTGAGCGTGTATATGAAATTAACCGTAATTTTCGTAATGAAGGAATTTCAACACGGCATAATCCTGAGTTCACTATGATTGAGCTTTATATGGCTCATCATGACTATATTTATATTATGAACTTTATAGAAAATATGTTCTTAGAAGTTGCTCGTGCGGTAGTCTCTGATCCGGCAGCAGTTGTGTTTGGAGAACGTATTCTTAATTTTGCTCATCCATTTGCTCGTTTGCGTATGGATAAAGCTATTTGCCATTATTTACAATGTTCACCTGAGGATGTAAGCCCTGAGCGCATTGACATTTTACTCAAGCAGTATGAAGTTAAATTACCTGTTACCTCTCCTTCGTATGGGCAAAAAGTATACGCACTATTTGAAGAGCAGGTAGAGCACAAAATTATCCAGCCTACATTTATTACTCATTTTCCTATTGAAGTTTCTCCATTGGCCAAAGAAGATCCTGAGCAACCTGGATTTGCAGCTCGCTTTGAATTATTTATAGCAGGTATGGAAATATCAAATGGATTTAACGAATTGAACAATCCATTTGAACAGGCAGAACGCTTTAAGGGTCAAGTAGAAGCGCGTCAAGCGGGTGATCAGGAAGCTCATTACTATGATGCCGACTATATTACTGCATTAGAATATGGATTGCCTCCTACCGTAGGTGTGGGAATAGGGATTGATAGACTTTCCATGCTTTTAACCAACGCATCTTCTATTAAGGATGTAATACTATTTCCTACGTTAAAACGTAAGTAAGCATAATTAGCTATGAATGCAGCAATTACTTTTGAACATGTACAGGGACAAAAATATAAATGGTTAGTTCCTACAATTGATCAGAGTAGGATACTCCAAGTATCTACCACATACAGTCTATGTGTGCCAGTTGCAAGTACACTTGTGACTCGAGGTATAGAGTCTTCGGAAAATATCGACTCTTTCTTGTTTGGAACATATGATGAATTGAAGTATCATCCCTCTCTTTTAAAAGATGCCAATAAAGCTGTCGATAGAATTATTCGTGCCATAGAAAATGGTGACAAGATACTGGTTTTTGGTGACTATGACGTAGATGGTATCACCTCATCGGCGTTGATGATGATTTGTTTAATTCCACTCGGAGCACGTGTGAACTACCACGTTCCTCATCGGGCCCGCGACGGATATGGATTATCGGTTAAGGTCGTTGAAAAAGCTGCGGCAAGTGGTTATAAAGTATTAATCACTGTTGATAATGGTATTACTGCATTTGCACCAGCACAACGCGCTTTGCAGCTGGGTATAGATCTTATTATTACTGATCATCACCGACCTCATGACCATATACCTGAGGCCTATGCAGTAATTGACCCTTTACAGCATGACTGTTTATATCCCTTCAAGATGCTTGCTGGTGTTGGTGTCTCATTTAAAGTATTGAGCCTTTTATATGAGCGGCTTGGTAAAACGCTCCCAGCAAAAGCATATGAACTTATGCTTTTAGGCACGGTAGCTGACGTGGTTCCTCTTATTGATGAAAATAGGTTGTGGGTTCGTCATGGCCTTTCATATGTAAATAAAGTGCAGAGTCTTTCTTTTGCAACTTTAAAAGCTAATGGCAATGTATCTAAAGAGCGCGTAAGTTCCACAGATATTGGCTTTTGTTTAGCTCCTCAGATTAACGCACTTGGTCGGCTTGAAGATCCTCGCCAAGGCGTACAATTTCTTATGGGATCAGATCCTGACATCATTGTGCGTACAGGACAAGTTCTTAAGGAGCTTAATCAAGCACGCAAAGAAATTGAAAAGTCTATATTTTCTACAATAAAAGGCCATATTGAACAGCGAATAATTGATATAGAAAACCGCAATATTGTAGTTGCATCAAGCGATCAGTGGCCAACTGGAGTTATAGGGTTAGTAGCTTCTCGTATAGTTTCCTTGTATCACAAGCCTACTATTTTACTTCATACGACTGATTATGGTATTTCAAAAGGATCATGTCGTTCAATAGGAGCGGTTAATATGTTTGATGCTCTTTCATCAGCAGCTCATCTTATTGAGCAATTTGGAGGTCATTCTCAAGCGGCAGGTTTATCAATCAAGACTGAAAACGTTGTAGCTTTATCAGACTATTTGCATGAACATATTAGTAAAAATACAGTTCCTTCCGACTTTGTAGCCCGTATTACCATCGATGCGCAAGCGCAACTGGCTGATTTTTCTCAAAAAATGGTTCATGACCTTGCCTACTTGGAACCCTTTGGTCATCAGAATAGTGTACCAACCTTTTACGTTAAAAATGTTACTTTAGTTTCTCCTCCTACCTTGCTTAAAGATGCTCATGTTAAGTGTATGATATTTGATCAAGGTGTTATCAAGCCTCTTATATTTTTTAATCGTCCTGAAATTTATGAAAAATTACTTATAAATCAAGACAAAGCTTTTGACGTTGCAGTACAAATTACTGAAAATCATTGGAACGGAAGAATTTCAATAGAGCTGATAGGTGTCGATATTGCATGGGCTACTACATGATTATCACCATAGACGGCCCTAGTGTAAGCGGTAAATCAACAGTTGCACGCCTTGTTGCCGAACGTTTAAAGATATATTATTTAAATACAGGATTACTCTTTCGGGCTGTAGCTTATATTTTGCATATACGTGACCAATATACCCGTATGACTATTGCGCGAGTATCCGAGCATGAACTCCATTCTATATATTTTTTATATACATACGACTCACAAGCACAGGAGCGTATACTGTTTAAAACTATTGATATTACACCCCATTTGAAAAATGAAGAGATAGATGCGCTTTCGTCAATTATAAGCACTTTGCCGTATGTTCGTACCTATGTAAATGAAATTGCTCGAGCTATTGTAAAAAGCAATGATAGTGTAGTTGATGGTAGAGATGCGGGAACTATTATGTTTCCTGAGGCAGAATATAAATTTTTTCTTACTGCAGAACTTACGGTGCGTGCTGAACGTTGGATTAAAGATCAAGCTGAAAAATCACATATATATACTTTAGAACAAGCAAAAAATATATTAATTGAGCGTGATCAAAGAGATAGTACTCGTGCTATTGCGCCTCTGGTGATACCTGAAAATGCGTACGTCATTGACAGCACGCATATGACTTTGGAAAACGTAATTACAACGATTATAGATAAAGTTCTTAAGAAATAGGCGGCCAAATAACAGTATAAGAGTATTTGGCCGCAGCGTAATTTTGATATTTTATGGATTAGTAACTACGTGACAGCTTTTGCCTTTTGAGCAGCAAGTGAATGTGCCAATAAGGGAAATAAGACCTGAAAGACCAATAATATAATGTAATGGTTTGACAAGTGAAGGGTTATTAAGAAAGAAAGAGCTATCAAGTACGTTATATCCAAAAGGTATTAAACCTACGCACAAAGCAGTCAGAGCGCTAATAAAGCATGCTATCCAGCATACACTTTTTGACATTGAATTATCCATACACATGTTCTCCCCTATGGTAATTATATGCTACTACAGTATTATTATTATCAGACAGGCATGATTATATGCAAGAGTTATTCATAAGTTTATAGATATCCATTAGCTACATGAAAGGTGCTTATAATGGGAATTCAAGCGGGATTGGTTGGTCTACCTAACGTAGGTAAATCAACCTTGTTTAATGCACTTACTAAGTCGTCAATTCCTGCGGAAAATTATCCGTTTTGCACGATAGATCCTCATATAGCAATCACATTTGTACCAGACAAGCGCTTGGAAAATTTATTATCTCTATATCGTTCACAAAAGTCGGTTCCTGCCACAGTTACCTTTGTTGATATTGCAGGTTTGGTCAAAGGAGCGGCATCAGGAGAAGGGCTAGGCAACCAATTTCTGAGTCATATAAGAGAAGTAGACCTTATTTTACATGTTCTACGTTGTTTTGAAGATCCTGATATTGTGTATCACGGCGCTACTATAGATCCGTTAGAAGATTATCATATTATTACTTCAGAACTTATGCTTAAAGATATCGATTCTGTTATTAAGCGTCTTGAGCGTCTTGAACGAATGGTAAAGGCGGCTCAGAATAAGCCTGCTGAACAGCAAGAACTTATAATAGAGCAGAGCTTTTTAAAACAAGTTCATGCAGCCTTAGAGCGTGCTGATTTTACTGCAGTGCAAAAACTACTTGTAGGTTCAGGTTATAAGCACCTTCAATTATTATGTGCCAAGCCATTTTTAATTATAGCAAATGTCTCTGAAGGAGAGCTTGACGCAGACCAGTATCAAAATAATGTACATTACAAGACATTAGTAAATCAATTTGGGGCTAATCGCGTCATTCCAGTTTCTGCTCGTGCTGAATCAGAACTTTCACAATTGTCGGAAGTGGAAGCAGAAGAAATGATGGGAATCCTTGGCATGACCAAACGGGGTCTTGATCGTGTTATTGAGCAAACGTATGCATATTTAGGTCTTATTACATTTTTTACCTGCGGCCCTCAAGAAGCCCATGCATGGCCTATACCTACCGGTCTAACGGTCAGACAAGCAGCCGGATATATTCATTCGGACTTGGAAAAAGGATTTATATGCGCAGAAGTCTATAACTATAAAGATATTGTAAAAGCAGGTTCTGAGGCAAAAGTAAAAGAACAGGGCTTGTTACGTATTGAAGGACAAAATTATTTAATTCAAGATGGAGATATTATTCATGTTCGCTTTAATGTGTAGATCATTGTATTTTATGATCGTATTAGGTATTTGTTTTTTACCTACCTTTACTCGAGCTCAGCAAGAGATACGTTGGCCAACAATTTTGAAATTTTTAGCAATTCAGCTTTTTGTTACAGAAATTGCAAAGCGATTCAATTGCGAACCTGACGACAATAAGGAGCCTGTACAAATGATGATAGGTATAGACCCTAGTTTATTAGAGCATCTTGAAAAAAAGAATGCTGACAGTAGCATTAAGTAAGTGGCATAAATGAACGTATATAAAGAGTTATTTTTTTCAAGATCGTAGGGTAGGGCTCAACATTTAATGTTGGAGGAGTTAGCCCGTTATTCAAATAATGAGTTAGCAATTCTAATTTCTGTTTATCAGCATTTAATAAATGCTTATTATTGCGTGAGTCGGTGACATAAAGAATAATAGATCCACGGTGCTTTTACTACTACTGTATACCAATGCCCAGTAGCTTGATAACTACTATGACTATCCATGGTTCCTATAAAGAAAATATGAGTATAATTGTCTAGCTCTGGATTATGTAGTGCTTTGTATGCTTGCTCTATGTCTTTATACGTTTCAGGATACAATGTTTGAATATTATCATATTCAAACATATCGTTGCTGGATAAAAAGGTATATGCAATGTTATTCATTTTAAAATCACCGCATTTGCTTTCAAGAGAAAAAAGAGCGGTAACATCTTTGTCATTGAGCCAGTCTCCATCAGTGTATTGCATATCAGTTGATATGCCACTTTTTACTTGATCATTATGCTGACTGATTATTTGCTCAATAGAAAGCGTAACGAATGGCTTTTCTCCGTTAGTTTTAAAAAATTGAGCGATAAATTCTTTGTCTTTCAGCTTTGCCTGAAGCGCATTAGAAAGATCTTGCTGAGATAAGCCACGGTCACTGGTGTGTAAAAACATCTCAGGATCCTCAAAAGGACAATTTTTGGAAACATAATCTTCAATAAATGATATAATATCTTCAAGATCTAGTTGTGGAAACGTTACTTTACTACCTGGTTGAGGAATACTACTAATAAGAGAATCTGTAGAATATGTATTATCGTGACTTAGTAGTTTTTCAATTGTAACAATAGCTGCGAGTGTATCTGGGTTAATGCGCTCTAGGTTGGGTATATACACTAACTTAACATATTGTTGCAAAATTCTTTTATACTTACTTAAAATTTCATCAATTTTCAATAAATATCCAATTGAGCTGATATTTAAGGTGCAGTCTTGAGCGAGCCTGCACTCTTCTATAGGTTTGAGTATATCAAGTACGATCGAAGTTGCTTTTGCATTGATAACATGATGATATCGGGTACCGATAATAAATTTGCGCCAATATCCATTCTGACCAAATCTTTGATCTATTAATGTTCGATCTGAATCATTAAGTTGTTCGACTAAGTAGTCCAGCGGTTCATCTTGTGAGAGAATCAATGCATTAAGTAATGCGTGATAACCACAGCCTGCACTACTTGCTTGATCTCCAACTGCACGCTGTTCTTGAACTTTTAAAAGTTGCATGTTGATTGTGTTGTAACATTCTTTATTAAGTAAAGTATTAGTGCTTTTTTCGACTGAAGGAGATTGTTGTCTATATGCCCCCATGCGCGGACTGTGAGCCATGGTAGGTGGTAGCTTGATTGTATATTTTATTGGATGTGCTGAGGATTCCAACGTAGGTTTGGGTGTTTTAGGAGTTTGAAGGTAGTATGTAATTGCATCTTTGATAAGCTTAGTTGTTATCAGCGCTATTACTAGAACAATACCACTAATAGCTACCAGTCCAATAAATTTTTTTGCTTTATCAGCACTGCTGTGCTCAAGATAGCTGGGTTGATATGCCACAGACCTCTTGAGAAGAGAAGGTGCGATAGAATATTCGCTTGGATATACGACGGTGCATGTGACCAACATGCATACTAGTATATTAAAAAATGGAGCAGGAGGTATCTTTTTGGTTGTATCCATAGCAATTTCCGTCGGTTAAATATAATTATAAGGAATTAATTTATTTAGCCACCAGATTAGGATTATTTTAATTATATAATTTAAATTTTACAATTAATTATTAAAAAATTGTATTTTTTAATTTGTTTTACAGTGTTTTACGAATTACCTTCACTAATAGTAAGATTTAAACAGTTTTTTATGTATCTCACTCTTTACATAAATCTTATCAAGCAGTATTGTCAAGACTAAAAATGGGGTATACTAATAATAAAAATAAATAATTATTCCTGGTAGTCTTGATTTATGAAAAGAAAAAAAGGTTATTTTTCAATATCAGCAGTTGCAAAAATGTTTTCTGTTCATCAGCAAACCATTCGCCTGTATGAAAAGCAAGGGCTTATAAGCCCAAAGCGCTCTGAAGGTAATACACGCCTTTTTGCTGAAGAAGATGTAGACAGATTGGAAGAAGTAATTTATCTTACCCATCAACTAGGGATCAATTTAGCAGGTGTTGAAATGATTCTTAAGCTTAAAAAGCAGATAAGTAAGATGCAAAATGATATGAATAAGCTGTTTGAACAGGCTCAAAATCAACTTGAAAAAGATGTTCAATCGTCTCAGGAGACTGCAAAAACAGCAGCGTACAAGCTTGTACGTTTGAAAAATGCCGCTCCTAGTGCTTTGCCAGCGGACGCTACTCTAACCTCAATTACTTCTGAAGGTGAGACGCAAAATAATGAGTCTATTGACAATGATCCCTGGTATATTGAGTATGATAGTGAGAAATAATAGTATTATTCTCTACTGATATAAGGAGTAGTATGGTTTCTATTAACTCGATTAAAACGGTAATATTTTTATCGGCGCTGAGTGCACTGTTTATGATGCTTGGTTCATTAGTTGGCGGCAGGGCAGGTTTGCAAGTTGCGTTTATCATGTCGTTAGTAATGAACGGTATTGCATACTTTTTTTCAGATAAAATTGTTCTTTCTATGTATAAAGCGCAGCCTTTGGACCCAAACAAATACGCTCAGATATATACAATGATTCAAGGTCTGGCCAAAGAAATGAATTTACCTATGCCTAAATTGTGGTTAGTGCCCAATCCTATGGCAAATGCATTTGCAACGGGACGCTCTCCTTCTCACGCGAGCGTTGCTTTAACAAGTGGTATATTAGAGATTTTAGATCCTCAAGAGTTGCGTGGTGTGCTAGCTCATGAAATGAGTCACGTACGTAATAACGATATTTTAGTAACTACTATTGCTGCTACTTTAGCGTCTGCAATTGGATATATAGCAAATATGCTTCGTTTTGGAGCGTATATTGGGGCCAATACTTCTTCTGACTCTTCGACTGGTCGACGAAGCAATCCACTATTTTTGTTGGTGGCTGCTATGGTAATGCCTATTGCAGCGACTTTATTGCAACTTGCTCTTTCTCGTTCAAGAGAGTATCTTGCAGATGAGACGGGAGCAGAAGTATCAGCCGATCCACTTGCACTTGCTGCCGCTCTTGGTAAGCTAGAGCAATCAGTAAAACGAGTTCATTTAAATAATTCTAATCCAATGGATGCGACTACCGCACCTCTATTTATCGTACATCCGCTTTTTGGAGGTGGTTGGGCAAATCTTTTTGCAACACACCCTCCTATTGCAGATAGAATTGCACGTTTAAAGCGTATGTCTGAACGTATGCCAAAGCGTTCTTAATAATTATTTGGTAATAAACTCCCTCATTATAAGCAAAGGAGCATTATGAATAATCATGAATGGGAAGATATAGACTCTGATCAGTTTGTCATATCGTACGAGCTTCTTGCTTTATTAAAATGGATAGTAGAGCATGACACTGACCGTATGAAGAAAATGATCGCTCGTGCTCTTTCAAATGGACTAGATAGTAGATTACAACGTGCTAAGGCTGAACAGGAATTAAGTAGTACTAACGATGAGATTCATTCAATTATGATTGATTTCCTTGTTTTACTTGAAACTTGCTTGGCTCAAGCCATGAACGAGCAATTAGTAAAAAAAGTAGTAGAGCATAATTTAATGCCTACTATTGATCATATTGACACTCAAGCATGTGATAGTGCTACCGTACGTGCGAGTGTTGTAAGTGCTACTAATAAGAACAGCACTGACAACTCGGTTCAGCATCGCCAAGATACTCTGTACAAAGAGCTACTCAAACGATGGAAACCCGATAAAAACTATCAAATCAACTAAAAATATTAAAGGGCCTTGCATAAAGGCCCTTTACACTATCTGATTCGTATGCTCATCTTAGTGATTTAAGATCACAAAGGTATTGTGTCAATTCAATTCATTTTCTCCAAATTTTTCCTTGAGCGCTGTAATAACCTTTCGCTTATTGCAATATGCTTTACCCGCTTGTACCATATAACGAATAATATTTCTATGAAAAGATGCTTGATTATCATTAGCATTATAGCCTTCTGGGTGCCATTGTATGCCAAATAGTGGTGAGCCATGTTGCACTTCATATGCTTCGATAGTATTGATTTCAGGATTCATGACAACACCAGCTCTATTTTTAGTTTGTATTACTTGCTTGTTGTGGCTGGAAATAGCACATATTTTGATAAGTTTGTTGCTTACAGGTCGTGTAGTGTCAGTATAGAATAATTCTATGTGCCTTTTTAAAATTGAACTATATGCGGGCTCAATAACTTCTGCCTTAATTGCTTTCCAATGTACGCTGTTTACATCTAATTCCGGTATTATATTTCCATTATATTGAGTGATAATTTTTGTAGCTTGAGCAAGGCGAGTTGAGGGCTGTATTTTTACTGAATGTATTTGAATATTATAATTGGTTTTAGCGTTTGTTGTAGAAAGGCATATCATGCGAGATGAGCTATGATCTTTTACATCAGTTAAATACCTTGTTGAGTTACTAACAAGAGCATTTTGTAACTGAGCAATATCGTAAGTTCTGCTTTCTGCATTGTATCCGAAGTCATTAAAATTAGGATTAGTAAGTAAAGTTGCATATACCTCCCACAATCTCCAGGATCCTGCGCATAAAGCTAATATAGGTTGTCCTGTAAGCAAAGCTTTTCTAATAAGTGTAATTTCATGCAACGCTCGATTTACATCAAATTCCAAGTCACGTATACGACCCGGAATAAAAAGGACCCCATAATTTTTTGCTGATGCAGGAGAAGAAATGCTTCCGGGATGTAGAGATAGTCTTTCAAGAGGTGAATTGGGTGCAGAAGGCCTCCAATAGGGTGAATCGCCTAAAAATGTATATGGCATTTGGTTAGTATATTGAGTAAAAAGTCTTTCAAATTTAGCTTTTTCTTCTTGAGTTATATTCTCTGGAAATGATACCAGTATTTGGACTCCGGATATGTTTCCTAGAGTAAAAAGATCATAAAATGTGCCTTGTGCATCTTTAATAGTATTGAGTCCACGTACCGATATGACAGCGCTTGGGTAAAATACTTTATCTTGGCAAACCGATAGAGTACTTATTAATAAAAGTATAATTCTTGAAAAAAAATTGATATTCATCTTGGAAAGTCCTTTAAAATTCAAAAAAATTCATTTTTTCAAGTGCACTTCGCAACTCGTATAAAGGTAATCCTACCAGTCCGCTATAAGAGCCGTTAATGTGCTCAAGAAAAGGTGCTCCAAATTCTTCTACAGCTATTGCCCCTGCAGCTTTCAGGCCAATTGAATTGGCAAGATAGGTATCAACCCAACGAGCAGGTACCGCAAACCGATATGAACTTTCAACTACATGTACAATACGATCCACAGTGTGCCATTGCCCATCTTTATAACTTTTTTTGTCAAGGCAAAATGCGGTAGCTACCTTTGAAACTCCAGTAGCTGCAGTGAGTAGTTGTTGTCTGGCATGATTGTAATCTTGCGGTTTCCCTTCAATAGTACCATGCGGGTCTTGTGACAAAGTGTCAGCAGTAAGTACGAGTATTGTTGGATAATCTTTTATTGTATCGAGCAATACGTGATTCATTTTATGTATTGCAATTTCTTGTACGACAAGTTCAAGTGATTGATTGTGATTGCATATAGTTTCGTCTGCATTTTGGTAAGCCACTTGAAATGGAATTTTAGCTTGTGTAAGAAGTAGTTGTCGTGAGTAAGAACTTGATGCTAAAAACAGAGGATAGTTATATTCCATAAGGCTACGGTATCCAAATTATTTTGTTTATATGGTGATGATTTTAAGTTTAGGTGAGTTTTATGAAATGTAAAAACTATTTAAACTGCCATTAGTCTAAGAAAACTATACTCTTTGCTTGGGGTTAGTCCTTTGCTGCATATTTGATAACGCAAAAAATACAAATTGGTCACTAGAGCCTCTATTACACAGTTTATTAATAGTTTAATTCAAGTAAATGTATGACGTTTCCACATCTACTTTGAGTTATATATTTGAGCAATGTTGAATTTTTACGATAGGTTTATTTTCAAATAAATTTAAATAAATTAAAATTTCCCACTCAATTGGCTGCTTTTTAAATATTAACTTTGTAATAGAAATATCTAGACAATAGACATTAAAACGTGAATCATATTACATTAGAAAATATACTTATTGCCTGAAAGAATTAATATGTTAAAAATTGTAATATTAGTAATGCTTATAAGTAGTTCAATAAATGTAGCCATGGATCTTGTGCAAAATAAAAGTATTATAAATGACATGTCAGTTGGAAAATCTTCCAATCCATTTGATTTTGCAATAGATGCACAAGCTAAAAAAGAGTTGACATTTAATGCCTTAGTAAATATTTATGACATATCATCTCACTTAGTTTCAGAAATTAAATCTATGGATACAGTATTGCCAAAAATTCCAAATCCAATTCCTTTCTCCCATAGAACAGCTCAAGGTATTTTTCTTATAATTAACTTTTTGCCATCTGCTCTTGCAACTCCCTGGGGGGGGTTTACTCTTCCTACTAAGGAAATACGGGCCGATTCTCGTGATGTGGTACAATTTACTTATCAATTTTTTCAAAAATTAGGACTTGTCCTTAAAGGCTTTGATAGTTCAGGATTATCAAAGAGTGAATTGCATACTACTCGATTTTATACATTACAAAGTGTAGAAAACAAAGTATGTCAATATGAGATACCTTATAAAAAGTATAAAGAGGAATACAAAGGCACGTCGCAAATTGTCTTATTTCATAAAGATTATTGGAGTACTATTTATGAGGTGCGGCAAGTAGGTGGTATATTATTACCAGATGCAGTTAAATTAAATAAAAAAAACTATAAATATCAAAGTAATGAACAAGTCATCAATGAGTGGGAGGCTCTGAAGGGAAAATACTATAACAAGGTTGTTGCGAGCACTGAAAAAAAATCACAGAAAAAATATTTAATGGCTTAAAACTATTAATAAAATTATAGTGCTAACGATGTAATACTAAAATTATTAGCATTTACTGTATAATGCGATCGATTTTGGGTTTCTATTATTAAGATGAGACGTTTAATAGTACATAGATAAATTATTATCATTACAATTATTTGATTGCTTTTTTAATATCTAAATTAAGATCTTTATTTTTCAAATAATTTAAAACAACAAATATTGTAGGTGCCATGTGGATAACAAAGTGGTGTGTTAATATCTAAAATTATTTTTGCCTCAAGCTTTTGTGACAACTCTATTTAATATTATTATTTCTCCATATTTTTTTTGGTTGGCTTCTTAATATAAAATATGTAAAGGCATGCTAGTAATAATAATATAAGTAACATGATAGTACTTTTCAAAATAAAATGTTTTACATTGAATTTTAAATACACTATGAGCATACAAAATAGAATAATAGAATGTCTATTGTGTATTACAAGCGTCCAATCGTGGCTTTATTAACAATGATAGTGCATCTTAAGGGTAGATAATATCTATATTTATGTGGCTTAATCAATATGTTACAATTTGAATTATTATTGTGATATATTGATTAAGAGTCCCAATTACAGAAATAGATACTAAATCAGAGTTTTCTGATTTATCGTCTGTCGAATTAGCAAATTTAGCTAGTGGTGATTATGAAGATCCAGATATTAAAAAACAAACTTTATTAATTATAACTCCTGAAAATTTACCTTCTCAAGCTTATAGAGACAAATTACGCGATTTAGTACTTACTAAAGAAGAATTTTCACTACCACAATTACCTCATTATGTAACTTTATTGTCATGGGCTCTATACAATAGAAAATATCAATTAACTGCGGTATTATTAGGTGCTCTTAATAGATATGGACAAATTTATTATAATGATTTGGAAATATCCAGAATACAAACAATACTTAAAAATTTTATTTCTTCACTAAGTAATAAACCTTTGACTGCATCTGACGGACAAATTCTTAACTTAGTGTTAGATCTTGTAAAAAGAAAATTCGGCCAAAAATTAGATAAAAGCATAGTAATTGATGCTGCAAATAATACCGATAATCCTGAAATCATTAGTATTATTAAATCTAATTTAAGTTCAAAGTAAATTAAATTAATTTACGCATAGATTAGAAAACAGATCGCTATAATAAATTTATGGCGGTCTGTTTTCTTTTAAATATAATACTCTAAAATATTAAGACTGAAAGATGAAAATATTACGTGTAAATCTTTTTTAATGAAGTGATTTTATGATTAATGATGGCTGGGGCGGAAGGATTCGAACCTCCGGTGCCAGGACCAAAACCTGGTGCCTTACCACTTGGCGACGCCCCACTAATTATCTATAGAAATATCTGTAATTATACAGATTCTACACTATTATGATACTCTTTTATCACACTGTCTTCAATTGCTTGGCGCGTTTCTGAATTAAGTGGATGTACTATATCACGAAATGTCCCGTCTTTGCGGCGACGGGATGGCATAGATACAAAATGACCCTTATTGCCTTCAATAATTTTCAGGTCTCTTATTATAAAGCTGTTGTCAAAGACAATAGTTGCGTATGCCTTAAGCCTACCGTTTTCTTTGGCAGGAAAGACCTTAACCTCGGTTATTTGCATTGCCGTAACCTTCGCTATTATTACTCACTCTCTCTCTTTTTCTCTTTTTTTACGCATATTATTAGTATGCATAAAAATAATTTTATACTATGCCCTTTGTTTGTCAATATTAACTAGCCGATATTTTTTGGGCAGCACGCAGCTTGGCAGATCGTGCAGAAGGGTTTGTAATCAGTTCTTTTTCGTCTGCAATTACAACTTGAGGAGTAACTATTTTAAGAGTTTGCATAAGTTCTTGTTGGCGGAAGAAATTTTTAACTATTCTGTCCTCTAATGAATGAAAACTAATACAGACAAGTCTTCCTTCTGGAGCAAGTAATGATGTCGCTGCAGACAGGAATGACTGTATGTTTTCAAGCTCTTTATTTACAAAGATTCGAAGCGCTTGAAACACTTTAGTAGCAGGATGGATTCTCAATTCGCCTTTTGGTACTACTTTGACAATTAAATCAGCTAATTGTTTGGTTGTGCTAATAGGGCGTTTTTGACGCTCAGTGACAATAGCATTCACAATTGAACGTGCTCTTTTTTCTTCGCCTAGATTTTTAAATATATCGACTAATTTGTCAGGTTTTGCTTTATTTACCAATTCGTAAGCAGTCAACTTTTGATGTGCAGGAGACATGCGCATATCAAGATGTGTATCATGAGAAAAAGAAAAACCTGCTTGGGTTTTAATTTGGACTTGCGATGTGCCAAAATCGGCAAGTATTCCATCAAAATTTTCTACATTAAGTTTTTTTACTAACTTGTATAAATGAGCAAAGTTGCCCCAGACTAATTCCAATCGAGAGCCGTATTCATCTTGAAGGGTTGTCCCAAAAGTATCAAGTGCTTGCTCTGACCAATCAAAAGCTATGACACGTACATCAGGTGCGCTGTCCAGTATAGCTCGTGTGTGACCGCCTGAACCAAAAGTTGCATCTATATATATACCACCAGGCTTGACATCCAAGTATTCAAGAACTTGGTTGACTAGCACAGGTTTATGTACAATTTTTGGTTCAGGGCGTTTCATATTGATGTCTTTCAGAGCATTGGCTCAATGGGTTTAGTTATAATTTTATCAGGAATTGCGGGTGCAAAAGTATTAACTAGCTGATCAAGAGCAACACTACGTGAACCTTTGACCAAAACTACACAATCTCGAGTGAGTAATGGTTGCAAAAGAGCAACTGCTTCTTCCCAATTCTTTGCCATAAAAACCTGTATATTGACAGGCATAGTCTTGCGTGTCCACTTTACCATATCTCCCACCAAAATGACAAATGCCAGCGAAGGTACTTTGCGTAAAAATCTTCCGAGCTGACGATGCCAGAACGCGCTATTGACACCAAGTTCTTTCATATCGCCCAGTACGGCGCCTTTTATATTAAAAGTATCTATTTTCTCCAACGCCAATAGGGCAGCTTTCATACTCTCAGGGCTTGCATTATAGCTATCATTGATAATATAGCCTCCTGAAGTAATAGCGCGACGTTCATAACGACCAGCAACTACGGGTAGTTTTTCAAGTGAACTTAAGACTGTCGCAATAGGAATTCCAATCAGATGTGCGGCGGCAATTGATGCTAATGTATGAAAAATGCGTCCTTCATGGCAGTCCAAAAGGTTAACAGTAAATTTTTGACGATATAATTTAAGAATAAAGGTTGTGCGATCACTACTTATTTGAATTTTTCGTGCTTGGACTTGATTAATAGTTTTTGTCCCAAATTTAATTACTGGGTGCATATAACCTACTGATGCAAGTAGTGGATTATCGCCATTTACTATCCCAATACTATCTTCTTTGAAATATTTAAAAATATCTCTTTTCTCTTGCGCAATATCACAAATTGATCCCAAGCCTTCCATATGACTATGACCAACGCCAGTAATAATTGCTGTAGTCGGTTGTACTAGACGTGCCAACTGAGCCATTTCACCTCGTTTGGAAATACCCATTTCAATAATAGCAAGTTCATGCTCGCTACGAATTTTAAGCAAGGTAAGTGCCGCGCCTAGCAAAGTGTTTTGATTTCCTGCTGATACTATATAGCGTTTGTGCGCACAATCCATGATATGTGCAAGTGTTTGTTTGGTTGAAGTCTTGCCAATAGATCCGGTAATACCAATAACAGGTATATTAAATTGAGCGCGCCACGTACGAGCCAATTCAATAAGTGCGTTAAATGGATCTGCAACACTAATGATACACCATGGCCCTTTTATATGAGCACATTGAGCGCGAGCAAGATCGAGCTTTTCATGTGATACAATAAAGCCATATGCTCCTTTTTCCAGAGCATCTTTGATAAATTCGTGGCCATCTACTTTTTGACCGCGAAGTGCAACAAACAGGTCGCCTGGAGTTACGGTGCGCGAATCTATCGAAAAATTGATAGATTGTGGAAGAGTACCCTCAATATGTGCATGTGGTAGAGTATCTTTTATAAAATTTGCATTACGATGCATCGATAATCCCCGTTTTCCTGTAATATGTGCATATTTTTCTTAATATATGGTAGTTATTCCATGATGCAAAAAAAATGTCTTCTTTTTGCACATTTGTCAAGTAAGTGCTTAAAATCGCACTACTTTACGTAGTTTTCCATTTTCACATGGTGTTACAATTCCTTCAATTTCAAACATCTCCATTATTCTTGCTGAACGATTATATCCAATTTTAAAACGTCGTTGTACTAAGGATATGGAAATATATTCACAAGAATTTACAAACTCTCTTATTTGATCATACAATGGATCATGTTCATCAGCAGATGTTTGAGAGCTATGTAAACTAGTAGTCAGCTCTTTGTACATAGGTTTTCCTTGTGTACGCAAATATTCAAGTACTTTCATAATTTCTATACTACTAATATAAGCACCATGTACTCTTTGCAACCCTGAACTGGAACCATCAAGAATAAGCATATCTCCTTTACCTACCAAACGCTCAGCTCCTGATTCATCAAGAATAGTGCGTGAGTCTATTTTGGAACTTACTTTACATGAGATGCGCACTGGTATGTTTACTTTAATTAAGCCAGTTACTACATCTACTGAAGGTCGTTGGGTAGCTACTATCAAATGTATACCGGCAGCACGTGCCATTTGCGAAATGCGAACTAAGCGATTTTCTACTTCTCGACGGCTACTTATCATTAAGTCTGCCAATTCGTCAATTGCAATGACGATGTAAGGCATATGATTATTTTGATGTCCAATATTATTATATTCGTCAATATGTTTTGCGCCTGCCTGAGCCATTCGAGTATATCGATCTTCCATTTCCCGCAGAGTCCAATCTAGTACTGCAACTGCACGGGTACAGTCGACTACGATAGGAAATATAAGATGTGGAATGTCTGCATACATAGCACATTCAATTCGTTTAGGATCAATTAAAATAAGCTGCATTTGAGAAGGCGTTTTTTTGCATAGTAAACTAATAAGCATAGCATTGAGAGCTACTGACTTTCCGGATCCAGTAGAGCCGGCTATTAACATGTGAGGAGTGCTGGCAAGATCGATAATAATAGGCAAGCCTGTACTATTATGGCCTATTATTAAAGGCAAATGTGCGTTAGTTTTCTCAAATACTGCTGATGTTGCAATTGAGCTAAAATATACAGTGGCAGGTTTAGTATTGGCAACTTCAAACCCTACTACCGGTCTTCCGGGCAACGGAGCTATAGTTCTGATACTAAGTGCTTGCAGAGCAAGAGTAAGATCATCTTCCAACGCTACAATTTTACTAATTTTTGCATCAACTTCAGGTTCATATTCATATAACGTAACCACAGGGCCCGGCCTAATATCAGTGACTTTTCCTCTAATACCAAACCGTGCTAATTTTTCTTCAAGAAGCTTTGCTCGTTGTGTGTGCTCAAGTCCGACAATAACATTATTTGAGGGTGGTGTTGAGAAAAAACGACTACAATCTGGATGTTTATAGTCACTGACAATTGAAGCAGTAGAAGAAGTATGTGATTGATAAGCTAGATCACAGTTTGATGATAATGGATCTAAAACATCTCGATTACTTTCTTGTATAAGCTTATTCCAAAATTGTTTTTCTTGATTGTCATCTGTTTGAATGGCTGAGCTATTTATTTTTCCGGTGTTTTTGCGTGCATTATTAAAAATATACGTTGAATATAGTCGGGCAATAGTAGCAGTAATTACATTTCGTCCAATTTTTATATAATTCGTTAAAGGTGTAATGTGATAATTTGTATAGTTTGCAAGCTGTGTGATTATTGTAAAGCAGTATTGAAATGCGTATGAGAAACTGACAACACCACCTATCAAGCCCATAGTAATTAAGCAAACAGTAGTACCTACCATCCCGAATAATGGTAATGAAAAATGTATAATACTATATCCAATAATGCCGCCTGAGCGTACCGAAATGGATGATGCTGATATGATATTTTCAAGTGCAGAATAGCTACAAATAACAAGTAAAAACCCTACTAGATCATGCCAGCTAATATGATATTTGGGGGGCAAAATATAGGATTTTGCAAGCCACCACGCGTATAAAATAATAATATAACTTGCTCGTCCACATAACCAGAATAATGTGCCACTGATTTGCGCGCCGATATATCCACACCAATTATGTACAGATTGAATAGTAGTGCTTGCAAAGAGCCATGCAGGATCATCTAATGAAAATGAAAAAATACTTAGCGTAATAAAAAGTGCTACAGCAATAAAAATAATACAAGTACTATAATACGAATAAAGTTGCTTGCTACTACTATGCGCTGCTCTCATTTTGCTTCCTTTTTTATACTCCATATCTCAAGCATATACTGATTGGGACTAATAAGTAAATTGCAACAATGTACCAAGCATTTTTGGTTCCTAAATACTCTACTAAAGAAAGACTTAAGTACGCAAACACTGCTGCTATTAAGCACCACGTTACTATAACAGGAGAACTAAAAAAATTAAGCCATGTCTGATTAGTCGTTCCTTTTATTATACTTAGTGTACCTGCTGCCAGCGCTAAAGGAATTTGTAGTGCCCAACTAAGCGCAAAAGCGTAATAATGATTATATCCGCGTACACGAGCTGCTGTATAAGTAGTCGCAAGACGTGAAATGCCAGGAATAAGAGCACATGACTGTACCAGTCCTAAAACGGTAGCATCGGCAAAAGTGAAAGTAGTTTTCGATCCGCGGCTGATTATGCAGGTAGATATCAGACTAAAAAATGTAATCATAAAACCAAGACATAACGGAAAAAAAGAATGAATTGGTGCTACATACGTAATGAGATAGGCAGTAGCGGTAATAATATCAGCCCATGCAATGCGCAGCAATAACGACAAAGTAATAGATGGAATTGAATTATAATTAAAGTTTTTTAAATAGCCTCTTGATTGTATATAGTACCATATTAGTACAATGATTGCATGCACGCCACTTAAGGTCCACTCAATATACGTTTGCCCATTAAAAATCCAAACAGGATCCTTAGAATTGTATAATAATCCAAGATCTTCAAACAAAAGTAAGTGTCCAGAGCTACTAATTGGCCATGATTCGCCAATTAGTTGTAATGCAATCCAGAGGAAAATTAGTATCATAATATTACCTATAAAAAATATAATAATTGATTTTCTTTACAACGGTAAATATGTCATATTATACTGACCCAGAAAAAAGGATATTAATACAAGATACGCATCAGATGAATAAAATCAGTTGAAATATCTTGATAATTGTTCTAGAGTAATGATGCATAAAAAAGTGAAGAAAAATGATCTTGTCCGTCACGTCTCGTTAGTCGAAAGGAGGAGTGGAGCAGCGGGTTTAACATGTCCGTACACATCGTGAACGAGATCTGTTTTCGATGATAGTATCATAATTATACTTCTTTTAAAGGAGCAGTTATATGAAACAATTGCTAAAGGGGCTCTCCCTGCTAGCACTCGTGAGCGCAACAGGTATGTCGGCAGTGACAACCTTCTTCAGCCCTCGTTCACAGAGCGTCGACTCAGCCAATGAGCTGGTAGGATGGGCCAATGATTACCATATTAACCTCTACGATATGTGTGGTATTTATGGTAGTTTTTCTGTAAAAGCTGAATATCAACGTTCGTTCCGTCCAAGCCGTATTACACGTGCATTGTTCGGTCCAGCGATAGTATGTCCACAACCATGTAGTGGTCCTACAATCCCAAGTTGCGGTACCAGCGGAAACAATGAGTGCTTTGGAGATCAATTAGTGGTTTCAGGTAGCACAGTTGCGACCCGTGGAGCTACTGATCTACTTGCAGATTATTTTGGATTACCAACTGACTTCCGTAGTATTTTAACTTTCAAACCACGCGTTGATAATTTCTTAGTAGATTTCAACTTCTACTTAGGACTTGATGAATGGCTAGAAGGACTATACTTCCGTATCCATGCACCAGTAGTTCATACTCGCTGGAAACTCGGATTTGACGAAGCAGTGACCGCAGCCGGTGCCACTGGGTACAACGCAGGATACTTCTCTCCTCGTGCTGTAACTCCAGCTGGTCTACTTTCAAGCTTTAGCCAGTTTGTAAGTGGTAGCGCGATTCCTAACTTGAATCAAAACGCTGTTGCTGGCGATCCTGTAGTAGGATTCCAACCATTGGCAGCATCACGTTTTTATGGTGCCAATACTTGTGATAGCAGCTACTTGAAAAAGACTCGTTTGTCAGACATTATCATGGCGCTTGGCTGGAACTTCTGGCAGTGTGAAGATTACCATTTTGGTTTAAATCTTCGTGCAGCAGCTCCAACTGGTAACCGTCCTAAAGGTCTTTACTTGTTTGAACCTATTGTAGGTAATGGCAAGCATTGGGAACTTGGCGGTGGCTTGACAGCTCATTACACTTTCTGGAGAAGCTGTGACTATGAAAGCTCACTTGGTATATACCTTGATGCTAACATAACTCACTTATTCAGAGCACGTCAGTGTCGTGTATTTGATCTAAAAGGCCGTCCATTAAGCCGTTACATGACAGCTGAACTTCTTGGTGCCAACGCTGGTAACCTCTTTGGTGGAGCTCCTGTAACTGCTGCAGATGCACAATTTGCAAATCAATTTGCTCCTGTTGCTAACCTCACACGTCTTCCTGTACGTGTAAGTGTTGGTGTACAAGCTGATGTGACTGCGTTATTGAACTATACTGTGTGTGGCTTTACCTTTGACCTCGGTTATAATCTATGGGCACGTAGCTGCGATAAGATTCGCCTCGGTTGTGGTGCAACAGATCCATTCAATGGACAATGGGCACTTAAAGGTACTTCCTACGTATATGGATTTATTCCAGGAGCAACCCCAGGGGCTACAACTGCAATTCCATTGTCTGCAACTAACAGTGCTGCAACGGTGTTTGCAGGAACTGCAAATGGTGGAAGTGCAGCCCTCAATACCAACCCTGGTATAGATGGTCAAGCACCAGCGTTTGCTGACGCTGCAGGATTGACTCCTATTCTTAATGCGCCAGTAGGTGGTGTACAAACCAATACTTCAATTCAACCAGTAGTTCTTACTTTAAATGATATTGACGTTTGTTCTTCAAAGACCAAAGGTTTATCACATAAAGTATTTGGACATTTTGGTTACACCTTCCGTGACCTATGCAATTGGGCACCGTTTATAGGTATTGGTGGATCTGCTGAATTTGCTCAAACAAGCAGCAATAGAAACTGTGGTACCGATAGCTGCACAACAGCTATTGTAAACCCAGTAGCTCCTCTAATTCCAGTAGGTGGTTGTTCAACCAGCAATTACGATTGTGGCACATCATGCGGCGACGATAATAATCGCAGCTGCCAACGTGCTTCATTGTCATTGTGGTCTGTATGGGTTAAAGGCGGTATTTCATTCCACTAAGCCTGTGATTTCACAAAGCTTGGCAGTTTGAAAAACTGACTCAGAAACTAGTACTATGGCTCGAGGAAATTTCCTCGAGCCATTTTTATTGCATATGTCTGACGGTAATATATAGATTTTAATTAATTATCTATGATAGGATGTGCATGCGCGTGAAATGTACATAATTAAAAAAGCGCTTAATGCAAAAAGATTACTACGAAAGGAGGCGCTGCGCGCATTAAGAGGGTGATACATTAGGTGAGAGAATAAATGGTAAAAACTGTTTGATCCGTTATAAGGAGTAGTATATGAATCATATATCGCGAATGCTATGCGCAGCGATACTGATGAGCAGCATTGCATTGCATGGAACGGTAACTTATTTCAGTCCTCGTTCCCAAAGTGTTGACTCAGCAAATGAACTGGTAGGGTGGGCAAATGATTATCATATCAATTTATGCGGAGCAGATGATTGGTATGGGGCAATGTCAGTAAAAGCTGAATATACTCGAAGCTTTAAACCGGGCCGTATTTCCCGATGTTTGTTTGGACCTTCATTGAGTGAATCAAGTTGCGATACTGATTCAATAAATATTCAAGGTTCTTTAGTAGCTAATAGATCTGCAAACGCATGGCTTGCTGATTACTTTGGATTGCCAACAGATTTTCAAAGTACTTTTAGTGTGCGACCACGCGTTGATAACTTTTTAGTTGATTTTAACTTCTACTTTGGATTGGACCGTTGGTTGGAAGGTTCATATTTCAGAGTGCATGCACCAGTAGTACATACTCGCTGGAACCTTCATTATTGTGAAGCAATAGGTACACCAGGTATTAATCCATATGAACCGGGTTATTTTAGTGCGTCACCAACAGGCGACTCACGTACAGGATTACTCAATAGTTTTGCAGATTATATAAGTGGAAATCGTGTACCAGCACTTACTGATGGTGCTACCGTATTCCAACCACTAGTTGCAAGCAGAATAAATGTAGATCATGCCTTACGTAAAACTCGTCTGTCTGATATAATCTGGGCGCTTGGCTATAATATGTTCTTA
This sequence comes from Vermiphilus pyriformis, assembly GCA_022559525.1. GTDB lineage: Bacteria > Babelota > Babeliae > Babelales > Vermiphilaceae > Vermiphilus > Vermiphilus pyriformis. Next base: position 278,254 of record CP074345.1, on the reverse strand, counting down.
TCAGATGATTATCATTTAGGCTTGAACGTTCGTGGTGCAATACCAACTGGTAACCGTCCTAAAGGTCTTTACCTATTTGAGCCTACAGTAGGAAACGGTAAGCACTGGGAGCTTGGTGGTGGATTGACATCTCACTATACATTCTATCGTAATTGTGATGAAACTTTCTCGGCAGGATTGTATTTTGATGCTAACTTAACTCATCAGTTTAAAGCTCGTCAGTGCCGCGTATTTGATTTAGTAAATGGTGCAAATAGCCGTTACATGCTTGCTGAATACATGGGTTCACCTGTACTTAGTGGCCTACAAGGCGGAGGAGTTACACCTTCTGCTCAATTCAGAAGTATCTTTGCTCCTGTTGCTAATTTAACTCGTATGCCAATTAAAGTAAGTTCAAGTGTACAAGCTGATATGACACTTTTACTTGATTTAAGCTGGTGTGGCTGGAGTTTTGATGTAGGTTATAATTTCTGGGCGCGTAGCTGTGAAAAATTACATTTTGATGCTTCATGCTCTCCATTGGCAACACAGTTGTGGGCTCTCAAAGGAGATGCATCCGTGTATGGCTTTAGAGCAGATACTGGTGCTGCCGTACAATTGTCAGCGACTAACAGTCAAGCTACCATTTATAGTGGTACCAACCGTACTGCAGCAACTATAGCAGCTGCTACTTTTGTTACTAACCCAGCCATAGATAATCCTGCACTAGCAACTGCAAACGTTCCGCCTGCATTGCCTGTTGCTTTAAATGCAAATACATTACTTGGTGCTCCACAAGTTAATACGTCAGTCAATCCTGTGCTTTTGACTGTTGATGATATTGATTTTTGTTCAGCACGTACTCGTGGTATTTCTCATAAAGCATTTGCACATTTCAACTATACCTTCCTGGATAGCTGTAATTGCATAGCGCCTTATGTAGGTATTGGGGGATCAGTCGAAATAGCGCAACGTGGAAATTGTGGTGGTTCTAAATCAACTTGTGGATCTGATGATTCATGTGGTTTTGCATTGCCAGGATGTGCTCCACTTGCAGCTGTAGTAGAAGCTCCACGTACTTCAAGCTGTAATACAACATGTAACCCATGCAAAGACAATTGTCGTAATTCAGGCTGTAACACTTGTGCATTGTCACAGTGGGCAGTATGGCTTAAAGGTGGATTCTCTTTCCATTAATCGCCTTTTAGCAAGTATAACTTGTCTGATGGCCCCGAAATAATTTCGGGGCCATTTCTGTTAATGCATGATTATGTATTGTGTGATATAGTAAAAACACGTTGTGTTTTTTGAAAGGGGCATATGAACTATCACACTAAAATTATGTTATTAGCACTTTGTATAACTCCCCATATGTTGGCAGATGTACAAGTTGATACAATTATTGATTTTCCATTACGTGGAAGCTCATTTTTATCATTTCGTTCGCAAAGTACTAATGCGGCACAAGAGTTAGTAGGTTGGCGAGATTTAATCAATTTATATGGACAATGTGGTTGGTACGGTGCATTTGCTGTAACTCCTACATATGGTCAGTCGTATCGTCCGGCTCGTATAGCTGAATATTTTTTTGGTGTAGATACATTTAGAGTAACGGGCAGCCAAGTTCCTAACCGTAAAGATACTGATATGTTAGCAGATTATTTTGGCCTTTCTCCTGACTTTGTGAGCACGGTACAACTAGTTCCTTATATGACTAATGGATACGTTGATTTTAATATTTACGCGGGATATAAAGATTTATTCTTTCGTATTCATGCTCCAGTAGTATGGACCAGTACACGTATTTCTGTTAAAGAAACTGTTGAGCAAGAACGAGTTACTATACCCTTTCCTCCGTTCTATATGGCTTCTGGCCCAGTAGCCCCTGGCGCTGCTTCATGGGAACAAGCGTTGCGTGGAGGCATCACGTTTGGTGATGTTGTCGAAGGTATTAATTTTGGCAGAATAAGCTGTGATAGCCAACATCGCCGAGGGCTGTCTGACATACAGGCTGCATTTGGCTGGAACTTTTATAATAGAGATTGGGCCCATATGGGTCTTGAAGTACGTGCAAGCTTTCCTACGGGAACTCGGCCCACAAGTAACTATCTATTTGAACCTATTGTAGGTAATGGAAAACATTTTGAGTTAGGTATAGGTTTTACCAGTCATGCGCTTGTTTGGGAACGTGATTGTTATCAATCTGTTTCAGTATATACAGATATTAATGTGATGCATTTGTTTGCATCCCGACAACGAAGATCCTTTGATTTTATTCCTTTAATTTGCCCTGATTTTTCCAATGCATACCGTACTGCAAGTCGTTATATTTTGCTCAAGGAATTTGACGAACAAGGTATATATACTGGTCGCTCTTTTCCCGCAATTAATCGTACTACACTTGAATCAAAAGTGTGGGCGGATGTCCAGATGGATTTAGCGATTATGATTGCATTCACTAGCAATAGCTTTGGTCTTGATTTAGGATATGGCGCGTGGATACGTAGCCGCGAAAAAATTAAATTACTTGAAGGTTTGCCAGAACGAAGGTATGCATTAAAAGGTATACAGAACGTTACTACAGGTATTGGTAATTTACCAAGTAATGCTACGCAGAGCAGAGCAACTATATATGGAAATGAATTTATATTCCAAGCTGAAGTGGCAGATTTAAATCCACCAGTTTTTGTTGGTACGTGTGACTTAGATTTAGATTCTGCAGCTAATCCAAGCACCTTTACGCATAAATTATTTTGGAATTTGAGTTACGCCTGGAATCCTACTGATACACGTTCTGTAGTTCCATTTGTAGGCGTAGGAGGAGAAGTTGATTTTGAGAGCTTGCGTCCTCGTCGTTATATTAGGCCGAACAAGAACTCAGTGTCAGAATGGTTGTTATGGTTTAAAGGTGGCATGGGCTTTTAAAAAAGTATAAAAGCCCATATATTATAATTTATATCAAGAGTTGTGTAGTAATCCGTCAATATAATTAACTACGCTATTAACATCAGTCAGATGCTGCGCATCCTGATCAGATATGGCAACATTAAAGCGTTCTTCACAGTTGATAATAATTTCAACTAAATCAAGAGAATCAGCTCCCAAACTTTCAAGAGTTGCATCAGGCGTAACTCTTTCGGGTGCAATATTAAGTTTTTTACTAATAATAGTGGTTACTTCCTGTAGTATCTGTTGCTTATTAAATTGCGACATGTGGTTCATGAGTAGATCCCTTATGTTGCTCACTACTGTGGCGTTCTGACTTATAGAGTTCTAGATCTGCCTGTAGCTGAGCAATATCTTGTAAAGTGTTGATAGCATATACTGGTTTTTCAGGATATCTACTTTTTGCCAGATCAGCAATCATTGTTCCGGGTCCTATTTGTACTAATACATCAGCGTCTTTAAATTGGTCTATTACATCGTTGATCCTAACTTGGCGATAAATAAGATCTATTGTACTTTCCAATGCTTGTGCTGCAGTATCTAGGGTGCCGGCAAACGGGCTGTAAAGAGTACTTTTAGGGGTATTTACATCAATTTTTACTAAGTAAGGTCGTATTGTTTCTCGTATACTGCTTGCCAATGGGCTATGAATACCAAAATGATTTCGAAAGTCATACGATCTACCATGAGCTTGTCGAATAAGAGGCGCTAATTCTTCAATTGCAGGTAATGTACCAGTGACAATATGTTCATAATCACATATACGGGCTGCAATATAAGCTGAGTCTGTATCAGTATGAACCTGTGAACAGAGTGATTCAAGTTTTGTATAGTCAAGTTTGGTAACGCGCAATGTTTTTATAGGATTTTTATCAAGAAATTCCTGATAAAAATGAGCGTATTTGGACAAAAAATACAATCCGTCAGCAATACTGATGCTTTTAGTTGCACCCAGTGCGCTATAGTGACCGATTTGAAAACCGGCTGTAGCGTGTGGGTATATATTATGCTCAAGAAGAACATTATATATTGCATTACTTACCAGAAACAAGGCAGGATATGAGTTAACTGCTTTAGATAGTTCTGCATCAGACGAGGCAAATGCCATGCGCACAAAATTAATATTCAAGCACGCGCTTGCTTGTTCAAATAATTCTTGGACAGATCGGTAGTTATCATACAAATCTTTTGCCATACCCACATACTGACTTGAGTATCCAGGAAAGATAAATCCAATTTTAGGTGTCATATAACCTCCAAGTTTTTGACACAATGTTCTTTACGTAAAAATTACAAAGAATTGATGAGCTCTTGTATGCGTTCAACAGTTTTTGTTTTTCCAAGTATGGTGCATAGTTCAAATACACCAGGACCTGAACTTTTTCCTATTAGTGCCAGCCTGATTGGCTGAGCTATAGTTATCAATTTAATTGATAAGTTTAGTGCAATTTGTTTGACTGCAGCAGTAATATTCTCTTGAGTAAATGTTTCTAATAACTCAAACGATTTTTGCACAGTTTTTAAATGTTCCTTAGTATTTTCGTTAATCCATGAGCGTGCATCATCGTCACTAATTTGGGTGATTTTATCATGAACTGCAATTAGTTCATTGATGAGCTCTTTGAGTGTATGTGTTCGAGATTTATATAACTCTATTAATTCTATTATTTGACGGGTTGACCATGTTGATAAGCGTTCTTCAAATAGGTGATCAATATATTGTCGAATATAGTTATATAATTCATGAGCACTACTTTGTCTCATGTAAAGCCCATTAAGCCACTCAAGTTTTTTTATATCAAATATCCCACTTTTTTTACCTACTTGCTCAAGGCTAAAATAATTTACTAATTCCTGAAAAGTGAACACTTCTTGGTCGCCGTGTGACCAACCTAGACGTACTAAATAGTTAATAAGTGCGGCAGGTAAAAAGCCTGCATCTTTATACTCTGTAACTGAAGTAGCTGCATCACGTTTGCTCAAGCGTTGTCCACTCGGCCCTAATATTAAAGGCAAATGAGCAAAATGTGGAATATTATATCCGCATGCTTGGTAGAGCAAAATTTGTTTAGGAGTGTTTGAAATATGATCCTCACCTCGAATTACGTGAGTAATTTTCATGAACGCATCGTCGGCTACAACTACAAAATTATACATAGGTGTGCCATCAGAGCGGGCGATGATAAAATCATCAAATTCATGGGTGTTGAATGCAATAGGGCCCCTAATTAAATCATTAAACTCTATAATCCCTTGATCAGGTAGTGCAAATCTAATCACATAAGGTTTTTCACTAATATGATCTATAGGCAAAGACCTGCAAGTTCGATTGTATTTTAAAAACGTTTGATCATTTAGTTCATTGTCTATATGCGTATTATACTCAATATTTTCAGTGCAGTAGCATTTGTATACTTTACCTTCTGCAAGTAAACGATTGATAATTTGCTTATGTTCATTGATACGTGAGAGTTGGTATACAAGTGGTTCATCAGGTACAATGTTTGCCCACTCAAGGCTTGCCAGTTGAGATGCTACATACTCAGGTTTAGAGCGTTCTATATCGGTATCTTCTACGCGCAATAGAAAGGTACCACCCATATGTTTTGCAAAAAGAACATTAAAAAGAGCTGTTCTCAAGCCTCCAATATGAAGGTGTCCTGTAGGTGAAGGAGCAAATCTAACACGTACCGTATTCAACTACGCACTCCTATTTTCTGAGGCGACTATATGTGGTGAACCTGCCACAGTACTTATATGTTCCCATTGTCTTTGTGCAATAGCAGCCCAAGGAGAATTATCTTTGCCGGAGTTAGCTAGTTTGAGCAATGGTTCCCAGGCAATTTTCGCCTGTTCAATATTATTTTTGCTCAAGTAATAAGCGCCGGTATAGTATTGTGCTTGATCCCGGTTTAAGTTAGTGCTATCGCTACTCAAGGCTTGCAATTCATTGATACCTTTATCTTGGACTTGTATGTCTTGACTTTCAAGTTTTAATAAAGCTCGTTTGGTTGCGTATAAATGATATAGTGGTGATCGATTTGGTAACGCAGAGAGCATGGTATCAAGGGATGATATAGCTTGATCAAGTTTATTTTGTTGATATTGAGCGTGCGATTTAATACCTAATAAGTATGGTGCTACAGGCGAACTTTTACTTTGTTCAAAGCCAATTGCACACATTTTTTCAAGTACTTGCCATAGCTCTGGTTTATTTTCTTCTGATGCCTTTTCAAATTGATCGATACATTCAGCGAATATGGTATAGGCAGTAGTTTGTCCTGATGAGCGAGAAAAATAATAGACTCCTCCCCCAACTGCAAGAACACCTAGTGTAAGAAATAATACTAAGTATTCAAGGCGTAGAGCATGACGACTACGAGTATCTTTTTTGTGTACCATATTTTTCCAATCTATATTTGTATTCATTACTTACTATGGATAAATAAGACTATCTTAATAATTTAGGATAGTCTTATTTAACAATTTTTATTATGAGTCTAAGCATTTAATATTACTTTTACTCTGCACTCTCTTGGCCGCTTGAGCTGCGAGCTGACTTTTCAGCTTGACGAATTTCAAGACGCTTTGAGGTACGGTCATTCTTGGTAGTAAGCACTTTAATGCCTTTATAATGCCCACATGATTTACATACAGTATGGGGCATATGAGGCTGGTTGCAATTTTTGCAGGTAGCCAGTGCTTTTACTTTGATGAATTTATTAGCAAAACGTGAATCACGACGAGCTCGAGATCGCTTTCTCTTTGGTACTGGCATACGATCTACCTTTTTACAAACTGAAATTAATTATATATGTATATTTAATACTATCATGATTAATGATACACCTTTTTGCAAAAAAATCAAAATAAGCCTAATCATGTAATTATTTATTTAAAAAGTTATTTACGTTAATAGGCTTTATTTTATATTCTATATTTGAATTATATGTCAATATATTTCTAACTTATAAGCTTATACTTAATAGTATATTCCTTATATTCATTGATTAGTGATTCTGATTGCTTTGAGCGTACACTCATCAAATGTTTTATTTATTTGCAATAGTCCCCAAGTATCGTATCGAGGAAAATTGTCGATGCTTTCATAGGTTTGAGGAGCCAGGCAAAATGTACATACAATGTTGCGCCATAAAGCGCCAGGCGCGGGTAGGTTTTCAGTCGGCCATAGTTTACTAATACCTGTGTCGTCGGCATGTATTTTTCCATCTAAATTATAAATAGAGCGCATCATAGGGTTTTTAAGGCATGGCGTATGTTGGTGGCCTCTTAAAATTGCAAGTACTTTTCCTGACTGATATTGATAAGATAAGATTTCTTTTATCAGTGATGCTGAAAGAATCCAGGAGCGTGTAGGATCATATGCGACCGGAGCTGTAGGATCTACTTGTATATCCGCCCATAAAAAATGTAATAGATCAACATCATATCTTAGTGCGTTCAGTTCTTTTATAACGCGTATTGTTTGAGGGCTGGTAGGAATAAAGTTTTCTTGAGCCCATGAGGGTATGGTTTTATTTATTTCTTCTTTAACCTGAGGCTTTAAATTACTTATAATATCATTGCGAGCGATGAGATCAAACATATAGTACGAAGCAGTTGGGTGATTGAGCAATGGTGCTGGGTTTACATCAAGGCCTCCGCAGCCATGGCATCCAAGAATGAAATTTCCATCGGGAATTTGTATATATACCCCAAGGGGCAATAGGTCATAAAATTTTAAAATTATTTTATAAAAGCTTTGAAGTGCATCATGATTTTTATTTTGTAAATAAGAAGCCTTTATCTTTTTTATAAGTCCACCATCATGTTTATTGAGACTGATATCTTCATGGTTACCTCGGGTAACTATAATGTTACGATTATTAATCATTAGTTTCCAAATGATACACAGGGTCTCTATTTGCTTAGGTCCTCTGTCAACTAAATCACCTAAAATTATGATGTGGATTTTATCATTCTGGATCTTATACATATCTTCAGGATCTAGATAGCCATGTGTCTGCCAGAGCTTGAGTGCGGCGTACAAATTATCTGCCGCGCCATGTAAATCACCATGAATAAGTATAATATCTCCCTCATTGACTAGGTATTTTTGAATAAAAGGAGTGAAAAGATAGCCTGCTTTATTTCTTTTAACTGGTGTATTGTCATCGTCAAATAAGCCTGTTAAAACCTGGCCAGGTACCCAGGAATTTTGTTGCTCTATACGTTTTCTGGATGCAGCAACACATGATTTAGCCAGGGTGCTTATTTCATCAAGAGAAGGAAGATTATACTCTTTGTTTATAGATTTATCGCATTTTGAAGTTTTTTCTGCGCTGTGCAGTAGGTTTATTGCAAAAGTGCACACATAATTATGTGTGCACTTAATATATTTATGATCATATGATATGGCTATCATTCATAGTCATTGGGTAACATTTCAAGCATCTGACTCATTTGAGAGCTAATATCAGATTCAAGAGCAAGCTCTTCAATAGTGTCTTCGTCGTGTGAATCAAGTGTCTCAATATCTGTATCTATGCTCTGCTCAGATTGCAATTGCGCTGTATTTAAACTGCCAGAACCAGGACTATTGGGAGAAGAATCATTCTGCGATGTAACATCTTCCTCAAATGATACGATAGTTGCTAGCTTTTGTTTTTCATCAAGCTTAATGAGACGAACACCTTTTGCTTGACGACCCATTGTTCGTATTTCAGTCGAAGAAAGCCTGATAATTTTACCTGTCTCGTCAATGAGTAATATATTAGAACGTGGAGTTACACAGACAAGGCCAATTACAAGACCATTACGTTTGTCTGTAGGAATAGTTCGTACACCCAGACCACCTCTATGGGCAACTCTAAAGTCTTGAGTACTTACTTGCTTGCCATAACCCATTTGAGTTGCAAATAAAACGTTTGTTCCTTCTTGTACTACTTGCATACCTACAACGTAGTCTTTGGCTTTCAAACGAATACCAATAACCCCCGCCGCTTGCCGACCCATAGCTCGAACTTCATCTTCTTTGAATCGAATTCCTAACCCGTGGGCAGTTGCAATAATAATTGAAGAAGTACCATCACTCAATGCGCAGAATACAAGTTCATCATCTTCTTTTAAGGTTACTGCACGTATACCGTTAGAACGAATATTTGCAAATTCATCAGTAGATGTACGTTTTATAATTCCATTTTTAGTCAGCATAACTAGAAATTTATTTGACATGTCGCGTGTACATAACAATTTTACTACGCGCTCTTGAGGACTTAAGTTAAGCAAGTTAACAATAGCTCGGCCTTTTGCAGTACGTGAACCTTCAGGGACTTGATATACAGGCATTGTATAAACACGACCTAAGTTGGTAAAGAATAGAAGTTCATCATGATTTTTAGCAACAAACAAGTCTTCAACAACGTCGTCTGTTCCTTCAAGTGCTGCCATTCCCATTTTGCCTTTACCTCCACGATGTTGGACATCATAGGTAGATAGAGCCACACGCTTTATGTAGCCTTTTTGTGTGAGAGTTACTACAACTTCTTGATCAGGAATCAGATCAGCTTCGGTAAATATATCAAGAGCACCTTCTATTTTGGTCAGACGTTTGTCTCCATAGGTAGCTTTTATTTGAGTTAATTCTTTAATAATTTCTTGATTGAGTACTGTTTGATTATCAATAATTTGATTCAATTGTAGTATTAACTCGTTAAGTTCCGCTTGCTCGGCTTTAATTTTATTTTGTTCAAGTCCTGTCAAGCGTTGGAGCCGCATTTCAAGAATTGCTTTTGCTTGTTCAGGGCTGAGTGAAAATTGAGAATTAAGAGCATTCAAAGCTTCTTCTGCAGTTTGACTTGCCTTAATATGCGCGATTATAACGTCGATATTTTCAAGGGCAGTTATAAAACCCTCAAGTAAATGCTTGCGTGCATGTGCTTTTTTTAAGTCAAATACTGTTCTTTTATATATTACTTGTTTGCGATGATAGAGAAATTCTTCCAATAATTGGCGTAGTGTAAATATCTGTGGCCTATTGTCGAGTAACGCAAGCATTAAAATTGATATAGAGGTTTGTAAAGCAGTATGCTTGAATAATTGGTTGAGAGTAACCTGAGGTATTTCTCCACGACGTAATTCAATTACTAATCGCATGCCGCGCTTGTCCGATTCATCCCGAATATTGCTTATTCCCTCGATAATTTTTTCTTTCACCAAGTCTGCAATGTGTTTGGTCAACGTAGCTTTATTAACGCCATATGGTAATTCTTTGACAACTAAACTGGTACCTTTTTTTGTTTCTTCAGTGTCAATTACAGCTCGTACAATAACGTTGCCACGCCCTGTTTTGTAAGCTTTGACAACTCCTGCACGCCCGCAAATAATTCCACCTGTTGGAAAATCAGGTCCGGGTATAATATCAAATAATGTGCTATCGTCTATGTCGGGATTTGAGAGTAAAGCTAAACATCCATCAACTACTTCACTCAAATTGTGAGGTGGAATAGCAGTTGCCATACCTACTGCAATACCTGTTGTGCCATTAATAAGCAAATGAGGAAGTTTGCTTGGGAGAATAACAGGTTCTACTGTTGATTCATCAAAATTTGGTACAAAATTAACTGTTTCTTTATCTAAATCTGCCAAAAGTTCTTCAGCAATTTTTTGCATACGTATTTCAGTGTAACGCATTGCCGCTGCGTTATCTCCATCGACTGATCCCCAGTTGCCTTGGCCGTCAAGCAGAGGATATCGTTTTGCAAAGTCTTGTACCATACCCACCATAGTATTGTATACTGCTTGGTCACCATGCGGATGAAATTTACCAAGTACTTCCCCGACCACACGAACTGATTTGTGATATGAACGATTATAATAAAAACCAAGTTCGTGCATTGTATATAAAACTCGTCTGTGTACTGGCTTTAGACCATCTCGTACGTCAGGAATGGCACGACTTACTACTACTGACATTGCATAATCAAGAAAAGATTGCTTAAGTTCTTCCTCTATAAGTACGGGCTTAATTCCGGTATCAATGCTGGTTGCATTAGTATTTTCAGATGCCATCTGTTCAGCCTTTCTCTTGATCTGCTTGGCAGAATCGATATGGGGGTGGAGTATATATATAATATATATTTAAACAGCATATAACACAAGTTGAGCTCTGCCAGAAAATCACAGTATGTATACTTTTGTCACTAATTGTATTTAATGATATGCTCAGTTGTATAATAACAAAATTTTTTACTCGTGATGTTTTCTATGAAAAAATAATACTGATTATACTTGCTGTTACATTAGCGTTTCCTCAAGCTGCCCAATGTGCTGATAATTCCCGAGAAATGGTTTACCGTATAGCAGCAGCAGGGATCGTTACAGTATGTGCGATTATTAGTGGAGCAATAGGGCATGTAGTCGGAGGCAAGCGTTCAGCGCTGGCATTGAAGGCTCAAGCAGAATATCAACGCACCCAAGCTGAGCTTAAATTAAATCAAAATATTGATCATGCAAAGCAATTATGCGCTCAATATTCTGTTCAGTATGCCAGAGAACTTGATATGTTACATAAAAAAGAAACGATGGGTACGCAATTTTTAGCAGAATATATTCAACAGATAAGTACTAGCCAAGAACGGTATAAATATCAAAGGTATCTGGAAGATTTAGAACACGCAGTGCGCCAATTGCAACAAAATGCGTCAATTGTTAAAGACTATGTAAAGGAGTACGAAAAACTTCCTGCTTCTCTACAACAATTAAAACTTGTCATGCAGTCTAAAATTGGTCATTTGGCTGACAAAAATAAAGATGAGCGTAGTCATCATCAAAAAGAAGAACTTGAAAGTCAACTATTACTCAAAGAACGTCAATTGGTGCTTAAAGCAAAAGAAGCAAAGATTGATAATCAAAATTCCAAAAAAGAGATGTTAAAGCAAGAACAACAATTTATTAAATCCTTACAACTAACTCTTGAACAACTTAACCGTACTACGCAGTCATTAACCAATATTCCCAAAACTTCTGAAAAAGTGCTTACAGAGTTATGCAGCGTGCAAAAGAAATTAGCTGAATTAGATACAAAGTCATTTCAAAGTGATAAAAAGCAGGAAGAAGCTGTTGAGGAGATCAGACAACATTTACAGCGAGTACAGGCTCAAATGAATCAGTGGGCGCTGTATACTCAACAAATGTATCAACAGCACTTTTCTGCGCCATCTGCACCACCATCGGAATTATGATTATTATTAATGTGATTGATTTCTGGTAAGTATAGGATTCAATCTGACAAGGTTTAGCAATTTCTGTAACCTTTGCTACTAAACACATTGAAATATTTTAAATAATTGATAATGTTCTTGCTGTAATAACAAAAAATACTAATTATTTAAAGAGGTAGTATGTTTAAACATATAATATTTTTTTCATTTCTTTCTTTCTCCATCCAAGCAATGGAAAAGCATCAAAGTATAGAATTTTCTGGTCGATCGGTGTTAGCTTCTTCTATCTTAGGTAATATTAGAGTACGGTATAATGGGATTAATTACAGCGTTATAAACAACGAGAAAGAAGTCCAGGTTCCTATGTATTCAGTAGATGCACTGCTACGTAAAATGAAACCAGAGCATCTAAAAAAGTTTATAACTTGTGGCTACATTAAAGTGAAAAGATTTGAAGATGGTTGTTATGCATTAGAAAGCAGAATTCGTGGTGAAGGAGGCGGGATACTAGGAGCAAACGTAGGTTTTTGGACAGGTAAATTTATTACTCATTTAGTAGCGCAGACAGGAATTGCTATAGCAACTACGGGAGTTGCAATTGTGTGTCCACCAGCGGCAACTCCTTTCTTCTATGCTGCACAAGCGACAATTGCTCCAGCAGTAGAGGCTGCTAGTAATGTAGTAGGGCTTGGCATTGGAATCGTAGGAGCAGCTACGACAGGACCCGTATAATTAAATAGTGTTAGAGGTGCTTTATATATGTGGAATTTATATAATTTCTTTTTCATAAGATTTTGGTATTGGTATGAGCTTTTTTTGATAGGGCTTGTGTCAATCATTCCAATATATATCATAAAATTTTATGTGCTAGGAGATAAGAAATGACTCAGCTGATGCATTTCTTAATTGCCTTGATTCTTTCTAATATAAGCTGGCAAGTATTTTTTAAGAAGTTTTTCCTTAAAGAAGAAGAAGTTGATCGATGGGAAAAATACTATCAAAAAAAATTTTTTGATATGTAATTATGATTGATTGTATATATTTTTATGATTGAAACAAAAGTAATAAGACCCTTGGTTAATCGAGGGTCTTTTTTTATTGTATCATCTATAAACATAGTAACTAGTATTAAGCTTATACAAATTTACAAAACTATTTTAATAAACTACATTTTATATATGAGGCTAAGTCAGCCTGGAAATCTATATTATACCTTTTTCTACAGTGGCTTTACATGGATCCTAGAACGATCGACCTTAAAAATTTTACTCCGCAACAAGTGAGAAATTTTTCAATTATTGCGCATATTGATCATGGCAAATCAACGTTATCTGATCGCCTACTTGAGTATACAGGTACTCTTTCAGACCGAGTAAGACATGAGCAATTTCTTGATAAGCTACAGGTCGAAAAAGAGCGTGGCATTACCGTTAAAGCACAAACAGCTTCTATGATCTATGAATATCAAGGTCAGCAATATATTCTTAATTTAATTGATACTCCGGGCCATGTAGATTTTAGCTATGAGGTATCGCGATCATTGTACGCATGTCAAGGCGCGCTTCTTTTAGTTGACGCAAGCCAAGGTGTAGAAGCCCAAACTATGGCTAATTTTTATCTGGCTTTTGATCAAGATCTGACTATTATTCCAGTAATCAATAAAGTTGATATGGCTACTGCCAATGTAGAGCGTGCTTTAAAAGAACTTGATAAACTTTTTGATTATAAACCAGAAGAAGTACTCAAAGCATCAGGCAAAGCAGGTATAGGTATACAAGAAATTTTAGGTGCTGTAATTACTCGTATTCCTGCACCTGAGGTCAATCCAAACTCTCCTTTAAAGGCTTTACTTTTTGATTCCTGGTTTGACGATTATCGTGGTGTTGTATGTTTGATTGCAGTGCATGATGGGCATATTAGAAAAGGAGACATGGTAACCTTGGCCCAAACAGGTAACTCTTATGAGGTACTTGAATTGGGTATTATGTATCCTGACCAAACTCCTATGGATGCTTTGTATGCAGGACAAGTGGGCTATGTCATTACTGGTATGAAAACAGTCAAGGAAGCGCGTGTGGGAGATACAGTATATCACACTAAAAAGCCTGTACCGCCTTTTCCGGGATTTAAACCAGCCAAACCTGTAGTATTTGCGGGTATTTATCCGGTTGAAAGCACTGAATTTGAACTTTTACGTGACGCTATTGAAAAGCTGACTTTAAATGATGCAAGCGTGACCACTGAGAAAAAAACATCTCCTGCTTTAGGACTTGGATTTAGGTGTGGATTTTTGGGACTGCTTCATATGGAAGTATTCAAACAACGACTTGAGCAAGAATATAATTTATCAGTTATCGCCACTGCTCCTAGTGTACTTTATAAAGTAAAGCTTGAGCATAATAAACAAATTATAGATATTGAAAATCCTTCAGAATTCCCTGAGCCTAGTCAAATAGAAGAAATACTTGAGCCTATTATTACTGCCACCATTATTGTACCCAAAAATTATTTAGGTAATATTATTACTTTGTGTGAGGAAAAGCGTGGTAAGCAAATTTCTTTAACGTATTTGGATGAAGACCGTATTATTCTTAAATATCGTTTACCATTGGCTGAAGTAGCAACTGATTTTTATGATCGCTTGAAGTCGGTTAGTGCCGGATACGCAAGTTTTGACTATGAAGAATCGGGATATGAGCCAGCGGATCTAATTAAAATGGATATTTTATTAAATGGTAAAGCGGTAGATGCGCTTTCGTGCATTGTGCATGAAGACAAAGCTTATTACATAGGTCGCGATTTAGTATCTCGATTAAGGCAAGTAATTCCTCGACAATTGTTTGAGGTTGCTATTCAAGCTGCCATTGGTTCAAAGATTATTGCCCGAGAAAGTGTTTCTGCATTGCGTAAAGATGTGACTGCCAAGTGTTATGGCGGTGATATTAGTCGTAAGCGTAAGTTGCTTGAAAAGCAAAAAGAGGGTAAAAAACGTATGAAACAGGTAGGTAATGTTGAAGTTCCTCAAGAAGCATTTTTAACTATTTTAAAACGTTGATATGCTGATGATGCCTACTTGATATTTATTATATTTGTGTGCAGGAGACTACAATGAGTGCCCCCCAAGTTTATACTGAAGAAATATTTGACGGTAGTATATACTTTTCTATGCATTTGATGTGGGGGATGACATTGATTTTGAACAAGTGCGTACAGCTCCTGGCCTTTCAACTTCTAAAGCGAATTTATCAAAATATTTTAAAAATTATCATAGGCCACTGCAAATTAATAGCAGCGAGCTTCCTAATGAGTGTATTAGTGTAAAAGTACATTCGTTTGGTGCTCTTTCTTTGACCTATCGTGTACCATTTTCAAGCACCTTGGCTCATGTTCAAGCAAGGCTTGATCATTTGGAAGATCAGTACAACGAGTATGCCCTTGCACATGCTCAAATTGTATTTAAGAAAATTCGTAGTTTTATTACTAAGCCAAAATTTTATCATACACGCTCATCCTATGTGACAATACAAGTAGAGCCGGTACCTCAAATTGATGCAGTAACATTTAAAGAACGTTATGGTGGTATTATTGCTTCTTCTGTACGTTTTGAAGTTGAGACTCTTTCAGAATTTCAAAAAAATGAAATTCTTGATACTGCAATAGGATATTATCGGGGTGATCTGATCGTAATTGATACTGATGCTGCATTTGTATATGACGATGAGTATCAAGAAATATTAGACTTCTTTGAGTTTGCAAACGTTCAACAACTAGAGTTGCAATATTTTGATCGTGTTTTGGATCAACAGTTGAATAGTATATATGAAGGTAAAACGCAAGGTGTTCCATTCAGAGCATATCTTCCTTTTGTTGGAACTTTACTTAAAGGACCAGTAGACGAATTGAGTAAACTTAAAGTAGATATATCAGTAATTACTGAGCGGCTTGAAAGTAGTATCAAAATTGCAGGAGAGCCATATTTTTATGAGTTATACTCTATTTTAGTGGATAAACTTGATCTGAAGGGTTGGCGCGATTCTATAGACAAAAAGCTTGCGATCGTAAAAGATGCAAGCTCTGTATTGCAAAAAAAGATAGATTCTGTCCGCGAAGATTTACTGACAACCTTAATTATTATTCTTATTTTTATTGAGGTTTTGGTTGGATTGCTCCGCCTGTGACACAACTAGGTTTTTATCAGATATAATCAGATTATAGCGGTCAACAACGTCCTGAATATTATTGTTATCAAGGCCATTAGTTTCTTTTGTAGATATACTAGTGAGTCTGTCGGTATATTGGTTAAGTATATCCATCCGTTCTTTAATTATAGAGAAATTTCTGTACTGACTTAGTGATGGTTTAATAGTGCTCATTTTATATGTAATATTGGTAACTTTTCTATAATAACTTTGGAAATGCCTTAATGCGCAAAATGTTATTATGTCACACAGCCATAACGGATGACTTAAATTAATTTCTGTCTCATCGTGCTTCACGCGTATTTTTTGATGAGGATATTGGTTGGCTATATTTTTTTTTGACCAATCAGTAAGTATGCACAAATATTTCGCTAACTGCTTTAATGTTGCATCTTCGCAGTCGACAGCGTGAATTGGTATTTGACTGAGAAAAACTTCTAATAATGATGATTTTTTATGCGGGTGATACATTAAGTCAAAGCTACTAATGTTCTTATTTTTAGAGTGATTTATCAGAGGTGTTCCGATGTGTTGTTTTATTTTTACTTTTAAAGTAAAAATATCACATTTTTGTACGCACTGTTTTAATTCTTCCCACAGTTCATATGGTTTTATTAAGCTTGATCCTGATATAGATATGACACGTTTTCGTGATTTTTTTCTTGGGCTTTCCATAGACTTTGACGTTGAATTATTCCGATTTTTGTTGTCTCGAAAAGTTGTTATTAACGTTGCATCACTGGCAGATTTGACATGCCCAATTTTAGACGAAGACGTTGTGCGTGTTAAAATTATTGATGGAGTTTTATTTTTTTTTGGTTTGTTTTTTTCCATACTACAGATAGTAGTTGGTATAAATATTATCATAAAAAAAAGTACGTAGTACATCCTGACCCCCTAAATAAAATTATAATTGACTTTTATATCATATGGTAATTATGACATACATAACAATAGTTTATAATTGAACTATTTGGCAACTGTTACTTTTGCAGGTCGTAATATTTTTTGTTTGAACATAAATCCCGGTTCGAGTATCTGTACAATACTTCCTGAGCGGTGATCAGGAGATTCAACTTGTACTAATGCTTCATGAAGTTCAGGATCAAATGTTTGATATTGCGTGATAGGCGTAACGTGATATTTTTCAAGAAATTTATGCAACTCTTTTTGTATCATTCCAAAACCGGTAGCTACATTTGCAGTTTCTTGAGTTGATTGTGTTTGATATGAGTTTATAGCACGATCCATATTAATTACCACAGCAACTAGATCATTAAGAATAGTGCTATATGCGCTATCAGTCCATCCAAGACGGTCGCGTTCAGTGCGTTTTTGATAATTATGAAAGTCTGCAGTAATGAGTTTGAGTTGATCTTTTAATTCTTCAACTTGTGCATTCTTAAGTGAATTATTTGCCTGAGTCTGATTGTCATCAACTGAGGGTTCATTATTTTTAAGTGGAGTATCTTCCATTTTATATCCTAATTATAAAAGTAGGTTCATATAGGTATTATTATATAGTGTAAGTATACCTAACTTAACAGCTATATGAAGTAATAAAACGTGACAAGAAAATTAGTTTAGAGTATACCTTAAACCAATGTGCACTTTTCCTATGTGCTCAAAAAAGGAATATACGTATGAAAGCCCTTGTTAGATATTACACAATAGCTGTGATTATATCTTTATATCAAAATATTTTTGGAAATTTTGATAATTACCATTTTTATCGTGCGCAGCACTTTGCAAGTGAATTATATGAGCCGCGTGTTGCAAAAGATTGGCTTACTTCATTTGATATATGGCTTGGCGCTGGTCGTGCAAAGCATTCGCATAACGACTGCGGTAAAACTTTACATCTATTTGATATCTACGGTTCTAGTCATCTTGAAAATATTGGATGCCAAGTTCCTGGCAAAAACCTTAATTGTGCTTCAGATTTGACGGTGACTAATTTATATCTTGACCCGATACCGGTTTCAGGACTAGAATATCGTTATACTAAAGGAAGCTTTCGAATAGCTGAGGCGGGTTTTTCATTTATTCAAAATTTGACTCGTGGGTTTTTTGTACAAGCGTATTTGCCTGTCCGCTCATTACGTAGCAAAATTAAACAGTGCACTGAAAGCGTTCCAGGGGTACCTTTATGTTGTACGCCACTCTCTCCGTTTGCTCAAACGTTTGTCAATAGCTTTGACAGTATAATGAGCCGGTATAATATTTCACTTCAGTCTCGAAAGCAAACAGGAGCGGGAGATTTAAGTCTATTACTTGGATATACGTATTCATATCAGGGTACTGCAACGCTAGACTTTATTGATGCAGGAGCACGCTTTGGCGTTCTTATTCCTACTAGTCCTGCTTATGATCCACGTTATATTTTTAATATGCCACTTGGTTATCATCATGCAGGGTTCCCCTTTTTGCTTCAACTTTCAATAGGCGCATTTGAATGGCTTACCGTTGGGGCTGATATAGGCGCTATTATATTTAGTTCTCGAACCGAAAATATACGGATAGCGACCGCAGTCAATCAGCCTGCATGGCTTAGATTGACATGTACGCAAGCACGGGTAAGGCCAGGACCAATACTCAATGGAGTGGGTTATGTAAAAGCTGATCACATCTGTAGGGGACTTTCTTTTTGGCTTGCTTATAGTGTTGCGCATCAAAATAAAACGGATATTTGGACTGATAACTCATGTTTGTACAATAATACGCAAACATGCTATGACCCTGTTCGAGAATCCTGGACAATGCATGTTATCCATCTTATGGGGGAGTACGATTTTACTCCTTTATGTGCTGCGTGGGGGATGCGTTTAGGATTGTTCTATGATATTGCAGCAGGTGGTAGGCGTAACTTTATGGCCAGTGTAGGTGGTGGTACCTGCGGTCTTGATATTGCATGGCATTTTTAAGAGGTACTCTCATGATTCACACTTTATTTTATTATATGATTAGTACGTTAATTATGTGCGCCCACACTTTATCTGCAACAACGTTAATTACAGGAAATGGAACTGTCCCTAATTCTTTTATTCAACCAGCGCGAGTGCGTGCATTCGATCCTGTAACAGGTAACTTATTTATCGGTACAGCACCAGGCAATGGAGCATATGCTCTTTCGTTGTTTGCAATGAGAGCAGGTATATTTCCTCTTTCATTCAGTCCGTTACCAGCAGCAAGTCCGTTAGTTAATCAAGGCATTCAATTTTTAGCGCTTTCAGCAGCTCCTGGTTCGACTAATGCAAACTTAGCGGTAGTAATTTATGGCGGCTATAACGCCTTATTTAATCAAACTTCGGCTCTTGTTACTAATACTGCCCGAACACTGACGAGTGTAAGTCCTCAATTTAATGATGCAATATCTGCGCCGCCGGCCGTGACAAGTGGTATTGTAGGAATTGCTGCTTCTGATACTTATGTCTTTGCGCCTGTCAGACCTCGAGGAGGCGCAAATTTTGGTGCTTTGGGAAGTGGACTAGCGGTAGCACAAATACCAAGTCCTCTGGGTACCCCATTAGTAACGCTTGATGCTAATACTGGATTTATTGGAAACCTTGCAAAGCCCATTAACGGTACTATTACACAAATTAGAGGTGATACTGGCCCAGCGCCCGCTACTTTTCTAGCAACAGGGCCTAATGTTAATCAAGTAGCAACCTATTGGGACCCACTATTACAGCGTCTTTATTTAGGATTTAATATTCAGACTGGTGCAAATCCTGCAGCTATTGGTAAATCCGTTATTGTAGCATATCCCGATCCTGACGCTGATAATGCTATTACTTTTAGTCCTATTGCTGCAGACACTGCAATTACAGGCGGAGCGGTCGACGAGATAGTAGTAGGCAGAGGAACACCAATCACTTTCCGAACAAGAAATTTAAATGTTTTACATGCTTCAACCGGACCTTCTTATTTGATTGTGTATGGTAATCAAACTGTGGGTACAACGCTTGCCCTTCAAGGTAATATTTTTGCTTTGCCTTTAGTTGATAATCCGGCAGATCCGACGGTGCATGGCACTTTAGCTAATGCTCAAGCTCCGCTTCAAAATTTTAAATTTGTTGTTCCTGCTACAGCGCCTGGCCAGCTGCTTACCGACGTCAGTGCTGCTGCTCTAGTAGGCGCAGGAGAGTTCAGTTTGCCTACAGGAGCGATATTGTCAGATATTTTTGTATGGGGTGATACAGTATATATAGTATCCTCTGAGTCCCAAAATTCTACTACTGAATCGGGTGTGTTTTACTCTCAGGCGCAATTTGATGCTCAGGGGAAAATTTTACGTTGGACACCGTGGACTAAAAGAGCGTTTCCTGCTAATGGTTTTGTAAATGCGCAAAATCCGGAGGCTGCAAGCTTATTTACCGTTGACCCAGTAAGCGCTACCGTAGTAGCAGTGGGAGGTAATAATAATCAGCAGGTTCGAGTCGCTACTTGGAGCCCGGGAGTATCACCCGGCTTAATTTATTATCTTAATCAAAATGTTCGGGGTTGTTCTCATGCAGTTCTTGATCTTGATCAATCAACGCGAGGGTTTGAGGGAAATACACTCAGCCGTTACGCACTGTTTGGTGGCGATCGACAAGTAATATTTACTCGTGTTTCACAAGCATATCAACCTACCATTACTAGTCCTCAAGAAGTTATTCTTGATTTTAGTTCATCTGCAAATTTTCTTCCAACTCTGTTACCGCAGGGAGCAGGACCGGTATACGCATTAGAGTATTCTCGTCAGCTGACAGGAACTACAAGTAATTACTTTTTTGCAGGTACTCCTGCTGGTTTATATGTTTTTGCAGCACCTTCAGGGGCGGGGTTTGATGTTAATAATTTATCGACACTTTCCAGTTCTCCTTTTACTACAAATATATGGACACGAGTAATGAATATACCTGGTGCGGTAATTGATATAAAAACAACTGGAAATGTATTATATGTTCTTTCATACAGCTCGACATCGCTTCAACCAATGGCTTTAACGGTTTACCGTATTCCTTTTGCTCCAACCATAGCGCAGATGTTTGCACCAGCAAATATATATACTATTGCGCAATCAAGGGTCGGATCACTTTCTGAAGCCATATTTTTTTATAAAATTGCTATAATATCTACTACCGATTCAGGACAATTACCTGACGGTAGCCAAGAACAATTAGTGCTTGCTACAAATAATGGGTTATACAAATCGTCTACTCTAGGTGGAGTACAGGCGGCAATAAACCAAGTGGCTGCTAATTGGACATTAATTCCTGGGTCGCGCAGAGTGACGGCATCGTTATATAATGGTATTTCTATTATTGATAATGCCTCAATACCTATCAGTCCTCCCTCTACAGTATTCCCCTTTGGGCTTACAGACAGTGGTAATTGTGGGTTGTATAATACCTCTGTAGTTCGCCAACTTGCAGGTACTGCAAGTACAGGTCCCTTTAATTTTGTACCTCTCAATTTCATTACAGATATTCCTAATATTACTATCGATATACCTACAATATATGATTTTTGGACCGATGGTACGCGGCGATATGCAATAATCTCATATCAATGTACAGGCCGGCGCCTTGCAGTTATTCCTTATGCAGGATCATTATTAGGATATAATCCTGCAATAAGCTTCTTGGCTCTAGATCCGTTGTTAGACACGACGAGTGATGTTTTTTGGATACGACCAATAGGAGCAACAGGATTGCTGCTGGCAAGTACTAACCGTGGCATTATTGGGCAAAGCTAATAAAATGCTATTTTATAGTACTAATATTAGTTATAGTTTTGTGCATAGTACGTGATTATCTTGTAAAATTCTTGTTCAAGTTCGCCAAGCGAGAACGATAATAGCGGAATGTTATGCTCTTTTGAAATGATAGTTAATTTCTTACTTTCATTTTCAAGGTGGGTAATATGTTCTATGCATTTGGCTAAGTGCTCTTCAAATTCGGCTTTTGATATAGTCTTGAGCATTTTAGTGGCGCTGATTGCACTGGCAAGCGTATGAGAAAATTGATGTGTACCTTTGGCGTTACATGGTAACGCTAAGCTTATTATACCTACTAAAAGTCTCGTATAGCATTTCATAATAGTCCCCTATAATATTCATCTGAACTAGAATGAGCGTAGTATTATAATAATATATTTGTCAATTGTTTTTAAATTTATATCCTTAAAAGTTTGAGTAGGGCGCTAGGTTAAAAAACTAAGAGTTTGTTGTAATGATTTAAAGATAAAAAAATAAGAAAAGGTAAAAAGGGGAACATATATATGTTCCCTTACATTTTTAGAAAGGCAAGTCTTCTTGAAATGGTGGTTCATCAGGAATGTTGATTTCACCGGTATTGATCATATCATCTACTTTTTTACGACGTGCTGTTGCTGGTTGAGGAGCACGAATTGCACCAGTCGTACGTTTTTTAATTGTAGCTATTTGATCAAACAATTCTTTTCAGCTTGATTTGTAGGCTCTGGCATATCTGATTCATCTTTTTCATCAGATATATCATTTTGAGCGCCTGAAGCTAAGAATATAACTCGGTCCGCTACAATAGTATGCTTAGAACGCATTTGGCCTTGTTGATCTTCCCAGCTATCATAACGTAGCCTTCCTTCAACCAGAACAGGGCGGCCTTTTTGTAGATATTGTTTACATGTTTCAGCTTGAGGTCCCCAAACATCAACATCGATATAACATACTTCTTGAGACATGCCACCTGTTTGTCTATTTTTAAATTGACGATTAGAGGCGATGCCTAGTTTACACACTCCTTGTCCTGAATTCAGTTGTTTGTAGTCAGGGTCGCGTGTAAGGTTCCCGATCATAATGATCCGGTTGAAACCGGCCATAGTGTTCCTTTCAAATGGGGCGTATTGACATATATATATGAATATATGTACGTAAGCTTGTAATGTATATTATTTTTTTGCACTGTTCAAATAGGTCGCTACTTTTTTTTGTTGCTCATTTAATTGACAGGTTAAATTATGTAAAAGATCTAACTCTTGGGACAATTCAATAAGCTCATTTTCTTGTTGTGATTTAAGTAATCCAGCCCCTTGTATTTCATCTTCAATGATATCGATTAAATTAGATTGTAAATTATTATGACTTTTACCTAGGCTTAATGTATCTTTAAGAGCCCTGCTCATTTTTAGACTGCAATCTTCAATATACTTATTTTTAGTAGTAGTGCGTAAAGATTTTTTAGGTTTTGCCAGGCTATTGGCATATAGGTTTGGTACAGAAATGTATACTACTATTAACATAGACATTAATTTGTTCATGTTGTTATTAATCTCGGATATTAAAAGATGATGAGCGATACACTATTCTAAGTCCCGTGCGCGCATATTGAACTAATGTTATCAATGAAAGAATAACTATTAAAATAAGTGCTGCGTAATATGTTTTAAAAGGTGCCCAGTTGCATAATGAACAACATAGCAACCAACTTATAAGTGCTGTTTGGGCTCCTGTAGTAACTTTACCCCATATATTGGGCTGTATTATTTTTTTCCCATATATAATTACGCATAAACTTGCACCTATTATTATCATAATTTCTTTCCATAACATGATGGATAAAAACCAAGCAGGTATACCTGATAATGGTGCATGAGCCCATACAAAAGCACCCATACAAGAAAGCATTAAAATCTTATCAGCCAGTGGATCTAAAAAAGCTCCTAAAAATGATTCTTGTCCGAGTCTGCGTGCCAAATATCCATCGACTCCGTCGCTTAACGCAGCGCATACAAAAAGAATCAGGCCTTTCATCCACTGTTCTTGAATTATTGCATACACAATAAATGGTGCAGTAATAATTCGCCCTATAGTCAAAAGCGTAGGAATAGTAATGACATACTCTGAAAGTTTTGACGAGGAAGAAAAACTTCGTGGTTTTCCAGGTAATAATTTTTTAATGTGTTTGTACAATTTATGATGATATTTCATGGTACCTAGCACAAAAAATTAATACTTTTTTGTTATTATACCACAAACTATATGTCCTTAATATATTTTACGTTGAGTAAATAATTCCTGATCCTAAACATTGATCTTCTTGATAAAACGCTACAAATTGTCCTGCGGCAATACCTTGATCGTTTTGATCAAGCGTAATGTGTACCGTTTGATTATCAAGATAGATAACGTGTGCTTTGTACCGATTTGCCCCGTGACGTAATTTTACTTCAAGGGTATTGGTATTAGGAATATGTGTATCAATCCAATTGCATTGTGTGACAGTGCAAGTGTTTCGTTGTTTATCAGGTTCATGATAAGTGCGTGACATATAAATTATGTTTTGCTGTATATCTTTGGATACAACATACCATGGGCCGCCGGCCAAGCCTGAACCTTGACGTTGACCTATAGTGTGATACCAATAACCTTGGTGCGTTCCCAATATTTTACCCGATTCAAATTCTACGATTGAACCTTTTTGAATGCCCAGATAATGTTTTATAAAATCAGAAAATTTTAACTTTCCTAAAAAGCATATTCCTTGGCTATCCTTGCGGGTAGCAGGAGCGAGTTGGCGCTCTTGTGCATAAGTACGTACCTGAGATTTTTGTAAATGGCCTATGGGAAAAAGTGCTTTTTGTAGCTGATTTTGACGTAAATAAGATAAAAAGTAGGTTTGGTCTTTAAGCAAATCAGGACTGCATAAAAGTTTAGAGCCATTTGAACTATGTTGTACCTGAGCATAATGACCGGTAGCTGCGTAAGTAAATTCTTGAGGTACTTTGTCAAAAAACATACCAAACTTGATACGTTGATTGCAAAACATATCAGGGTTGGGGGTCAGTCCTGCTTTGATTTGTTCAATAGTATGATGTACGACGTATTCAAAATATTCTTTTTGCAATGAAACTATTTCTAAAGGTACACCTAATTGCTGACATACCGCACGCGCAAAACTAAGATCTTCCTCCCAAGGACATGAGCCAAGATAAGATAATTCGTCTTCAAGCCAAATTTTTAAATAGAAGGCGGTAACGTCATAGCCCTTGTCTTTAAGTAAGGAAAGAGCTACTGAACTGTCAACTCCACCTGAGGTAAGTGCTGCTATCTTCATACCTATAATATACTGTGATTTCAAAGAAAAATACAGCTAGAAATCAATATAATAACAATGATATAGATTTTGGGAGTCAATCTTGTACTTTTACTAAATTAGATTATAATAGTAATCATCTACGATTACGTATATATCCTATCGTTATGGTCTGGGTGGCACTGCATAATCATTCTGGGATCACTGCTCTGTATGCCTTATTAGTAAATATCTATTCTGAGGCTGCCCCTGGACCATTTTCTTACAGATGACATAAGTGATAACCCAGGGTATAGTAAAGACTATATTAATAATACATCTTTAAAATTAAGCTATTGGTACTACAGGCTTTTATGAATCCCATCACTAATATTCAAAGTGCATTTGATAGTTATGTATTGTCTCATTTTCCTTCCATTACTGATTTGCAGCAGGCTCGTTTGACAGTACAAACAGATCCGGCCAAATCTTTTGGAGATCTGACGACTACGTTGCCTTTAGTATTGTCCAAGCAGGTAAAAAGGGCTCCGCGCGAGATCGCAGCCGATATAATTGCACAATTTAAGCATCCATTAATTGAAAAAATAGAGGTTGCAGGTCCCGGTTTTCTTAATATTAGTTTAACCAATCAAGCTTTTATTGAACTTGGAATCCAAATTATTGAGCAAGGCGCCTTATTTTTCAAACAAGAATTACCTTTGAATAAAAAAATTAATATTGAATTTGTGAGTGCCAATCCTACGGGGCCACTTCACTTTGGTCATGGGCGCGGTGCTATTATAGGTGATGTGCTTGGAGCAGTATTTTCTTTTTTAGGGGCTGATGTAACTCGAGAGTTTTATATTAATGATGCAGGACTGCAAATAGAAAGATTGGGTAACTCATTTAAAGTGCGTTGTTTGCAGGCGCTTGGTGAAGATATTGCAATCCCTGAGGATGGATATCATGGTATTTATTTGGCTGATTTAGCCCAAAACTGTGTTATTATTCATGGTCCATCACTCAAAGAAAAGCCAGATTCATTTTTCGCACGGTATGCGCAAGAGCATATGCTTGAAAATATTAAAGATACTTTGCGTGACTATAAAGTAAATTTCGATGTTTGGTTTTCTGAGCGTGTATTACATACCTCTGATGCAATAGAAAGAGCTATCAGTTTATTAAAAAGTTATAATGTATTGTACGAAGCTGAAAATGCGCTATGGTTTAAATCCACTCAGTTTGGGGATGACAAAGATCGTGTTATTCGTAAATCTGATGGCCAATGGACCTACGTTGCCGCAGATATAGCATATATGCTTAATAAAGTAGAGCGAGGCTTTAAGCAACTTATTATGATCTTGGGGCATGATCATCATAGTTATTTAACCCGTTTAAATTGTGTTCATCAGGCACTGCATATTACTCAGTGTCCTCTGGATATTATTCTTTATCAATTAGTTACCATAGTAGAGGATGGCCAGTTAGTGCAGATGTCCAAGCGTGCAGGAACTGGAGTTACTTTAAAGCAAGTAATTGATGCAGTGGGTGTTGATGTCGCTCGTTTTCTTTATTTGTATAAAAAAGCTGATGCCCAACTTGAGTTTGATGTTCAGCTTGCTCTTAAAACCACTGATGAAAATCCTGTATATTATGTACAATACGCATATGTTCGATGTTCGAGTATTTTCAATAAAGCTGAACAAGAGCTTGGAGTACTGGAACTGAAGATTAAGGATTTAGAATATTTAAGTAAAGCTGAATACTTATTGCTTAAAAAGATATATTCTTTGCGTTCACAGTTGAGCGCAGTAGCAAACCTATTGCAGCCTCATTTGGTCGCCTACTATGCGGTTGAATTGGCTGATGTATTTCATAAGTACTACAGTCAGCATAGAGTTATTGATTCAAAAAATTTATTACAAACTAAAGCGCGTTTGCTTATAATACAAGCAGTACGAGATACTTTAGGATTTACCTTCGATCTTATGAATATTAGTAGACCTGAACGTATGTAATGTTGCCCAAAGTGATGCGTTGTGGCACACTTACTAACAAGTTAAATTAACCCTATATAGCGTGGTTTTAAGGACATATATGCAACCTAAAAATGATAATGTAAAAGTAGATCTTGAGCTTATTCAAAAGCTACGTGAACGTACTAATTGTGGTATGCTTGACTGCAAAAAAGCTCTTATTGAAAGTAATGGAGATCTTGATAAGGCTGTTGAATATTTGCGTAAAAAAGGTTCAGCTGTCGCTGCCAAGCGCTCTGACAATGCAACCGCAGAAGGTTTGGTGCATGCATATATTCACGCTGGATCACGACTCGGGGTACTACTAGAGTTAAACTGTGAGACTGATTTTGTAGCTCGCACTGAGGCAGTAAAGCAATTTGCACATGATGTGTGTATGCATATTGCCGCAGCACGCCCACTTTATTTAAATCCTGAACAAGTAGATCCTAAGATGGTTGAAAAGGAAATGGATATTTATCGTGAGCAGTTGGTAGCAAGTGGTAAGCCTGAAAAAATTATCGATCAGATTGTACAAGGCAAGATGGCAAAATTTTATTCAGAAGTATGCTTGTTAAATCAACAATTTATTAAAAATGATCAACTTACTATAGATGAATTGCTCAAAGAATTGATTGGCAAAGTTGGTGAAAACATTCGTATCAAGAGATTTGCTCGTTTTGAAGTTGGTGTAAATTAACAGTTTCAAAAGGTTTGCATGCTTTCTTCTCGAAACAAAACTCGTATAGTCATAAAGTTAACTGGCGCTCTTTTTGCAAAAAACGCTGATAATATTGTTATAGTAAAAGATATTGTAGCTCAGATAAAACAGTTATCTAGTACATATCAATTTGCAATGGTTATAGGTGGTGGTAGCTTTTTTAAAGGCAGTACTGATGGATCGCGCTGGCAAATGCGTACTGACAATGCTCATCAAGTAGGTATGCTTGCTACTATTGCCAATAGTTTGATTTTTGCAGATTTGCTTGAGCAGGCCGGACTAGATGTATGCATATTGAGTTCATTAGATGTGGCAAGTTTTGCGCAACTGTGTACCCCCCAGGCATTACATACTGCATTTAATAACGATAAGCTTGTGATATTTGCTGGTGGTCTAGGTGTTCCTTATTTCTCAACTGACACTGCAGCTGTTATTCGCGCAGCTCAAATAGGAGCAAGCTCCGTGTGGAAAGCAACTAACGTTGCAGGGGTTTACTTACAAGATCCACATGAGGATTCTCAAGCAGTTCCTGTTCAAAAAATTAGTGCTCAGTATGCGCTTGAACATGCGCTTGGAGTAATGGATAGTACTGCTTATGTAATTGCCCGTGATCACAAGTTGCCTATACGAATATTTGATGCTAAAGTACCACATGCATTTATAAAAGTAGCGCAAGACCCTGAGTATGCAAGCACAATACTGCCTGAATAGAAGGAATTTATGAAAGATTTAATATTAGTAGAAAATGATACTAAAGGCTTTGAGAAGGCTATGGAAGCTGAAATGAGTAAGCCTATTAAGCATTTTGAAGGCGAACTTATTAAAATACGTACAGGGCGAGCACATACATCCTTAGTAGAGGATTTACCAGTAGTATGTTATGGGCAAGCTCCTGCACCACTCAAATCATATGCTGTCATGTCAGCGCCTGAATCACGCATGATTGTTATTCAGCCGTGGGATGTATCAACCATACCTGATATTGAAAAAGCTATTTTAAACTCTGAGCTTGGCATAAAGCCAATAAATGATGGCAAAATCGTTAGAATACAATTGCCAGAAATGAGTAGTTCTCGCCGTGATGAATTGATAAAATCATTGGGCAAGAAAACTGAAGAATGTCGAGTTGCTATACGTAATATTCGTAAAGATTTTCATAATCTTATGCGAGATAGCAAAAAAGATAAGAAAATTTCAGAAAATTTTTATAATCGCCTGGAAGATATTCTTCAAAAAGTTACTGATCGATTTATTTTAAAAGCAGAACAACTTGCTACTAAAAAAGAGCAAGAAGTTAAAACTGTATAAATTAGTCAAATAATTAAAAAGGATCCTCATATAGGATCCTTTTTATTATAGTTATTATGAGCAATGATATATTAAAGTAATTTTTTATTTTTAATAAGTTCTTGATAGAGTAAATAATTCTTTTCCATACATTCTTGTAGCATACTGTAGCCATTTTTCTTTTGTGTTTTACTTAGTGAAATATTATATGTTCTGAGTAACGTTGTAACTTTATCTACTATGACTTCTCTATCTCTTGCATTTGTAGTAGCAGTAATTATCAATGAAGTAAGCGCAAATGAAATGGGATGATAATCTTCTATTTCTATTGAAGCTTTGGAAGCATGAAGTACCGCAATTAAATCCTTATAATTATCATTCAAAAGAGATGCTTCTAAAAGATATAAAGGAACTGGGTATAAGAATGAAAATGATTTTATATTGATACTTTTTGAAGCAATTTCTAAAAGACTTTTCACAAGACTAACGTGTCCGGCCAAGCAAGCGGCTCCTAGGAAATCTTTAAACCAACTCATCTCATCAATTTTTCGTATTGTATAATCCTTTAAAAATTCTTTAAGGCCTTGATCGTTGCCCGAATAAATTTGAAGAAACCAGTTAAAACTTTGTTCATACCTATTTAATAACTCTAATAGTGGAACGTACGATTCTTGTTTATTAGTTACTATCATGCTCTTTATAACTTCCCGTGTGGTTTGGTTATTGTGATCGAGCAAAAAAGGGCTAGGCTTAAAAAAACATAAGTAATTTTTTATGATTTCCAATTTTTTTTCAACTGGTATTTGAAGCATAACAAGTAAAGATAATATAGGGACGACGCTAGGAGAAACAGCAGAGTTAGGTATATGTTTACAAATATGAAGATCTTTTGCAGTCCACTCATACAGTAATTTGAGATGACCTGAAGTAATAATATTTATCAGCGGTGATAAAAGCTTTTTTCCCCATAAATTAACTGTTATAACTTCTTCAGGCGTATCTTGAAATGAAACACTATCTGCCGCTGCATATAATATAAGATTTTTCATAGTGGGTACAACTCTACACAAATAAGGTATAAGTTCGTTATCTCCATAAGCCGATGCGCCAACAAAAGCTTTTTTTGTTGTTATGCAATTGGCCAAGTGACTAGGGTCTGTATCTTTTAATATATGCAAAAAGTTATGTTTATTTTCTTTAGTATAAGCAGGCAAGCGACATGCATCTTTTGGATTGCACATCATAGCATGCGTAGCAGGTGCTTGAGTTTGGTTTGAGTTATTATATGTACTAGTAGAACTAGTATGGCCTGTTGATTTAAATACAAAATTATCTGAAGTTTCTGGCTGCATTTCTGTATTAAGTAAATTCGTGATATCTATTTTTTGTTTTTTTAATGCAGAAAAAGATTTTCTGGTGTGCGTGGACGTTTGCGATCATTGTTCTTTTGAGCCGGGGACATAGAAAGGGTGGCCAAGAAAATGCTTGCGTATGACAACGTACGACATAGGTAATTCATAATTATAGTCCTTTTGGTTACACAGATGTGTTTATTATAACCCTATTGTGTAATAAAAATAGAGATTGTGCAGTAGAATACGCTTTTTTAGGCACAATATAATTTTAAGGACTATTGGATTGGTAACATGTCACAATGATTTCAATAGGTACTAAGATGTAATCTTAATAATTATTATAAATGTAATCGATGTACTAGCGTCTAAGTACTATAATACTATCGGGTTGGTGTATGTAGATTTTTATAACTTTACATGTAAAGATCGCGCGCTCTTTACATGTAAGATGTAAAATCCTACTTTATTCGCTTAGTTTGCGGTTTAAATACGATGCTACTTGATTCATTAAAGGCACTGCCAATATTACCCGCAATCCTCGAGCACTAAGGCCATTATATAAACCTGATAGCCCCTGAGTTTTGTAAATATCTTCAAAAGCTTTTTTCATATTTTTGTCATAGCTTTGCATTACAGTTTTAATAGTGTCTGCCGGGTGAGTAGCTATTGCCCCTATTACACCTGCAGTAACACCGCATCCAATATCTGCTATCTTTTCCCAAGTGTTATTATGTAGCTCGGGTAGTGCATATTGTTTGATGATATCCTTTAAAGGCAAATAAGCCACGACAAATCCACCATCACGAGCCATGGTTGGAACCAAGCCTCTAATAAGATTTTTGGCGCCTTTTGTTTTGACAACACTATGTATAGTACTGATAATGTTCTCTTTCGTGCCTTGTTGTTTAGTCATTATATTTTCAGCAGGACTACTTACTAGAGCTGAAGTTGCACCGGCAATGAAAGCTATGCCTACTTGTGAAGCTGACGTAGCCGTATGATCGGTATAATACCAGTTGGAAAGACCTGAATTGACACCCATTTGTACTGCAGTAATAGGGATCATACTGCCAACATTAACGCCATATCCGCGGTAAAGTGTCGAAAGGTTAAGTGTTTCACGATTGATAGGCAACCCTTGTTGTAACATAATTTTGATTCTTACCAGCGGCTGATTTACTGATACCTCAGCTCCTCCAGTTAACGCGCCTA
The DNA here is from genome assembly GCA_022559525.1 of Vermiphilus pyriformis. Lineage (GTDB taxonomy): Bacteria > Babelota > Babeliae > Babelales > Vermiphilaceae > Vermiphilus > Vermiphilus pyriformis. Next base: position 246,281 of record CP074345.1, on the reverse strand, counting down.
TCAATAGGTTTTTATACCATGAATTTGGAGTACGTTCTTTTTCCTGAGTCCAAAGACTTTGATATAGTGTAATTATGCTCAACAATATAGTTAATTTTCTCATAATTTTTTCTTTTTAAATTAGATTTATTTACATATGACTAAAAAATTAATTACGTGTGGTATCGTTTACATTGTTAATCCTTAAGCAAAAAAAAATCCCCAGGATTTCTCCTGAGGATTGGATGTTATTACTAATTTTACTTGTTATGCGTAATCAATATTACAATCGGGTATCCTCAGGAAGTCCTTATATATTGGGAATATAAAAATGAAAAAGTTGATACAGAATGTAATGATAGTGTTAAGGAGACAATCTACTTTGTGCACAATAGCGGATAAGCGCACTGCGTGCACTTGGCTGCTTTTATACGATAATGTAGATTTGTTGTAATTCATTTTCTTAACAAATTATAGATATACAGATATTTAATGGAAAGCGTACTTTAGTTTTAACTCTTTGTCAATTATAATCTAAGCTTAATTAGATATGTATATATGAAAATTTTTTAGCTATGCATAATTGATAATAAGTAAATAAACTATATTTAATATTTTGGTAGATGAACTCAAAATAACCAATATTTGTAAATGGCTTGGCTTAGATTGTGATCCCAATGCAAATCAAGATGATTTATTTCAAAAAACTGCATTGTTTATTAGTGAACCGTTAGATCGTTTAGTAGATACAATAAATATTGCTCCCTAGGAAAGTCTTTTTTTTTCTACAATACTAGCTATACTATATTACAATGAAGCAAAATTAACGGGCTGCTAGCTCAATTGGCAGAGCAACAGACTCTTAATCTGTGGGTTCTTGGTTCGATTCCAAGGCAGCCCACCACCATACGGTAGAGATTTTTATGCAAGAGTGGCGAAACTGGCAGACGCGCTGGATTTAGGTTCCAGTTCCCGAAAGGGAGTGGGGGTTCAAGTCCCTTCTCTTGCACCAGTAAATAAAAAAGGAGAACCTGGTGAAGCATACCGAATATGGGAATAGTCTTTTAGAATGTACCGTCTCGTATCAAACTCCCACGTTTGCCCATGCAAAGATTACTATTCCAGCAGTATTAGTCGATGATGTATACAATCAAGCAGTAAAGTCTTATCAGCGTACTCTACAAACTTCAGGATTTGCTCATGCGCATGTACCTGCAGAGTATGTCAAGCAGCACTGCAAGCATCATTTGATAGAGCATATTAAAGAATTTATTTATAATTTTTTTGTAATTAGCTTTCTTCACAATGAGCTAATGCGTAAGCGGATTAGAATTGTCGGTCAGCCAAGATTGTCCGATTTGTTTGTCGAGCCTGGCCAAGATGCAATATATACTTTTGAATTGACAGCATTTGAGCCGATTCCTTTTCTTGAGTGGAAATATTTTTCTTTCAAGGCGCCCAAGCGCAAAAACTATAAAGATTTAGACAGGCAAGTTGAAACCTTCTTGGAAGAAGAGCTTAAAAATAAAGAAAATTATCCTAATGATGGCGCAACAGTAAATGATTGGGTTGGCGCAAGTATATGCCTTGTTGATGAACAAGGTAATCAATTATGCTCAGCTCATAATGAGCGTATTTGGCTTAAAATAGGTGATGAAGAGGCTGATGAGCCATTTCGTAATATCTTTGCCGGCCAGCAGCGGGGTCAGTCTTTTGTTACTAATATATCCGCTTTGCAAGAATACTTTAGTCCAAGTTTCCAAAGTGATTATCAATTTAAAGTTACCGTTGAAGATATTATTCCTCATCAATATTTTTGCCTTGATCAGTTCAAAAAGTATTTTAAACTAAAAACATATAAAGAATTGAACCAAAAATTAATTGAAGTATTCTCTTATCGCAATGATTTGTCATTACGCAGATCTATGGTTCATGAATCGCTTAAATTAATGTTTGCAAAGCATCGCTTTAGTGTTCCTTATCATGCAGTCTTGCGTCAGCAACAACATGTAGTAGAGGTTATTCAGAATAATCCTGATTATCATGTGTATCGAGCTCAGAAAGACTTTACTGATCGTGTAAGAGAGTTGGCCGAGCGACAAGTTAAAGAAATAATTCTTCTAGAGCAGCTTGCGTTTGGAGAAGAACTTGAAAGTACTGACGTTGATGTACGTGGCTATCTTTCGTTTCTCCAACGACCTCGTATGAAAGAATTTCTTTACTTTGATTCTCCCGTGACTAAGGTTCGTGCGCAAGAGCAACCGATGCCCGATGGTATTATACGGAGAAGAGCTTTGCATGAAAAATCTCTTAATCACCTTATCCATCACCTTGCCAAAAAAAATAAGGGGTATGTGTGAAGGACGTGATACATAGTCTTATTATTATCGGTTCAGGGCCAGCGGGATTGACGGCAGCGCTGTATGCAGGCCGTGCAAATCTCAAGCCGGTAGTTATCGAAGGTACACTGCCAGGTGGACAGCTAATTAACACAAGTTATGTAGAAAATTGGCCTGGCGATAAAAGTATCCTGGGATACGATTTAATGATGCGAATGAAAAATCATGCAGCTGAGTATCCAATGACTTTTGTACCGGAGATTGTTGAAAAAGTTGATTTTACAAGTCAGCCGTTTGCAGTTACCACTCACAAAAAAAATACTTTTAAAGCTCGGGCTATTATTATAGCTACTGGCGCTACGCCTAAGCGTCTTGGGTGCCCTGGTGAAGATGAATATTGGGGCAAAGGCGTTACTACTTGTGCGGTATGTGATGGTGCGCTATACAAAGATAAACGGGTACTGATTGTAGGTGGGGGTGATTCGGCAATGGAAGATGCAAGTTTCATGACTAACTTTACTGATCAGATATATATAGCGCAAATCTTGGATACCTTAAGTGCTTCAGTTGCTATGCAGGCACGAGTACTTGGCGATCCACGAATAAAAATAATGTATAACACTACCGTTACTAAAATGATGGGTAATGGTAACCATGTGACTGGTGTACAACTTACTAATGTTAACGATAATAGTACTCAAGAACTTGAATTTGACGCGGTATTTGTTGCCATAGGCCTTTCTCCTAATACTAAGCCATTTGCAGGTCAACTAGATCTTACTTCCTATGGACATATACAAGTGCATGATCATACCAAAAGCTCAGTTCCCGGTGTTTTCATTGCTGGTGATGTTGCAGATGACCGGTATCGTCAAGCCATTACTGCAGCAGGAGCTGGGTGCATGGCCGCACTTGATGCTGAACGGTTTTTAAACAAGCTGTAATCTTTATTTATTAATTTGAATAAGATTTTTACGGACTTGTTCAGGTGAGTTTGTATGGCTGGAAAAAATAATTGACAGGTGCTTAAATATTTACTATTTTGAATAATAATATAAACTTATCTTATATTTGATAGTAAGGCAGCTATTTGCCAACCGCTGGTTTGAAAATATTAGAGTATGCCTTATAATAAATAATATTTAGATTGTGTATCTACTTGCTTATATCAGGAAATCATCATGTCAGTGACATTTTTCAAGAAAAGCCGTAAAAAGCGTAATCGTAAACACGGTTTCTTAAAACGTATGGCAAGCCATGACGGCCGTGCTATTATTAACCGTCGACGCGCTTGTAAAAGAAAACGTCTTGCAGTACGTGCATAAATATATGGTACGTAATGCCTGTTGTTGCACAAAACTTATCATCATTTAGCGGAGCAGAAGTAACTGCTCTGTTCCGCACTTCAACACGTATTATGCGTACTCCTTTTATGGATATCCTTGCTCGACCAGCAACGCGTCAGTTTGGACGTATCCTTGTTGTAACTCCGCGACGTATAGGTTCTGCTCCTGCGCGTAATAAAATACGTCGGCAACTCAAGTCTTTATACTATCAATGCAAATTATATGAACGTAATCTTGATCTTATGGTTATAACAAAGCCTCAAGCTTTGGAAACTTCATTCGTATTGCTTCAGGCATTACTCAAAAACGGTGTCGAAAAAGCCACTGAACGTTTTGAGGTTAAAGCATCATAGGTATATTTTGATTAAGTACATCGCGTATATTTTCTCTTTTTGTATTGCAGGATTGCGTCCTTTGCTGGGACCATCTGCGTGTCGCTATCCGATTGGATGTACTTCTTTTGCATTAAACGAGCTTAAATGCAGCCCTCTTCATATTGCGTTATATAGAATAATGCATCGTATTATTACTTGTTCGATTTATTCTCCTTTCTATTATTTTGATGCTTAAAAGCTTATTGGTTTCTGCAATTTAGTTTTTTAACATATTACTTAGATTCTGTTACATCACTATTACTTAATTATTTGACAATTAGCTCTATTGGTGTTCTATTTTGAAAATGAATATGTATTAGTCTGTGTTAAGATTAAGGAATGCTTATGAAAAAAATAATTATAATGGCTTTTTCAGTAGCACTTCAGCTTGTTAGCGTAACAAATTTTCTTCATGCTACAGAAAAACATAAAATTACTCTTAATAAAGGTGTGTTGGTGACTAAAGATCATACATTATTAATACCTATTAAAAGTGTAATTCCAACGATCGTTACAGATTTAAAATACGCTACTCATGACAATTTTACTCATAAAAAAGTGTATGAGGTAGATTCTTGTTATGCGCGCAAGGAAGTAGTTACTGCTCTTGCCAATGTGCAAAAAGAACTTATGGAAAAAGGGTTAGGATTAAAAATATGGGATGCATACCGCCCATGGCAAGCGCAATGTAAATTTTGGGAATTAGTACCCGATGAAAACTATGTAAGTGATCCGCGCAAAGGTGGGCGTCATACTAAGGGAACAGCATTAGATGTTACTCTTATAGATATAAAAACAGGAAAAGAAGTTGCCATGCCAACTGAATTTGATGATTTTAGTGAAAAGGCTCATCATACAAGTATGAATTTTACTGATACAATTCTTACAAATCGTTCACTTTTAAAAGAGACAATGGAGCGACATGGTTTTGAATCCCTAACTACTGAATGGTGGCATTATGATTATAAAGGTTGGCAAAACCTACCCGTGATTGATCTGACGTTGTCAGACTTGGATGCTCACTATAAAAAATCTTAGAATCCTAGCTGCAATTTATAATATAAAAATAATAGGCAGGTAATAATATTCCTGCCTATTTTACGTTGTATTCTCTTATAATAATTCGCTTACTATTTGACTCAATTGACTACGTTCGCTCTTTTCTAAGAATACCGTCCCAAATAATGGCTGACCTTTTAATTTTTCACTTGTCACTACAAGTCCGTTACTACTAAAATCAAGGTACGGTGAATCGATCTGATAAGGATCTCCCGTTAATATGATTTTACTTCCTTCACCTACTCGTGAGACTAATGTTTTTACCTCATGCGCAGTAAGATTTTGCACTTCATCAATTAAAATATACTGGTAAGGTATGGAGCGACCTCGCATATACGTAATTGCTTCTAGGCTTAATTTGCCTGCTGCAATCAGTTCATCAAGAGGCTTAATTCCGGAAGAGTGCTTTTTGCCTTTCCATTTTTTAGAACGCTTCTTGCCAGTCAATTCCTGATTGATATCATCGACATGTTGAGCACTTTGGGCTGAGTGCACGATAAATTCCATGTTATCGTAAATGGGTAACATCCAACTATGAAGTTTTTCTTCAATAGTTCCCGGCAAATAACCTATATCTCGTCCTAGTGGTACTACGGGTCGGGATATTAACATTTTTTCAAACTCATCTTCAATTAGTACTTTATGTAGCCCTGCCAGCAACGCAAGGAACGTTTTTCCTGTGCCAGCGCCGCCAAATAAAGTTACGCATTGAATGCTATTATCAAGTAATAAATCTAAAGCCATGAGCTGCTGAGCATTACGTGCTTTAAGTGGCCATTTTAGTTTGGGGTCTACAACTGGCCTGAACATTGATCCACCCAAGTATCTGAAAATTTTGTAATTATAAGGGTTATGTTGACTTTCAACGAGTATAAATTCATTGACGGTCAAGGAACTAGTTAGGTTTAAAAATTCTTCTGGAGCATCTTGTTTGAGTTGTACGGCAGGAACACTCAAGCGTCTCCAGCCCATGTAAAACTCATCTTTGGAAACAGATTGTTTTGTATAATCTTCTGCAGTAATGCCAAGTGCTTCTGCTTTGACACGCGCATTTATATCTTTGGAAACAAATATAATATTATGCCCTTGTTTTTTAAGCTCGAGCATGCTGATTAAAATTTCATCGTCTCCGCCGTAAATGCGAAAGGGAAGACTAACAGAACTGCCAATAGGAGTAAAAATAATTCTTAGCTTGCCGCCATGATCAAGGGTAATACCCTCTTGAAGCGATCCTTTTGCGCGTAGGCTATCAAGTAAACGTATAGCAGCGCGACAATTTTTTCCACGATCACTTGAATCTTTTTTAAATTTATCAAGTTCTTGAAGAACCATAATAGGTATACCTACCGTATCTGGTTCAAAGTTAAGTAATGATCGAGGATCATCAAGAATAACATTAGTATCTATGATATATATTTTTTCTTGGTTCATAAATTCCATAGCGCTTGTGTTATATGCTTATTACATTACTTTGCTGTAGCTTACCATAGGTTGATGGCGTACAGCAAAGTAATAGTAACTTATATGGAATTTATGCGTCTTTTGCTTTTAAACAAAGCTATTAAAGGACTAGTTTTTAAAACTACTGCTGAGGAATGTGTTTAAAAGGATTATATTCTGCGACTAACGTATTATATAATTCTTGGAATAGGGGCGATTGCTCACAAAGCTTATATAACCTGATAGGGTCGTTATAAAGACCCGCTGCAATAAGAGCATGGGCTAAAGTGTCAATTTTTGGCTCTGTAAAGTTAATTGTTGAACAATCAGAAGAAATATAAGAAATTGCATTAGTAAGTACAGAGCTTGAAATGTTTGTAATATTTTGTTTTGGTACTGTAAATGAAAGTGTTTTGATAACAGCGGGCTTGTCGTAAAGTGTTATATGATTTATTGTAATTTCTGCAGAATGGGAAGTTATAAGCACAAGGTCAATATCGTTAGTCATTTTACAGGTTGGTAGTGTATGGAAAGCTTGGGATAATTGGTACTTATGAGCACCAACATACAAATTGCCTTCAAAAGTAACAAGTATTGGCTTTTGCTCTTTACATGAAATGATAGTGGCTAATTGACCGAGATATTTTTCTTTGTTGAATAACTGTTCAGTAAATTTATTGAATTCTTCTTCTTTAAGACTTACGAGTGTGCTATATTCAGGAATATAATTATCTTTTTTGTAATATGTAATACCAATAATAAGTTCTGTTTTTTCATCAGACCATTTAAGATCGCTTATAGATTGAACTTTTTCATTTTTTACATCAAATTTTTTACATTCTTTAAAATCTTCACTTATATTTAGAACAATGACATTTTTATCTGTGGCTAACGCAATATATTTATAATCTGGGTCGCAGGCTGCCAATCTTATTCCGGGTAATTTTGATATAATGCCACCACCTTCTATTTTATTGTCCTTTATTGTCCACATGCGTGCTCTGGATAAGAATGCTGTATCGGTTTCTTGAGATGCAATTGTTACAAAAATTTCTCCCTCAGGATGCCACGATACATGTGTTGTTGATTCTGATCCCATATCTTTTTTATCAAGACAAGTATTTGTTAATGTGTCAAATAAAAAAAGATATCCGTTACTTGTTGCCACCACCACATAAGTCCCCTGAGGATTGTACGAAATTTTCTGAGCAGATCCAGTCCAAGAGCCTTGATCAAGCAGTTGTGTAAGATCAGTGCTTGTAATAGTAGGTTTTACAATGTCGGCGCATAACATATTAAGATAAGGATTTAAACTTTCTAGCAGCTCTTCCTGTAATGTTTCAGGTATTGCATCAAAAAATGATTGAAAGGTTTTTTCATCTTTTAAGATTGACCAAACCTCATTCGTAGTAAAGAATGAAGTTATCAATAATTTTATCTGGTCACATGCATATTGTGCTTCAAGTTTGTCTGCAATGATATATAAGGGTACTAGATCTTTTAAATAGTATAGCTTACCTTGCAAGGGATTATCGGCAATAGTGTCAAAACCACAAAAAGCATCGAACACGCACCATTCTGCTGATGTAAGAGGTATGATAATATCAGCTAAATCTTGTTCTGAAGTATCTTCAAGCATTCTCTCTATGAGTGTGCAATGAGTACGGATAACAGCGAGCTGCTCTTGAGTTATAGTATATGATTTTTTATCACTAAAATATAAATCTACATACTGATATTTGCTTATGATGTCCTTTTTTTCTTGTTCCATCGAATTGATAGGGTTGGTAAGGCATAGAAGGGAAATTAATAAGTTGAAGATAAAGAACATAGTGTATGTATTCTCGTAGCAGTTTATTAGTTTATCTTAAATTAATACATTAATTATATTCAATATAGTGAACTTTGCATAATATATTAATGTATTTTACTTATGCGTATCAAAATATAACGCGAAACTTGCCTGGTATAAAGGCTCACGCTACAGTAGGTAATATAAGAAAATATAATTAAGAAAGTTACTGTGTATGAACGATCAACAATCTCAATCTTTATCACACCTTCGTCATTCAGCGGCACATTTGTTAGCTCATGCGGTTACTCATTTATTTCCCGGCACTTTGCTAACTATAGGACCTGATACGCCAGAAGGGTTTTTTTATGATTTTTTACCTGCACGTAATTTTAAAGAAGAAGACTTGGCTATAATTGAACAAAAAATGTATGAACTTGCAGCTCAAGATATTCCTATTGAACATCGGCAGGTATCAAAGCAAGAAGCTCGGCAGCTTTTTGCTCATAATAGGTTCAAGCTGGAACTCATTGATGGAATTAGTGAATCACACGTTGGTATTGCTCACCAAGGCGATTTTATCGATCTATGCAAAGGTGGTCACGTTCCTTCTACTGGATATATTAAGCACTTTAAAATTTTATCAATCTCTGGATCGTACTGGCGTGCTGATCGTAATAATCAGCCCTTGCAGCGTATTGCAGGAACAGCGTTTGCAACTGCACAAGAATTACAATCTTTCCTACAAGCGCGTGAAGATGCATTAAAATTTGATCATCGCCGCTTAGGGCGCCAACTTGATCTCTTTTCATTTCATGAAGAAGGAGTAGGTTTCCCGTTTTTCCACCCTAAAGGTAAAACGGTTCTTAATCTGATGACTAACTATCTACGTACTTTGCTTGATAAAGCTGGATATAAAGAGATTGCAACTCCTATGATGCTTTCTGATGAACTTTGGAAGCAATCAGGGCATTATCAGCATTATAAAGACAATATGTATTTTTCTAATATTGAAGAGCGTAGCTACGCAATCAAACCTATGAACTGTCCAGGAGCAATACTAATATATAAAGAGCGCCCTCGTTCATATCGTGAACTTCCTCTTGCATTAGCAGAGTTTGGACTTGTGCATAGATTTGAGCTTTCAGGTGTGCTGCATGGACTGTTTCGAGCGCGTGCGTTTACTATTGACGATGGTCACATCTTTTGTACAGCCGATCAAATTGAAGAGCAGGTGCTCAAGGCTGTTAAAATGGTACAAGAGGTGTTAGTTCGCTTTGGATTTGATGATATCACAATAGGCCTTTCTACCATGCCAGATAATGCTATGGGTGACAAAGCTCTTTGGGATAAAGCTACTCAAGCACTTGCCAATGCACTCGATCATGCGGGAGCAAAGTACAAAATAAATGAAGGGGATGGAGCGTTTTATGGGCCTAAAATAGAGTTCCAAATTAAAGACTCTATGGGCCGGTTCTGGCAGTGTGGAACCGTACAGTTGGATTTCTTCTTGCCTGAAAATTTTGATCTGACGTATGTTGCTTCTTCAGGTAATAAAGAACGTCCTGTAATGATTCACCGTGCAACCTATGGTTCTTTTGAAAGGTTCTTGGCAATATTACTTGAGCATTTTAAAGGTAACTTGCCATTTTGGCTGGCGCCGGTGCAGATTAAAATATTAACAATTACTGATGCTCAAAAAACTTACGCTCAAGAAATCAAAGATAGGTTAGTTGCCCACAATATTAGAGTAGAAATTGATGAGTCCTCTGATCAAATATCTGCTAAAATTAAAAGTGCGCAGTTAGAGAAAATTCCTTGGATGCTCGTGCTTGGCAAAAAAGAAGAAAGCGAAAAAACGGCTACTATCCGTTATTTAGACGGCAAACAAGAATTTGGCATTAATATTGATGATTTAGTAGGGCGAGCTGTCAAATCAAGTCAAGAATAAATCAATTAGCGATGACTTATAACGCCTATTTTAGGGCACAGTGGTGATAAGGGGCATATAGAACACTTAGGGTTGACCGGAGTGCAAATATTTTGTCCCCACATTACTAACAGACGGTTTATTTCAATCCAATATTTTATAGGAACGACTTTTTGTAGTTGTTCCTCTGTCTGTTCTGGTTTTTTACTAGTAACCCAGCCTAAGCGGTTTGAAATACGATGAACATGTGTATCTACACAGATGGCAGGAATATCAAATGCACAGCCAAGAACAAGATTTGCTGTTTTAGGTCCTACTCCTGGAAGACTTAATAAGATATCTTTGTCAGCAGGAACTTTGCCGTTATATTTTTCGATTAATGTTTTAGAAATTTTGAGTATGTTTTTGGCTTTGCCGTAGTAAAGATTTACTTTTTTTATTATCTGGGCAATTTCTTCTAAAGGCAATTTTACCATTTGCTCGGGAGTGCGAGCATATTTGAATAATTCAATTGAGACGGGGATAGAAACTTTATCTCTAGTTCTCAGGCTCAACAAGCAGCTTATTAAGATTTGATATGGATCTTTCACGCCATATTCCTGTTCCATAGCATCGCTGGTAGGCAAAGCCATAGAGGTGGTTGATTCGCGTAAGATCTTGATAGCTTTTATTATAGTGCTTGCTGATGCCCAAGAATGCTTCATGTACTTTAGATTTTAAATTATAATTTATTAATTAAAATTATAATTTAATATTGTATCTTCAGGGGGACCGTAAAGTTGATTGAAATTAGGACTGAAGAAAACTACTAAGAGTAAAAAGAATACGCCATTTTTCATATTAGTCCTTTTAATGTTATAATGATGTAGCGTTAGACTATTATTCAATAAGATTATATAATAAAAAACAAAAAATAAAAATGAATATTCATTTTAATTTACTTGAAAATATCTCTACATCACCTTATGTGCTTATTTTTGTGATGGTAGCATCCATATGTTTTAAACTATATATTTTATATTATTTAAATTCTAATATCATTATTAAAATAAAAACTTATAAAATTCTTGCTCTCATTTTAAAATATATTTTGATTTCTAGTATATTTATAGATTTAGCTTGGATTTCTGCCAAATTACGTATAGTGTTTTTAACACCTAAAATTACCTTTCCTATTTTATTGTCGCCATATGCCCAAGATCATCCTTATTTATCGCTTTTTATTACTTTTATTAACTCTACTTCTTGGATTGCATATATATTTGAATATCACTTAATATTCTTTTTTATAAGTATTTATTTAGATAAAAAATTTTTAAAAACGAGCAATTTATTTCTATCTTTAGTAGGATTTATACTTGTTTTATTTTGTATGGTAGTGTCTGCTATTAATATCTGCTCTTGGGGCAATTATTTTATCTTATATCGATAATGCGAAGAATAGTTACTGTATATCTTACTTCTTTTCTAGCGCCATACACCTTATTTATAATTGGTTCTAAGTTGAAAGCTAGAACTTTACCGCGCTTAGTACATGCTCAAGTTTTTAATTTAATGATTTTTATATTACTGCCTATTTGGCTTAGTGATATAGTTCAATATTATCCTTTTAATTTTAATTTAGGTGCTTTTAGAGATTCTTATATTACTATTATGATATCTACTATCTTTCTTTGTAATGGAATTTTTATTTGTGCCCGTAAGCTAATAGGACTTAACTTCTTAAATTTGCGTACTTATTTTCCTAAGCGTGTGAAATTTGATTTTATACAAGATTTTAAAAAAATTATCGATAGTTTAAGTTATGTAATACATTTTGATGATATAAGAAAGATTAACACTGATTTTTTCAAAACAGCGCTCGATATAGATTCTAACAATATCAATTTCATTATTCGTTTTATCAATACTGAACCATTAGTTGAGGATGACAGTAAATTTTCTGAAGTAGAGCCTATAGTTGCTAAATTTTTTGAAAATCCTCCTTTTGATTTGCAGCCATACATTACTACTAATGAAATATTTGTACTTGATGATCTTGAACTGGAAAATTTTTATCAACCTACTGCGAGCAACCAAGCTTTAGTAAATTTTTTAAGGCAATTGCGAGCTGATGCATTTGTGCCTATTTACAAAAATAATACTCTCATTGCTTATATTGTACTTGATAGATATGCACGATCTAATAAGTTTTATACCTTAACAGAGTGCGATGAAATAGCAGTATTTGCTCAATATCTCAGCCCAGTAATATACCTTTTGCAGCAAAAAAGTATTCAATTATTGATAGAACGAGAACAGGATTTAAGGCATAAGCTTGTGGTGAAATCACAAGAGCTTGATCAGTATCGTCAATCGGTAAAAGCATTTTGGGACGATGCTCATAATCCACACATAGGTATAATTTTTTATAAGAATAAAAAGTTTTTTTATGCAAATCAAATAGCATATGATGCTTTAGGAATAGACCTTAATCTGTTTGAAGGAGACTTATTTGTACAACATTTGAAAAAAGTTGTAGCAAAAGTAGAACAATATAAAATCCGCTACAAGGATTTACCCCTGATGGGTACAAGCCTAAATTAATGTATTGGGTTACTCTGAGCGTTGCGGGAGACTACGTTATTATAATGATCTATCCCCCTCATGCCGCTGATATTGTGCATCAGTATTTGGCGCAAGTGCGTGAACAAGATACTGATAAATGGAATTACTTCTTATACCAAGAGACGACAGACGCTGGCCATAAGCTTGCAAAGTTATTGCCGGGTACCTTTTTGTCTGAGGTTACTGTCAAAGCAGAGATTATGCGGCTTGTCATAAGTATACAGCCTATTATTTTTTGTATAGAAGATAAAATAGCTGAAAAATGGGCTCGCATTATTCATCAGCTTTCAGGAAAAAAGATTTTATAACTTTAGATGCGTCTTTATATTCAAAAGAGCAAGAGCTTATGGTGAAATTGTTTGGAAACGCATATTCCCATTTAGAATCAACTTTACCTTTATTATCAGCCAAAGATACCCTGACTACACTGTTTATACCATCGATTCATGCCTTGCCACGCGTAGTACAGAAAGCTTTATGGAATTATGCTAAGCATGGATATTATACACCGGTAGGGAGTACTAAGAGAATATATAGTTCTATCCGAGTGATGGCTGCCGTTGATTCAACCTATCCGCGGTTACATACACCTGACAAGCAAGGAATAGAGTTACGTGATTATTGTACCTTTAGCGTTATTAATGCAGAATTTATACATCAAAGTATTCGCATTAATAAACCTGAATTGCATGAATTTAAAAATGAGCAAGAATATACAGATTTAATGGCAATTTATAAGCATTTACGTTCAGTTTTTAATGCTTCTGAAAAAATGGAAAAGAAATTAGAAAACCCAGTGTACAAAGATCCCGATATTATTCGTGCTCAGCAACTTGGTAAAAATGCTTTAAAAGATGAAAGAATGATGAAAATTTTATGGAAAAAATTTGAAAAGAATCAAAATAAGATTGCGCAGTTGCTTGGAGTTAATCGATCTACGGTTAACAGGAAGTGTAAATATTATGGACTTGATTAATGAGTATTATTTTAAAATTATATTGAGATGGGAAAATTTAGGCTTCATTACTACTCAAATTTTTAGTCTAGTTTATTTTAAAAACTATTTTGGAGGTATTCCGCAAGCTAAGCAAATTATGAGTACTATGCCTACAGGGATTAATTTAATCAAAACATCTTTGTAGTTTTTTGTGACCATGTCTATCCTTTTATGTTAAGAAATTTTTAGTCTAGTTTATTTTAAAAACTATTTTGGAGGTATTCCGCAAGCTAAGCAAATTATGAGTACTATGCCTACAGGGATTAATTTAATCAAAACATCTTTGTAGTTTTTTGTGACCATGTCTATCCTTTTATGTTAAGAAATTTTTAGTCTAGTTTATTTTAAAAACTATTTTGGAGGTATTCCGCAAGCTAAGCAAATTATGAGTACTATGCCTACAGGGATTAATTTAATCAAAACATCTTTGTAGTTTTTTGTGACCATGTCTATCCTTTTATGTTAAGAAATTTTGATATTATTTGTTTTGAAGTTATGATTGACCTGATTATAGTATTTAAAAAATTAAAGATCAACATATGATTACAAGTTTTCTATCTGTAAGTTTGGACTATATTAAAAGTCCCTATGTAATGTTGTTTGTATTTGGTTTAAGCTTGGTAATCTTATTCTATTCTATTTTCTTGCTAAGTAATCCTAAATTAATATTCAACAAAAATAACATTAAACCAACGTTTTATTTGATTGGTTTTTTCCTAGGATATTTTTTCGCTACATTGGCGTGGTTTTTAAGGATATTATCTGAATTATCAGATTTTGTTCCTTATTATTTTTCTAACCAAGTGGTAAGGTTTTCATGGCTATTCATGATTCTTCAATACCAATCTATTATTACTTTACAGCTTCACTTTGCCAAAAGAAGTAAGTTTATAAACGTATTATTCTATCTTGTATCGTATGGAAATATACTTTTTGCCATTAGCTACCTATATATAATATTTTTTGAAAAAAGTATGTTAGATAATCGTATGAGGCAAGCCGCTTTCCAAGCCTTCCAGCACTCATTTTTTGAAGGAAAATTTGAGTTGTGGCTTATGAAACTGTCAGTTACCGTATGGTGGGTTTTTATTGCCTCTTTTTTTATGTATTTACTCTATGTCAGTATTATTAAGGCTGAGTTGCCAAAAATACTGAAAAATCAACTTATTAGTTTTTTTACAATGCTATTTGCTCCTTTTATTATCAAGCAAACAGTTTTGTTTTATGAACACGCTAGTGTTGCAGTTGTAAGCATTTGGGTAGATTATTTAACTATTGCAGGGGTAGCATTTTGTGGATTTAGTGCTATTAAAAAAATACTTAAGCTACGTTTTCTCAATTTGACTTTACAAGTACAAGTTGACCTTTCTCAAGCAAATTTAGAGCCTTTGAAAGATCTTGTCATACAGCTTGCTACTGTAAATAAAATACATGATATCTTTGAAATTAGCAGGCAATATTTTGTCCAGTTGCTTAACGTTCCTGCACAGTCAGTCAGTGTGTACACGACCAATTGTGCTATTGTTCATGATTTACAGGTGTGTACTAATAGTCGTTATCAGCAGTGTAGCCAGTTTTTCGACACTACTTCATTAGAAATAAAAAAATTTATTTCTGAGTCGCAAGTGCTCGTGTATGATGATCTTGTGTTTAGTAGGCACTATGATGTTAACTTGGTCCCTCAAGAAATTATTAATTTTCTAGAAAAGATAGATGCTGATATCGTAATACCACTCTATCAAGCTGATCAGATAGTAGGGTATATTATTATTGATCAGGGTGTTAGAAATAGTGCACTATACAATAGTGTAGAACAATCGCAAATGCTTATTTTTGCCAATTATGTTTCTTCTATTATTCATCTATTCAATCAAAGATCTTTGGAAGTGGTAGCACACCAAGAAAAAGAATTGCGAGACAATTTATATGTCCGTCAGCAGGAGATTAAATTATATAAAGAAAGTATGCATCATGTACTTAAGTTGTCTCAAGAGAAGAAAATTGGCCTTTTATTTTATAGATCGCGTAAGTTAGTGTTTGGTAATGCTCTTGCACATGATTTGATTGGAGCATCGGTAGATGAGCAAGATAATAATGTCATATTGCGCGAAATTAAAAAAATTGCTCAATATGTATATGAACTTAAGCTTCCCCGTTCATGTTTAGTTAAAAAAGATAACTCATCCCAGTTAATGGTTGCAGCTATGCCAGGCTTTGAAGCTAATAATGTACTTATTACTGTGTATCCGGTGGCTTTGGAAGCTTTAACTACGGACTATACCCAATTTATGAATAATCAAGAATTTTTTGATTATGCTTTGTATTTGCAAACTACTAAAGCGGGTCAAAAAATTAATGATTTTATACCAGTCCAAAGCGCAACGTTTATTCAATTTAAAATTGAACTGCTCAAGCAGGGTATAGGCAAAAAAATTGTATGCTTTGATATGAATACAGAAGATGCTATTGCAGTTGCGATACTCTTGCATGAAGTAAGCGGAAGAAATACGCTCTATCAACATTCCTTTGTTCCTTCAATGTCAGAATGTCTGAAAGGCAATGGAGAGACTAATATTTGCCATGATAAGGATACTCTTGTAGCTCTTATACAGCGTGCGCATAGTGGTACTGTGTTTCTTGAAAATATTGATCGTTATTGTAAGCATATGCAAGAAGCACTTAAATATTATACTCAATACGGAACATTTAATTTAAGAAGTGTCGTACATGCTGTCCAGCCTTCAGCTCGTCTTATCTGTACTACTTCAATATCGCCTGATGTTATATTCTCAAGTACAAATGAGCAAAACAATGCTTTTCATGATCTTAGTATTTCAATTTTAAAAGCACCTTTTATTACTCAGGTTCCCTGGCCAGATTATTGTGCTTTGGTAGATGAATATACTAATCAAGTTATAAAACAACGGTACCAGCAAGCTACGGTATATATTAATGATCGTGAAAAAGAAAAAATATTACGTTCTGGAGTCAGAGGGTTTGTGGACCTTAAAATAAGGTTGCAGAAATACTAGAAAATAAAATGAAACATTATCATGATACAGAAGTTTTTACTCCTGTTTCTTCCTCTTCAGCATTAATAGATAATGAATTAAGTTATGCACAACGTCTTGGAAAATCTGCGTTGAAAGACGAACGTTTAATGAGGTCATTATGGACGAGGTTGCATAATCAAAACCGAATAGCTGATTTGCTAGGTGTTAACAGATCATCAGTAAATCGTCGTTTTAAAGAATACGGAATCAGTTAAATATTACAGGAGGGAGTGCGTACTAAGTGATTCATCAGAAGGTCTACAGAAGACAACTTTTTTCTATAGTGTGTGCTTCGCTGACAGGTATAGCAATTATAATAGGCCGTCTTTTTTACTTGCAAGTAATAAACGCTCCTGCATTTATTGATCGTGGTCAAAAAAACTTTACTCGCCTTGAGTTAGTTCAATCGGTAAGAGGTCCTATTGTTGACTGTAGAGGTGCTCTACTTGCTACTAATAAGCCAAGTACTGATATCTATTGGCAAGGTAGCGGTGGTCGTAATTTAACTCAAGGCCAAATTGAGGCCCTTGATAAATTAGTCAATATTCTTAACTGTTCTTATTCGCGTGAAAACATTGCATACGCAGAGCGACGCTATCAGCACGTTCTTTTAGCTTCAGATATTTCTTTAGAGCAACTATGTAGAGTGCAAGAATTATTTGCAGATTACCCCCATATTGCCGTTAAGACTAATTATAAGCGTTACTATCCTTATCAGCATTCAGCGGCACATATTGTAGGCTATTTGGGGGCATGGGATAGTAATTATATGGGTAAGATGGGTCTTGAGAAAATTTGTGAACCAGTATTAAAAGGTGAGCAGGGCATTGTCGTCCAAACTATTAATTCAGTAGGAAAAAGACTTGATGCCAAAGAATCAAAACAAGTTATGGACGGACAGACTATTCAACTGACCTTAGATATTGAACTTACTAAACTTGCCGAATCAGTATTTGGTGCGCATTATACGGGAGCTTTTATACTTTTAGATCCTTTGACAGGCGCGGTTAAAGTCCTCATTTCTCGGCCTACTTTCGATCCTTCTCTATTTTTAGGCAGGATCTCGTCAGAGGTGTGGCAGCAAATGCAAGAATATAAACCATTGCTTAACAGAGCATTGTCGGCTACCTATCCTTTGGGTTCTATTTTCAAGTTAGTGACTATGAGCGCTGCATTAGAACAAGGAATTGTAAACCAAGATACTGCCTGGGATTGCAAAGGATACGTAAGGTTTGCAGGAAGAAATTATCGATGTAATATGCGCCAAGGACATGGTATTGTCAGTCTTGAGCAAAGCTTGGCACTTTCTTGTAATACTGGTTTTTTTCATATGGCCAACTATATGCCTATTGATATGATAGCCGATTACGCATATCGCTATGGCTTTGGCCAAAAGACAGGAACAGTACTTTCCGAGCAGCAGGGGTTGGTGCCCAATTCTGCATGGAAATTAAGATCAAAGGGTGAGCGATGGTGGCCGGGAGAAACACTCAGTGCTGTAATCGGTCAAGGGCCCTTGCTGGTAACACCTATGCAAGTGGCGCGTATGATAGGTTCTATTTTTACAGGCAATTTAGTTACCCCTCGTTTACTTGAAAATGAGCCTCTTGTGACAACACCGTTGGCAATTTCACAAGCAACGCGAGAATTTCTACAACGTGCTATGATCAAAGTAGTAACTGAGGGTACTGCTCGCGCAATAGGAGCACTATCATTTTTTGAAGTGTATGCAAAAACAAGTACTGCCCAGACTAGTGCTTTGGAAAAACGTCATTTAGGGGGCAAATATTTAGAGCATGGCTGGTTTGCTTCTTATTTTAAGTATAAAGATAATTCGCCGCTTGTTATGGTTATTTTAGTAGAAAATGCGGGGAGCGCCAGTATTCCAACCAGATTAGCGCGTGAATTTTTTATAAAATATCGATCATATATGGATAACAATACTTACAAAAATAGTTTTATGTCTTAATTGGTGCAACTTAAAAACCATTAATTAGTTATTTTTTAATCATCAATATTGATTGGCATTATTAATGCTCAGGAAACACTGTATGCTTGGATGCATATATGTCTAAATATCTAAAATTAAATATAAGATGTTAATAGACATAAAAAAAAGAGCAGTACAGAATATGTATGCTCTTTTTTTGTAGCTTTGATATAAAAAAATTAGGACGCTTTATCTTGAGCGTATTTTTTTACTTTACGTGCTAATCTGCTTACTTTGCGAGCTGCAGTATTGGTATGAATAAGGCCTTTAGTTTTAGCACGAGCAAGCTTAGCTTGTGCATCATTTAAAAGCTCAGCAGTTGTTTCAACAGCATCTGATTGAGCGATTGCTGATAAAACTTTTTTAATAGCACTTTTAATACTGCTTTTACGGGCAAGATTACGTTTGCGACGTACGATATTTTGTCGTGCTTGTTTTTTTGCAGATTTAGTATTTGCCATGGCAAAACCTCTTATTTTTTTAGATTACTTTAGTAACTTTTCCAGCTTTGACGCACTTAGTGCATACTTTAGCCTGGTGTACTTTACCGGCTGACGCACACTCGCGTAATACAAAACGCATACTGTGCACATTAGGGTAAATCCACCGTTTTACACGGTTATTAGCGTGGCTCACCAAGTTACCTACTTGGGGTCCTTTGCCACAGACAAAGCATATTCTTGCCATTCAAAATCCTTTTCAAGAGCTACAATGTTGCATACTATCAGTGTATACTATATGTGATTTTTTTCAAATATACCTTAACAGGCCTAGGTAAATTTAAATTCTTGACGTGCCTGAATACCAAGTAATTCATAGATTTCGCTTGCATACATGGTTTCTTTTCAAGCAACGTGGAACCTAAAAGATCTAGCTTTTCTTTATTGTGTTCTAGTATTTCATAGGTTTGCTTATAACAGGTATTAAGTATATTCTCAACCTCGGTGTCTATGCGTTCTGCAGTATGAGGAGAGTATTGATATCCACCATATTGTTGAGAGTATACAACGGGTCCTAGGTTTTCAGACATACCATACATGCACACCATTTTACGTGCAATATCAGTTGCTACCACAAAATCACTATACGCTCCTGTTTCAAGGCGGTTGAACTTCAATTGCTCAGCAGCCCTACCTCCTAATGCTGATCGTATCATAGTAAGCATACGCTCTTTTGACTCAGTATAACGATCACGTTCAGGTAGCGAATGAGTAACGCCCAACGCGCGTCCCCGAGGAACAATAGTAATCTTGTGCAAAGGGTCGGAATTTTCAGGATCAAGAAGCCTTACCAATGCGTGACCGGCTTCATGAAACGCAGTAACGGTACGTTCCTCGAGTGTCAATATTTTGGTTTTAGATTCTTTGCCGAGCATTATTTTGTCACGTGCTTCTTCAAAATCATGCATAGTAACTAGCTCTTGGCTGTGATTTTTGGTCGCATTCAAAGCGGCTTCATTGATTAAATTAGCAAGATCAGCACCCGTGAAACCAGGTGTACCACGTGCTATCTTATATAAATCAACTGCAGGGTCGATTTTTACCGATTTTGCATGTACTCGTAAAATTTCTTCACGACTCATTAAATCAGGGAACGGTACTTCGACCTGACGATCAAATCTTCCTGGACGTAATAACGCTTTATCCAATACATCGAGTCTATTGGTAGCGCCAATTACAATAACTGAGCCGCCAGTTGTTTGGAAACCATCCATTTCAGTCAACAATTGGTTTAACGTTTGTTCTCGTTCATCATGACCGCCGCCCATACCTGAGCCACGTTGACGACCAACTGCGTCTATTTCGTCAATAAAAATTATACTTGGGGCACGTTGGCGAGCTCGTTCAAATAAATCACGTACTCGTGCGGCACCTACTCCTACAAATACTTCTATAAAATCAGAACCACTGACACTGAAAAAAGGGCAATTGGCTTCGCCTGCTACTGCTTTGGCAAGTAAAGTTTTTCCGTTTCCGGGTTCTCCGACTAATAATACTCCACGCGGCACACGTGCACCCAGACGTTGATATTTTTCAGGTGATTTTAAAAACTCGACAATATCTTTTAATTCTTCTTTGGCTTCAGTTGCGCCTGCGACTGAGTCGAAGGTTTCTTTAATAGTCGATGGCATAAACATGCGTGCACGACTTTTACCCATGCTAAAAATATTGCCGCCGCCGCCACTGTTGCTATTGCTTCGAGATTGCCTGATGAAAAACCAGACCGCTGCAAGTGATGCCACAAGCAAGGAAAGTAATGGTAATAAATACCAAACGCTAACCGAGCTTGCAGTAGTGTCGGCAATAGATACTACTAAATTATGCTTTTTGAATAAGTCCCAATCGGCCTGATTGTTGCCAACGGCAGTTTCAAAAACAGAACCATCTTTAAAGGTACCTTCAACTTCGTGACCTGAGATACGAATTTCATTTACCTTGTTACGTTCAACTTGGGTTATAAATTCAGAATAAGGGATACGCTTTATATGTCGCGTGATGTGAGTTAATCGAGATACTAATAATATAAGGACTAAAAACGCGACTATAGCTACTAAAACGTTTTTAGGACCACCTTGAATGAAACCATTGTGCTTAGTTTTTTTTCTGTTCATAATTCACCTAAATAAGTGTTTACTATCACACCGAATATGAGATAGTGTACACGATGCGCAAATAAAGGTAATAGGTACATTGTAATATTCTATAAAGTAGTTTCTAATAGAATATTATAATAATAGCTATCTCATAACTTCTTGTCTACTGGTTAGCCTTGAGCATTAACAATAAAGTGCTTTTGCAAAAGTGGAGACCATGCGGGATATTTACATACTTCTTGTGCTCGGGTCAATAATGTTTGTTTGCCAGTTTTCGTGTTAAGCGATGCGATTTGTTGCGTTGTCCCATTGCTCAATGCGTATACAACATAGTTGCCGCAGGGAGACCAGCTACATTCTTCTTTATGTCCTTTATTAAAAGTTAACTGTTTATGGGTTTTGTGCACTGTATCATAGATACAAATTTGCATAGTTCCATTAATCATTTTGCTATATGCCAATAGATTATTAGTTTGTGAAAATGAAGGGCATACGCAGTATCCGTCAGTTGCAATAGGAGTTACTGAATTATCTTTTAAGTTAAGTTCGTATATTCCTGGTTTATTATTATGAACATCGGAGCAGTAATATATAGTTGACGCATCGGCGCCTGCCGTTGGAGATAAATTAGTGCCGGTATTATGAGTAACGCGTTTAAAGGTACCTTTTTTTTGAAAGTAAAGCTGACAATTACCGTCACCACGTGATGCGCAGTATACCACTTGTGTATGATGAGGCCAAAAAGTTGGTAGCATATTAAGGCCGTCAAAATTAGATGCAACTTTTACTTTTCTTTCCAAGGTGCATGCAATAAGTCGGATGTTGCGATCAGTGTACTCTGAAAAGAACAACAAAGGGTTTTTAACGTCATAATTCCAGCGAGGAGCTACTTTAATAGTTGAGTTTTCAATCAACGGGATAGGACGCCCGCCATCAATATCACATATATACAAAGCATGAGTGCGTTTTTTTCCGTTTGATGTTTGCTTGCAAAATGCAATTTTACTTGAAAAAGAACTTGTAGTATCAGTCAGTAAGGGCCACACTAAATCGGCCATATTATGTGCCCAATCAATAGGGTCAGGTCCGCGCATATGATAACGTTGTCCTTTGATCATAGTATGGGTACGTGTATCATAAAGACGCCACTCGATCGTATTGGAGTTTTCTGGCATATCAATAAAGATTCCAAGCTCATAGCCTTTTTCTGCCAAGCTATGCAAATCTTTCTTTGATAAAAAACGTGATACAGGACTGATTTTTATAGTGCATTGGCCTGAAAACTCAAGATCTTTTTTAAGTTGAGCAGTAAGTGTGTCTTTATGTATATGCTGACATGGTAATATTCCTATAAGGACAGGTATGCGTGTGTGCTGTTGTGCTTCTACTACATGTCCTCTGCTATTATTATAAGGTATTAACATTAAGACAAATGCGCAGAGTATATATTTGAGCATTTGGTGAGGAAATACTTGATATACCATTCCAAATTCCTTAAGAGTATTTATCTGAAGGTTACGATTACTTCTTTGCCATGACTCCAAAGAGGGTAGCGAGTTATTTTGAAAATTGCTGAGCGCGCTGCTACATCATAGACTAAAATTCCTGATGAATGTACCAACGTTGCTTTTTCTAATGTGCCCGATTTACTAATCTCTAATTTATAGCTGCATGAGGCTTGTGCATTAAATCCTTGAGGTGGCTGCCAAGTTTTTCCCAGTTCTCCTACTAACGCGTTTTCAAGTTCTTCGTGATAAGCTTTTAATTGTTGCGTACTTATAATAGGAGCTGCTAGAGGGGGTTCCGTTTTTTTAATAACAGCTGCCGCAGTAGGTGCAGGAGCAATCTTTTGAGGTACTACAGGTTTACTGGGGGGAGCCGTTTTTTGAGGAGCAACTGCAACTGTAGTTTTTTTTGGCTCAGGAATTGTTACCACCTTTTTTTGTACGGTCGTAATTTTCTTTTCAGGCAATACTTTAGTTTTTTCAGGAGCCTTTTGTGCAGTTTTGGTTACGGGTACCTTCTTGGGTTGCACTTTTTTAATAACTTGAGGTTGTGGCTTTTTATGTGCACTAACTTTTCTTGGTGTAAGCGGGGTGCTCTTTGTCTGCTCGGGTAAAAATAATATGGCATGCGAAGGTAGTGCGCGGGTATGTACCGGAGCAAAACTACTATAACGTATGAGTAATAATAAGCTTATTAAATGCGCTCCTATAACCCAGCTTGTTATCTTATAGATAAACGGTATTGCATGGTTATCCTTTACGCGTTGCCAGCGCCACATATTGTATTCCCCCCACCGTCTTAATCTGATCTACCATACCTATTACTGTCCCATAAGGTACTACTTTATCAGCTTTTACAAATACGGTACTTTGCTGTTTTGATTGTTTTATAGAATTTTGTAATGTTGTAATTAAGTTTTCACTTGCAACCGGCTGACCGTTTATGTAAATATGTTCGTTCTTGTCCAAGTATACTACCACATCGTTGACCAGTCCTTTGCCTTCTTGGGTTTTTCCCGAAGGCAGTTGCACTTTTATTGCATTATGCATCATAGGTGTGGTGACCATAAATATTACAAGAAGTGTAAGAGCTGTATCAATCAGAGGAGTGAGGGTGATCTCAGGCATACTTTGCATAGATCTGCTACGTAGTATACGTCTTTTGGAAATACGTCCCATAATTATTTACTCCTGTTAAGATCGTATAAAATGAGTTTGAATAACTCTGTCAATGCGATCAAGCATATATACCAATTTACGCTCTATAGAGGTGCTCTGATGATTAATATAGTTGAGCATAACCAATGCTGGCATTGCAACAAGTAATCCTGCAAGAGTGGTAATAAGAGCTTCTGCAATTCCGGGAGCTACTGCTGCAATATCAGCAGATTGTTGTTGGCTAATTCCCATAAATGCATGAATGAGGCCCCATACTGTTCCAAATAAACCTAAAAGCGGTGAAATAGCTACAGTTGTTGCAAAAAAAGGATTAGTAGATTGGAATGAATGTACGCTGGTGTCAATAACTTGGTCGGCTGTGGTGAGTAACGCTTCATGCTGTGAACTTGTAATGCCTGTAAGTCCCTTGGCCTTGTTAGCTTCTATATAATAGCGGGCGTTAGATAAATACTCACTTATAAAATTTTTGGATAATGAAGGAATAAGTTCTTGTTTGATGTTAATTAGTTCTTCCAAGCTATGCGCATGTTCAATTTTGCGTAAAGTGGTATCAATACTTTGGTGCTCAGTTTTAAATTTAAAAAACTTATATACAAAAATTGTCCATGCAATAATTGAAAGAGTAAGCAGTGTAAATAATACTGCCCATGTAATAGCATCTGACGATTTGATCAAATCCCATAATGTTACTGTCGATACACTTTCTGTTACAACTTTTGCTATATTTTCCACATTGATATCCTTTTTTATAAATTCATTTGTACTCACGTTATCATACCAAAAAAACACTCAGCTTTAAATACAATACGTAGAGTTAATATTTTTTAGTTGTTTCTAAATTGTACACAATAATATATTGTTTTTCATGCCTAATGTGTTCAATTTTTAATAAAACAATGAAAATATAGGTGTATCAGCTTTGTCCGGTTCTTAATATTACATACATTCATAATGTATTGACAGAAGGATATAGATACCTTTCATCTATAATCCAACTTAAAGTGAATAATGCCTAATTATTTATTTTATAATTGAAATTTGTATATACTGGTAGTAAAATATTAACTTATACCTTGAAACATGGGTGTAGTGATGAAATATTCTATATTGATTTTATACGGTCTTATAGTAGGCACTATGCTTCATAGCTCTGAAACCAGTGCAAATAATACAACATTACAATTGATGGAAGCTTTACGCGCAGATATTCAAACGGTAACTAGCTTATCAACTCCCGACTTGCGCCAAGCGAGTTATTATCCTTCACGCACTAAAAGTATAGATTACAGACAGTTTAAAATGAGTACGAACCCAAAAATCCAGAGTCTTGTTCCTCAAATTGTTTTATTTAAGAGTAATTACCTGCTGGCAAGCAAAGCTACCGAGCAAGCTAATTATCTGGAAAAAATAAGTAAATTATCTTCACTTGAAAAAAAGATACAAGAAATTGTTCGACTAAGCACATCGACTCCCTTTACGCCTGTTCCTCCTGTGCCTGTGCAAGCTGTCGGTACTCCAGTACTGCCTTCGCCTGATTTTTTTGCTGCCTTATATCAGGCTCTCAGACAAGATTATGATAATATGCTTGAAAAAAAAGATCCGGTATATGTTACTAAAAATTTTTACCAAGATAATATCCAGATAATAAAGCAAATTGCGGCAAATCCCAGCCTTGAAAATCTTGCGAGTAATATCTTTTTGTTTAATATCTACTTATCAGCAGGCAACATGAGTGGAACTAAAAGCAAGTTTGATATTATAAATGATATAATTCAACCATTAATTGCCGTAGCACCACCGATTCCAACTCCGCCTGTAGCGCCTCCTGTCACACCTGTAATAAAAGAGAATCGCGTAAATGATTTTCAAAAGCAAATAGAAGATCGACAGAAAGAATTGGAAGAAAAGCGCAAACAAAAGACTAAAATATTATATCCATCCCTACAAGCTGAATGGCTCAAAGCGTTTGATAATAAAGATCTTATCGAATTAGAGGACGAGCTTGCTCGCCTTAACAGGGAGCAGTTAGCTTTAGTAATGAGCAAAGGTTTACTACTGAATCCGCCTCCGCAAGAAGCTGATGCGGCACTTGTTGCTCGGCTCAAAAGAATTGATGATATAAATGATACCATTGAGCAGCTTGGCGTTGATATTGATTTTGTATTGCCTTTGATTAAGAAGCTTAAGGAACAACTACAAGTGCAAGAAGGTACTAATAGTGACCCAAATAGAGGTACAACTCAAGATGATGAATGGGAAGATTGAAATGGCTACTGAAAAAAAAATAATATATAAACTTATAATGTCTGTGTGTGTTACATTCGGTATGTTTCAATTGCTTTGCCTGTCTGCCGCAGAGAATATAAGCCAAGTGGAGCGACTGCTGGCTATACTAGAAGGCATTGAGCAGCAACTTGATCTTAATCCTACAAAAGAAAACTTAAAACCTTACTGGAAAGCGCTTGGGCAACTTGATGTAAAACAGCTTGAAGTTGAATTAGGCACACCTGCTATAACCAAGCCTGTTGTTCTATTTAAAAGTTTTGTGCTTATGGCCAATGTAGGTAAAATCCCTAAACAAATAGAAGATTTACGTAAAATCATTGTGCCATCGTCGGCAACGCCCTCATGTCCGCAACCCGCTCCTGTGTGTGTAGCTCAAGCTCCTGATAAGCCTGCATGTATTTCATCTAATACGCTGCAAAGTACAATTACTCAAGCAATTCAATTTATTGAACAACCGCCTCAAAACGTTAGTCTGCCCCCTTATTCAGGCGTATACGATAATAAGAAATATCTTATGTATAATTGGAGCAATATGGTCACAAAGCAGGGTGCTGATAATGATTGTGGTTATCATGCTGCATATAATTCAAAGTGGTTGCTTGAATATTTTTTACAACTGATAACTTATGATCAATTGATTGCAAATATAAAAGCCCCCAAAGCAAGCTTTATTTCTGGAGAATGCCGTTTAAGGCTAGAAGGTGGTCAGCAAGGACAAGGTTTGACTGGTGACGCGGTCAGAGAATTTGCGCAGCAGTTAGGTATTCCTGAGCAAAATTACACAGTCGTTGAAAATTTGTCTCAAATTAATATGTTGTCATTACTAGATCAAGCTGAAAGAGTTATCTCAATAATGAAGGCTTTACAAGATGATCAGCCATTTGTTCATGCATTTATTATTAATAGTGCGGGTGAATATATAACCAACACCGGCGTAGTCAGGGGAGGCTTTGGTCATTATGTTGCATTTGTCATAGCTCATCGTTCTGGACAGACTACCTTTCATGTTGCCGATAGCGGTGGCGGTGTTTATCCTGACGATATTGCTACACAAAGCAAACAAGCCCAATATATAGGATATATTTCTACTGTTAATACGCTTATCAGATTCCTTTACCGTCCTATACGTGTCGCACAAGCAGAATTATGTATTATTCCTCAAATTGATGGATTGCAAAGTAAAATAAATCTTGCCCGGGATAAAGAGTATGAAAATTATGCCCAAGAGGTACTTGAAATTTATCAAAACCTAGTTGATTTAGGGCTTACAAACAGCCCTGAGTTACAGGCAATTTATGCTCCTTTATTGGCTCAAAGTATAACTAGTATCTTGCAAGATATAACACTCTCAAAGCCTGAAATTATTTCCGGAGTACTAAATTGGTTAAATCCTGTTTTGATAGCTCTGATGAAAATGCTCAACGGGCAAGCTGAAAGACAAGCACTTATCCAAATTCTTGCGCGCGCTGCCGGACAAGCAAAGTATCAAATAAGTGAAGATTTAAAGCAGGCTATTGCCAGGACCTAATATTTTTTTGTAACAAGTTCAATAAGGTATTCTTTGTCAGTAATGTTTTTATCAATCTGTGTTTGATAGGCATGATCAAGAGCGGTACCTAGCGCTTTTCCTGGACTGATATGGCCAAGTAGATCTTGAGCTGTCACAAGTGGCTTTTCAGGGGCGTATAGTACGCCAAATTCTTGTGCATTTGCTTCAAATATATCAACTCGCTCTACTGGAGTGGTCAAGGGTAGATGACTCTCTCCATTTCTTCCTCGTGCGTCACAGCGCGAAAGAAACGCTAAATCTGCAATACATAGATTGTTGCCCAGTTGCAGAGCCAAACGTTTATATGCGCCTGCTTTTGCACCACCTTTGACAAATATTAAGGGCGCCATGTGATGTTCGATTAATAAACCTATTTTTTTAATGAGCTGTTCTGGCTGGGCAAGTTTTGTTAGAAAAGAACGTGCAATAGGTACACCTGCTTTATCGTGTCCCCAACTTCTCAAGCGCCCTTTAATTAATTTAGTAGTGGTGGCCTTTCCTAAATCATGGCAAAGCGCTGCATAAATCATCATTTTTTTGTATTCAATATCAGTATATTTTTGCGCGGCTGCACTATCACATGTCTGCATAAGATGTTCAAAGACAAATCCTTCTGGATGCCATTCATATTCCTGTGGTGTTGTGCACGTTGCTGCCAATTCAGGAAAAAGTTCTTTTAATCGTCCAATACTATTAATCCATCGCCAACCTAAGCTTGGCCTGTGTGATTTAAGCATCATTTTGTCACATTCTTGGCCAATGCGTTCTCGTGCAACGCCCTTTAAATTCATTGTTTTGCATATTTGGTTAAGCGTTGAGTCAGGAGTCATTTCAAATCTTGCTATAAACTGCATGACACGGTAAAAACGTAAAGGATCTTCTGTGAAAAATTCAGGTCGCGGACTACGTAATGTTTTACTTTTAATGTCTTGCGCGCCATTGAATGGGTCAATGAGTTCGTAGGTTGCTAAATTGATTCCCATGGCATTAATAGTTAAATCTCGCCTGCCAAATGAAGTAGTGTAATCTAAATTAGGGTCAGTCACTACGCTGGGCTTTCGACCACTACTGTCAGATCGCGGTAATGACCAATCGATATCAAGTGTGTTAATGCGCAGAACTCCAAAAGATTTTCCTGCGTGAATTACTGTGCCGAATTTACTAAGAATTTCTTCCAATTGCTCAACGGAAATATTATATACTTCAATGTCTAGATCCTTGGGAATAATATTTAAAAAAAGGTCTCGGACCGCTCCGCCGACAAGCAAAGGTATGCCTTTATATTTTATTATTGCTTGAATAACATCTTGTAAGCTGGAGTGTTGATTAATCAACTCGATTACTGTTTCTTTAAGTTTTTTATCGAGCATAAAAGACTTATTCATACAACACCTTTTGGTAGACACTGTTTATAATAAGGAATTAGTAGTTTATCTTACTTATCAGTAACAAGTCGACAGTACTCTGCAAAGATATTTTTAATCAATTTTAAGTAGTTATACTATAGATATTGAGTTTTTTATGTATGTTTTTGAATCTATGTGTAACTTTGTATACACTAGCAATGGCAGACAGTTATATGAAAACTTCTAATGTATAAAAAAAGGATTGATATATGATGCGTATAATGCAATATAGTCTAATATTATTGGCCAGCTATAATTCACTTGCAGCGTGGTCGGTCCAAAGTCTTGTTGATTCTGTAAAAAGTAACGTACCGTTTGGTAAAAAAGAAGTTGTGCGGCCTTTTACTCAAGAGTTTGATTTGACCGGCAAAAAGATATTAATCATTGAAAACCCAAAAGGTGCTCTTGAGGTAAAGGCTGAGTGGAATACCCCTAAGCTCTATATGCATTCGGTGGTCAAAGCAAAAACAGCTCCTGAACTTGATCATATGCATATCGACGCTCATCCTCAAGGTAATGATAGATTTGTTATCCGTACTGTTTCCAGCTCGCCAAGTTCAGGTTCAGCGTATGTAGATCACAAGATTATTGTACCTGCCCATGTACAGGTATACATTGTGAGTAATCAATCTAATATTATGCTCAGTTCAATTAAAAACCCCGTTAAAATTACTCTTGATAATGGTTCCATTAGTGCGCATAACGCTCAAGGCAACTTAACTGCTCTGATTAAAGGATCAGGTTCTATTAAAGTAGCCCATGCTCATCAGCCTTTTAACTTTAAAGTTAATAAGGGTACAATTTCTATTGCAAAGGCAGAAAAAGGTGGGGTTGCTTATGTTGATTCAGGTTCTATTACTGTAGAACAAGCATATGTTAATGGAATTCA
This sequence comes from Vermiphilus pyriformis, assembly GCA_022559525.1. Lineage (GTDB taxonomy): Bacteria > Babelota > Babeliae > Babelales > Vermiphilaceae > Vermiphilus > Vermiphilus pyriformis. The sequence continues at coordinate 215,968 of CP074345.1, read as the reverse complement.
AAGCCTACAGTTAACAAGTGGGTATGGCGATATTACTCTTGGTTTGCCAATATCTACTAATGCTGATATTAAAGCATCTACCGGTAAAGGTACTATTTTCTGCGAACATCCTATTACATTAAAACCCTTTACTGCCAAGTTAACTCCACAAACATGGAAACAAATGCAGCTACATGTGAATGGAACGCTTGGGACAGGCGAAGCGATTATTACTGCAAACACTAATAAAGGCAGTATTAAAATTAAAGAGGTAATTGAACAAGTAAAAGTATAGATATAATTGTCTTAGGTGCTCAAAAGTGTTAACAGCATATAGTAATAATTAAAGTATGTTATTTGTAGAAGAGCAAATCTTTTATTTAGTTGTTTTGCAGACATATGTAAAGTAGATACTGTCTATCACTACGGTGCATATGGCATAAAATATAGCTGCTAAAAGCTTTTATAAGAAATTCGAATAAATACCTTGCCATGTGCTATAGTTAGTTCTTGAGCACGATCTTGAATAATTATGTAGAATTGGGGATAGTAGGATCTGCTTGCCAATAATATACGCAGATTATACTCAATTTTCTTCTGTACCATATTGGCAATAGTGTAAAAAGCTATTGCAACTTCATAGGTAGGCAGTGACTCCTCAACGTTAAAATAACTGCCGGTCGCAATATCCATTCTTGTCATAGCTTCAGATAAGGTCTGTTTGTATTGAGAATAATGATTTAACATATCGTAATATTCATAATAAAGAGCATTAAGTATTGAATTTGGAATTGCAAGTGATATTTTATTATTTACAAAAATTGCTACTGACATATCAAATTCCTTCACCACTATTACTTAAACAGATAAATAAGATTTAAGATAAGAAAAAGTACCACATAGCTGTTTATTATAGTAATCTACTACAATTATTTTATTTTTCTCTTGTTCTTCAAGTGTCGTATCTATTGAGTGCATTAAATACTTAAGTTGGTCTAAACTAATGTAAGTTGTATTAAGAAGAATATTGCCTGATTGTGATATGTCGTATTGTAAATTTTCTATAAATTCTTTTATTTTAAAACGACACTGTCCAAAATCAGTATAGGTAATAAGAGGTGTCTTTACTGTCCAACTAACTTTTTTTATTGCCTAGCTCAATGTAATCAAAAAGGCTGAAGTCTGTGCCTATCAGGTTAATTTTCACGATCGGGGGAATTAAGTTATGTTGTTGAGCGTAGAGTAAGGGTATTCCTTCTTCAGTGATAGCTTTTAGAGTTTTCATACCCATATCATTATATATAAATTTTTCATAGTCATGAGTACGTGACATAGTTCCAAGAAAGCTTTTTACTAGCTTAAACAGCTCAGGTGAATATTGATTTAATATAAACTTCGGAGAAATATCAAAAAGGTTATTTGTTCTTTCATTGTTGTCATCTTCTGTCCATTGAAATATTCTGTTATTTTTTTGATTTTCTATGAAATTGAGTTCCTCAATACGCTCGCAAATTATTTTATAAAATTCTTTATAGTAAAATTTATCTTCATTGGGTATTGACGTATCGTATGCAAAGATATTATAAGCATTCATTGCTACTATTTTAAAGATTTTTGTACTTTTATACGTAGGCACTATTTTTTCAATAGTAAGTCGAGCGGTAGATGTAAGTAATGTCAGAAAGCTAAATTTATTTTTGAATGTGTTTTTATAAGCCGGGTATTGGCGGAAAATAGTAGCGTATTTTGTACGTATATTTTTAAATATGTAATAGGGAATTACTAATCCTACTTTATTGTGTAAATATACTTTTACTGTACATTTTGTAGGGATATAAAAATCATAAATTAGATAATAAATGGTAGAAGAAAATATAACAAGCGAGTGTATGTTCATATGTGTACTCAAAAAACAAACTGCTTATCTTCAATGATAGCTAATTCTTTAGCACGGTCTCTAATGATTTCGTAAAACTTACGATATACTGGCCTGCTGGATTCGGGTATTGTTGGTATATTTTCTATGTTTTCTTGAGCTTTTTTAGCAATATTAAAAAAAGCAAGAGCTACTTCATAATTCGGCAAAGCTGTGTCTATATTAAGATATGTTCCAGAACTTGCCATTCTGAAAGAATTGATTGCGTTATCTAGTAGATCTTCATATTGAGGATGTTGCTCAAATATTTCCATATATTCATGATAAATAACGTCAAATATCGCATTAGGTATTTTAAGTACTCTTTCATTTTTTGCCCAAATGCCTGCTGACATACAATATCCTTTATATTCTACTAGTAACATAAATAGTCTTTAAGATGAGAAAGTTTACCACATAAATTTGTATTTTTTTGATGTATAATAAATATATTTCCTATTTCATATGGAGAAAACATATTATTAATCGCATTTGCAATAGATTTAGTTTCTTGTGACTTTAGATGAGTAATATTCAAAAGAATTTTTTCTCCGAGTGCAATATCTTTTTGTAAGTCTCTCACGAACTCAGCAACTTGAAATTCACATTTTCCGTATTTACTATACGTTACAATAGGAGTTTTAATGTCCCATTTTTGACCCCATAATTCTGTATAATCAAATTTTTTTAGATGTTCACTAGTAGCATCTCTTCTGAAAAAAATTGGTACTATATTGCGCTCTTGTGCATAGAGTGCAGGTATTGCTTCTTCAATAATATGTTTTAGTGTTATTGAACCTGAATCGCTATATTTAAATCTTGCAAGTCTTGGGTCATTATTCACTTTTTGAAAAAACTTTACTACATCTTCAAAAAATTCAGGTGTATGATCATTCAGTATATATTTCCAGTCTTTTTCTATAACATTAATTGCCTCTTGAATGTCTGCCGAATGGTATGTTTTTTCAAATTGCTTGACATATTTTTCAGTGACTTTGAGTGCAGCTTTTATCGTATTGCATTGTCTTTCTATACGTGCAGGATTTGCAATAGGTTTGTTTATGTCTGATAAATTTTTGGGTACAACTCGGCTTATACCAGTTCTGAAATCTGACATTACTTTAATTGTATGTTCTGGTGGTTGTGATATTAATGCTACTTCTACAGGTAATAGTGCCTTTGCATCCTGAGCTATGACTTCTAAACCATCTACCGTATATATAATTCTTCGTGCAGAACTTGCTTGTAAACACCTGAGAGATCCAAGCAATACCTGAGTTCCTTTTGTTGCAACTTTTCCTATCACTAAGTTAATACCTATACGTATACCAAGACGTGTTGCTGTGTAGTAACTTTCAGGATTTTTTAAAGCTTCTATTGCATAATCTTTGGCTATCTTGATAAGACTTTTAGCTTGATTTATGTATATATCCCTCTTATCTCTTAGCTCTTGTAATTTGTTTTGAATTTCAGATGGATTTTCCCAATAATAGGCTGTTGCTTGCGCAAGTTCTTGACCTACTGTTTTGGTGTTAATAGCCAAAGTTGCAAGCGCCTGGCCTGCAATATAAATGTCATTTGGGATTTCTGGCAAATGTATTATTGCTAATTGTGTACCTTTGGCAGCAAGTTTTAAAGCTTGCCAGCCAATTTTAAATAAATCTGGTATACAGCGAGCAACATCAACAATCCCTTCTCCTGTGCCTACAACAATTCCCGCCGCAATATTACTTATAAAGTCCATAGCTACTACGGGCTTGTCTTTGGCAAGAGCAGTAAGGGTGATATGTGTAGTTGTGACTACTCTGTCAATCATAAGTTGTTTTTGTTGTGCGTCAGCGTAATGTACTAATTCTTGGTATTCTTGTATTGCAGATCGCGTTGGTTCATATATCTTATCGAGTACTGGATCGGCCGAATGCAGAAGTGTGTGGGGAAAAGACTCAAGTACTGAAGTATTTTTGAAAAGATTATAGGTTGATTCATTAACTTGTTTGACTAAAAAACTGGGTATTGATGTTGGAAATAATTCAGGCTTTTTTATAAGTTCAGAGGTGTGAGCGTAATTGTATACAATACTACCTATATTGTTAATACTTCTACTAAAATCAAGAAGATATAATGACTTTAAAAATTCACCTTTTTGATTAAGATGAATGGCAAGTGCTGCGCCTGAAATTGATCTATCTAATATAGTACTAATGGGTGCAAATTTTTCACTAGTTTTGGTGTGCTCCAATATATGATCTGACCAATTCACTAAAGAAACTGCCTCGGTATGAAGCTGTTGCGCAAGAGCGTTACCCTGTATACGTTCAACCGAGTTTGCACTCAAGCCATAGTTTTCTAAAGTTTGAATATTTTTATCTGTAATTGCGTATGTGCGATCAATAATTGCATGCGGTTTTTCTAATGTTTGATCAATTGCTCTGATGCGTGCATTATTTTCTGGATGTATGAGTAAAGTTGGATTGTCTGTCACAAAACTATCAATACGTTGATTGCAATACGCTTGGAGTTGTGTTGCTTGCTCCTGAGACAATAGTTCAACTACGTAAGGATTTTTTTGATTGTCAGTCTGTTGCGGTGATTTAGTAAGTACTTGTGATGTAGCTCTGTCAGGTAAAATTCCTAAATTTTTATGTCGCTCGAACATTTGATTAGCTATTTTTTGTGATAAGTCTCTGTCGATTGCGGGAAGATATTTTGAGAAGCCACTTGTGCGAGATAATGTTAATGCGTCTCGATATTGACCTTTAACACACAAATTATTTATTTTGATGCCAAATTGGCTTAAAGGCGAACTATATACTCGAGATTTTAACACTTCAAACCTATCCCTAAGACTTGGTTTAAACGCATTAACGAAATCGTTAGGTATGTTTGTAAGAAATATTGCCCCTTCAGTAAGAAGCTTAGTATATTCATTAGTCATACAACGCGTCAAAAAGCCTTCATTTTGGCTAAGTCGGCTGTTAATAACATGATTTAAAGAACTTCCCTGACCTTTATTTTTAATACTTAATAAAAATAGTGCGTAATCACGCGAATTTTCACACATAATTTGTGAACTGTTAACGAATGCAGTATCAACTATTTCTTGATCGTTAGAATCTATAATAAAAGGTGTTGGATTGCCTTGCTCGTCGAAAAATATATTGCCTGTATCTACAGCAAACTGCATAATATTTTGTTGCATATTTAGATCATACAGCTCTAAGCTAAATATCTGGTATAAAGACGTTAGGCGGTCAAGTACAGGTGTATTATTAATATTGTAACATACAGCATTTATCATTGTTTGTTTTGCTATCTGTGCATCTTGAACTAATCTACCTTCATTGGAAGTGCCCTTATATGTAGCTAAAGGATAACCTGCTTCATTAGATTGGGACGTTACTTTGTGAGTTGCATACGCGTGATCAGTTGTAAATTGAACATTGGAAGATGCTGTTTTTGTACTGGATATATGTGCGGGTGCATTATAAGCATTACTAAGATACGTATTAGTAAATGTTTTTTGCTCCATACCTTCAGTATAATTATATATCGACAGTACTAATAAAGCACAGGAAAAGGCTGTATATTTCATATGTTATTAACAATAGTTCGTTGTTCTAAGCTTAATTTTTCTAGCTTTTCTAAGATATCTCTGTCGCGCGCTAATTTGTAGGGTATAGTTTTTGATGCTCAAAAGCCCTACATATTAATTTGGTTCCTAAAAAAAAGCCATACGTGACGGTGCTTATTAAAGTTATTAATAGCACTGAATCTATATTTGTTCTAATTTTTTGTTTGATATTAGTAAAGTATTTAAATTCTTCTTTGCAAAGATATAATTGTAAGGCTGCTTCAATAGTACAAAAACATATTAACGTCCCTTTAGCAAGTTTATTACGATAAACTTTTTTTGCCTTTATTTTTTTTTGATTTTCTAAATAATTAATGTGATCGGATATAATATCAATAAAAAAATTTTTATTTTTTTTAACTTGGTTAAGTTCAGTAAAGTCATGTGATCTTGCTGCTTGAGCATATAACCATCGTCTTGAAAGCACATTTTTATTTTCTCTTTTCTCTATTTGACTTATTATAAACAGCTGCATTGCTGATTGATTTGTAGAATATGCAACGTTTGCATGGATTATTTTAGTTACAAATAAAATGAGCAATATTTTTAGTAGATTTCTCATTGTCTATACTTTCTTACTGGCGAAAAACTATTGCTAATATTAAAGGAGCAAGAAGACTTGCTGTTCTGAATCCCCAATCTACGTAGTCTCTTCTTGCTTGTTTATATTTTTCTTCTTTTTTATCCAATGCTGTATCTACATATGTTTGTGTACTTAAATCCAACTGAGATTGACTTATATCTGTTTGTCTGACGGCAAGCTTTTTTTGTTTTTTATATAGTTTATATCCTTGTTTTGTATTCCATATGCTGAGAACAACATTGACTACAAGTGGAAGATTATGATAGTAAAAATTGATCCAAAGTGGTTTAGTACTTTTGGCAAACTGATATATCCTTGTAAATATTGGTTTGCTTGCTAACAATAATATAAATATATCTTTATTTATTGGCTCATTTTTAATGTACCCAATTTTGAATGCTTTACGTAGTAAATGTTTAAGTTCTCGTAAGCTATAATTTTTGGTTTTTTTAGCTAGCCAGTTAATGTCTTCAGCAGTGCATTTATGATTTGTAGTAGATAGATATTGTACAATATATGCTTTCAATGAATTTTCATTAGGCGATGATATTTCTACAATTCCATCTTGATCAAACCTACTAAGGACCGTCTCTGGAAAATTTTCTATAGAGTTAGTTGTGCCTATGATATATATATTTCCTTCGTCTTCACATATATCCATAGCGGTCCAAAATGCAGCTGCTGCGTCGCTGTCATATTCTTTTGAATTTGTATTGTATCTATTTCGAAGTACTATTTCATCAATCTCATCGAATACTACAACACTTTTTGTACCTATATTTGTTAGATCATTTACAAAATCAGAGATATTTTGTGAACCAGAATTTTTATATTCGTTACATATATTTGCGCAGTTTACAAAATATGTATTCCAAGCAAATGGACGCAATGCTATACCTAATGATAATGCAAGAGTGGTTTTACCTGTTCCGGGTTTTCCTAAGATGAGCATACTTTGAGGCTGCTTATCAGGCTCAATATTGATATCGCGTAAACACTCAAAATCATCTTTAATAGCTTGTGGAGCATGAAGTAGATATTCGCTTGCCAACTGAAGTGTTAATTTATGGGGAATAGTTCTAATGAATTTATATTTAAGTTGCCAATCATAGTAGTCAGAATCTTTAGTTAGTCTAATTTGCTTTTCCATAGCATAAGATGGGTATACAACATATCCTAATATTATCATAAAAAATATTTTATATTTCATACTAAATCTGAGTTTTATTGATCTAATAATTTAATTTATCCGCAAAATCCTACTTCAAACATCTATAGGTGTCAACAAAGTATGTTATTATCAATAGGCAACAGTTATGCGTTTTATTAACATAATCAGAATAAATCTTAGGCTGTTAATTTCACGAGTGAATAGGTAGATTACAATTTTCGAATACATTCAAAGTCAATAAAATAATTTATAAATCAATACTTTTAAGCTCTCAAAGTTTCATCTAATTCAATTATTAAAATATTAGGTTTTGTTGAATTATACCTAGTATTATTCGTGTTCAAAATAACCTTGACGTAGTTCTTCTTGATAAAACATATAAATACCACCAAGTACTGCAGCGCACGAGAGAAAAAACATAACGTTTACTTTTTCGCCGAGGAATAACCAGCCAAAAAAAGCACTAAATATAGGTCCTGTTAAATCTACGCATGTTACAAAGGTCGCAGTATACCGTTGAAGGAAGCGTACATACCAATAAAAAGAAAACAAATTGCCTGCTGCTATCAAAGGGATAAGTAATGCGAAAAACGATGTGGCATCACTGACAGGAAAGAATGCTGAAAGAGTATGGTCAGTAGTATATGCAAATGTATACCATGCATATGATACAATAAATGAGCACACGCCGCCTATAATCATACTGATACCGTTAATAAATCCTACTGTATATAATCGTCTTTTAGTAAGCTTACGTAATGCTATCCAGCCATAGGTATAGCAAATAGCTGCTAAAGCCATAACAAGATCAGGTAATTTAAATGGAGCTTGGTCAAATACATTAATATCGCTTGCAATAAGGATAGGTATAAAGCCTAAAAAGCCAATTGAAAGTCCAATAAACTTTTTGATAGTCATTTTCTCGTCAAAAAATACATAGGAAAATGCAGCAGCTGCAAATGGAGCAAGATTATAAAGTAGGGCAACTTTGGCCGTAGAAAGATACTGTAAAGCCCAAATTTCTGCCAAAAATGAAACGCAGAAGCTTAAAAATCCTACCTGAATAAATAAAAACTGATCTGTTGGTCTGACCTTAAATGATCTTCCCTTGTACCAGTGGTATCCCAAAAAGAGTGATCCTGCAATAAGCATACGACTTGCTACAATAAAAGCTGGTATGGTATACATCATAAGCAGCTTATTAAGAGTGTACGTAACTGCTGTTACTGCAGAGATAATAAAAGGTAATAGCATATACCGTTAAAGTCCCTAATCTAGCCAAAATAATGTATGATCAATGTGAGCCTAGTGTATGTTATATCAATAGTGCAAGAAGAAGTGAAGCATATCAGATAGGGTCCATGAGTAATGAAGTTAGTTATACCTAACAGTGCTTAATCTTTAAACTTATTATTACATTTTAATGCTTCTAATTTTTTATTGAGATGACACTTTTAGTATATCTACTATTTCTTTCTAAATCTATTTTCACTTATACGATAGAATATTGTGATGCAGTATTTTTTGGGGATTATCAACGTAATCCAATTAGGATCATAAGTTGGCTTTTTCCAATAGGTAAAATACCTCTAAAGCCTTATGAGATATTAAAAAAATTATGTATCATTTTAGCGATTGGGCATATTAATGATACATAGTATGGTGGAGCTGACCGGGATCGAACCGGTGGCCTCATGAATGCCATCCATGCGCTCTACCAGCTGAGCTACAGCCCCATATTCAAAGCTATTCAAACAAACAGAAAAAAGTATACTTATAGTCTATACTTTGTAAGACAAAAAACAATCCATTAATTTAATCATAGATAGGCCATGCAGATGTATATAAAAAATCGCTGGTATATTATCTTGTGTATGATAAGTAATATACTCTCTGGACAAGCTGTTCCCTCTTCTCATATAGCAAGGGTTTCCGTTGTTGACGATACTACCTTGCAGGTAAATGTTCCGGTATCAGTCGATGCTACCGATTGGTGGAATCTTGATACTCTTTCATGTTCTATAAATGATCAACATGCCCAGATAAAAGAATGGAAAGTTAATGCGCCCACGGGACGCGTTCAGGACCGTAACCTTGGACGTCTTGATAATGTTATTAAAGGGCCATTTGAGCTTACTGTTCTTATTAACTCCCCTCAGGCACATGCTTTACTTGCGCAAGACAATCAACTTTTTGTCAGCTGTTATCAGTGCTCTGCAAAATCATTAGTCAATTATACAGTTCCTCTTAATGTCACTGCACCTACGGTTGTACTTGCTCATGGTGTTCAACCAACTGAAGCGCATGATCAGGTTATCAGTACAAGTATTGACATTCCAGAGGATAATCACGAAATAGTGCGTGTGCCCGGTACGACGCATACTGTTCCATCACGTCAAAGTTGGACTTCTTGGATTGATGCTTTATTTTCATCATCGAATTCATGGACATTTAGAATACTTCTAACGTTTTTGCTCGGGCTGCTCATGAGCCTGACACCGTGTATTTATCCTATGATTCCTATTACTGTTGGAATTTTGCAATCTCAAGCAAGCAAATCAGTAGGATATAACTTTCTGCTTTCGTGTGCGTACAGTAGTGGCATGGCACTTACATTTGCTGCATTTGGTATGCTGGCTGCATTTTCAGGGCAAGTATTTGGCTCAATTATGGCCAAGCCATGGTTCATTTTATTAATTGTAGCGTTACTTGTGTATCTTGCTTTATCCATGATAGGTCTGTACGAAATGTACATTCCTCGTTTTATGCAGCCGCGAGCTAGTGTTGGTCAAAAAGGATCTTTAATTTCAGTGTTTTTATTTGGCGCGGCAAGCGGTACTTTTGCTTCTCCGTGTTTGTCCCCAGGCTTAATGCTTCTTTTGAGTATGGTGACTCAATTTCCTCCAATATATGCATTTTCTCTATTATTTGCATTCGGTATTGGACTTAGCGTTCCTTTATTATTAGTAGGTACGTTTTCAAGTTCATTATCTATGCTTCCACAAGCGGGTATGTGGATGGTTGAAGTTAAGAAGTTTCTTGGTTTTATCTTGTTAGGACTTTCGCTCTATTTTGTAAAAAATATAGTGCCTGTATGGATTGTTTGGTGGCTTCTTGCGATGTTATTAGGAGTTATTGGAATCTATTATGCGGTACACGTCAAGTCAGTGCATACTCCTGCAGGTAAACGCATTACTGGTATACTATCAATATTATTGATTGCAGCGAGTGTACTAACTGCGACACATGCCTTTCGAGCTACCTATCTAGTACCAGCTATTGAAGCTACTGGCGTTGATTCATGGTTAACTGATTATGAAAGTGCGGTAGAGATTGCACAAGCTACAAAAAGATACATTTTTGTAGATGTAGGGTCTCCGTGTTGTACTATTTGTAAGCTTATTGATACAACTTTATTTGCTGATCCTATAGTGCAAAAAGCACTTGAAAAATATGTACCGGTTCATCTTGATGGGACTGCAGATTGTAGTGTGAATAGTGTAAATATTCCTCAGAAATACAAAATTATAGGTTTTCCTACTATTCTTATTATTGATCCGGCTTCAGGAAATGAGATTAAGCGGTGGGGACCTGAATTGTATGGCGCTAATCCTATAAGCTTTGCCCAAGAACTTAATTCTTACGTAATATAAGATCAAATACTATATTATTTCAAGGTTACTTATTTAAAATAACAGTAGAAATATCTACTTTACGTAAGTAATATAAGGACTTGTTATGGTAAGTAATCTAAAAAGAGGGTTGATTTTTGCGTGTACTACTATAGCTATATATTCATTGACACCGATGTTGATGCGATTAAAGGCTGCACAAACAGTGCCCGTAATGCAAACTGAGCCGTTAAACGGTACCATGCAATCTATACAAATTATTATGAATAATTTGCCAGCACTGTCAGCGCAAGCTACACAGTTAATTAATACCTACACTAACGTTCCTGCAGCGCGGGCATTTTTCAAGGCCCTTAAAGCGTCGTTGAGTGCGTTAAGTGGCATAGCAGCTTTTGTCCAAGCCGAAATAGCCTTTGAGTCATTTACTAACGGTAGTAATACTATGCGTCAACAAATGGCTACGATGGTTACAAGTGCCCAACAAACAATTGAAGCTTTTGCCAATACGGGTCTTGGCCTGCTTCCAACGCAACTTCAGAATGATCCTGCCATTAGGGCGCATATTCAGGCCTTGCAGTCGACACTTATTACACTCAATTCAATTATTCAACGCTAAGTAAATACTAGCGTTGTTTTTTGAATTCTTCGTGTCGGCCTACTATCTTGCGATCTTCGACTAATCTATCTTTACGTTTACACAACGAATCATACATTTTATCGATAGCATTGCTCATAGCTTGATAAAAATCGGGGCCTTCATCGTGGGTAAATAAGTCATAATTGGGTGTTTTAACTAAGATTTCTACGCGGTGATGCGCATGAACTTTTGCTGGTTCTGCGGTTAATTCTATATAAATGGGATCACGTTCACTTGAAAGGAAATGTTCTATTTTTTCAAGTTGTTTATTAGCATGTTCTTCAATTACAGGAGATTCATGAGCTGATAAGTGGCGCAAGGTTATTTTTTTGTTCATACAACAAATCCTTATTCCTAGCTAAACCAAAATTTATTATAATAAGTATAGATAATTAGTTTTACTGAGTACAGTAATTAGATAAGTTCTTATCTATTATGCTTTGCGAACTAAAAACCGTACAGGTATACTTTTTAAATCATATGAGGCTCTGAAAGTGTTTTCAAAGAATGCTAATTGCGATGGACCAAACCACTCAGGTTGATTTACAAAAAGTACGAATGTCAGTGGACTTTTAGCTACTTGTTTTACGCGAGAAATAGAAAGTCTATTTGTTTTATGGAACAAGGGCTTACGTGCCAACGCATCTTTAAATAATTGAGTAAGTTCAGTATGGGTAAATTGTTGAACATTACGTGTTAATATTTCTTGAATCGCAGGCATAATTTTATGAACATTTTTGCCAGTCTTGCATGAGATAGTAATCATTCTTATTTTGCGTAAGAAGAATTCGTATGGTTCATTTTCAAATTCAAGCTCGTCTCTGTCTTCTTGAGTTGTTAAGTCTTGCTTGTTAAAAAGGATTATAAGTGGTTTGTATTCTTTATCAAATACATAAAAAGCTAGCTTTAATTCTTGATCTGATAATCGCTTTTCAGTTCCATCGACCATTAAAAGTACTATGCTGCTGGAGCGTACTGCAGACAATGCGCTTTTAACCATTAATTCTTCGATAGGTTCATCAATAGACCGTTGTCTTCGTACTCCAGGAGTATCGGTTACAATAAGCTCTTCTGATTGAAATTCAATGCGTTCAGATACTGCTTCGCGAGTAGTACCGGGTTGGTCAGCTACAATAACTCGTTCTTGTTCAACCAAGCGATTCATTAATGATGATTTGCCAACGTTGGGCTTGCCAAGTAGTACAATGCGCGAAGAGTCTTGAGAGGGTTTAGTATGCTCTTCGGGCTGGTCAGTTTTTGGTAGTGAATCTACAATTGCTTGCAATAGCTCGGATGTTCCAGTTCCATGTTCTGCTGAAATTGAAATCTGTTGATTAAAACCAAGATTTGAAAATTCATATTCATGTTCTTGGCTTTTCTTGTTATCTATTTTATTTACTAATAAAATGACCGGCTTGCCAATTTTATATAATAATTTAGCAATAGCACGATCTTGAGTAGTAATTCCCTGTAAAGCATCACATACGAATACTATAACATCAGCATTTTGTAATTGATCTAAGGCTTTTTTATACACTAAGTCGGTAATAGGATCTTTGGAGCTAAAGCTGTCCAAGCCGCCAGTATCGGCAATTTCAAAGGAGTGCCCTTGCCACTGTACCATATCCTTGATAACGTCTCGTGTTACGCCTTGATAATCAAGTGTAATACTTTTAACTTGTTCAGAGATGCGGTTGAACAACGTCGATTTACCAACGTTAGTGCGACCAGTAATTACAACAATCGGAAGTTTTATCATGATATTGACTCGTGTGCGTGAGTAACTGTTCCTGGAAATACTTGTAAAACAAGGTTGGCTTGCGGCCATAGATTTATATCTGAAACATCTATTTTTTTACCAAATCGAGGATTAAAATCAATTTTTTTTGAAGACCATCCTGATGACTTTGGTTTAAAATTATTACCAGAAAATGTAACAGGTGCTTGTGGTGATAAAGATTTTAATGGCTTTTCAGCATTTTTTATCTCAAGTAGGGTATCTGTTTTTGGAGTTACTTGATTAGGTTGCTGTAAACTAAAGTCAAACGTAATATTATTGACGGTTCCAATATATGATTGCATATGTGGATGCCAAATATTGTATGTTTCTTCAAGCCATGTTTTGAAGAATGTGCTATTTGCTGGTAATAACAATTTTAGAGTGCCTGAGACTTTATTATGTTCATGTACCGATTGGGCAAAGATAGAACTAATAAGAGGCTCTTTTAGATCATCTAATTTTTTAATAAATAAGTTCCATCCTGTCTGAGGCTGGGAAGCAGCTTCATCAAGCTCAGGTAAATTTGAATCATCTTGCATTTCAGTGTCGTATTCTTGATCATCAAAAGCAACCGGAATATTGGCATGTGCAGGCGCTGATCCCGAGTCGTCGGAATTTTTTTGATTTTTGCGCGCGCAATTGACAAATATAAGCTCAAGGAGAGGAATTTGCGCAGTACTTTTGTAAAGTGTCAGCTCATGTTCGTACAAATTCATGAGAATTTGATGTACTGCGTGAGCTGTATAATTATGTGCGATATACTCAAGTTGAGACTGATCTAGTCCATCTTTTAAGCTTAACTTATAATGTGTATGCAATATAGCACGCCCGATTTCAACCATACGTTGCCAAATATATTCAGGTTTTGCATTAGTGAAAGCTGATGTTTGTAAAATTGAAAGTACTTGTTTAACTTTACCTGCAAGTATGGATTTGAATAAGTCAAATAAAGCTTGATCGTCAACGTATGCTAATGATTGCTTTATTGCATTGGCATTGACAATGGCATGTCCAAATCGTATTTGTTCTATTAAATTCAAAGCATCGCGTACTGATCCTTGGCATTGTCGCGCTATTAACTCAAGACCTTCGCGAGTATATTTGATGCCTTCCTGCATGCATACAGATTCAAGATAATTACAAAGAGCTGATTGATTGACTGGTCCAAAATGTAATTGAAATGAGCGTGAGCGAACCGTTTCTAATATTTTTTGTGGATCGGTGGTTGCAAGCATAAATAAAGTAGAAACAGGCGGCTCTTCCATAATTTTCAAAAAAGCGTTGAATGCTGCTTTGCTCAGCATATGTGCTTCATCAATCAGATATATACGTTTAATGCCGATGACTGGTAATAATGTTGATGATTCAATAATAGTGCGTACGTGATCTACGCCTGTATGGGAAGCAGCATCAATTTCAATAAAGTCAGGATGAGTACCATGAGCCATCATAGTACACGAATTACACTGGGAGCAAGGTATTTTGTGCTCGCGAGGATTTTTTTGAAACAAGGATAGCTGAGAACAATTAATGGCAGTTGCCAATATGCGTGCAGTGCTCGTTTTTCCACAACCTTTTTGGCCAGATAATAGGTAAACGGGAAACAAAATATTCTTATATAGGCTATTTTTAAGCATTCGAACTACTAATTCTTGCCCAATAATAGTTTCAAATTCTTTGCAGCGCCATTTACGGGTTAAATTAGAAGGTGTAGAGGATATGATAGGTGTCATAGGGATAACAAACGTCCTTATTACGTTATAGAGAGGACGGTATTAATAAAGAGGGGAAGTATATACAAAAACGCCAATACTTCTGTTGCTTCCTTTCGGACCTGGCAGAGTAAATACTGTGTTTTTTATACCTTCCCCAATTTTTATATACGCTATTAATTATATTAATAATACTCTGGTAATATAGTCTTGTCTAGCACTAAAAGCCCTGTTCTATTGATACTTTCGTTATATATCAAATGGAATAAATAAATAAAAATAATTTTTATATTTGAAAAAAATAAAACAAGTTAATGATTATTCTGTGGTTAACGTGGGCTATTTTTAAAGTACATTTACTATTGCTTGAATCAATTTATTAAAACTATATGTGTCATAGTAAGTGTCATGGTACTGATTTCAAGTATGGTTATAGGATTCTTTGAGGGCTGAAAATAATAAAAAGACCTTAGTTTTTATACTAAGGTCTTTTATATACTGGTGGAGAGAGAGGGATTCGAACCCTCGATACCCTTTTCAGGATATACACGATTTCCAATCGTGCTCTTTCGACCACTCAGACATCTCTCCGTAATTAATTACTCGTCTTTAGTGCGACGTGGTGCAAAACCAGTGCGCTGCTGTTGAGGGCGGCGTGGAGCTGAAGAGCGATTTGCAGCACCTTCATTTCTGCGTCCTGCAACTGCCGGATGTTTTGGTAATTGGTTACCTTCTTCGTCCACTTCTTTTTCAAGTACTGCAAGTGTGCTGTCTTTTTCCAGTTGCTCTTGAACTTGCTGTGCTCGAATATTAATTTTCTTTTCAGCAGCAACTTGAATGCCGCGAGATGCCGCTTGAGCTAACTCATCGACAATAACTTTGATTGCGCGAGGCGCATCATCGTTGCCTGGGATAACGTAATCTATAAACGAAGGATCACTGTTAGTATCTACTAATGCAACAACAGGAATGCCCATGCGAGCAGCTTCTCGTATTGCAGTACGTTCTTTAAGAACATCAATAACTACCAGTGCTCCAATAGGCCATACAAGACCTTTAAAGCCACCGACTAATTTATTAAGGCGTTGATACATTTTATCAAGGCTTACATAGTCTTTTTTGGTGTACAAGCTTGAAGAGTCATTTTTTTTCAAAACGTCTTCTAAGTGAAGCATTTTGGTTACTGACTTTTTAACTTGGGGGAAATTAGTTAAGGTTCCACCGATCCATCTATGGGTAACGCGTGGCTGATTTAAGCTAACTGCAGCTGAGTCGATAATTTCGCGACCCGCTTTTTTAGTGCAAACCCAAAGAATAGTTTTACCTTGTGAGGCTATTTCTTCAATAAAACGAGATGCCTGGTCAAGTGCTTGCGCTACTTTTGAAACATCAAATAGAAGAACATTATTTCTTTGGCCCCAAACAAAAGGATCCATTTTAGGATTTCTGCGTGACTTTTGGTGTCCAAAATGCACGCCAGCTTTAATAAGAGATTTTAAATCGATCACGGATAGCTCCCGAGGTTATTAAGACGTAGGTAGGATCAGCAACTCTGATAACCACCTAGGGTATACTACGTCTACATGTTATATACACGTATAAAAATACCATAAATACGCTAAATTTCAATTATACTGTTTGAGTAGTGCTATTTGTCTCATCTGAGTCAAGACCAATAACTTCGTTATTAGCAATTGCTCGTTCAAATCGCCGACCTATTAAATAGGCGGTTACCATCCATAGACCGATGATGGATCCGAATAAGAATGACTGAGCAGTAATAAAAGCGCCCATGTCCAGCCCACGTGCCAAATGATTGAAAACCCAGCCAGTAGTTTTTGCAAATTTGGTCCCAAACGCGTCAATCCATGATTTTGACTTAAATTTTACTTCTTTGACAGTTGGAATGTATAAACTTTCTCGCACTGGATAACTAAATCCATAATGGATTGATCGTAGTGCTACAAACATGCTCAAAAAAGCAAATTGAGTTGATTGAATTCTGAAATATACAAACAATATTGCGGTAGAAATAGGAACCAGCAATAAGCATCGACGCTCGCCAAGGCGTTTGAGTAAAGGAGTTGTGCCAAAGAGCGAAATTAAAAAGCCAAGCGTATGGGTGACTAGGATAATTTTAAATAAGAATCCACTAACATCTGAAATATTACTCGATTGCTCTTGGGCAATGCCAATTCTTTGATAGTTGAGTACCGCCATAATAATTTCATAGAACAGTACAAGACAAAACATGCCAAAAGCATAAGGGTATTTAATAAGCATGGTAAGGCCAGCCCATACTCCGGTATCGCTTGCGCCTTCTTTTGTTCGTTGTTTTTCTACTTGATAAACTGCTTCATAGCCATGAAGATATTTACCAGATACATTGCGAATTAATCCCCAAATCCATACTGGAACTAATAAAGATAATACTGATGCGCATGCTAGTAATAATTGATGCTTGCTACTATCAGTTGATACAAAAAGAGATGAAGTTGCTGAACTGAGAATCCACCAACCGAATGCTGCACTTATAACTCCGCCTAACTTAGATCCAGAAACCATAATGCCATAGTATTTTTTTGCAGAGTCAGGAGTTGTAATAGAGTTTGCAAACGCCCAAAATATACTTACTACAAAGGGTTGGTAGCCTTCTACAAACAAATAAAAAAACCAACCAAGAAGTCGTGATGGATTAGGGGTAGTGTTTTCAAGTCCTATAGTGGGGTGACCTAATAAATAGGTAAAGACCAAGCCGAGTGCTCCATAAATAAGAGCATATAGGCAGAGTAACTGATATCTTCGAAGTCGATCTACTAAGGCAGAATACAAAAGTAAAGCAGGTGTGAGTACAATCATCGTCAGCCATTTGGCGTACGAGAGATAATCTTTTCCTACTACTGAGATGAATATTGAATCCTTCAGTTCTTTGGTAATAGTATAACCACCAATTATAAAGAAGAACGCACAGGTAAGAAAAAAAACTTTAAGTCGTTCGTGTTTTTCTATATAGAAGACTGATCGTAAAGCTTGAGCAATGCGCGACCCCATACTATGTGCCTCATGCAGATAAAGACAGACAATCTATTTGGACTTACAATGCTTCATACTCAAATTACAGTATAACATTACTTATTGTTACTGTAATACTCACTTTTTTATTAACAAACTACTTTATTCTCCTTCACCGCTGCAGTGTAGCGTGAGCCCAAGAAAACTGCTACTAATAACCAACATGTCAGCAATCCATATGATAAAAGAGTAGTAATAGTTACAAATACTCCAAAGCCTGCTGTAAGACCAAGCATATTTTCAAGAGGACCCTGCAACATATTAATACCTGAACCAGCTGCCTTTGAGGCTCGTGCGCCAAATGTTTCAATCCAAGCTTGTGATTTATATTTTACATCATGACTTGTCGGGATATATAGTTGTTTGATTGTAGGAGAGTTAAGCGCAAAATTAAACGCTTTTGCTCCTACCATAATATACCATACTACTGAAATTACCGGGTAAAAGTAGAATAGGCCTACAATCACTGCAATAATACATGGCATAATGACAAGAGTGCGAGTTACTCCCAGCCATTTTTGAATGTTGCCTGCGCCCAGTATAAGACATATTAATGCAGTAATATTTACCCAAAAAGCATAGTCATTAAGGTATAATGTTCTTTTCCATTCTTGGGCAATGGACGCTTCTACCATTGTTTTGAAGTTGAAATCAAAGATTGTTACGATAATTTCGTAAATACCTACAATCGATAAAATGCCAAGCAGGTAAGGTTGGCTGAATAGCAACTTAAGGCCTTTAAAAAATCCCGCCTTGGCAGAAGTTGATTGAACTGTTTCTGCGGCTTTGTATCCATGGAGTTGTGCTTTAGGTATCTTAGAGCTGAAAATATAGGTGCATATAATAGTACATAATATTAAAAAGCCGGTGGCAATTACCAAGTATGCGCTTGTGCCAAATTTTTCAGGTGAACTTACAAGTGTAAGAAACTGTGGTAGCAAGACGCTTCCTAATTGACCGATCATTACAACAAAAGGAAAGCCAGCGCGGGCGGCATTGGCAGAAGTTACATCGGTGGCAAACCCCCAAAAAAGAGCTACCATTAAAGATCCATAAAGTTCTACAATAACATACCATGCCCATCCAATTAAACGTCCTGCGTCAGTGGTGGTGTTGGCAAGTCCTATCTGAGGATCTAAAAATAAAAATCCGAATCCAATTATTATCAGTCCATAAAAAGAGCTTAAAAGGTAGATCATCTTGTAGCGAGACAAGCGATCAATGAGCTTGCTATAGCCGATTACTGAAGGGAAGAAAACTATGAGCGATAAGATTTTTGCCCATGGTATGTACTGTTTGGCCCCTACCATTGACATGAAAATTGCATCTTTTAGGGGTTTGAGTGTCCAATATGCTCCTAAAATACATGCAAATATTAGTCCGAGCAAAGTGAATCGATAGATTTCACTTGGAGTTAGATTCCCGAACCACTTACGGATTCCAGATAATAATTTGTCCTGGGCAGATGAGCCCATACTATTCCTTTAGACCCATATATGAGCAAAAAGAAGAATTACTATAATATTCTTTTTAACAATATCATAAGAAATAATTTTTTTATATCTTTGTATTCATAGATATTGTAAGCAAGCAACTTGTACTATAATTTTATTTAATTTTATTTCAGATATCAATTATAATATAGTATGTGTACCAATACTACTAATTCAAATGGAGAGTTTTGTTATGAAAAAGATTTTTTTACTGGTGCTAGTATCATATGCATCTACCTATAGTTTTTTCAGGCCTAGGCTTGGACTTAACGGTATGAATGTAGGAGAATTGCTAGGAATTAACCCTCAAGCATCTGCTACACGTTCAGCAGTCGCTCCAGCTGGAGTTGATTTTAAATCGATAATCTCAACTATTAGTTCGTTGGCATCACAAGTGAACAGTGGTAAATCTTTGTCAGAGGTTGTACAGCAACAACTTCAGCAAATGCCTCTTAGTTTGCTTGGGCTGTCATCGCATGTTCCAGCTAATTTGCTTGACGGAGAATCTATAAGTCCTGCTATTTTGACTGATAAAGTTATTAAATACGCTCAATCTAAGGGTATTTCTATAGATTCATTTTATTCTAAAATTAGAGCTACTCTTCAGTCACATGTGCCTCAAGCTCTTGCAACTATTCGTCTTGCAGCTCCCTTGTTGAAAAATATTCAATCGATTTTATCAGTAATTTCCTTGGTTGTACTGCCTCGCTTGGGTAACCAAGTTAACGAAACTGTTCGCCAAGGGGTAGCAAGTTTGATAAAGTTTGCACAAAATAATCAGGTTTTAGTAAATAAAATTGCTAATCAATCTGCATCTGTAATTGAGCAGTTGGGTAATGGTCTTATTGATCTGACTCAAAATAACTCATTATCAGATCAGCAATTTGTAGAGCGTTTTTTCCAGATAGTTGGCTCTTCTCAAATGATGAGCGCATTTAAATCTATTGTAAGCGCGGTGCAGACAATAAAGCCTGAGCAAATCAAAGGTTTGATTGATCAATTGAGCAAAGCTCGTTAATTTTTTTCTCTGAATATTCTTCTGACTATAAGCGGAACTTTATAAGGTTCCGCTTATTGTACTGTTTATGAAAATAATTTGATACAATAGGCTGTAAACAATCCTCGTCTTTTTATCTTGAATAAGAACGTTCTAATGACTATGCTTGCTTTCAAGTGGGTAGGCTCAGAAGATAGGCCTTTATGATCAATTTTAATTGTCAAAGTATGCTTGATGATAGTTGGATTTAAGGGGTATCGCTCTGTACCTGTTCAATAGGTTATGGTATACTTAGTATAAAATTTTTTACACCGTCGTATGCCGGTATGTCATACAAAATAATAGGTAGGTGACCGTTATGACAGAAAATCCGACACTGCATAATCCTGAAGAAATGAGTGATGTTGAGAATTCTCCATTTCTTCCTTTACTTCCCTTGAAAAATGTAGTGATTCTTCCTAAAAGTATTATACCCATTATTGTAGGAAGAGAGTCTTCAATTCAAGCAGTAGAATATGCATTGCGCCATAATAAAAACTTATTTATATCTGCGCAAAAAGATCCTAAAGTAGAAGTGCCTACGGCAAGCGATGTGTTTGAGTATGGTGCTCGTTCTGCAATTTTACAAGTTATGCGCATGCCTAATGGGGCGTTAAAAATATTGGCAGAAGGCTTATGTCGCGCTCGTATGGTAACGTCTTCTGATCTGGAAGGGTTTATTGCCGTTACATATGAGGATATTGTAACTGAAGCGGTTGAGGATAACGTTGAGCTTGAAGCTACCTGGCGTCAGCTTAAATCTTTATACGCTCATTACTCTAAATTAAATGAGAAAGTTCCTACTGAGTTATTTAATTCGGTACGTGGGACTTCAGATATGGACTATGTAACTGATACTATTGCCGTTCATATTACTCTTTCATTTCATGAGCGCCAGAAAATATTAGAGACCTCGTCTTTGATAGATCGTATGTTTATGGTATGTAATTATCTGCGCAAAGAAATCGAAATACTTGAAACAGAGCAACGTATTCGTGGCCGAGTTCAAACTCAGGTTGAAAAAGGTCAGCGTGAATATTATTTGACCGAGCAGATGAAAGCTATCCAAAAAGAGTTAGGTCGTGAAGATCAAAGTGAAGAAATTGCTACACTGCGCGCACGCACTAAAGGACTGAAGTTATCGACAGAAGCGAGTGAAAAAGTCGAAAAAGAGCTTCGTCGACTTGAGCAGATGCCTCCTTTGTCGTCTGAAGCGGTTGTAAGTCGCAATTACGTTGACTGGATGCTCTCGTTGCCGTGGGGCAAGGTTAGCAAGGATACTATCAGTCTTGCACAAGCTGAAAAGATACTTAATAAAAATCACGCGAGTCTTAACAAGGTAAAAGATCGTATTATTGAATTTTTGGCGGCACGTAAGTTTGCCAAGCAAACAGGGCGATCGCCTATTATTTGTTTAGTTGGTCCTCCTGGGGTGGGCAAAACGTCGCTCGCTCACTCTATAGCCGATAGTCTTAGTCGTGAATTTGTTCGTATATCGCTTGGTGGGGTGCGAGACGAAGCAGAGGTCCGAGGTCATCGCCGCACCTATATAGGCGCGTTGCCTGGAAAAATTATTCAAGCAATGAAAAAAGCGAAAACCATGAACTCGGTCATCCTGCTTGATGAGATTGATAAGATGAGTAAAGATCTTCATGGAGATCCATCAGCAGCTTTGCTTGAGGTTTTGGATCCTGAACAAAATCGTACTTTTGTAGACCATTTTCTTGATGTAGAGTTTGATCTTTCTCAGGTTATGTTTATTGCGACTGCTAATATGCTCGACGGCATTCCATATCCATTGTTTGATCGTATGGAGATTATATCATTGTCAGGATATACCGAAGAAGAAAAGCTTGAGATTGCCCGTAAGTTTTTAATTTCTAAAAACTTGGCAGAATATAATCTTAAGAGTACTCAGTTTAAAATATCTCCTGAGATGTTGCGTATCCTTATATCTCAATATACTCGTGAGGCAGGAGTTCGCCAGCTTGATCGTGTAGTTGCAAAACTTATGCGTAAAGCTATTCAGGTTCTCCTCAAAGATGATAAGGTCAAATCAGTAACGATTACTCCTGAGCTTATTAAAGAGTGGCTTGGTAACCCTCGCTATCGACGCACGAGTCTTTCATCAATGAAAGATAAAGCTGGTATTGCAACAGGACTTGCGTGGACAGAGGTCGGTGGTGACGTGCTTGAAATTGAAACCAGTGTGCTTGCAGGCAAGGGTGGCTTGACTTTGACAGGTCAGCTTGGTGATGTAATGCAAGAATCTGCTCAAGCTGCATTAAGTTATATTCGTTCTCGAGCGCAAGAGCTTGGTCTTAAGAGTTCGTTCTATTCAGCAAAAGATATTCATATTCATATTCCTGAGGGAGCAACCCCTAAAGATGGTCCTTCGGCAGGGATTACTATGTGTACATCCTTAATCTCCGCGTTGTTAGGCAAGCCAGTGAAAGCAAATTTGGCAATGACTGGTGAAGTAACTTTACAAGGTAGAGTTCTGTCTATTGGTGGGTTGAAAGAGAAGCTTCTGGCGGCCAAGCAGCATGAGATAACTACGGTTATAGTGCCACATGAAAATTATGATGATGCACAAGAAGTCCTTAAAGAAGTCGATTTAAAGGAGCTCACTATTGTCTTTGTGAAAAACATGGATGAAGTGCTGACATATGCTTTTGATAAATCGCCACTCAAGCGTGGAACTGTTCAAAATAATCATGCAGTCGAGCCCCAGGAAGTTACTAAGATAAAACCTGAAGTGTCAAAGGTTCCAAAAAAACCTTCTAAGTCCAAGCGTGGTAGAACACCTAAAAAACAGTAATGCTTTTTATTGGACTTCTCTTATTGTGTGATGTTAGAAAAACTATTGCGCTTATCTTGTCGTGATATTTATGATAAGTAGGCGCAATAATACACTAACCTCTTTTTTTTAAGGGAAGACAATGAAAAAATTCAGCTCATCAAAATTTATGATGACTGCATTGTGTTTGGTTGTAGTACTGGGTCTTTCATCATGTCGCAAAAAAAGAACTTATGCTGATGAAGAAATCATAGAGTCAGAAACAACTTTTGTAGAATATCGTGAGCCAAAACAAGTTCGTGAGCAACGATATGGTCGCCGTGTTTATGGCACACAAGTTAATTCTGCGCCTGTTCGCACTGTAACACAAAGTGAGCGTTCAGTAGTATCATCAGCTCCATCAGTACGACCATCAAATACTGTGGTAAGCACAAAACAAGTTACTCAAAAGACTTCAGTAAAAGAAGTTAATCCAGCATATGACACTGACTATGACTATGAGGTGATAGATCAAGATTTAGGTCATAAAACCCAAGTTATTAAAAAAGATGTAAAAGTGGAAAACAAAGATGGCTTAGTAGGTCCAGATGAACTTCCTGGCGTGGTAATGGACTAAAAATTTACCATACTACAAAGAGGTAGTAGTGCTGGATTTTCTGGTGCTGCTATCTCTTGTGTGGGAAAGGGTATTCATGAAGTGGTATCTAATGGTAATGCTTATGTTGCATGCGTTGGCAAAAGGAGAGTTTACTTATTGGACCCGTCGAGCGTTTCCTTCATGTTCGCCATGTTTGCCTATTATTGAAAAAATTCCAGGATGTGATGCGCAAGAATGCACTGAGCGTCGGTATATTGTGTATGAATGTGGCAATAACGGTAAGGTGCATCCGTTTGAAGTGTGCGAACGCACCTGTACTACACGGGTAATTACCAAAAGATGTATTGGTGCTGCGTGTGAACGAGCACTTGAGCCATCAGATGAGTATGAGGATGTTTATGCATGCGACTGAAAAATTACCATTGAAGTAAGTTTACTCCAGTTGAAAACATGGATATGCCTGAGGTAGTGGCAAAGAAACCTATAAGGCTTGACGCTTCCCATGAATCGTGAGGATTGCGGACGGTGCCGTTATTAATTTGGTATGCTTCAAAAAAACAGAATCCACCAAATGCCAAAGCGCCAGTTCCTAAAATAATGCATGTAGTGCCTGCGGCAGTGCGCACAATTTTTTCAGGAAATGCGATACTACGATTGAATGGGCGTGTATACTGAACAGGATCTTGCTGGATGAATATAGCGGGAGTTTGAGAATGGATTTGTTTTGCATGTAAGAATGTGTTTGCTACCAATAAGCTATATAGCACGAGTGTAATTTTCTTATACATAGATTTAATCTTTCTCTGGTTACGTATAAAAACTATGGTGCCTCGTTAGTATACTTCAATTGTATAACTTCTCCAACTCTGTATTTTGTTTTCAAGTAAATGTACTTATTGAGAATAGAGTGTAAATCTTGTCGCTCAAATATATACAGGCAATGTGAGGGGCGGCTGTAAGTAATACTATAAAATATGCCCTTTGAGTTTTTCCAAAAGGCATATTTTTAAGTTATTTGTATTTTAAGCTTTAGGGAAATGTTATTACAACTGTTCTAGGAATATATACCGTAGGAGCTTGCAGGGTATCTAAAATACCTTTTAAGGTAATTATTCCACCTGTTATGCATCCGACTATGCTCGTGTTTACTAAAGCTTTGGCTGCACTCTTTTCAAATTGTTGTCTTTTGTGGTCGGTGTAGCTGTTAATAGTTGCATTATGTGCTTTTCCCCACCATTTGTCTGCAATATTTAATAATTTATATGAGCCATATGTTATTCCTGCTCCAATTCCTGTCAGACACAAGCCTGCGACGGCGTAGTTTGCGCGTGTTGCGAACTCGGAGCTTATTATCTCTGAGCGAGAATTGTGTGCAAATGATAAGCTGATACACAGTGCAAAAAGTAATGAGAGTGTTTTCATCATAATCTAAACCTCGATAAAAAATTTTTTATTTATTATCTATAATTGCTTAGTTTAAAGAGAAGTGCAAATTTGTAAAACCCCATACTTATAAATAAAAAATACTTTTTATTTATTTCAATTATTAAATATGTTATTCTTGATACTGATTGTATTTTTAGCAATTGATGTAGGGGTTGGTATGAAGTCTAGAATAATTATTCTTGTTTTAGTGATGAGCGTTTTTTTAAATGCTTCTTGTCGAGATAATTGGGTCCAACAAGTTAATGCTATTATTGAGTCCGAGCGAGCTTCTTTTGGTTATCAAGAACAATTTTACCTTATTGATTTAGGGGTGCTCGGAGAAAAGCTTAGAACTCAGTTAGGCGACAGTAATTATTTAAAGCATGGATCTGCGATTGCTGATATGGTTTGTCAGGCATTTCCTTGTGTGTCTTGCTATGTAATTGTTGTAGCGTTAGGTCTTTTGGACTCGTATATTGCAAAGCACAAACCTGCACTCGCGCGCTTGATTAATCAAGCGCTTGCTCAAGGTAAAAGTTTGGCAGATTTATTCTTTATTACCCTTATTAATGAGAATTCATATGCTAAAATGTTTTCTCAAATTATATTGGAAAGCAATGCGTTGTCTTTAAAAGAAAAAACTAAGTTTATTAATGACAGTATAACTCAAGTCTTATTGGATGATGAGTTATATACTTATATGTTTACTTATGCTCAAGACAGTAAGTTACTGACCTCAACTACGTTGCAAAACTTATTACTGTTATTTGCGCAATATGCTAATAATGTGTATATTCCTCGTGCTCAGGAATTATTGGCTTATATTGCTGACAATAATATGCAACGATCAGTCTTTGCGCAGCCCTTGGTAGAGGTTATGTCTTTTAAAACTACTGAATATGATAAAGCTGAGCTTCAATCTGAAGACTATTATATTCAGAGAGTATTGAGTGCTATATTTCCGGTTATTTATGAAAATGAAAATAGATCGTTGCCTCAGTTAAGAAATTTAGATCGATTAGATATCTTGTTAAGTGACTATTGCCTGGCGCCATTTATTTTTGTATCGTCTGCATATATTGGCAATCTTTTGAAATATTTTGTGATTGAGGGCTACTTTGCATCTGGTGGATATAATCTGAAAAATTATTACGTAGATTCTGAAAAACCACTTAATATAGGCGATCGCAAAGAGCTTGTTTATAAATTTTTCAATTATATTAAATCTAAATATCCATCTTTATATAAGACTATGAAGTTTCAACGTATCGAAAGTGAGATACGGCACATGAATGTAATGAGATAGGCCTGGAATTTTTTCCAGGCCTATCTCATTACATTTGTTGATTACTCGTTAATTTCAGCGTCAATTGGACCTTGATCGTTTTTATCTTGGTCTTGTGCTGGAGTGTCGGTTGGTGCTTGCTCTTGCGCCTGTTTGTACATGATCTCTGCAAGTTTATGGCTTGATTGCATCAGTTCATCCAAGGCTTTCTGTAGCTCTTGAGCGTTGTTTTCATGCTCTTTAAGTGCAGCTTTTGCTTTTTCAAGCGCTTGTTCCACTTGAGTTGCTTCTTCGCCGATCTTCTCTCTGTTTTCTTTGAGAGTTTTTTCAACTGATAGTATCATCCCATCAAGTTGATTGCGTTTTTCTACAGCTTCGCGTGCTTTTTGATCTTCTTGGGCATGTTCTTGTGCATCACGAACCATTTTGTCTATCTCTTCTTTTGATAGACCACTTGAGCTGGTAATTGTTATTTTTTGCTCTTTATTGGTTGCTTTATCTTTGGCTGATACGTGCACAATACCATTGGCGTCAATATCAAAAGTAACTTCTACTTGAGGAACTCCACGTGAAGCTGCTGGTATACCTTCTAGTCTAAATTGACCAAGCATTTTATTGTCTTTTGCAAATTCACGTTCACCTTGGAACACGCGGATATCAACTGCGGTTTGATTGTCTTCTGCGGTTGAGAATACCTGTGATTTGCGTGTAGGGATTGTAGTATTTCTTTCGATGAGTTTGGTCATAACGCCACCTAAAGTTTCAATGCCCAGTGACAATGGAGTTACATCAAGAAGTAATACGTCGGTTACTTGGCCTGATAATATACCGCCTTGTATAGCTGCTCCGATTGCTACTACTTCATCTGGGTTTACTGATCTATTTGGTGCCTTGCCAAAGAACTCGGTCACTAATTCTTGCACTTTTGGAATACGTGTTGAGCCACCTACTAAGACAACTTCATCAATTTGAGATTTATTCAGACCTGCATCTTCCATTGCCTGGCGACATGGTTTGAGTAGTCGCTCAAATAAGTCTGAGCAGAGTGATTCCATTTTTGCGCGAGATAATTTAATGTGTAAGTGCTTAGGGCCCGACGCATCTGCGGTGACGTACGGTAAATTTATTTCAGTCTCAGGGAGTGAAGAAAGCTCAATTTTTGCTTTTTCTGCGGCTTCTCTGAGTCGTTGCAGGGCCATGGCATCTTTTGATAAATCAATACCACTTTCTTTTTTGAATTCTTCGATCAAATATTTAATAACTCTTTGATCGACGTCATCGCCACCCAAGTGGGTATCTCCATTGGTAGATCGTACTTCAATTACTCCGTCATTGACTTCTAGAATTGAAATGTCAAATGTTCCACCGCCGAAATCAAATACTGCGATAGTACCGCTTTTTTTCTTGTCAAAGCCGTAGGCGAGTGCAGCAGCAGTAGGTTCGTTTATGATACGTTTTACATCGAGACCTGCTATTCTGCCAGCATCTTTTGTCGCTTGGCGTTGAGAGTCATTGAAATAAGCAGGGACGGTTATTACAGCTTCAGTTACAGGTGTGCCTAAATAATCTTCTGCTGTTTGTTTTAATTGAGCTAATACGCTTGCTGAGATTTGCTCAGGTGTATATTCTTGGCCTTGCGCTACGATTCCTACATCGCCATTTGAGCGGCGCGCTATTTTGTAAGGAATGTGCTTAGATTCTTCTTTTACTTCATCATATTTGTGGCCGATGAATCTTTTTGCTGAGAATATGGTATTTTCAGGGTTAGTTACTGCTTGGCGCTTTGCAATTACTCCAACTAGTCTTTTGCCATCTTTGGTGAAAGCTACTACTGAAGAAGTTGTGTTTGCACCTTCTTTATTAGGTATCACTTTGGCTTGAGAGCCTTCCATTACAGCTACGACAGAGTTGGTTGTTCCCAAATCTATACCTATGATTTTTTTTGCCATATTTTTCCTTTTGATTGCTATGTATTTTATATGTTACTTACGATAATCTCTTTTAAATTATATGTCAACTACTTGCTCATAAATTCTTAGTCTATGACACTCAACTTTGAACTCCGTCATCCACCGCCTCCGCTTTTTTTTAGCGAATTGGTACTACTTACTAAAAGTAAGTAGTACCTTCTTTTGCGTGTTCATTTAAGAATGTTAGTGTGCTTTAAATATTTATACTATAGTATAAAAAAATGCTCGGGGTGTAAGACTTCGTTACTCTATTCTACTTATGAATGATAGTTTAGTAATTTTGAATCTTTTATCTTTAATTTTTTTAACGATTTTAGATCAGCACAATAACATAGAAATAGTATCAAAATAAAAACCATAAAGAAGCAAGCTGGCAAGCTTTCGTTTTTTTATTCAAAAGATTTTGTTTGACGCCTTTAAAGTTATTTCGTATGATCCTGAGAAGTTTTTTACTGTTAAAATTTATTGTTCATTATAGTGAGTATATTTCATCATGAAATTAAAATTTATCATTATTGCATTTCTGACAATTAAGTTAGCTAATGTGTATGGGATGGAGAAGCAAATGGAGAAGCAATTTGAAGAAATTATTAAGTCTCATGAAAATTATTATCAAGGGTTAAAAAAAGAGTTTAATTTTTTAAGAGAAACATTCGATGGTAATACGTCAACACAAACGTACGAGAAAAGGTTAAGTACTGCTCCGGATATTATAAAAAAGATGATCGCTGCATTTAGAAACGAGTCAGGAAAGTTACTACCTACACAACTACCTCAAAATTTACTTCTCGTGGGTGAGCCTGGAGTTGGTAAGACGTTTTTGGCGCTTGCAATTGCTCGCACTATACAAAAAAATGATTGGATACCTGTATTTGTAAAATCCGCCCTTGTATGTGATCAGTATAAGAACTCGGGCGAACAAAACATTAATAAATTTTTTGACAAGTTAATTTCGTCAAAAAATAAGTTCGTAGTTATTTTTGACGAAATTGATGCACTTGCATTACGTAACAGAACTGCAAATATACAGCATGATATGGATACAGCTAATGCTTTATGGACTGCATTCGATGAGATAAAGCTTTTGGTAATATTTTCATAATAGGAACAAGTAATAGTATTGAAAATTTTCCACCACAATTACTCAGTCGATTTCATCCTCGCACAATACTTACTATTCAGTCGCCAGGCGCAGATGACATTGAAAATATCATAAGAAGCTCTCTGTCAGGAGTGGAAATTAAAGATTTTAAAGAAAGTTACTACAAATCACTAGCAGATTATGTAAATGGATGTACAGCACGAGAAATAATTGATTCACTGGCTATTATTGCTTGGGAAAACCTAGGTAAACAAGTTACTTATTCTGAGTTAAAAAAAGAATTGCCTAGAAAAGCTTATCTTCACAAGGTGAAATCAAAAATAGGTAAAATAAAGAGCTCGGTATGGAATATTCATGGCTATAGTACCGTATTACAGATTTTATTAAGCGGTTTAAATGCTTACTCAAGTCATCGTCTTGCGGCATTGCAAATGGCTCAAAACAAATTATTCTCTGAGGCTCAAGCACAGATCGCAAAAAAACAATTAGAATATTCAGAGCGTCAAATTGTGACAGCAGAGCAGCAGGCAGAAATTAATAAGCTTGCTTTTCAAAAACAAAATAGCTGGCAAAACCGTATTACTCAATGGGGTCCATTAGTTCTTTCTGCAATTCAACTTGGCGCATCACTAATGGGTATCAATACTCCACCGCCATCATCTTCGAAATAGTTTTAAAATTTATATATAACTTTAGGCTTAATGTCATGAAAAAAAATATAATCTTATTGATTATGATAACTATGAACTATACAGCAGTGGCTGTATCTCAAATAGGTTTATTGGCAGGTTTGTGCTTATCTGTTAAACATTATAGTAAAATAAACAATAATTTGAGTAGAGCATGCCTTTACAAACAAAGTAAAGAGCATGGAGCTGCTTTTTTAGAAACAGTTCATTTTAAAGCTAACAAAGAATATTTTATTAAAATATTGGAAAAAAACATACATGATTTACAAGAAAAAAAAGTAAATTATTCTAAAAAATTTCATGTTTCGCACCTGTTGTCAGCAGTGGTATTTTGGTGTTTACATATAGAGCTTTTGAATTTTTGGAAATATCTCGATTTGGAAGGTCAAGTTAAAATTCTGAAGACTCAACATGACCCTCATATACTTGCAAAGAGCTTGAGTATGATGGGTATTGCAATACCATTGGCGCTTGTTGATCTTGGCCTTTGCATTAAATCTGTTAAAAGTGCATGGAATAGTGTCACTTATAGAAGAGACATTGATAGTAAAATTATGCGCGACCAGAAGCTTTTAGACATAATCCAATCTGCTGCTTGAAATTCAAGCAGATAAAGTATTTAGTATGATACAATTTATACGCACATTATTTAGCATAGTTATTTTCATGCCACTGAGTGGAATGCACTTTAGATATGAGGATAACTATGCTTGTTTGGCCCGTAGTATTCTTTTTGAGCATAATGTAATCGGAAACAGTTTTGACGCGGTGGAAAAGGCAGTAAAAGTTATTGATAGTTACTTTCCTTTACACATATTTACTTCTACCCGCCACAGTTGTGTGATTCTAGATCAAGCTCGTATATTTAAGAACGTTATTGTCGATAGCTTAAGCTGTTTTATTTCCTCATCTTCTTCTATTATTTCAAAGCTAGAATTAGTATATGATATATTAAATTTAAAAACTCCAAACGAAAACATAGAAATTGCAACAAATAATATATTAATTATTCTATCACAATTATTATTTGATAGTGACGGCGCACCCTGTGAGCAGACTGCTAAGTTAACACTGAGTCATGCAAAAAATATAGTGCATAATATATCACACCTATGTACAAGTACAAGCGATTACTTGCATACGATTAAGTCGCTTGAAGGAAAAAATAGCAATCTTGACCTTGTGGTGAACGAAGTTATTGCTCTGTATAAAAAATGTGCACATGAACTATTAACAGGCATGCGAATACAAGATGCCTTGCCGGTCTGTGCCGATATGCATACAAATTCATCAAGTCAACCATATACTGATTTTAAACAAAAAATTGTAAATAATTCAATAACTGTATCGTTACTAAAAGTAATTGAGTGTTTAAAGCGTGGTGATTATGAACAAAGTTTTAAAATTGCCAAAGAACAAGGAGTATTCGAGTACTTACCAAGCCTTAAACATGCACTGCGCGTAAAAATTACTCAGATTACAGAGAAAAAATGGGGTATTTCATCTAATAAGCTTGCAGAAATTTCACAAGAATCTTGCGCAAGAGCTCAGCCTATTACAATCGCACCTGATACTCAATCCGCCCCCCTTTCAGAAACTCATCGTGATCAGTTACGATTGTACAAAGATACATATGAACAAAGCTTGATTTCTGCGGATAAGGATCCTACTGTTTCACTTGAAACTGAAAAGCGCATGCATGCAATAGATATGACCCTAGAGGGACCTCTTGAGAAAAACGAAACATACTTTTACAATGCATTCTCTATTGATTCAGCAGTACTTGATGATTTAGCAATAACTGAAGAATGTATAACAAGTTCATCAGGTACGCCTATTCATCATGAGCTTCATCAAGAATCACTGCGAATCATTGATCACGCCGTCAAGATGAAATCAATTGTATCTTCTGATATACATTTTGCCCATTTGAAAGATTTATATCAATTGGCAGCTGAAGCTGCAGCTTTGGCTATAATGATTACAAAAACAAATAAATTTGATAAAGCAATCAATACTTTAGATTGGGCTCAAGCTCTTATGTCTGCGGCAAATGAGCTTTATCGCTCTACAGATATCAAGATTTCATGTGGAATCAATTACAGGGTAAGTAGTAGCTTGTCACATATAAACACTTCCAAAGTAGAACAAGCGACTGTCCGATTATTGCAAGACCCGCTCGTAGTTTTGGCCATTCCTCCTCTGGTGCGTCCGACAAGCTCAGACGCAGAATTGATTTCCGGTCCACATATGCTTGGCGAGCTCCAGAAATCTGTCAGCACGTTTCAAAACAATTTTTATCATGTCGATTCTCAAGAATGTGCTGTTAGTCACAAAAATGTTATCAATCAATTTCAAGCCACTTATAAATTGGCTACGAGTACAGATGCTGAGCGTGCTATGACTCAGTATATGGTTCCTGTAGGCAATGGTATAATTAAAGGAGTCAGAAATGCGTTTTTTGGTGTATATGATGCTGCACTAGGTATCTACGAGATTGTGACGCATGCTCCAGAGATAGTGTCTTTAGTACAATACGCTTACAAGAATCCTGTGCAAGCCGCTAAAAACACTCTTCAGTTTGCCAAAACAGTTATCTTTGATAGTTCCACTGAAGCTAAAATAGAGTTTGCTGTTGCATTTAAAGTAGAGCAATTAACACGAATGGAACTGTCTGCTTCTGTTCCGTATATTAGATTAGTAGGGTTACTGCCCGTTGCTAAAAAAGCAATACGTAATTTTGCCGATTCTCTTAAAATAGTAAGAAAAAACAGAGAATTTATCACGTCTGTAGCCGGACCTGCGATAAAATATACGATACATGCATCTGATAACATACACAAAGATTTTAATCAACTGAAACAAGGTTTGAATAAGGTTATCAATGCAGCTTGCAAAAAAAGTTTGCGGATAGCAGGAAACAGTGGAATCCATAACATTATTGATCATCACCTAACCCAGAAATTAATTAATAACTACGGTCACAATTTGGTAGAACAAGCAGCACATATTGTAGGAACTTACCATAACTTCTTTGATAAATTGGGCAACGCCGAGAAATTACAAAAAGCGGTAGCAAGACTCAAGAAAATATATTCGTATTCATTTGGAAAAAGTTACTTGAATGACAACGGGATCGGAGGTACTATCCGATTTGGTACTATTCAAGAGGCACAAGCGGCCATTGCTTGTCAAGAGCAAGGTATACTCAGATCACTAACGCGTGCTATAAATAAGGGCGATGATTTTATCGAGGATTTAGGTAGTGGAATTGTGCGTCGGTGGGATGTCAAAACTCCGACTTCATTTGCAGTAAATGATGTATGGAAAAATAATTTTCAAGGCGAACAGGGTTTTTGGCGCGCATTAGTTGATAGTATTTCAAATCCTGGAGACCATTTTATTATTAACATAACCGATTTAGTATCTGAGCATCTTGATGAATTTTTTTCAGGATTGAAAAAACATTGCTCACTGGCAGATCTTAATAGAATGGTAATAGTACATGCTGAAAAACCTGGCTTGAGTATGACAACGCAGCATCTGGTTAATTGGTATTTGTTTGATTGAAAGGATGTGCTCATGGCCAAATCATATATATACTGGGGCGATGATATTCTTGTGTTGTCATTTAGAAGCGCTATACCCTATGTTTTTGGCTGGATGCAAGATATCGTGTATGCTGAAAATATAGATCTTTCTCCTAGTTTTCAAGAGTTTTTCATTTACGCTGAATTGGTAGGGTCCGGTTACAATATAGATATTGCTCAGTTTATATTTACGTGTGCTGATGCAAAGTTATTTTGGTATCTAACTGTTAAGGCGGTTAAGATATACCTTGATGAAATATCAGACAAAGAGGTATTACAGAGTCGTCAAAAACTAATCAATGAATATATGAATAACTTAGAAGCCAAAATCTATCAATTGTGTAATCCAACTTGAGTCTATCCAGCATGTAATAATCAGGAATAAGCTCCAAATCATTATAATTATAATGATTAAAATTATTACCACTTAAATCAATTCTAAGGGAGTCATCCTATTAAAACTATTATACGTCAATATTAAATCCTTCTGAGTTAGTTTTTTATTGGCCCCGATATAAAAATGCTCCTGAAGGTCGTTTTATCGAAACAATTAGAGTGACAGCGCTTGATTTTCAAGTTCTCAACGATTATTCAGAATAGTTTCAAGCAATGTTCCTGCATCTTTCCATCCTACAACGTTGCCTCGTGTGCGTTTTTGTTTTTGTGTTCCTGCGTACACAATGTAGCCGTGGTCAGAAGGGTTATTGGCAATTTCATTCCAGTAGTCTACGCCGGAAAAAAACTGACTTGTGATGGTATGTGAGGATTTTATTTCTATAGGGTACTTATTTGAGCCTTCGTCTAAAATACAATCAACTTCATGAGCACCTCCTCTGTCTCTCCAGAAGTATACCGATGGCCTCATTCCTCGATTGCAGTATTGCTTGTACATATCAGAAATAATTAATGATTCAAATAGAGGTCCTTTGAACACCGACAAATCAAGACTTTGAGCTGAATTAATACGAAGCAGTGAGCACGCAAGTCCTGTGTCATAAAAATACAATTTGGGAGTTTTGACCAAGCGCTTATTAAAATTATTAAAATGCGGCTCTAAGAGAAAAATAACATAACTTGCCTGAAGTAACGAGAGCCAGCTTTTGGCAGTAGGTCCGCTAATACCGCATTCCAATGCCAAAGCTTGCAGGTTGAGTAATTGTCCTATTCTTCCTGCGCACAGAGACAAAAAACGAGTAAAAGTAGCAAGGTTGCCGACATGTACCAGCTGTCTGACATCACGCTCTACGTATGACTGGATATACGAAGGATACCATTGTTCGGGTTCCAGATGGTCATTGTATATACGCGGATATGAACCATTATACATTGTTAACGTTACAGAATCGGACAATAGTCCGTTGGCTGACATTTCATGTAATGAAAGCGGAAGTAGGTGTAATATCCCTATTCTGCCTGCAAGTGACTCGGTAATGGCAGAGTTCATTAAAAAATTTTCAGAACCGGTTAATATAAAATACCCCGGTCGCTTATTGCTATCAACCAATTGTTTTATATATGAAGTTATAGTGGGTACGTATTGAAACTCATCAATTATAATTCCGTGAGGGTTATCATAAGTCTTGAAAAATCCCCATGGATCTTCGGTGGCAAAATTACGTACGGCAATATCATCAAAAGAGACAAATGTATGCTTTGAAAAAAAATTGCGCGCAAGCGTTGTTTTTCCTGACTGGCGTGGCCCGAGTATTGCTACTGTAGGAAATGCAGCGTACTTGAGTAATGTGGCCTGTATATCTCTTTTGAAAATCATGGCTAATCCAAAGTTAAACTTTATATTTGTCGCATTAATTATAGCAATATGTACGTCTAATTTAAAGTTTACTATATAAATAGCAACTTTTGTTCTTGTTTATCGTGTAATACTATTATATAGTTTATTATGATATATTGTGTTGCACGATAAGGAATGTATGGCTATTAAAAGTATTTTAAGTGTTGCACTGTTTGGGTTTATTCTATGTTATGGCGCTGAAAAAACAAGCTTTCGGGAAGGTCAGACAACTTTGCATCGTCAAGCACGCAATGGAACCAAAGAGTCTATAATAGAGCTTCTTAATACAACTGTTTATGATATTAATGCTATTGATATATTGAAAATGACTCCACTCCATTATGCTGCAGAGGCGGGTAATGTTATGACCGCCAAAGTTATTATAAAGCATGGCGGTAAAATTGGCGCGCTTGACAATCAAGCGCGAACACCACTTCATATCGCTATTGCGAATGGCAACATACAGATGGTTCAATTCCTGGTAAAGCAGGGTGCTGACATTAATGGTATCAATCCTGGCCAGACATCTTCACCGCTTTGTTATGCTTTGCATAATCAGCAGCCATCGATATTTTTATTGCTCGCAGAAAAGGGTGCCATGATTAATGGTACTAGTAACGGAATTAAGCCGATCATCGAGGCGATGAATCATAGAGTCTATGACATGGTGGAGTTTTTGCTCGACAAAGGCGTGTCTCTTTACACGCGTGATGCATCAGGAGAAAGTATTTTTCATATCTGTGTCAGGCAAGACAATGTTTTATTTGCTCAAAAAATCCTTGATCGCCAGTTTAATGTCAACGATAAAGAAACTAGTTTTGGTAAAACACCGTTACATATTGCTTGCGAAGAAAAAAAATCAATTGCAATGATCGATTTATTGATCAATCGTGGTGCTGAAATTGAGTCTGTGGACAATGCTGGACGTACTCCGCTGTACTATGCGATTGTAAATATGAATAAAGAATTAGTGGCGTATCTTTTGAAAAAATCTGCCGCTATTAATAATATTGTGTGCAGGGCAGGGCGTTCGGTGGTATATGACTTTGTATTTGGGCTATCTGGCACTGCTGAACAGGCAGCATTTCTTGACTATATCCTATCGTGTGGCGCAGATGCAACTACACGAAATAGCTCTCATGCGGGTGGCATGACACCACTTCATGCTGCTGCCGCAGGCTTGAAAATAAACTTCATACCTGTTCTTCTTAAATATGGCGCATCAACGCAAGCTGTTGATAGTAATGGAATGCGTCCTATTGATGTGGTGGCAAAAAATGGACGTCCGGATTTAGTTGAGGCCACTATTAAAGCATTGAGTTGAGTTCTTGGTGGGTACCATCAATTTTGTAGTTCGGCCAGTAAATTAACAAGCGCCCAATGTTTGATGCGCAGAACATGTTCGATCAAGGTTTCATGCTCATGCTTTAACTCAAAAATTTTTATCCCATTTCGAGTAAGTGAATTGAAGAGGGTGGACAACGGCTGAATTTGATCTCTGGTTGTAAGGCACTTGGTCATGTCTATCATGTCCCATAACAAAGCCGTTATATCGACATTACTTTGAATGAGAGGTTTTAATTTTTTATTAATGTGTGTTACGTGGTTACGTGTCAAATTATTAACTTTTTCTGTCCAATAATTACGTATCCACTTAAATTCTTCTCTTTCTTCTTCCTGAACTTCTTCATCAATAATAATCACTCTTGGTATATGATTATTATTGTTTAGATACTTTTGCTTAGCGCGACGAAGCTGATTAAAAGTTAACCTCAACCACAGTGATTCTTTATACGTGTCCATAGCGCATGCTGTATGGTAAATACAGGCCAATGTGTACAGTGCGTGGTATAATTTCATGATGCTCCCTATTTTTAAGCGCGATGTGCACTTCTTATGTGACCATCTATAATTTCTTGCACCCTGTTGTTGCCAGCAAGTCTGTAGCTGTCGCTCATATTTTGTAATCCTTGCAAGCTATAGTAGATGTTATTTAAGGTGCGGTCGGCAGTGAGTTTAATTTGTTTTATGTTAAATTCGAGCAGTATGTTAAGCAATGCGTAATTTCCCATGTTTATAGCAAAGTCAAAAACGCTCTGATTGTTATATCGTAGAGTTAAAATATGGATACCTTGTTTTGCTAAGAATATAAACAGTCCTTTAATCGGTGCTAGTTGTCTGATATCATCGTATGGCTGGGTTGCTTTAAGTATTTTCCATACCAGCGGGACAATATCGATTTTTTGATCAATTAATTTTTTAAGTTCACGGTTAAGATAAGTAATAGTATTGCGTGTAAAATCAGCGACCTTAGTGTTCCAGTAATTTAATGTTCTTTGCATTTCTAATTCATCTTCATCCTGTTCTGATTGTTCCGAATCTGAATCTATTTCAATTACTTGCGGATTGAAAGGTGCGAGCATAACTCTTTGACTTGTATTAATCCGATGCTCATGTACTTGTGCCGCATGAGCTCGCATTTTTTTGGCAGCTTGCCAATGCGCAAGATTCATAAATATCTGTTGCAGCCATTGCTCTTGTTCCTGTTGATAAAACTGGCGTTCCTTACCAGCGGGACAATATCGATTTTTTGATCAATTAATTTTTTAAGTTCACGGTTAAGATAAGTAATAGTATTGCGTGTAAAATCAGCGACCTTAGTGTTCCAGTAATTTAATGTTCTTTGCATTTCTAATTCATCTTCATCCTGTTCTGATTGTTCCGAATCTGAATCTATTTCAATTACTTGCGGATTGAAAGGTGCGAGCATAACTCTTTGACTTGTATTAATCCGATGCTCATGTACTTGTGCCGCATGAGCTCGCATTTTTTTGGCAGCTTGCCAATGCGCAAGATTCATAAATATCTGTTGCAGCCATTGCTCTTGTTCCTGTTGATAAAACTGGCGTTCCTTATCTGCTGCTACTTCCATAGAATATGTTATATTACCTAGTAATATACTTATTACACATAGTATGTATCTAGTCACTGCCCTACCCCGTGCTATTATAGTTACATTATTTATTATTAAATAATAATATCAAAATTAATTTAAAATAATACTGTTGATGCGCGTTTTTTTGTATGCAAGTATCACGTGCGCGACCTGAATATATCGCGCACGTGTTGTATTATTATTGCAAAGAATTGCACAAAGCAAAGGCCCACTAATTTTTTAGGATATCAGCCTTCATGATTACTTTTTACAGCATAGGTTCTATAATAGTATTTAAAGAAAGAGCGACCACTCAACTGAACTTTATTAAGGATAACTATGCGTCGAGCTCACATCATGTATATATTGGTGTCTCTTGTACCTTTTAACATTCAGGGTATGGAGCGCATGCACGCTTTATCCTGCAGTACCACAAATTCACACCGTATTATTACACGTACCGCGGCAGCCAGCGCAATTCTTGGTGTCATGCTCTGTGCCAGTATAATATATAAAATGTACACTGCCGCGCAAATGCGCAAAGCTCATGCTCATCAACAGCATGTTATTGCAGAGTTTACAAAGCTTCAAAATACTACTGCCCGACTTCATTTATATATGGTTGCTATTATTGAGTATCTGCGTGCGCCACGTGACAACCAATTAATGACTCTGCCTGATATTGACTATTCCTTTTTGCATAGTATCATAGATTCGCCTCATAGTTACGGCGCTCAAAATGCATTGCCAGGGTATTGTCGCCTACGCTCGCATGGTACTCGATCTTGCTTGTAATCATGAAGTAATTATGGACCGCTTGCATATACCACATGAGCATGCTTCTCTTAAATCACTTCTTGAGTCATGCCGACAAGTAACATATTCGTTATCTCCCGCAGGCGGCGAAGGCAGAGAATACGCAAGATGTCCGAGCTAGCCCTTTGCACCCGTGAGCGATTTGACCGGCTTATAGCATATATAAGAAACACTCAGTAGTCACTAGTCGCACCAAACCCTATATCGCACGACGTGTTTTACACTACCTTATAAATAAATATATAAGGAGTGATAACCATGGCTCGTTTACATTACATTATTCTTGTTTCTCTCTGTATTGCGGTAGCAGCATATATTGCAATTTATCAGTACCCGCTGCGTGCTTACTATTGGTTTGACGCATCGTCCGAAGGTCTTTCAGTCCCTAAGGGTATTAATGCAGGCCTGGATATTAATGCGCGATCCAAAGAAGGACTCACGGGTCTTATGATAGCTTCAGCGCGTGGTAATTATCCTGTCGCGCAAGAACTGGTAGCTCGCGGGGCGTACCTTGATGCGCGCTCATGGGATCAGGACCGTAATACTGCATTACATTATGCAATTTACAACGCCAACCTTGCGCAATCGCTTTCCATCATTCCTCTTTTGATCGCCAACGGCGCAGATGTGCGGAGCGCCAATGCCCATGGTGATCAGCCATTGCATTATACTGGCATGATTGAGCGTATGAACGAGCGTATGTCGGTTATCGAGCTCCTTGTGCGCGCTGGCGCTGATATTAATGCGCCTAACCGCGACGGCAATACTATTGTCCATATCGCAGTAGAGATGCTTGATAATTATTTTATTACTGCCCTGCGGACAGTTTTTGGTTCGATATTGAATATGTCAGCTACCAACCGCCTTGGTCTTACCCCTTTAGAACTTGCCTACCAGCGGGGTCAATATGGCGAGCTCACCATGGAGGAATCCTTACTCAAGCCTATCACGCCACTGTCTATCGCACCGCCCTTAATTGCAGCTATCATGCGTGGCGACTCGACAGATAGTCTAAGTAATTTATCTGCAGAATCAGTAAATATACCTGACTCGTCCGGTCGATATCCTCTCAGTTATGCACTCCGATCTTCTGCCCCAGTCCCATGGACCGCAGCTTTGCTCTCGGCAGGTGCGCAGACAGCGCGCATTGACCAGTCAGGCAATACCGTTTTACATGACGCAGTACGTTATGTAAAATCTACCGACGACGTACGTGCTATTATTGATTTGGCCTTACGTGCAGGAGCCGACCCTCTTGCGGTTGATATACGTGGTGACACTGTTTTGCACGTCGCGGTACGTACGTACCGTTTGCCTATAGTTGAGTTTTTTGCTCGTACGTACCCTCTTCTCAAGTCTACCCCAAATCGCTTTGGTGCACGGCCTGCGGATCTTGCTGCCCTGATGGCTCGTAGTGTTCCCGGCGCCGGCCAGTTGATTTCTGCACTCGAGTGATTGATTATTAATCGTTATTCATTATACCGTACATACCAATTTCCACCCCGCTCATAAATTACCAGGGTATTGGTACGTTGTAGTTCGCCCCAATTGACAGGTACATCAATAGCCTTATAATTACTTATCCCTGTCAACTGATTAAACCAGTGACCATCAGTTCGAGGGAGCCATACTCTTACTCGCTCTATCGGTCGCATATCTCCTGTATTTACGTTGTTTCTTCGCGCGCCTTGAGCCATCTCGGTTGACCAGCCTTCAGCGGCAATTCTCCCCAACGATCCTGCCCTGCTAGTAAATGCAGTTCCGACCCGCGCCACGCGTCGTGCCGCTTGGTTCCATGGCACCGATATTCTTATATTTCTATTGCTTGCATTGATTATTGCTATTGTTTGTGCCTCAGCTACTTCTACCACAAGCATACTAGCCAGCAACGCCATTCCTGCTATACTTATTTTCATCATATCTCCTTAGGTTTATAGTACTACGCACCAATTTACTATTTATATATACAAATATGCAATACAAAATTAATCTTTAAGGCCACTTATGTCCAACCCCGAACGCACCCCCACCTCTTCGCTCGTGTCACCTGCGTGGCAAGCAATATGTATCGCCCTCAGTTTGATTTCCATAATAAGTATTATCTCAATACGCTCTTCCTTCGTTTCACATAACGACCCTGTACCGCCATTAGATTGTGCATTTTCAGTACCACCTACTCGTACTCATACACTTACTATGGGTCTTTATATAGACGAGTTTTTTTCTTTTGATATTCTCAAAAATTCATTTGGTCTGGCCGGATCAGTGTGGTACTCATGGCCGACCGACAAGCCTTATGATCACCCAGAACTTTTAGAGCGTCTTGATATTGTACAAGGCACCATCACCGAACGCGGCATTCCCGATTATATACAGTCAGGAGACTTGACAGTAATGCGTATTCCCATACGTCTTACGTTTCATGCCCCCATCAATTATGTCCGGTTCCCTTTAACCGATCATCGTATTTGTTTACTGATGCGTAATTTATACCTGGATGCTCGCAAAATTACTATAAATGCGCCACAAGATAGTATAACACTAGCGCACCAGCCTACATCTTGGTCCCTGGAAAAAATAACAACAATCTCAGGATGTGCTCGCTATGTTCTTGATAATGCATCTGATATTACTATGCATTATCCTTACATAATGATACTTTTTAATTTTTCACGGCATGCTCTTCGGTATATTATTACGTTGTTTCTTCCGCTTCTTGTGGTATTTTACGTTGCACTTCTTTCACTTTCGCTTGCCAATTCAACCGGCTTGTCAGTAGCTATTAGTGCATGTACAGGTCTTGCAGGGTATCGTTTTGGCATGGAAGGATTTGTGCCACAAGTAGGTTATTTTACCTCATCTGATTACTTATTTTTCTTCATACTTCTTGCAATACTGAGTATTATAATTACCTTAGTATTCGATACTTTTGTAAAACCGGTAGCTTTGTGGTATAAAAAATTTCTTATAGCGATACTTCATATGCTTTTAATAGGGGCTTTACTAGTACTGAGTTTTGCGTAGCTTGTTTTTATGGTTTTAATTTTTATTGTATCAAGAACATATATCTGGATAATTATTTAGACTGGAAATTTTAATTTAAAGAGTTACTTTCTACTTTTATTTATTATGCGCACGTGATTTAGAGTGGGTTCTTATAACCCTAGTAGTATGTACCGGTGACTCTCAATGTATGTGTGTTTTATTCTATCCAATCAATTCCATTACTAATAGAGTGAAATACTTCTCTATAT
The DNA here is from genome assembly GCA_022559525.1 of Vermiphilus pyriformis. Lineage (GTDB taxonomy): Bacteria > Babelota > Babeliae > Babelales > Vermiphilaceae > Vermiphilus > Vermiphilus pyriformis. The sequence continues at coordinate 173,071 of CP074345.1, read as the reverse complement.
CCAATAGGTGATTAATTTTACCTATATGTCTTCAAATGTGTTTAACCAATAATCAATGAAAAATCCTATACGTCCGATTGTTCTATTCGCTCCAATCTATTCTATCTATATCCATCCGACTACTATCTATCTATATCTGTCTATAATTTCCGCTAACTATAATTTCCGCTAATTTCCGCCAGGTCTGATGCTAGCGGTTATCTTATTAATATAATAGTCATATTACCGCTTACCGCAGTTTTGATAAGCGGAGCCCGACCTCCGAGCACGCGCACCCCTTAAAATATGTATTAAAAGAAATTGTATGCAGCAAGCATCAAGTTTTTTACACGTGAAAACTATTGTATAATTGCAGGGGTGCGTCGCGCGCAGTGGGGGCGTGGGGGAGCTCTTGCTCGAAGAAAATGTGAGTGTAGTTGTATAAGATAAAAAAATATAAATAAAACAATTACAAATCAGGAAGTTAAAGAATAATCTACATTAAGGCACTAAATAAATAGCGAATTTGACAAGCAAAGAAAAAGCAAAAGAAATGAAAACATAATTCAATTTGGGCAGCCATAAAGCCCTAATATTATAAATATTTCGCAAATATGTGCCAATAAAAAGAAACCCACACACGCGTATAATCAAAAGCATAGCTAATATAAATTGGGGACTGAGATAAATATATCGAGAAAGGCAAAAAATACCCAAAAGCGCAAGTACTGCAAAAAAATTAAAGAGCAAAATAAAATTAAATCGTGCCTGTAAAAAGAACCATTTTTCACAATTAACAAGAAGCGTTTCAAATGAATATAAAAAGAAAAACGCAAACGCAACAAGCCACAGAGTGCCGGATAAATCCACACCATTAAAAAGCAAAATATCCTTCGTATTTATACAAAAAAATATAAATGCACCATAAATCATATGACAAATCGAACGCAATACTGAACTAAACGCAAGTTTGCGAGAATCAATACCTGCTTTTTCATAGACAGCAAATAATGCTTCCGCGGTAATTCCAACAATTTTTTGCATAAATATAGAAAAGAATTGAGTTACGGTACTAACAATTTTAAATAGGGCGCCATAAGACATACCACCAGTATGCACAAACAAAGGCACAAGAAAATTAGTAGAAAAAACCTGATGAACAAGCTGATTAAAAGTAAATACCAAGCGAGTATAACAAATAGCCAAAAAATGCCAGGAGTCACTTGGCACAACCGAAGGCAAAAATCTACTCCACGAATACACAGCATAAACCAAAAGTACATTCGCTAATAAAGAACAAAACGCAAGAGCACCCAATAGGAAAGCAATTGATAGCTTAATTTTAATTGCATAGGCAGACCAAACAATCAGCATATATATACTTAAGAAAAAAACTTCAATCAACGTGCTGGTGCGATTTTCCAAAGCAAGCTGTAGAATAGTCCGAAAAGTTTTCTTAATACCTTCCAATATAAGTGCGCACATTAGCAAAACAGGAACTGACAAACGCTCAATTGGAAAATAATAATAAACATATATGCCCACCAGCGGACTTAAAAAAACAAAAGTAATTGCCAACAAACAGATCTGCGTTATAACATATCGAGACCATATTGAACGATTACTACTAAGCCGAGAAAAGTTAAATGCAAAAAAACCATCCAATCCAAAATTAAAAATATGGACACATAAATACAAGATACCAAACAAAGCCCCGAGCAGACCGTATTGAGCTCGGTCAAGCACTGCAAAAAGAGCCATTTGATGAACAAGCATAACACCATTATAAAATAGAGATTCAATGGCATTCCAACGCAAAGAATAAGATAAATTTTTATACATATATACAACTTAAGTAAAAACTATATAAATTTTAGTTTACACAACTAGTGAAAAATATAAAAATGTGTGCTATAGTAAATTTAGGGTACAAGAAATACTAAGAGTAATGCTTTCCAAAAAAAGGAAGGCATACATGTTTAGTCTCTTTGAAAAAGTGGTATATCCGGGACACGGCGTTGCACAAATAAGTGGTATAGTAGAAAAAAACGTTGCAGGTAAAACTACACAATTTTTCGAGCTAAAATTTCTCAATAGAGATATGACAATCTTAATACCAATCGACAATCTGATTTCTGTTGGCATTAGAAAATTGAGCTCTGACCACAACATAAATAAAATTCTCAAAATGCTTGCCGAGCCGGTAAAGCAAACTGTCCCAGAGCTTACTACAAGCAATTGGAACAAACGTAATAAGCGCTATAAGTCTGAATTAATTAAAGGCGATCTTAATGAAATTTGTAAAATATACAAAGATCTTCTTTACATAGCACAGCACAAAGAGCTTTCGTTTGGTGAAAAGAACCTATTACAACAGACTGAAGCAATAATGGCTCAAGAAATTTCTATTGTAAAAGGTATTAATGAACAACAAGCAATCGCACACTTACGTTCATTGTGTGACAACAATAACAATCATCCTTGTTTGATGTAAAAACTACCTTATGAGCACGCATATACCTTTAATTATAATATATGGACCTACTGCATCAGGAAAAACAGACCTGTCTTACGATCTTGCAGAATACCTAGAGAACGAACCTCAAATTATCAATGCGGATTTAGGACAGTGCTACACTCCATGTACTATCGGAACAGCCAAGCCTGTGCCCCCATATATGCGTGCCATACCTCATCATCTTTTTAACATCATTGATGAGCCTCAAAACATTAGTGTCGCAACCTATCAAGAAAAATGTCTTCTAGCATTAGAGCAAACATACGCTCAAGGCGGCACTCCCGTAATAGTAGGAGGATCAGGATTCTACATCAAATCTCTTTTTTTTCCCATTACTCATAAATCGCCACAACTACAAGCGCAATTACGCATACATCAAGATACCACCTGGGAAGCATTACACCGCGTAGACCCCTTGCGAGCGAGCCAAATACACCCAAATGACACGTACCGAATTACGCAAGCACTTTCTTTATGGCACACAACACACAAACTACCTTCTGAGCATAAACCTACCTGGGCTCCAGTCAGCCACTCTATAAAAATTATATATACCCATAGAGATCGAGCAGATCTGTATAACCGAATTAATACCAGAACAAGAATAATGATAAAAAATGGATGGTTCGAAGAAATAAAAAATTTGGCATCAAGCAATTGGAACAGCTTTTTGCAGACTAAGAAGCTAATTGGTTACGATGATCTTCTGAAAATCGCACACTTAGACCATGTCCCAGAAAAGGTAATAGAAGAAATTTCTCAAAAAACACGACACTACGCAAAGCGACAAATTACCTTTTGGAATAGCTTGAAAAAAAATATTAATACTGCACTTGAAAGCAATTCCCATTATAATATAGATATAATTGAACTCAATCTTTCGAACATAGAAACCGAAAACTATAAAAAACAATTACGTAGCATCGCAAAATAAGGAAGCTATGAAAAAAGTATATGATGCAAAAAATAATCTATTACAAACTCCATGGGCAGCAGCAGCGTTCATAGCAGGCGCTTCATCACTTTTTCTTGCAGGCTACTTTTGGGGACACAAAACAGCACTAACAACGTTCACAAATAAAATAGAGCAAGATTCACTTGCCGATCAAATATATTCTTCAATGTGCACCTTATACGACACTAACCCTCAACAAAATGGTGCCATCGTACAAGCTATTTCCCAGACTGATGAAACACAGAATTCATTATCATACGTAACCCCTCAAGCACAACCAGTGTCACATAACATAGACACCACAACTCTTGCACCTTCTAGTTCATATCATGCACAACTTGTAAGCTTCATGTCACACAAACAAGCACAAGCGTTTGCACGCAGACTAGAAAAGAAAGGAATCACAGTCTATATTAAGAAACGTACTAGCAAAACAGCTCGAGGAATACCAAAAATATGGTATCAAGTTGTAACACGCAACTTTCAAGATAAAGACGCCCTACTAGCTCTTGTTGAAACAATCCAACAACATGAACGAATTAGTGGTATTGTTATAAGATAAAAAAGCAGCACACACAGACATCTTAAGTTAATAAAAAGGATTTTTATGATCAGCTCTATTAGAAAAAGTTTTAAAGGCAACGCATTTAAAGTATTTATTTGGGTAATGGCCTTAACAGCAGGCGGACTATTTAGCCTTATACCTTTAATACAAGGATTAGGCGGCGGCAGCGACTGGATCGCACAGGTCAACCGACAATATATTTATAAGGAACAATTTGCACGCAAAGTAGCAGAAAGAACTCAATTCCTTAAAATGGTTAACCAGCAATACGGTCAATACTCTCAGCTTATGCTCGAAATGATGGGTTTATCAGGTGGACCAGACGCACAAGCTCTTGACATGCTTATAGATCAAACCCTACTCGACCAAACTACTGAAAAACTCAAACTTAACGTTGATAGCGCACATATACAACGTCGCTTAAATGACATGCGTTTTATACAACAAGAAGTACTTGACTTGCTTCCATACTTAATCTCAGAACCATCCGGCTCACTTACTGAAAACTCCCTGCGCACTTACTTAAATTCAACACGCCAAAATGCAACAACTTTTGATGAGATGATAGAAAGAGCTGTCAAACGCCTTATGACAACTTCACTCATCCAAGCCTCTGCCCACTTACCTACGTTTCAGCTAGAAGAACAAATACGAACTGGCTTTGGCACTAAAAAATTCACTATACTCGAGGTACCGCGCCAAGGAATTGAAAATCAAATAGACAAGATAACTTTAACAGATCAAGATATTAGCTCATATTTCAATTCCCATGCAACCTCTTATCGTATCCCTGAAAAACGCTCGGGAACTGTATGGAAATTCTCTCCTGCAAATTATAGCATTAGTATTTCAGATAAAGAAATTGAATCATATTATCAAAAACACAAAGAAAAATTTCAAGACCAACCAGTTAAATTACAAATCTTGCGCATAACGCTTCCTATCACTGATGTTATGCAAACTGATAGTATACGCGAAAAAGCCCAAGAACTTTACCAAGAACTCAAAGCAAAGCCTGACAATTTCCCTACAGTAGCAGCTCGCTATGCACATGAAAATAATACTTCAGGTAAAGGACTCAGTGATTACTTTGCCAAAGGCCAGCTTGATGAAATAGAGATTGAAAAAGCAGCATTTGCATTAACTCAAAATGGAGATATTGCAGAACCTATTAAAACCTCTAAAGGATATGAAATTATTCAACGCGTAGACCGCAAAGTACCTACGTATAAACCTATCGCTCAAGTACAGGCAGAAATTAAAGCTGCACTATTAGGTCAAAAATTTACGAGCACCTTTATTGAAGACATGAAAACACTCATAGGGTCCGGAAAAACTATTGCTCCCGAAGTATGGCTTGCATTTGTAAACCAAAAAAAGGCAACAGAAGAAACAATTAACAGTACCGATTTTTCAAATGCCCAACCTACAAAAACTCTTTTTTCACTTCAAACTAATCAGTATGGTTTTTACTACGATACCACTCAGGGAACAGTAGTAAGAACTGACACAATAGTACCTTCATATCAACCAGAGTTGGCTTTTGTACAAAAAGCAGTAGAACGGGATATTCGCTCTCAAAAAACACAAGAATTATTAGAAAAAGTGACCTTCGACCTATACCAACAGGCATTGAACGGAACCTCATTTCAAGAGCTTAAGGTAGCCTCAGGCGGTCGCCTTACAAGTACTGGATTTTTAAATCGTCAAAATAAAGATGAAATTGATGCTCTAGTCAAAAAAGGTATACCCGCACTGGCAATGCTCGAATCATCTCAAAAAGGTCAAATTACAAAAGAAATTACCCCTCAAGGTGGTTTTATTATGAAATTAGATGATATCGGAGACTTTGATAGCAGCACAAGCCAGGTGTCTCCAGAGCAAATAAAAACAGCTATGGCACAACAAATTCAAGACGCTGTAGTCAGGGGGTTTATTGCTTCTTTACATAGAAATGCTACAATTAAAGTTAATCAATCTTTAATAAGCCAGTAATTAGCAAAGACTTCTTGTATGAAACAAAAAAACCAAAAAGACCCTCAGATTGTCTCTGGCGATAAGAGCGGCGATAAAGCTTTTAGACAGAAAGCTCTTGAGGTAACCTTTGCTCAAATTGACAAACAATATGGTAATGGCGCTGTAATGCTCTTAGGGCAATCAGGCCAAGCAAACGTAGAAGCAACCTCAACAGGTTCAATTTTAATAGACCAAGCAATTGGTATTGGTGGATTACCGCTAGGAAGAATAGTAGAAATATATGGACCTGAATCATCAGGCAAAACTACTCTTGCAATGCATGCAATTGCTCAAGCACAAAAAAGAGGTGGAATTTGTGCATTTATTGATGCTGAACATGCAATGGATCCTTCATATGCGACTAAGCTTGGAATCAATATTGATGATCTTATCATATCTCAGCCTGATTATGGCGAGCAAGCTCTGGATATTGCAGAAATGCTTATACGTTCAGGTGCGGTAGATATTATTGTCATTGACTCTGTTGCTGCTTTGGTACCAAAAGCTGAACTTGAAGGAGACATGGGTGATTCACACATGGGACTCCAAGCTCGCTTGATGTCTCAAGCATTACGCAAATTAACTCCAGTGGTACATAAATCAAAAACGGTTTTGATTTTCATTAATCAGATCCGTCAAAATATTGGAGCTATGCCATTTGCACCCAAAGAAACTACAACGGGCGGTAATGCACTTAAATTCTATGCTTCATTGCGACTTGATGTTCGTAGAATTGCAAGCTTAAAGAAAAATGATGTACAGATTGGTAATCGAGTAGTAGTCAAAGTGGTTAAAAACAAAATGGCACCTCCGTTTAAAAAAGTTGAACTTGATCTTCTTTTCAACGAAGGTATAAGCCGAGAACTTGACTTGCTTGATGCAGCTATACATTACAATGTCTTAAAGCAATCGGGGTCATGGTTCTCTTTTGAAGAATCGAAGATTGCACAAGGTAGAGAACAGATGTTGAGCTATTTAAAAGCTAACCCTTCATTTGTAAGCACTGTACACACAAAAGTACTTGAAGCAATTGAAAGTGGAAAAAGCCTAGCAGCTGAAGTTACTACTGAACACGTTGAAGAATTAGAATAACAGAAGTACAAGGATATGGTGACTTTGAAAGAAATAAAAAAAGACAATTCACCTTTAATTAATGAAAAAATTAGAGCGCCTTATGTGCAGCTTATAGCTCACGATGGTCAAAACGTCGGAGTAGTAACACGAATTGAAGCGCTACGCGGCGCTCAAGACGCTAACCTCGACCTCGTTCTAATTTCAGAACAAGGTAAAGACGGCGTACCTGTTGTAAAAATAATGGATTTTGGAAAAGCCTCTTATGAACGTAAGAAAAAATCAGGCGAAGCCAAAAAACATCAAAAGGTTATTCAGGTTAAAGAAGTAAAACTACGCCCCAAAATCGGTGAGCATGACTATCAGACAAAAATAAAGCAGGCACTTGGCTTCTTATCTGAAGGAAAAAGAGTCAAATTTACTCTTTCTTTCAGAGGTCGTGAAAATGCTACACGAGAAGAGCGTGGCGAAGAAATGTTTAATAAAATAGAACAAACATTCCTCGATAACGGTTTTAGTGATCAAATTATTCGTGAACAGGATGCCAAAATGGGTCAAATCTGGTCACGCATTTATTTTCTTAAAAATAAGTAAATAGAGAAAGAATTCATATGAAAATGAAAACCAAATCAGCGGCAAAGAAAAGATTTAGAGCTGCAGGCGGTTGCAAAATCAAACGCGCATCTGCATTTCGCCGCCACTTACTTACTAAAAAATCATCAAAACGTAAGCGTCAACTACGCGGCTCGGCCTATGTAAGTGCCGTTGATCATCCACGTATTGTAAAACTGCTACCATACTGGTTTTAGTGATTTATAGATTTATATAATATATATTATTAAATTTGATTTTGGAGATATTATGACTCGTGTCAAACGTGGGGTCGTTGTAAAAAAACGCCATAAAAGAATACTTAAACAAACTAAAGGTTTTTGGGGCCAACGTAAAAATGTTTTCAGACGTGCTAAAGAAACTTTACTACGCGCTATGGCATTTGCATTTAAAGGCCGCAAACTCAAAAAACGTGATATGCGAGGCCTTTTTATTACTCGCATAAAAGCTGCGACAACTGCTCGCGGGCTTTCTTACAACAAGTTTATGCATAAATTAAAAGTAGCAAATATCCAACTTAATAGAAAAATGCTGAGTCAGCTTGCTATTTTTGAACCAGAAGTATTTGATAAACTTGTTGATATAACTCGTTCATAGTTCTCTTGACAGAGCAAAATATCACCTAATAGACTAGTCACAGACTTAGATGCTCTGTAGACGTTACTAAAAGGGGATAATATGCTTAAAGTTCTTGAAGAAAAGATAGCTGCTCTTATTGGCATTGTTAGCAATCTTAGAACTGAAAATAGTTACTTGCTACAAGAAAAAATGGATTTGAGTTTGCAGCTTGAACAAGCACAGATTCAAATCCAAGCCTTAGAAAAAGCTCTTAAAGAGGATGCCGTACGAGTAGAACAGCTTGATGAGGAACGTCTTTTAACGAATTTGCTTGTAGGAGATATTATAAAAAATATCGATACCTTAGTACAACATGAGCAATAATAGTTATGAATGAGCTAAAAAAATATACGGTTACTATTAATAGTGATATGTATTCATTTATAAGTGACGAACAAGAAACAGACATTCATCGAGCTGTTGAACTGGTTAATTCATTGTGTATACCATTGGTGGATATAAAATTAACATCCCACCATGATAGTAAAAGAATCTTAGCTCTAATAGCAGTACGCTTGGCGAGTATGTTACTGCAAGAACAAGACCAGTCATATACAACTACTACTACATGCACTTCTCTTATTGAGCTTATTAATCGCACGCTTGAGATTTGATCTAGAGATTTTATCAGGGATACTATGTAATAATAAATCATAGTATCCCGTCTTTCTTCAAAAAGAGAATCCTCACAAACTCATAATCACGTATTTTTGTAAAGAATAAAGACCATGGATATTTTATTAACAACTGGCATCAGTGTGGGTGCAAGTTTAGCTATAATAATTGCTACACTTTTATATGCTCGAAAAAAATTTGCCGCAGCAAATTCTCTTCTTACCGATGCACATGAAAAAATAAAAAATATCAAAAGAGATATTGAGAACGAGCGTCGAGAATCTCTTGTTAAATTAAAAGATGAAATATATCGCAAAAGAAATGAATTTGAACTTGAAGTAAAACGAGAAAAAGTAGAACTTGATCGTCTTCAAGCAAAGTTAAGCACTAAAGCAGAATCTCTTGATAAAAAAGAAGAAGATATTGAGGAGATAAAACGGGAGTTACAACAAAAAGAGCGTAATATTTTGCGCTCAGAAGATGCTTTGCGCGCGCAAGAAAGTAAACTGAAAAATGTATATAATGAATTGCTTGCCAAACTCGAGCGTGCCGCTGGCATGAGTAGAGATGAGGCCAAGCAAACATTACTTGAAACACTCCAAAATGAAGTATATTTGACTAATCAAAAATGGATCCAAAAAGTTGAAGAGGAATCTCGTCACACCGCAAAAGATCAAGCAATTAGTATTGTAGTCTCTGCAATGCAAAGATATACTGCAGACCAGGTTTCAGCTCACTCATCAAGCGTTGTACACTTGCCTAATGAAGAGATGAAAGGCCGAATAATCGGGAAAGAAGGCAGAAATATTAAGTCTCTTGAGATGGCAACGGGGATGGAATTTGTAATTGGAGATGTTCCTGAAATTATCACTATCTCTGGTTTCAATCCCGTACGACGTGAAATTGCACGACGTACCCTTGAAAGACTTATACATGATGGCCGCATTAATCCAACGCGTATTGAAGAAACCGTCCAACAATGCGAGAAAGAAATTGACGAAACTATTCAAGAGTATGGCAAAAACGTAGTACTTGAATTTAATCTTCAAGGTATTCACCCTGAAATCGTAACTTTATTAGGTAAATTGCATTTTCGTACAAGTTTTTCACAAAACGTTCTTGATCACTCCAAAGAAGTGGGAATGTTTGCCCGTATGATCGCTCAAGAGCTCGGTCTTGATGGTGCCATTGCACTCAGAGCAGGACTATTACATGATATTGGTAAAGCAGTTACTGCAGAAGTTGAAGGTCCTCACGCTAAAATAGGTGGCGATATTGCACGCCGTTGCGGAGAAATTCCTCTTATTGTAAATGCTATTGCAGCACATCATGAAGAAGAGATTTTTCAATCTATTTACGCTCCTATTGTAGTAATTGCTGATACTATAAGTGCATCTCGCCCTGGAGCACGCAGAGAAACCTTATCAGCTTATATAAAACGACTTGAAAAACTTGAAGAAATCGCTCATTCATTTACGGGTATCAAACGTGCGTTTGCTTTACAAGCAGGTCGAGAAATACGAATCATTGTTGAAGAAGATCAACTTGACGACGAAAAGACAATGATATTAGCACGTTCTATTGCTGATAAGATCGAACAGGAAATGAATTTCCCAGGTCAAATCAAAGTAAACGTGATAAGAGAAAAACGTAGTATCGAATTTGCACGGTGATATATGGCACGCATACGTATTTTATTTATTGGTGACGTTGTTGGAGAATATGGCCGCGCCTTATTTGCAAAACATATAAATACCATTATGGAAGAGCATCAAATTGATGGCTTAGTAGTTAATGGAGAAAATAGCAGCGACTATGGTAAAGGAACAACATCACGCACTGTTCAATTTTTCAAGCAATATGGCGCAAATGTAATTACTTCTGGTAATCATATCTGGGATCAGAAAGAAATATATAATTACATCTCAGAGCATGACGATCTTTTACGACCTGCAAATTTTCCTGCAGGTACACCAGGCACAGGAATAACATTCTTTCAGATTAATGAGCATGTCGTATGTATTATTAATCTACAAGGCCGCGTATTTATGCGTGAAAACCTTGATTGTCCATTCCGAAGCGCACAATCCTTGCTATCATACGCACGCTCAAGAACTCCTATTATTTTTGTTGATTTTCATGCAGAAGCAACTTCTGAAAAAGAAGGTCTTGGGTATTTTCTTGACGGCAAAATAAGTGGATTGGTAGGCACACATACTCATGTCCAGACAGCAGATGAACGCATACTCCCTGGCGGCACTGGATACATTACTGATCTAGGTATGGCTGGCGCCCTAAACTCTATGTTAGGCATGACCAAGGAACCAATTATTGAAAGGTTTTTAACTCAAATGCCACATAGGTTTGTAGTCGATACAAATCCACCAGGCATACTCAATGGTGTATGGATTGAAGTGGATACCACGACTGGTAAAGCAACTGACATTCAGCGTGTGGCCGTCAGAGATGAAACACGCCTGATCGCAGAAAAAAAGGATCGTTAAAGTGTGGCATATAGTAGTCCTGTACGCAATTTTTGCAAGTACTTTTACACTTGGTAAAGCTGCTCTTGCGTACTGCCCTCCTTTATTTTTAGTCACTTTTCGAATGATCAGCTCAGGGTTAACTTTGCTTGCCATTTATTACGCAATTCATGGCAATATAGGTCGAATAAAACGTAAGGATTGGCTATTTTTTATAAAACTTAGCTTCTTTCAAATTTATTTTTCGTATGTAACCTATACATGGGCCTTACAATATGTTTCATCAATTAAGGCTGCAACTATTTATTTAATATCACCTTTTTTTGCGGCTTTTTTTTCTTATACTCGTTTTAAAGAAAAAGTAACATTTTACAAATTAGCCGGATTAATACTGGGTGCAGTTGGCATGATCCCTACTTTACTGTACGAAACAAGTAGTGAAGAGGCACTTACGCAAATAGGCGTATTAAGCACTGCAGATATTATGATGATTATTTCAGCTGCATCATTTGTGTATGGCTCTATATTAACGCGTGACCTGGTAAAAAGAACAGAATATTCGCCTATTTTGATCAATGGTATTGGTATGACACTTGGAGGGCTTGCAAGTGGATTTACCGGGCTGCTATTTGAAAATAACTATATGCTAGATTTTCATTTTGCACCTATTTTGTGGGGAATAATTACTGCATTGAGTATATCTAATATCGCGTCCTTTGTACTTAATACATACCTTTTACGTCAGTATACTGCTACTTTTATAACTTTTATGGGTTTTCTAGACCCTTTATTTGTTTCTCTGTATGGCATGGTCTTTTTAGGCGAAAGAATTTCACCCAGCTTCTTCATATCGATAGTAATTGTAGGGTTCGGTTTATATCTTTTTTATAATGAAGAACTTAAACAAGGATATATTGTAAAAAAATAATCGATTTTGTACGTTACAAGTAATCGATTACTATAATTATAGGAGATGTAGATGAAAAGATTTTTATTATATGTACCAATTTTGATAACCCTCTTCCCCTCTATATATGCACATACGCTAGCACAGCCATTGAAAGCCATTATTATTGATAGTTGTACAACGCTTGGCTCTCAAATTGCCTCAAATCTAGCCTCTCAAGGTTACCAAATATATCTTGCGGTAAATAAACCAGATGAACTTAATGATTTATGCGAGCAATTTCCTACACAAATACGGGCCACATCTATTGATATTACAAAAATAGCAAAAGCTCGTAACACAATTGATAGTCTTGTTCAACAGTTAAATGGCATCGATGTAATTATAGTATGTACTGGAATATGTCCCGAAGAAGCCAGAGACAATAATCTTAAAAAAGACGGTAAATGGAAAATCGAAAAGGAAACTCTCGACCATAACGTTCTTGGGTGTACCGCTCTTATACAAAAAGGAATGTTACACTTTCTCACACAAGGATATGGTCAAATTATAGTGCTTACGTCATTAGATGTTAATCAAAGCAATACTCAATGCCCAAGCTATAGTGCTAGCATGGCCTTTTTATCCAATTATATATCTAGCCTACAAAAGCTATGCCAAGAAAATAAAAACAGTGTTATTATAACTGAAATACGGCCAGGTCCGATCTGCAAAGATATTTCTGCTAACGCCAGCTTTTGGCATACTCCTATAGAAGTTATTGCTTATGACATTTGTCAGGCCATTGAAAATGGCTCTACATTAGTTTACAGCAGCAATAAATGGCGAATTATAAACCTGATAAGACATTATATGCCAGAATGGCTTTATACTAAATTGCATCTCCCACAAGTTCATTACAGTCGTTAGTCAATCAACTTATTTTGCTTTATAGTTATTATAATAGGACTTTGAAATTCAAAGTCCTATTTACTTATTTACCATTTCAACTATCCAAAGCAAATTCCATGTTATTAATCAATCTTTTATATCTTTTATTTGCAAGCACATTTATTCTTGCAAAAAATGTTCTTACGTATGGCTCTCCACTTCTTATCATTTCAATACGCATGCTTTTGGCAGGCAGTATGTTACTTGCATACTCTTATCTAACCCATGGCAAACAACTAATCCAAGACCTAAAAAAGGCATACTTGTTATTGGCATTGGTAGGCTTATTTCATATATATGGAGCATATGTACTAGAATTTTGGTCCCTTGAGTATATCAGCGCAGCTCAAACAGCATTAATTTTTAATCTATCACCTTTTATAACAGCCTTACTTGAGCGTGTTTTTTACAATCATCGATTAAGCTTGATACAAATAATAGCTCTTATTATTGGATTTGCAGCAATGCTTCCTACAATCAATACCGGGACCAGTAATCAATGGTTTTTATATAATAGCACTGCACATATTGCTTTAGTAGGGGCAGTACTATGCTCATGCATAGGATGGTTACTTATTAAGAAAATTGTTAAAGACCATCATGTTCACTTAACTACTATTAATGGATTTAGTATGATAATCGGAGGTCTATTATCCTGTGTAACAGGGAACATCATTAGTCTTTTCAATCCGACATGGAAAATTTTTAGTAGCACTAATTGGCCAGCACTAATTGGGTATATCTTAGTTCTTGTTATGGTTTCCAATATTATATGCTATAACCTTTATGGCCACCTTCTTAAAAAATACTCTGCTACTCTTTTGGCAATGGCCGGATTTACGTGCCCTATGTTTACCGCGTTATTACAATGGATATTTCAAGGTAGCATACCTACCGCTACGTTTTGGGCTTCTGCATTTATCAGTGGATGCGCCATTTATATATTTTATTGGGATGAAGTTAAAAAAAATTGAGAGATCCTTATCCTGCCTTCAGAAATTAAGAATCTCTCAATAGTACATTTCTTGTATATTACTCTTGGGAATCTCCAAATGAGAATGGATTTAATATACTGTTGTTATTGCTTGATGAAGGAGACTTTGAGCGTGAAGTTGTACTTCTTCCTGCTCTTGAGGTTGAAGAACGACGAGCAGCAGGTTTAGTACGACTTGCTCCTATTGTTCTTTTAGTTGATGTTCTTTTTGTTCCCGCCCTTTTAACTGCAGAACGTGCTGCTGTTGTTTTTGAACTTGCAGATTTACGCGCAGTTGTACGTTTTTTTGGAGCAGCTTTACGTGTTGCTGTAGCGCCAGTACGTGAACTTGCAGATTTACGTGCAGTTGTACGACGGGCAGCAGTTGCACCACGAGCCGAAGCAGTTTTGCGACGCGCAGTTGTCTTACGACGAGAAGCTACCGCGCTTACGGTTTTCTTTCTCGCGCCAGTCGCACGCTTTGCAGTAGTTTTACGAGCTGATGTACTGCGTGTTGCTCTTTTTTTTATTGCCATGGATCACTTCTCCTTTTTTGTGTGATCTAAATGATTATTATTACTAATCTAACTTTAGAGTACACAATCACAATACAAGAGTGCAACAATTGGCATATTGATTATCACTATTTTGCTCAGACAACAACATAATTTCAAAGTAGCTATTGATGACAATATTAAGTATACTGACACAAAAACTATTTTTATAACTTACTGTACATCAATCATATATGAATACACTGCCAGACATCAAAACTCAATTTCCCGAATGGTATAATCAAGTTATCTACAAGGCTGAATTAGTCGATGAGTCGCCCGTTCGAGGCTCATATGTCATTTGCCCATATGGATGGAGTATTTGGGAACATATCAAATCATACCTTGATGAACGCATAAAAATAACTGGTCATAAAAATGCATCCTTTCCTTTGTTCATACCAGAATCATTCCTCAACAAAGAAGCTGCACATGTCGAAGGCTTTTCCCCAGAATTAGCAGTAGTAACTTATGCTGGAGGAAAAAAACTCGAAGAACCTTTAATAGTACGCCCTACCTCTGAAACTATTATACATCATATGTTCGCGCGGTGGATTAAATCGTATCGTGACTTACCGTTAAAAATTAATCAATGGGCCAATGTAGTAAGGTGGGAATTGCGCCCTCGCCCTTTTTTACGTACCACTGAGTTTTTCTGGCAAGAAGGGCATACCGCACATGAGACATATGAACAGGCACAAGAAGAAGCAGAGCTCATGATGCAGGAATACGTTGCAATGGCACATACAATTCTTGCAATTCCAGTAATTACGGGTACCAAATCAGAACAAGAAAAGTTTCCAGGAGCTATCAAAACCCTAACCTTTGAAGGCGTGATGCAAGATGGCAAGGCTTTACAAATGGGTACATCTCATTTACTGTCTCAAAGCTTTGCACATGCATTTAATATGCAATTCCAAGACCATACAGGCGCTCAAGCATATCCGCATCTGACAAGCTGGGGAGCAACTAGCCGGTTAGTTGGCGCAGTAATTATGGTACACGGAGACCAAAAAGGACTTGTTTTACCTCCAGCAATTGCTCCAATCCAGGTAGTTATTATACCTATCACACGAAAAGATACTGATACTGCTAAATTAAAAGAATACATTTCTACCATTGAACAACGACTTACAAGTAAGTCAATACGAACACACATAGATGACGCTGAACATAAAAGTCCTGGCGCAAAATTCTATGAGTGGGAATTAAAAGGGGTGCCTATTCGACTTGAAATTGGTCCTCGAGACATGCAGAACAATAGTGTTACTTTTGCAACACGTATTGAAAGCGAAAAACATACAACTTCAGCTAACGCTATTGAAACATTTGTAGGTGAAAAATTACAGTATATACAAGAGCAAATGTTAACTATTGCACAAGAAAAGCGACAAGCATTATGGCATCAAGCAGAAAAACTTAATGTATTCGGACCTATTCTTGCTGAACACAATGGCATTTATCAAACTGGCTGGTGTCAAAGACCTGAATGTGAAATGAAACTGAAAGAATACAAAGCAACTACACGTTGTGTTTTGTCAGAAAAAACTCATACTCAATGCTTTGCATGCGACCGCCCAAGTATTAGTGATGTAATTGTAGGAAAAGCGTATTAGTTCTGAATATTGTGATACAATTTATTAGTCAATGTGCTATAATTAGAGTATATGATTTTCTCTATTGAGCTGATATCCAAGGACCGTACTTCATGAAACACTTGTTTGAAGTTGAACAAAAACCACTTCTTTCAATTTTAACTTCAATGCAACCTATTTGCACTAAAAGAACTGCACTGGAAACTACAGGTACTATCCTTTTTCATCTTGAGCACAAGGAGCTTATTCTCAAAAGTACTGATCTTGAAATTAGTCTTCAAGCAAGTTGTCCTATTGAAAATAATACAGTACCTGGTTCTGTTACATTTTTAGTAGCTGGCAAAAGAATTTTTGAATTGGTCAAAGAGCTTGACGGCCTTATCAGCTGCTCTTTAGAACATAATCAACTTACGTTACGCTCAGGCAATGTAAGCTTATTTCTTCACATAAAAGATGCACAAGAATTTCCTCCGTTCCCTGAACGAATTGAAAATCTTATGCATTTTGACGCAACATTTCTTCTTGATATGTTAGAAAAAGTAGCTTTTTTAATACCTCAACACAATGCAAATCAAGCTCTTAATGGTCTATTGCTTGAAATATCTGCTCATGCTATGAGTATGACTACCACTGATGGACACTGTCTTGCTCAAGTCAAAACTAATAACTATCACCTAGCACACGATTGCCAGTGGCTTCTTCCGCGCCGCGCTATATTTGAAGTAAAAAAAATACTTGAAAATTCCAGTGAAAAAACTATTTTCTTAGGAACCTCGGGTCAACAATTAGTGTTTTCAGGCGATACCTTCAACTTTTTTACCAAGATTCTTACTGACACTTTTCCTCAGTATAATAGTATCTTGAATAAAGAAGGATTCAATGGCGCAGCCATTGACCGTCAACATTTAATTAAAGCATTGCGCCGCTCTATTTGCATGCTCTCAGGGCAATTCATTGCAACACAGTTTGGATTTTCCCCAGCCTCCCTTGACATTCAAATGTATAATAAGGAAGTAGGCACACTCCATGAGAAAGTTGATATTGAGAAATTTGAAGGAGAAACATTAGATATAAGATTTTATGCTCCATATCTTCTAAATGGTTTACAAGCTGTTCAAGATAGCAAAATTACTTTACATCTCAAGTCACCTTCTCGCCCAGTAATATTTGAGTCGAACAGTAATTCAATACATTTTACTTATCTGGTTATGCCAGTTTCGCCATCTTTAAATAGTTAAAGAAAGTTAATCTGTGAAAGTATGCTCTGTAGAGCTAAAAAATTTTAGATGCTTTGATACATATAAAACTAACTTTAATAACTCGACAATAGTTATAGAAGGGAGTAATGGCTCAGGTAAATCTTCAATACTAGAAGCGTTACATTATGCTTGTTATTTACGCTCTTTCAGAACACATATTCCGCAAGAACTTATCAAAAATAATTGTGATCATTTCTCTATCAAACTAGATGTTATTTCAAACACAGACAATATATCTCATACTATTAACATAGGATTTGCAAACAAAAAGAAAATAGTAAAAATAGATGGCACACCTATTACCTCATATGAACAATTAACTCAATACTATCGAACTATAACGTTAACAGAAGAGGATATATTTATAATTCAAGCAGGACCTGAATACCGACGATCATTTATCGATCAAGTAATTATGCTCTGCGACTCTAATCACCTCTCTTACATTAAGAAACTTAAACATATTGCATTACAACGCTCTGCAGCATGCGCTTCTGCTCAAACTTCGTTTGATACGCATGAGTTATGGGCAGAACAATTATGGAATATATCAGACTTAGTATCCAAATCTCGTAACAACGCATTACATAAGTTACAAGCTATTACTAATGAATTATTAGATCAATTTAATATAGCACTTACTATTAAATATCAATATGAACCTCGCAAGCCTCTTTATGATAACTTTTCAACATTCTGGTCCCATTATCAGACATATTTGCATGTAGAGCAAAGAGTTGGAAGAACCTTATTTGGCGCACATCTAGATGACTTCTCAATAGAATTATCAAATCACTCGTCACGCATATACGCATCGCGTGGACAACAAAAACTTATTTGCGTATTACTGAAAGTAGCACAAATAATTCTATTAGAACAGATAGGCAAGAAATCTATTTTCCTACTTGATGATTTTTTGACTGATTTTGATCTTATGCGAATTACTCAACTTGTCAATATTATAAAAGATAAAACATATCAACAAATTTTCACCTGTCCTTTAACTAAAAGCCCTCTCCATAGCTCTTTAAAAGATAGTGACTTTACCTTAATAGAACTTAATCACTGAAGAAAAATTTAATTGTAAAAAGCCTTTTTTAAAAAATCGCTCCCTTGACAAACGTAAAAAATAAACATATATTTATTAATATTTACCAAAGCTTACCTGAACTTTAAAGTTTTTTGAAAAATAATATTCTTGACATTAAAGAAATAAATGTTAAGATTTTAATTGAACTTAAGCCTTAATTTTAATAAGAATTAGAGCTTTTGTACCTTAACCTAGGCTTCATTACTACTCTCCTTTTTTCCACCGCACTAGTGCAAACTAGTGCGGTGGTTTTATTTACTTTGAAATTAAAATAATAGAAGTGCTGTTGCTCAATAAATCTAATTGATAGCGCTCTATAAGCTCTGCATATATTTCATGGCAAGAGTCAGTATTAATAATCAGTAAATCCCACCATGCATGCTTTACATAATTATATATGCTTTGCTTTCCAGATTGATAAAATAAATCTGTAAGGTCGACAAAATTGTAAGGAGGACAAGTACCCACATATCCTACTTGTTCAAAAAAACCTTTTAATTGAGTGACTAAAGGAATAAGATTTGTAATTTTAATAGAAGAGTGTCTTAAATCATGAATCCCTGGAGTAACAAGTGCGTTACTAAGATACTTGTAAAGATCACAATGTGTGGTAAGTTTTATATGATGATAATCTAATAAAGAAGTATCATAGTTATTAACATGCATAGTAATCTCCCCTTATAAATGCGTTAAGCACAAAGGCTATACTAATGCATCTCTCATTTATTAATCAACTATTACCTTATATATGTCAATCTTGAATCAGTTTGCCACGCACCACATAGGCCTACTGCTACCGCATCACTTATATCAAATTTAGCGGGTGTAGTCATAGTAGGAAACAATTTTAGTACCATGTAAGATACCTGCTCTTTCGAGGCAGCTCCATATCCAGTAAGGGCTTGCTTGACCTGAGAAGGAGTGAATTCAATAAGCTCCAAAGTATGCTGTACACTTAAAAGATAAAGAATACCTCTTAAATATCCGAGCTTTAAAAAACTTTGACTATTTTTGCCAAGAAAAGGTGTTTCTAACGCAATATGAGTAACGTTGTGTTCAGTAATTTTGAGTTTAAAAAAATCATGAAATTGAGCAACTCGTTCAGGCAAAGTACGAGTTGCAGGCATTGATAAATAACCACATTGACGCAACTGAACGCCTGTAGAGCTTTTATAAATAACACTATATCCGCTTATTCTACATCCAGGATCTACTCCAAGTATTACCATATTAACCTTTTGGGATGCGATAATGTGCTTTTCATTCTATAGAGTATCAATATTGAGATATAAACGATAGAAGTTAATAAGAAGAGTAACCAGAATTTTCAAAAGTAGTGCGTTCTTTTGCAAAGTGAAGTAGCACCGTACCGGTAGGGCCATTACGTTGCTTTCCTATAATAAGTTCTGCCTGAGCTGGATCTTGTGTATCAGGATTATATACTACGTCTCTATACAAAAACATAATCAGATCAGCATCTTGTTCAATTGCACCTGACTCTCTTAAATCAGATAACATAGGACGTTTGTCCATACGACTATCTACTGCTCGAGATAATTGAGATAAAGCTATGATAGGAATTTTAAGCTCTTTTGCCAACGCCTTGAGTGATCGAGATATTTCCGATACTTCTTGATGTCGATTTTCATGACGCTTATTGGTATGAATAAGTTGTAAATAATCAATGACGAGTAACTGTAAATTATGCTCAGCTTTCAATTTGCGTGCTTTTGCACGCAATTCCATTATAGTCAACATAGCAGTATCATCAATAAATAATTTAGTTTCTGCCATGCGTGCAGCAGCGGTAGTTAAAGACACCCATTCTTGAGAGCTAATAGAAGCATTACGTATATTATGATGAGCAATACCTGATTCTGCAGATAATAAACGAAGCGTTAATTGCTCAGCTGACATTTCAAGAGAAAAAAATCCTACCGTATGCCCGCTTGCAGCAGCATAATTGGCAATACCTAGTGCAAGTGCTGTTTTACCCATTGACGGACGAGCGGCAAGCACAATAAAATCACTTGATTGAAAACCTGAGCTCATTTGATCAAGCTGATGGTACCCACTTGCAACACCCGTAACACCTCTGCTATGACTTTTAATATCAGACAAATGTTGAAATGTTTTTTTGAGCCATATATTAAGTTGGGTAAAACTTTGATTGGTACGTTTATTAGTAATTCCGAAAATAGTTTTTTCAGCTTCATCAAGAACAACATCTATTCCTTTGTTATCCTGATCAT
Organism: Vermiphilus pyriformis; assembly: GCA_022559525.1. GTDB lineage: Bacteria > Babelota > Babeliae > Babelales > Vermiphilaceae > Vermiphilus > Vermiphilus pyriformis. The sequence goes on along the minus strand of CP074345.1, from coordinate 152,079 downwards.
AGCAACGGCCTATAATAGAGGCTGCGGAATTAATTAATTCTCGAAGAGTCGATTTTTCTTTTATTATGTGCGCATGCTGCTCTATCATACCTACCGCATCGATTTTTTCTTGCAAATCAAGAAGATATGCTAATCCTCCTGCTACTTCAAGGGTCCCTGACTTAATCAGTTCATCTTGCAGTGCTACCAAATCAATACGCTTACGATTGCTATGTAATTCAAGCATAGCTTTATAAATTGCTCTATGAGCTGTACTATACCAATCTTCTACCTTTAAGATTTCCAATACAGTATTAATATGCTCATCATGCAATAAAAGCGCTCCCAAAACTGATTTTTCGGCCTCTATATTAACAGGAGGCAGCTTGGCTAACATAGCAGATGTGTCTGATTTTTTAGTAGGAATAATAGAGTGCTCTTTGGCCATATACCATTAATCGATAAGTAAAAGTTACTGTTGTATAGGTTCAGGCATTACTTTGAGAGTAATTTTAGGTTGCAAACGAGAAGATAGTTTAATACCTACCTCGTACGTTCCTTGCTCTTTGATAGATTTTGCAAGTTCAATTTGATTTTTAGAAACAGAAATACCTTTTTGTGCAAGTAAATCAGCAATTTCACCTACATTGATAGATCCATACAATTTTCCATCATTATGCATCTTACGTTTAATTACAAGACTTAAACCTTTTATACGCTCTGCAAGCATAGATGTTTGTGTTTCAATTTTTTCTTTGCGTTGTTCAACTACACGCTCTTTATTCTTAAAAGAACGCTCATTTTCAGAATTCACTTGTAAAGCAAGTTTATGAGGAAAAAGGTAATTTGCAGCGTACCCGTCAGCTACCTTGACAATTTCACCCGCCATACCAATTTTTGGAACATCCTTTAATAAGTATACTTTCATATCAACTCCTGAGAGGAAAATGTATTACATGCATATACTCAAGTATATGGTAAAATACATTTATTGAAAATAGAGGTCACACTAATATTCTACTACGGGTATATATTTGATAGTTCCTGTATCCATACAGCAAGCATGTGAATAACTTACGTAATAAATAATCTTATTAAAAGAAGCACTCACATAACATGCATACTGATATAAAACACGCATAAAATAAGAATTGGCAAACCAGGTATCATTAACTAATACAAACAATATTTTTGACTGTAAATTTTCTGGCCGTTCAAAGAAAAAATCAGAGCACATGTATACATACACGTCCTCCTCATTCTTATACCTAACTGGTAAGGATTTAAAACTGCTCGGCGTAAAAAATGAAGGATTAGCAAAAAAAATATTATTAAAAATTTTTCTACTCCATCCATAAGGAATGTATTCAAAAACGGAACTAACTTATTCTTATCTATCCACAATGATTGAGTGTTAGTATAATGCCAAGCCGTATTGTACTTATATGTATTATCTAATCTTTGCATAGGTATAGTGTACGTTATAGAATGCTCAGATAGCTGCGTGATGATATTAATCATATCTTGACTTTGCCCAATTGATGTACAACACGACTCGGGCGCAACAATATGATTGCAGCCATACGTATCAATCAATATTTTAACAGCATTAGCGATACTCTCAGGACACATTTCTTGATAAGGATCATAAGGTCTCATCACTCCTAAGGTACCGCCAAGGTTATACATGGTATTCACTACTATATGCGGTGTTTGTTTATAACCTATTACACATATCAAAATCACGAGCCCTGAAACTATATACAGGATTTTATCGCCATAATAAAAGACAATTAAAGTAATAACTGAAATACATATGCCATACAGCACATAGACCCATAAGCGTAAGTATATAAACAATGATCCAAAATAGATCAAAGGATTGGCAAGATTGTAAAAATTACAACAAAATGGCATTAGTATACAGTGGCTTATGATATTCCAATATAGTATCCATAATAACGCACATACTAAAATCTTAAGATACTCAGCACTAATTGTTATTATTATAAATTGCATAGCTATATAGTAAAAGGCACCATATAAAGCGGCGTAAGCTATAAGTAGCAACCAACATATCAATGCAATTTGACAGTTAACAGCAGAATAACAAATAGGTAGCAGTGCTTGCCAATGTATTATCCATATACCCAGCGACCATACATAACCCGATATAAAACTTATACGCTCAGGAGTATGTAAAAGCGTTATAAAAATAGGGACTGGAATCAATATACTTACTAATTCATTAAAATTAGTACTATAAAGAGTAGCTGCATAGAAAAACCATGAAAGTATATTGCTCTGATTAAGATACCAAAGTATATGTGGGTACATAGCTACTACCACCCTTATCAATAATAGTTTTTTTAAGCTCAGTAGCCATCTGATATAGTATGTCATCATTTGAAATAACGCCGATAGATACTTTTACAGTTATAATATCATAAGAATCACTGACTATTTCGGCTCTACCCCAATAGCCTTGGACACTACCTGAATATACAATCTCAGGGTAAGTCAATAAAAAAACATGCCGCTGATTATCTTGAATACGTTTGTGATGCACACTGACCGAATGTATGGCTTCGTTCATTATTACGTGTGCAATAGCATGATACTGAAAATATTTTTGCTTATCAATCTGATATTCTTGAGCATAAGATATCCAGAAAACACTGCACCGAATTATACACATAAGACATAAAAGCATTGTAAGTATTGGGATAATAAAAAATCCACGTACATTACTTTTTTGTGTAGGGCTAGTGTACAACATCAGCATACGAGACTCTCACTATACGTACATATGACTTTAATGAAGTTTTGAGTAACACAGTTGCATATGAGATAGAACCAGACAAGGCAGTTATAGAAAAATCAGTTACATCATGTGCAATTGAATGCCATTTTTTCATAACACTAAAATCACCTTCGGCTCGCAATATTTTTTTATTTTTATACTGCAACTTAATAATCTTATCTTTACATATCAAAGTATAAATTCCATCGGCGTAAGTACTGGCCAAGGATGCCGCAATATCACGAGCTATTAACTCAATAACGCTAGAAACATGAATTGCGTGATATAGTTTTTGCTTGTGCTCACAAGTATAATGATTAAAACGAAGTACATATGTAAAGAGTGTGTGTATACAAAAAGTGCTAATTGCAAGCATAATAATAACTTCAAGTAAACCAAACCCTGATGCGTATTTACGAGGATCACGGTACTTCATGCTTCCTCATGCACAGTTGGTACAATAATATGCTGGTTGGCATATGAAATCTTGAGCAGTCTCCATGGCACAGGCGCAAGGATAGCATCAGGATCAATAACATGCGGGTGATTTAAGGGCTTACTACTAACTATAACGTTTTGAGCTTGTAATACTGGATATTCATTTTTGTTATATGCGTATTCGATTAAACTAAGCGCAGTATGAACTTTTGTAGCAGAGTTTGTTAAGTAGAACATCCACATGGAACCTATATGTGCACTAACTAGACAACCAAGTAATGTAAAAGCAGTATGAGCAAGAGAAAAGCCTTTTACACAGCTGAATAGTTGACACAGTAAATTATCCCTACTAGTGTACTGTTTACGCATAATATGGTATCTTACGCTATAATAGGATATATGGGTAACTCAAAACACTCTATATCATACAGTAAGCACTACCCAATTTCATATATTACTAAGACTATGGGCATTTGCTCTTTATTATTAAGGGATTACTATGTCTGATCATCGTTCAATTATTCGCTATTTTTCCCCTATTATACTTGCTTGCAGTGTAGGCATTACAACGTATGCCGCTCCAGGTTTACCAAATCAAATAGGAGCACCATCATTCGGGCCCGCCTTAGGCAATCCAAATGCTGGCATGCCTGGCGCGATACCAGGCTTATCTCCTGAAGAAATGGAAATCATGAAGCTTGTCAATGATATGAGTCCTGACCAACAAGCCCAATTATGGGATGAGATCATGAATGATATTTCAAAAATGCCCCAAGATGCTCAAGACAAATTTTGGCAAGATTTAGAAAAAGAATTGGGCCGTTTTGGATCTATTTTAGGAGCACCTGCAAATACTCCAGCTACTCCAGAACCTGTAGCTCCTGCGCCACAACCTGCTCCTCGACCTGCGGCACCTGTCACACCCTCACCAAAACCAGTAGTAACTCCTGATCAAGAAATAAGTCTTGAGCAAGGCGCTAAGATCATTAAAAGCATCCTAAGCCACATAGAAAGTTTTTTACTTAAAGCTCAAATTATACCCGATATTTCTGAGCGCATGGACCGATGGGCCTCAAAAAAAGCTTTTCCTAATTGGTCTAAAGTAAAAGATTGGCAGCAGCTGAGTACTGCTATTTCTGAATTAATGGTCAGATTAAATAAAATAATTGATCGCGACCCTCGCACAAAAGAATACCGCCATTTACAGCAAATTATCGGACAAGAAAACTTATATAATAATCTTAAACAACTCAACAGCAAATTGATAAGTAATGAGCCAGGTATACAAGTGCCAAAGGTTGGTGAAACCAAACTTTCATCAGATTCAAGGCGCTCTATTAAAATAGTAACCAATGCCCTTATTGATGCTATTACTACCACAAATCTGACAAGCGAGCTTGATAAAGCACTACAACTTTTTGACCCTACCGCACAAAACTTGCGCAAGCAAGAAGAAGCATATGAGCAAAAAGCGCGAGAATCTATGCGAACTACACGCCCTAATGAACCAATAATAAGCGTTGGGAAGCCGCATGACGATTTCTGGTCAAACTTTACAGGGACAGCAAACGCAGGTCAATCTGCATACAATGATTCCCGCTTTAACAACCCTACACCTTCAACTTTGCCTGCATATGAACCAGAACCACGTCAAAAACCAGAAGAAGGCCTAAAAAGCGCAGCGAGCGGCAGTAGCTCTGATAAAAAAAGCGAAGAAAAGAAAGAAGAAAAAAAAGAAGAGGTCAAGGATACTATCGCTGAAACTGCAATAAAGAGCTTTAATGAAGCTATAGATGCTGCACATCTGGCAATTGAAGACAGCAAGCTGTCTTACCTTAATAAATACATGAAGGGCAATCAGCAGATAGATACCTCTCTTGGAAACACTATTAGTTCGGTAAGAAGCAATATACGCAAAGCTACCCAGCAAGTTAAGAAGTTAAGAAATCATCTTAAAAATCTGTCTGACGCTGCACAGAAAAAATTTAAGTCAGAAGTAAAATCTATCTATAGTGCCGATAGAGACATTTTCAAAGATTTACTTGCCAATCTGACTGATACAGAAAGATCGTTGTCTACTATTTCAACAGATAAACGCTTTGTGTTCTGGGGACAACCGCTTGACGCATTGCCAACTGATAATCAAAAAGCAGCTGATGAGTTACGCGCACAAGCTGCATCTGCAGGAAATCCAAACTTAGAAACACTACTTAGCGCGACCCGTGAATTGATTAATCAAATGGAATCATTTTAATCAACAACTAACCTAGTTTATATAGATACAAAAAAGAGCGGTTATTACACCGCTCTTTTGATTTAAACCCAGTAAAGCAATAAGTGTTACATAAGTTACACTAGTGATTCTACTATACGAGCACAGCGAAGATCTAATCCATCATGACGGGAAGTTGTATGCCATTGCCAACAGCGTGGACATTTAGTTCCTTGCGCACGATGTACATATGCAAATAAACCATTCATTTCAGTACTTGTAAGATCTGGTAATTGGCGTGTATCAATTACAACATGAGACACTATAAGAACTTCTTTCATAAAGCTTTCCAAGGTTTGTCCTCGTAATGCTACCGCCTGAGCTATATCATCCCATAATTGCCAATCGGGAGCGTCAGGCGAATAATAAATGCGTATACTGGCTTCCAGAGAATGCTTTATTTCTCCTGTTTGCCGCATACCTTCGATTACTTTAAGGAGTGCTGATCGCACTTGTCGCATAAACTCAAGCGACTTGAAGTACCAAGTTGCAGAAAAAACTTTGTTTACATGCGCAGCACCTTTATTATCAAGTGCTTGTTGAATAAAACTTAAATCTGCAAATTCTTGTAAATGAATCGAGGAAGGTTTAGAAATTTGATAATAATCTGAAATTTGCTCAGCAGTAAATGATAGGATTGGCGCAATGAGTCTGGTAAGCGTATCTAAAATATACCAGCATGTCGTTTGTGCTGATCGACGAGCATGACTGTCAAATTTTTCTACATACAAACGATCTTTGACAATATCCAGATAAAAAGAACTTAAGTCAGAAGAACAGTAAGAACCTAATGCATGGAAAATAGCCGTAAAATTAAATTCTTTATAGTGGTTGATAACGTTTTTTTGTAATTCAAAAAGAGTAACAAGAGCCGACCAATCAATAAAATATAATGATTGTAACGGTACTGCATCAGTCGAATGCGAGTAATCATACAAATTGGACAATAAAAAGCGGGCAGTATTGCGTATTTTACGAAATACCTCTTGAACGTTTTTAAGTAATGCCTCAGAAACTACCGCATCATCAGCATAATCAATACTTGAAACCCATAACCGCAATCCATCGGTCCCAAGTTTTTCTATTATCTGAGCTGGAGAAACCACATTACCTAGTGACTTTGACATTTTACGGCCATTTTCATCAACCGTAAATCCATGAGTCATAATCGTATTCATAGGGGGACGATCATTAATAACCATACTTGTCAATAATGAGCTCTGAAACCAACCGCGGTGCTGGTCTTTTCCCTCTAGATATAAGTTTGCAGGAAATTGTGATGGACGCTCATGAAGCAGTACTGCATAATGACTGACTCCTGAATCAAACCAAACATCAAGAATATCTTTTTCCTTGACCCATTCTGACGCCCCACAGGAACATTTACCAGGAATGTCTTTTAAGTCCTCAAGTGTTACTTGATCCCAAAACTCAGTACCTTGCGTTTGAACTTGTCCAGCTATATATTCTATAAATTCATGAGTAATAAAAACATCGTCACATGCTTTACACACAAGAGCTGGGATTGGCACTCCCCATACTCTCTGGCGAGACAAACACCACTCAAGGCGGCCTTCAACGGTTGCTAACAATCTATTCTTGGAAGCGTGAGGAATTGTTGTAATCGCTTCTATTGCATTTATCGTACGTTCTTTAAGATTATTACGAGAAAGGTCACAAAACCACTGCTTAGTTGCTCTGAAAATTAATGGATTATGACAACGCCAACAATGAGGATATGAATGCTTTATTGTTGTCTTTATCAGCAAAGCACCTTTTTGTGCAAGTTCTTTAATAACCCAAATTTGTCCATCTGATACTTTCATACCCGTCAATTGTTCAGGAACAATAGCTGAAGTATAAGTACCATCAGATGCGATAGGAGAATATATATCAAGCTTATGCTTAACACCTACGTCATAATCTTCAGGCCCACAACCAGGTGCACAGTGCACAAATGCCGTTCCATCCTGCAACGAAACATTTTCCTCAGGAATCAATGGAACCATCATATCAGGAATAAGGGGATGATGAGCACGAATAGCAAACTCACTCAACTGTCCCGGATTAATAGTTGCAACCGGACTTGCCGATACATTAGTTAATGCAGCAATCTGTTCTGCGCTAGACTGCGAAACTATACAATACCCCTGAGGAGTATCAAGTACAACATAGGTAGCACGCGGAGAATATAAGACAGCTCTATTTAATGGTAAAGTCCACGGTGTAGTGGTCCATATCACTACATGAAGTGGTTTATCATTTGGAATACCTAATGCACGCGCCGTATCATCTGTCAATTTAAAAGTCACATAAATTGAAGGGTCCTTGCGATCTTGATATTCAATTTCAGCAGATGCCAAAACAGTTTGGCAATGGGGACACCATGGCACCGTTTTATTTTTGCGCTCAATATAACCACCTGAGACAAAAATACCAAACGCTCGCATAATTGAAGCTTGATAATTGTAGTCCATAGTTAAATAAGGATGGGACCAATTCATTAGTATACCCAAACGCTCAAATTCTTCTTTTTGCGTGGCAACCCAACCTTGTGCATAAAGTCGACATGCACGTTTTAAATCAATAGGAGAAAGGTTTTTATGTTCTTGAGTTACTTTAAATTCAATAGGAAGACCGTGACAATCCCAACCAGGAATAATTCGTACATGTTTGCCCAACATACGTTGAGATTTACCAACAATATCTTTTAAAATTTTATTATATGCGTGCCCGATATGTATGTGCCCATTGGCATATGGCGGACCATCATGTAAAACAAATGAAGGTTTATCTGTATGTAATTGAGCACTTGCAGTATATAATTGCTCAGTCTTCCATCGTTCAATCATAGCTGGATCATCAACGCTTGCTTGCGCACGTATTGGAAAATCAGTACGAGGAAGATTAAGAGTATTTTTATAAGGCGAAGGATTATTATGAGAACGTTCTTCAGCCACGAATGAATCTCCTAAATCAAAATATAATATGGTCATATCTTAGTTTAACAATTTTTGTCCAATCTCACCAGATGGGTTATGCTGTTGTTATAGATAGTTTGTAAGGATACGTACTATGATTACTTCGCAATTTAGAGATAAAAAAGTAGGCATTTGGGGCTTAGGAACAGTAGGCATAAGCGCACTGAATTTTTTTTACCAACAACAAGCATATATTCAAGTCATGGATCACCAGGCTCCTGATGAAAAAAGTATAAAACTTTTAGAAAAATATCAGGCAACTTATATATCCCAAGAACAAGTATCACTTTTTTGGGAATCTAATGATTATATTCTTGCCAGCCCCGGTATTGACATACGGGCCTATGGACATATTTATAAAGACAAGATAATCACTGAACTCGACATTTTCGAGCATTACTACAAACATCCTTATATTGCAGTTACTGGTTCAATTGGAAAGACCTCAGTCGTAACCCTACTTGACACTTTATTCAACCATCACAATATCCAGTCACAAACGGCTGGAAATATTGGAAGAGGTATGCTTGACCTTTTAAATCTGCAACGTTCTGAGCAGACTATTTTAGAGCTATCCTCTTTTCAACTTGAGTACACTAAATATATTGCTCCAAAACTGTCTGTTATTACCAATATTTTTGAAAATCATTTAGATCGTCATGATACTTTTGTAAGCTATAAAATCGCAAAATTCAAAATACTACAATCTCCTTCAACACAAAAACTTATTCCTCTCGAGTTATGGCAAGACGTGCCCTACCCCATTCAGCAAGACCCTCGTACACACTTTTTTAGTTTAAACGCAAGACCAAATACACTGCCTATTAACAAAACACAAAAACTATATACCTATTATCAAGATCATCTAGTCTGTATTCAAGATGGTGTTATATGTCCCATCATACCAGTAAAAGACTTGCCTCAAGTGTCGTTTGCCTTGAACTGGCTTATCGTAATTGCTTCATATGTAATTTTATTACAAAAAATTCCTCAATTAAATCAAAATCATAGCTATACTCTTCCTAACAATCGGTGTCAATTAGTAGGCGAATACAAAGGCATATCTTTTTATAACGATTCAAAGTCTACTATTATGGAATCGACTCTTATGGCTATAGATTCTTTGCAACCTCAAAAAATAATAGTACTTATTGGAGGCTTGAGCAAAGGAGCTAATCGCGCACCCTTTTTTAGAGCATTTCAGTCAAAAATATTACGTGTCATATGTTTTGGCCGTGAAGCAGATACACTAGCATCATATGCACAACAAGCAAATTTAAACTTTGATGTGTGTTATGACTTGCGTACAGCTTTTAGTACCGCGTGTTCTTACGCAACAGCAGGCACTGCTATACTGCTTTCACCAGGCGGTTCAAGTTATGATCTTTTTAAAAATTATACTGAACGCGGTCAACAATTTTGTGAACTTGTATCTGATTATATAATCAGTCAAACAAAGTGATAAAATTAATTAATCTTTATTTTCAACAGAAGATGCATTAATAATATCTTGAATTATATTTTCTAAGGTTAATCGTATATCCGTAGTAGTCTCAGTTGCAGAAATTGTAGGCAGATTATCTTTAGATTCAATATTATCATCTTTTATATACTGCTTTACACAGGAAGGAAGTGGTTTTTTATCGGATTCGGATACTGATTCAATACTATGTATCATATCCAAGATGTACACTTTAAGTGACGCTAGAATCTCAAGTAATTTTTTATTATCATGCTTTTGAGTGCTAATTTCATCAAGTTGCCTGACCAATAATTGCAATTCTTGCATCTTTATATCAACGTATTCAGGTAGGTACGAGAATGAATATTTAAACGGTTTAGTTGGTAATTTCATACGCTCAAGTGCATTAGCAAGTCTATCAAAACGTTGCGCAGCATCCCGCAATTGTGCCGGTGTTTGAGCATTATATATGTCAGCAATTTCCATTGCCTGAGCATTTACTCTTAAGTTTTGTGCATTAAACCTTAGCTTTTTAATACCTAGTTTATATATTTGGGTAGCTAGCTCAGGAGACATTAAAAATTCGACGTCCTTAAGGGCATCAACGTACTGATTAATACTTTGAATACTATATAAGCCGCTATATCCTATAAACATATTTATAATCATGAGAAGAAAATATAATAAATATTTCATAAAACGCCTCTTTTTATTGCGTCGATCATATGCTTATTTAGTATATAATTCCAAATAATATATTAATAAAAATCAGTAGAGAAAAACAAGCTTTCTACTAAGTTTCCACGTCTTTTTTATAAGAAGCATTGTATTGCTACCTTTCATATTCGTAGCATACATAACATGATAATAACTAAAACAGCCGCCATTTATACTCATAAAAAGCCTCCTTTAAACCTTCTACTTACACTTACCTGTATATTAAGTGCTTTGGGATTTTTATTTGTCTATTCTTCAAGTTCAGTATATGCATTTGAACATTATCAAACTGCACGCTACTTCCTGTACAAACAACTTTTAGGATTTATTATTGGTATAATTGGTTTTACTACAGCATGCTTCATACCTTTACGTATATGGTATACTTGGGCACCATTGTTATATATTGGGTCTTTGATTATAACAGGCTTAACGCTAATATCGGGAATAGGTCGTACGCTAAACGGCTCAAGCCGTTGGATCGGCTATAAAGGACTATCAGTACAATCAAGTGAAACACTCAAAATAGCTTTAATTATATACATAGCTTCTTTAATCACCAAAAAAGAACATAATCCACCTTCGCTTGTTTTCAACTTTTTACCATGCATATTAGCTATTGGTGTACCTACCATAATCTTATTAAAACAGCCCGACTTTGGCCTTGCCGTTACTCTCGCTGCAACTGCTAGTATTATGATGCTAGTAGCAGGCTACCAAACACGTTATTTACTTTATAGTATGCTTGCCAGCATCCCAACTATTGTTGCACTAGTAGCATTCAGACCATACCGTTTAAAACGTATCCTCATTTTTTTCAACCCATGGCAAGACCCTCAAGGTGCCGGATTTCAGATTATTCAATCACTTATTGCAATTGGTTCGGGAGGTTTATGGGGAACAGGTATTGCAGGATCAAAACAAAAGTTTTTTTATCTTCCTATGCAACACACGGATTTTATTTTTTCTATCATAGCAGAAGAAATCGGCTTTATAGGTTCGTGCACTATAATTTTTCTCTATGCCCTTATGGCTTACTGTGGAATCAGTATAGCATGGCATTGTCAATCTCGCTTTGCGCAGCTTGTCATTGTAGGATGCACCACATTATTAAGTCTAGAAGCACTCATTAATCTTGCAGTATCAACTGGCATGGCTCCTACCAAAGGAATTGGCCTGCCTTTTATAAGCTATGGAAACAGCGCTCTGGCATGCCACATAACTATTATTGGTATCATATACAGCATTGCTCGTTCTGATTGGAATACTACCGTACATCGCTTTGAAAACAACTCAATTTCTCTGTAAAAATTTGCGCACAAAAGTAGTCAAATAATTATAAAATAGATACATTTGATACATATGTTTGATGTAATTTGTAGCAAGGAACAATCAATGATGACGCCTGTTAATGAAAAAAATATATATTCTATCGATCCTTTAAAAGATGGTATCAGTTCAGTTCAGCTTATAAGAGTTTCAGGTTCGGACGTTGATGTAGTAAATGCAGCTAGAGTTTCTTACGGCAAATTTGTAAACGAAATTTCAGATCGTGACGTAAAACTTATAGAATACTTAATGCAACACAATCATACTAGCCCGTTCGAGCACAATCAATTATCTTTTAATATTAAATGTCCTCTTTTTGTAGCTCGTCAATGGATGCGACATAGAATGAATTCTTATAATGAAATTAGCTACAGATATGTCAAATCAGCTTTAGAATTCTATGTTCCTCAGGCATGGCGCTATCAAGATGCAAAAAATAAACAGGCTTCAGCAGGTTCTTTTGAAAATCAAGATCTTCTTGATACATATAACCAGACAATTGCGCAATGTGTTGCTACTTATGAAACGCTATTAGAACAAGGTGTATGCAGAGAAATAGCACGTGCAATATTACCAGTGGCTACTTACACACAATTTGTATTCACTTGCAATTTACATTCATTAATGCATTTTCTCAAACTTCGTTTACATGAAGGCGCGCAGAATGAAATTCAAGTCTACGCTCAAGCATTACTAGAACTAGCATTGCCTTATTTTCCCGTTTCATTACAAGCGTTTTGTAAATTTCAAACCCCCTATATTAACTTAGCGCAATACACTGACAAACACGCTAACATTTAGTGATAATGTAAAGATGATCTGTGTACAGACAAACTGCAACACAGTTTTACAAAGACATATAAAAATAGTGGCAGCAGTCCATTGAATAAACTGCTACCACTATTTTTGATAATTATGAGTTAATAATTAAATAATTAATTGTGCAATCCGATTTTGTAAAGTATCACGTACCTTGTACAAATAGTTAAGGTTATCTGCATCTACCTTTGATTCTCCCGTGTATTCAGCTTCTCGATTGCATATACATGCTTTTATATCTACTAATAAATTTTCGATTGTAGCTTGGTCATTGCATAGACTTAACAAGGTGCATAGAATTTCTAAATGACGCTTATAAGAATAGCGATATGGCTTAGTACTTACTACTGATATAAAAGTCTCAATAGGAAGTTGATAATCAATCTCTTCTTCTATCGCTTCAAATTGATTGTTACGTACAGTCTGAATGTATTTAGATTTGATACCAGCATACCCAGGATCCTTGGCAAGCAATGCTTGTAAAGTTTTTAATAAGCCTAGTTGAGCTGCATAATGAGCAAGGGTATAACCTGAATAACGTACGTTGCCGTGTATATCAGTATGTGCAATACTATCCCTAAAGATACACTCTATTACAGACAAATGGTCGTCATAATGACCTGCAGCTATTTGTTGAGCCAATTCAATATCTTGCTCATAAAATGTAGTTGCATCATCTTTGACAATTGATGACATTTTCTCAATCAATGGGTTTGAAGTTACAGCATACCAAGTTGTTTTAGGGAAATTCTTAAAATACTCGGTGGTTACATTTACTATTTTACCTTGATCGTTAAATTGTGTACCAATAGATGCGGTAACTAGCAACCATTCAGGACAAATGGTAGTTTTCACATACGTATTTTCATTTACCGCCCACTCTGTCTTAGGCGCTAAAGATGGATACTTAGCCTTAACTTTGTCAGCTGAGTGCGTTATTGAGCTTAAAAATATTAGTAATAAACCTAAATATTTGACCATAAAATCCCTAATAGTTAAATAATAAAAAATATCTATTAACTATTGTAGTTTTTTACACTTTAAAGTAAATCAAAAAAGTGCTAAAGTACTTGTTAATAGATATTTTTATCACTTACTTTTAAAGCTATTTCCAGTTCACTACTAAATCAATAAGCAACCGAATGCCGGCGCCTGTTGCCCCCTCAGGTCTATAATAAGGAATATCAGGAACATCAAATGCTGTACCTGCAATATCAAGGTGAACCCAAGGCGTATCTTCGACGAAATTCTTTAAAAACCATGCAGCAGTAATAGCGCCAGCTCGATAACGACGCGACCCAATATTGGATAGATCTGCAACTGTCGATTTAATCGCTGGTTTATAATCAGAATCTAACGGTAGGCGCCATACACGGTCGCCTGAACGTTCGGCTGATCGTATTATTCTTTCAACCAACTCGTCATGCTGACTCATAAGACCAGTAAAGAATGGTCCTAGCGCGTGAGCACAAGCTCCAGTCAAAGTGGCAAAATCAACGATCGCTGTTGGCTTGTAATGCTTTACTGCATAAGATAATGCATCTGCCAGTATCAAACGGCCTTCAGCGTCAGTGTCTTTAATCTCAGCTGTCTTACCATTGTAAAATCTTACAATATCTCCTGGCTTAGTTGCCTTACCACTGGGAAGGTTTTCTGCCAAGGGAGCTAATGCTACTACGTTAATATGAGGTTTTAAACGAGCAATAGCTTCTATTCCTGCAATAACTGCAGCTGCGCCTGACATATCTTCCTTCATAGTCTCCATTAAATTGGAAGGTTTTATACTCAGACCTCCTGAGTCAAAGGTAATACCTTTGCCTACCAGGCATATCGTTGGCGCTGACGGTGAAGCATGATATTCAAGAATCACAAACTGAGAGTCATTATCAGAACCACGACCTACTGCGCTTAACCCGCCCATACCCATTTGAGTAACTTCTATTTCATTAAAAATAGTAAGCTTAAGATTATTATCCTGCGCTATTTGCCGTGCTTTTTCAGATAAATCAACAGGTGTCAAATTTATCGGTGGTAAATCAATCCAATGACGAGCAGTATTAACAGCATGAGCAATAATTAAAGCATCATGAAGACCTTTTTCTGATTCATTCAAATCAGCGGTAGTGACACATAATACTATTTTTTGTACTTTTGCTTTGCGGTCAGGATCAGTAATATAATGATCAAATTTATATGCTGCCATAGAGGCAATAATTACCATCTGTTGAGCAACATAATACGCAGTAGTATTGAGTGTATGTGCTGATGGCATATGGACAGCCAAAGAAGTAAGATAATTATTCTCAGCAATTCTAATACCTGAGGCAATAGCTCGCCGATATGCTTCAGTACTCACAACGTTTCCAACACCAACAAAAATAAGGTGGCGCAATTCTTTATGATACATGGTAGGTATAGTTACAAAACTTCCTACTTTTCCTGTAAAATTACGCTGCGCAAATATGTCTTTTAAATTTATATTATATCTTGAAGACAACCGATCGAGTGCATCAGAAAAGGCAAAATTGTGCTCAAGCAAAAATATACACGCCTGAACATCAAGCTCAGAAATAGATGTATCACTTAATAATATTTGAAGCATAATATACTCACATTTTTATAAACAAGTTACAAAATAATTTTTTTGAAATCATAATTTAATATATCAATCGTCAATACAAGTAATTTTTGTATATACGTCGAAGTATACTCCGTTTTATTTTTTTAAAAAAGTATCCTATAAATCTGTTCAAAGTAATCATAATAATAAGACCCCGGCGTATTTACTTTGCCGAGGTCTTATTTAAATTAACGCGACTATGTCGCCTGGGATTTCAAAAACTATATTTATATGAACGCACCTAGTCCCCAACCTTCATATGGGTAGTAATCGGTGTAAAAAGGAGCAGACAACCAATAAGGGTTGCCAAGACCATACGGAAAACCGAAATATTCATTATCAGTTCCCGCATAATCAGACTCCGGATATACATACGGACCAGTTCCGATGTATCGCTGACCATACCACTTGCTTGGACTTGTTGAAGGTGAAGTGCCCGGAGCCCATGACGCGTTAGAAGTAAGACAGTACGCGGGTGTTTCCGCATCATCATAGTTGCATCCAAGAGCAACTGATGTATATTTATTGTTTTCCCATGAATATGCCTGCATTAAAAAAGGCATAACTCCTGTTATTATACTTACTAGTAATACCATACGTTTCATAGCGACCTCCTTTTCAAGCGCATTAATTATATTCCAGCTGTTGCACTAGCAGGAGCATCCTCAACAATCGAATTATGCTGATTGGTAAGCAATGTGCCATGTACTACTTGTTCTACAAATCGTGTTACTCGTTCAGTGTACAGCTCAGGATTATAGAAATATGAATCAAAATGTCTTCTACCATTAGTTAACCACAAAGTTTTATACCCTTGAGCTGCTTGAAATACAGTTTTTATTGCGTCTATTGTTACTTTTTCATCATTACGACAATGAATAAAAAAACATGGTACTTCTACTTTTTTTATAGCTTTATATGTACATACTTTACATATGTTGACATCAATATTACGTTCATCCAATTGAGCTACCGATTTCAAAACAGTCTTTACTAAAGCCTGCACATAAGGATGAAATGCATTCTGTTGCAAAAAGGATAAGCCAGGGCATGAAAACCTATAACCAAATAACGATAATTTCATGTTCTCAAGACCGCGCTTTATCATGTTTTCTGTCGAATCAAACGGACAATCAAGTACCATGCCAGCAAAAAGACCTGATTCTTTAGACTGCGCCTTAATAGCGGCAACCGCCCCCATTGAGAACGCATACGCCAAAACAGGAATACTCTTCAAATCAGGGTGCTCATGCAAAAATTTTCCTGCGGCAATTACGTCATATGCTTCATCACGTCCCAAAGTACACTTTTGTCCTTGCGCTTCTTCTCCATGCCCCCTGAAATCAAATATCATAACGTTGAATAAACCTGAAGGGAATACATGCCTTAAGAAGGCAACATCGTATTTATCACACATAAAACCATGGCATATTAAAACGGTTGCAATAGCACGCGGATGTCTTACCAAAACTCCCTTGCGCACAAGCTTTTCATCAGAATTTTTTTCTTTTTGAGAGTATATTTCAACTTTTTCTATATATGCACCGCCCTGAGTATGCGGTAACACTTCAAGTATTTTTCCATAAGAACCAGCAGGAACAGAGGCAATTTTGCCAGGCATACTAGCAGTAATCGTTGTTGCGTACTTCGTAACTTGGCGAATTGCTAAAAGCCCAAATGCTGCTGCTACAAGTAGTATTACATGTTTTGTTTTCATACACGTACCCTCATGCAAAGCCCTACTTTTATCTTAGCTTAAACGCATGATTAAAATTTATACTTTATTATATTAACTTCTATAAGAGAGTATCATATATAAATTTCAGATTGCAATAATAAATTGATAAAAACATAAGACGCTGGAACTATATTATTACCAGCGCCTTAGATCTTATTTTATAAATACGTTATTAAGAGATAATGGTTGCAATAACCTCCTGAATATCGTTTTTTGAGGCTAATGTACTATAGCGCGCTACTAAAGATCCCTTATTAAATACTAAAACTGTGGGTATTTTATTAATTTTCCACTTTTGCGCAAGTTCAGAAGAAGCAGAAATATCAACTTTTACTATACGTACTTTATCAGCGTATTGACTGGCAAGTGCCGTAAGGATAATTGCCTGTTGATCACAAGTAGGACAATTTGGTCCATAAAAATCGACAATTACAGGTGTTGTAGCTTGAAGAACTTGTGATGCAAATGATTCAGTATCAATTGAAGCAATTTGAGATTTAGCTTCATTATTTTTAGCATAATAAAAAGCTTCAAATTGGGCTGCGATCTGAGGAGTAAAGCCGCCATCGGTAAGCCATGCTCTTACATCAAGTCCTGCTCGCGCACCACTGCCTGCAGCAACAATTGCTTGCCGATATACTGAGTCCTCAACGTCACCACACGCATACACCCCCGGAACCGAGGTATGTTGTGAGCGACCTTTAGTTATAACATACCCTTTTTCATCCAAAGTTATTTGACCTTTGATCAATTGGGTATTAGGTTGATGTCCGATAGCCAAAAACACTCCACGAGTTGGCATCAATTCATAACTATTATCTTTATTGTTAAATAGTTTGACTTCACGCACTTGAGAATCGGCCCCTATTATCTCTTTTACTTCTACATTATAACGAACATGAATAGTAGGATACCCTTTAAGCCTTTCTTGCATCGCATCAGAAGCTCTCATTTTGACTCCTCGCACCAGTATTGTAACTGTTCGTACTTTAGCGCGTGCCAATTGCATTGCTTCTTCACATGCTGAATCACCACCGCCAACGACTACAACATCAAGATCCTCAAAGAAACGTCCATCGCATACTGCGCATGAACTTACTCCACTACCCCAAAATTCCTCTTCGCCAGGAACTTTAAGTTTGTATGGCACAGCTCCAGTTGCAAGTATCAATGAAAGAGCGTTAATAGTAGTACCATCGTCAAGTGATATTACAAACGGCCATTGAGAAAGATCAACAGCACTTACATAATCAGGAACATATATTGCACCACTTCTTTGTGCATCTTCTTTAATTTTCTGAACCAAATCAGGACCAAGTATTTTACCCGCACCTGGATAATTTTCAACATAACTTGTTTTAGTTAGCAATCCACCCGGTTCCATACCTTCAAATACAATTACATGTAAATTATCTTGAGCAGCATATAAAGCTGCTGCCGAACCCGCAGGGCCTGATCCAATAACTGCAACATCCACCATATTGTTTTTACCATAAAGCTTATTTAAATTGAGTTGAAATGGTGCATTTTCAGAATAAGTACAATGTGGTAAAAATAATAGTCCACATAATACGAGCGCCCCTAGGGCAACACTGGCTCTCAGACTCTTTTGATTCATTTTGGTCCTTATATTCAGTAAAAATATACTTATACTATACAGTATATCTAATAAGTTCATTTTACCCTACCAGCCCATCACCCACTAATATTATTTTCAATTTGAATTAATTGCCATTTGTCTATCATATCAATACGTTTTTGATATCTCTTATACCCAAAAGGAGTCAAAAGCCATGCGTCAACTATTGCTCGCATATGTCGATACTTTACATAATCTGTTGGAATAACAAGCACATTACATTTATCGTCATGTCGCGCAGCCCGAGCGACGCTTGCGTTCCAACACAAGCCCGCATATATTTGTGGCCACCGATTAGCTGCAATACTCATACCAACACCACTGCCACACAATAAAATACCATAATGCGCGGAACCTTTTTGCATCAGATCGCATACTTTATACACATATTGGGGATAATCAGTACGATCCAAGGTATAAGTTCCTACATCTTGAAGGCTTAAACCCGCATACTTGTTCTGAATGTATGCAATTAAGCGTGTTTTGTGCAAATAGCCACGATGATCCGCCCCTACTGCAATAATTGAATTCGAAGAACTTATTATACTCTCATTATTAGCACGCAACATGACGCTCCTTACAATAACCTTGTTCGTCAAGATACCATATCATAGATACTTCTTTGGTAACAGAACGAAAATAGAGTTTCAAGTACTTTGTATTAGCAGTAATAAGTGGTTGGTCATGTTGATCGTAGGCGTCAAATCTTACTAAGTATGAACGTTTAAACGGTGTATACAATGTTCCAAAGAATTCTTTGTATTCAGGCTCAAGGTCAATAGCTACAATATCAACTGGCTGATAATTGACATTACCTATTCGCAAAAAGGTATGCCATAAAGATAAATCTTTTCCTAAGGTATTTTCATAAAGGCTCAATACATAAAAAGATATATATTTTTTATTACTTGCAACCAAATTTTCAAATAATTCTTGTTTAGTTTTTTTACTTTTGCCCGTACGTAACGTATGACTCTGCGCATAGGCCCAGTACACAGGCCCTGAAAGCAAAAGTGCATCGAACATAGCAATAGTAGTAATTTGATCATACACTTTAACAGAACAAAGATATGAAGCAATATCAGGCCAATATTGCTGTAAAGGTAAACCTTGATAAAATTGTTTTTGGCCCCCCATACTGCAACGCGAGTTTGACATCCAGGAGCAATGATTATCATAACTATCATGCATATCAACAACAGCCCCTGTTTCATATATCTGCTTTCCTTTTTATTAGCTATATTATGGTACACATTATCTTCTTACGCTTTATTCTCAAAGGCACTATAATACTACTATGTACGATCCATTAATTACTATGCTTGCCCAAGCATACCTCAAAGCACATGCCCAAGATAAGACATTAAAAATAATGATCAAAATTGCGTTCGGATCAATATGGTTAGGTGCCTGCGCACTTGCACTTGTTCTTTTTATCACACGAGGTTTTGAACAAGCAACTCATGACAAATTTAAAGGTATTCATGCAGACCTTATTATAAAATCGCCTGGCTCTAGTTTGGATGAAAAAGAAATCTGTAAAATTATAAAAAGTGAATTTTCTGGGGTTAAGTCATGCAGTCCTAGTAGTTCTTCTCACGTGGTTATTCAAGGTACAAACACACCTTTTGAGGTTATTGAACTTACTGCTATAGACCCTGAAAGCGAACGTTATACCACAACGCTCTTAGATTCAATTATAGAACAAGTTCCAGAAGTACCAATTGCATTTAAGAATTATATCCTTATTGGACACACGCTAGCGCGCGATCTGCATATCAAGGCAGGGGATCACCTTTATTTGATGCATCCTGAATTTAATGAGCATGATACAACTGATGTGCATCTTGCGCAATACAAAGTCTATGTCGGAGCGATTTTCAAAACAGGGCTTGAAGAATTTGACCGACACGCTGCCTACTGCTCATTTAGTTTATTTGAACATGTTACAGGCAGTGCTGATGTTGATAATTTGCGCCTTAAGATTGCCCCTCATACGCAAGCAAATATACTCATACCTGCGTTACGCAATAGATTACAATTACCGGTAATTTCATGGAAAGATATGTATGCTCCTTTAGTCTCGGCGTTAAAGCTTGAGAAATACGTCGCATTTTTCATTATTATTCTTATTAGTCTTGTAGCATGCATGAATATGATTGCGGTATTATTTATGACTATCATTCAAAAGCGGACACAGATTGCTTTCTTACGAGCTCAAGGTATGTCTGTCAAACGCATAAGACTAATTTTTTTAATCATATCCCTCGTCATTACTAGCCTTGCTACTCTTTTTGGACTGCTAACCGCGATAGCAATTGGAGTATTTTTAAAAAATTATCATTGGATTAAACTGCCTGATGCTTATTATGCAACTCACCTGCCTGTATACATTGATATTACTACCGTTTGCATACTGTTCACTTCTATCATGATACTCAGCACTATTATTACATGGATAGGCACTAAAATTGCGTTAGACAACTCTATTGCACAAGTATTACGACATGAATAAATTGAACACTATATTACACTATACAGTAGCCTGGTCTCTATTACTTTCAGGTAGTATTTTGCTTACCTTTTATTTACCTATAGTAAACTTGGTATACCGTTACGATCCCTTACCTGAATCAGCATATTATCTTTCACCATCAGCTCGCAAATCAATAGCACAACTTGGATTGGACGCGGTGACTCGAATATGGAATTCACACTCGTGGAATAAATTTATTAACATTACACAACAAAAATATTGTTTAACGTCAGGTGAAATTAAACATATGTACGATGTACGCACTTTAATAGTATATCTATGGTACATATTTTTTGGGTGTATTGGCATAAGTGTCTATTTATTTAGTAAAAATAAATCTTTTGCATACCTTTGTGCGCGTAATGCAGCTCAGGGCATACTACTTTTCACATTAGTACTCGCAATAGGAGCATACTGGTACTTTGATGAACTCTTTGAACTTATGCACAAAGTATTATTTACACCCAACAGCTGGATTTTCGATGTCCGATGTGCACTTATCCAGGTATATCCGGAATGGTTTTGGCAAGCAGCAGGATGCGGGGTAGCTTTCAATCTAATAATAGTATGCTTGATAGCCCTATACATATCTGGCAAGAAAAGCACGTGCATTAATTAACACACGTGCCCTACTATATTTTAAAAAATTGGACAAAACCCAAGCAAACAGACTCCGTTTGAAACATGCTCGTGAGGAATTGCCACATCTGTATCGTTAGCTTCATATAAAAAAATTGCGTGATTATCATGTTTAGTATGCCAAGAGCAATAGCGCGGTCGAACAATTCCTAAACTCTGAGCAAGCTCAGCTGTCAAGTCCACTTCTGACTGAGCAGTACGCTTAACACCTTCTTTAACTATTGATCTTACTTTACTATTAAACTCTGATCCCTTCATGTGGCGGCTAAATTCTTGTGGATGCTGCCAAATAGACCATTGTTCAGGAAATGCTTCAGGTCGTGAAAACCCTGCAACTCCTTTAAAGTGATTAAAGTCAGGCGATTCAATAAAATATGCCGCTTTATTAAGATTCAGACCTTGTTGTGCACATAAATCATGAAGAACAAATTCGGTGAGATTATCAACCGTATGCATTGTAAGCATATTACGCGGAATGCCCAATAAATAGGCCAACCGGTCAGTTTCCGGCTTATGGCTCTTTGAATGCTCCATACTAATCCTTTTTTATAGAATATACGTTTTACTCTCTACTTTTACGTGTCTATACTTTGGAGCTGACGTAAGGGATATGCTTCTTACCCCTACTTGTCGCTTTATAACATCCTTTTAAAATTTTAGCAAATTACGATTTCAACATGAGTATTGAATGTATTTATCACTTACATTGCGATAGCAGCAAATAACCTTTTATGCTATGAGCCAAAAGGTATTAATTGTTGGTACTCATAATGAAGCATACTTATACTAAACTTGTGCGTCGGCACATACTTATAGTTATATTACTGTTATATAGCTCAATTGTTGAATGCACTCGAAGCCCTCACCGGCCAGAGCAAGCATCATTGCCATACATAGTAACCTATTATAATAACACACCACAAGATCGGCACATCTTACGCGACTCTCATCTTCAAGAATACACGTTTTTTCGGGTGTATAATCATGAATATCTTAAAGAACACTACCTGCCTGAAAACTTTATAGAAGCTATAAATGTTACTCAGAGCGTTGATTGTCAACAATTAAGGAGTGATATTGATGAGCTGGTAAAAGAAGTTATGGCCTGTCGTAAAGAATATACACACTTTACTATTTTACAAAATAGAGATTTTAATCGTAAAAAAAAATGGGGTCTTTTAGTTGTAAAATCAAAAAAATATCCGATCGTTGTAAAACTTTTCATAGAAGATCCTATAGGGTTGGTAAATCCTTATCGCAAAGGCGCAGTTCCTACCTTCTTTTTCTTTATGGGCGGAGGAATCAATAGGCATTTAGCTGGTTTTACTCGCATTAGAAATAGAGACATAGTGCAGGAAAAAATAAACTCTAACCCTCGCTGGCAATCGAAGATAAAACTACCACGCAAATGGTTTTTAATGCCCTCCCAGTCACATTGGATTACTATTGAAGGTGGCAACATGAGTAAAGATGAAATTTTAAAAACACAAATACCAAGTATCTACTGTATTATTGCTGACGCAATTGAGCCAGAACGAATGTTTTCTCTGTCAAATCCGTATGATAGAGAAATTGCAATGGATATCTGTAATGATTTGGGACATATTATAGATGGAAATATTAGTAATTTTATGATTGAGAAAAAAACAGGCATAACCTACATCATAGATACTGAACATTTTCCAAGTAACGTTGGCTTTAAAACAGCTCCGATATTTTCAAATTATGTAGAGTGGTATTTACAAATGATTAATAATGCTGCATCAAGCATGTTTTTTAGGACAAAGGATGAGCGGTTAAATCCTTCAGTTACCAGTGACGACATATCTCTTAACTATAATGATTTTAACCAATTTTTTGAGCAATAATAGCTTGCTCAATATTAGCTATTTTAACCGCTAGCAATGAATCTACTCGTACAGTATTTTCTATTTTTTCAATTGCATGCATAACCGTTGAATGGTCGCGATCACCTAAATATATTCCAATTTCACGTAAAGACTTATTTGTTAGTTTCTTGATTAAAAACATAACAATATGTCGCGCGGTTGCAAGATCCTTATTGCGTCCTTTAGATCGCAGTTGGTCAAAAGTATACGGATAATAGTGCGACACACATTTGACAATATAATCAAAATCAGGTGAGGTCTGAGGTCTTACGTTATCTTTTTCAAACATAGTATACGCAAAATCAAGAGTAATGGGCTGGCCTGAAATTGATGCTGAAGCTACTAAGCGAATAAGCGCGCCCTCAAGTTCGCGAATATTATCTATATCAAGCGATGCAATATAACGAGCAACTTGATCCTCAATTACAATTTCACTTAACTCTGCTTTTTTCTTTACAATAGCTATTTTTGTTTCAAAGGTAGGAGTACTGATATCCGCCACCAAGCCACAGGCAAGACGAGAACGTAATCGTGCTGCAAATCCATGTAACTTAGTAGGCTCAGTATCACTTGTAAACACAATTTGCTTTTGAGCTTCATACAAGATATTAAATATATGAAAAAAGGCCTCTTGAGTCTGATCTTTACCCGAAATAAATTGAATATCATCAATCAATAACACATCAACTGCTTTATATTTTTCTTGAAATCGGTGAATTTTATCAAAACGTATTGCATTAATAAATTCGTTAACAAATCTATCTGCCGACTGATATAAGACAGCGGCTTTTGAATTCTTTTGACATACTTCGTGACCAATAGCGTGAAGTAAGTGAGTTTTTCCCAGACCAGACGAACCATATAAAAATAACGGGTTATACAAGATACCAGGCTTGTCTACAACAGCATGCGCAGCTGCATATGCAAGAGTATTGTTAGGTCCTACAATAAAGGTATTAAACCTATAGTTATTTTTCAGGCCTGAGCTATATGTACGTTCTGAAGCACATGGTACTGCATGATTTTTAATGGAAGCTACGGGTACTGTAACTGATACGGGAGTTGCAACAGACATTACTTGGGGAATTACTTGGTCATGAATAATATCAGAACGAGTAGTAAAGGTTATATGGAGCGGACTGCGATTAAATAAACGCTCAAGATTGGTCTGAATTAGTTTAATATAATTAAGAGTTAGCCAGTCTTTTACAAATACGTTAGGAACTTCTAAGTCAACTGTGAGCTCTAATGGATTCCAATTTTTAAGTGTAACCGCATTAAACCATGTATCAACCACACGGCTTCCCGCTTCGTCTTTAATAATTTTAAGAAATTCAGCCCAAATAGTGGATATCACAATAGATTACAGTGCAGTAATATAATTAATAATTTTATCGTAATTAAGGTTAACATAACATACAACTGTTTTAAAGTAGCTTCTATATTCACTCATGCTGAATGAATATAGGCAAGTATGCCTTGGCATATACCTTGGGCCAAAGCTTTTTGATATACAGGATTGGCTAAAAATTGAGACTCTTGCAAACTTGATACAAATCCCATCTCTACCAGAGCAGAAGGAACATTAGCGCCCAAAAGAACATTATATGTCCCTCCTTTTGTTTTACGATTTCCAAGTACTGGATTTAATTTTTGTATGTGCTGTACCATATAATTATGTACTAAATCAGCAAGACGCTTACTTGCACTATGTTTGGTAGCGGCAAGAGAACTTTGAATATACATATGGCTATTGTCACTCAAGTGATTGGCTGTTTTAAATAATGACGGATCTAAATAAAAAGTTTCAACTCCTTGGACATGCGCTGATGGAGACCAATTTGCATGTAATGAGACTATTAAATCAGCTTTCCAACTATGGGCCATATACGTCCTGTCTTCAAGCAGTATTTTCCTATCATTAACTCGAGTCAATTTAACTGCACACCCAGAATCTGAAAGTATCTTCTGTGCATGCTGAGCTACAATTAAGGTAAGCTCTTTTTCCACCAAATTACAATGGCCACACGCACCGGTATCAGATCCCCCATGACCTACATCAAGTAGGATCCTGGGTACTTTGGCAGGTATATATGCCGTACGCAACACTGAATTAGTTTGGGTAGAAAGTTGAGTACGTACTGATTTGTTGTAAATATAAAATGCAACACCTTTTTCTAAATTTATGCGCTCAAAAATATCAGTTCCAATTTCCACCAATGCAGGGTCATATATAAAGGCAATTTTAACCCCTTTGACTGGTTTTGTTATTGATTCTATTGATATCTCATAAAATTTATTTTTATATTTTTCAATATTTTTTATTTTAGCAATGATCTCACCTTGCGCATATGAAAGCTGAGGAATAATATATTCAATGCGTCTTTTACTCTGCGTATATGGTGTAAGTGTATCTTCAACTTTATTAATCACCGGATGCGCTGTAAGGTAAAGTACCAATTTGCCTATTTCCAAACTACTGGTAAGCATATTCTCAGGCACTTTATGGAGAAAAATATCTGTTAATAAGGGATTTACTACTTTCGCATCTATCAATACCGTGCAAAATGCAGTAATAAGTAGACTTTTTACCAAATTATTCATATCAATCCTTTATCATAATTATGTTTGACAAGCCACATAGGCAAGACGTCGAGATTTTTCCCACGCAGAAAGAAAATCAGCTAATTTATATCTTATAGGACACGATTGGTTAAGATCATGTGCTGGATCATGACACAATATCTCCTTTTTGCGTGCATCCCAGCCCACAATAAGTATCAAATGTCCACTTTTATATTCAGTCGCACCACCAGTTATAGGACCAGTAATACTTACTCCCACAGGTACACCTTGGGCAAGCGCACTATGCAATTCAGCAAAACCTGACATTCGAGTGACATAAAAGTAAAACTTGCCGTGCGCACACTGGTTGGCATAGGCCATATTACAAGGCCAACTTCCATAACGCGCAAGTCCATGATCATACACACTTTGCGCAACATGAAGTGGATTATACGACTTTTTAAGCACGTAATTAATAAGCATAGTACACGTAGAAGGAGAGCAAATTTCATTATTACGTGGATGATCTACTTTAAATTGACTTATTTGGCTCACTTTGTTGAGATGGATAGATCGCTTGCCTGGCGCTACTTTAAGAGCTTGTTCAGGTTGAAACAAATCAACTGCTGAAGTAGTAACGGTCAGGTAGACTAAAGCAAATGATTTATTATCAGGCGCTAAGGCTTTAATTTTAAAACCATCTGCACGATGATTTTTCCCCATTTCATATCGTACATGAAAATAGCCTTGTCCACCTTTCAAGTCATTGACAAAGGTAGTGTACTTTCCCTGATGATACTCAAGCATTTTAATCCAAGTACCCCACTGTTTCGTGTGCGCATCGCGTACTTGAATATAAAATTCTAAATTCAAAATTTTGTCCGGCGCGCCAAAAGACCAGATTAACTGGCTAAATGGTGCAATATCAGTTCTTTCAAAAATAGATTGTGCTTTATCTGTCAAATTCATAAGTGGCAGAACGCTGTGATATCGAGACACCCATTGACCATGCAAGCTTGTTATTAAGCACATACATACCATCAATTTTTTATACATCACTATCCCCTAACCGGCCTTACTTGTAGTGAGTATAAAATACAAATTTGAATTATTAAATATCAAGTAATTTTATAATTGAAAAAAATATATGTGCATTTTATATATGTTTTCAGGATCCCTATAAACCAATTCTACAATTTGAGCATACTAATCATATAATAAGGAGAAGTCGCATGAAGCACATGAGATTAATAATATACTTTATATATGGATATGGCATATCTTGTATAAGCACTACTGCTGCAAACCAAGCAGTAATATGTGTGCCTATAGCCGATTTAGTAGGCCAGCCTTTGCTTTCTTTATCCTCTGCACACCAAAATATAGAAAAAATGTACGCTCAGCAGCCTATTGTAAGTCCTGCAGCAGGCAAACCTACAACAATTAGTTATCGTATTCATCAAGCACTACTGGGTGATCAAGTTAATGTTCTACAAGAAAATACTCATGAAGTATGCTTGAGTATTCCGAGCTTATTTTATCTTACTTCAACAGGTCAAAAAGCACATACTTATTGGACATTAAAAAAAAATATTAAAAAAATCAGTGATTTTCCTAAAGGACAACAAAACCGGATAGCTACCGCAATCAATTGGTCAAATCCTGATACTATAAAGCAACCTGATACCATAATTCTTAAAAAGCCTTATTATATACCTGCTATTAAAACTACATGCTCACTGGGAACACGATTTAAAGTCTCATCGTATATACCAAAGACAAAAATATATAAGGTGTGGGCCTTAAAACCGCACAGTGCTCGCTTTTTACTTGTAGACATACCTGAAAATGCATGTATTTGTCCATCAAATATAGCTGTCAAAGATCAACGAACCACTTTTGTAGACTTACTACGATCATGGACGCAGTTAGGAGCAAATGTACCCTATGTCTGGGGAGGTTCAAGCTTTATAGATGCAAACGACAAAACCTCAAAATTACCTTATATTCGCTCAGCTGGTTTTGACTGCTCTAATATGATAGCGCGCGCTACTCAAATGGTTGGAATTCCCTATTTTTACAAAAATAGTAAAACAGCTCTTTCGTTTTTAAAACCAGTCACAGGCAAAGTAAGTGTAGGCGATATTATAGCACTACCCGGCCATGTTATGGTCATAAGTGATTTAATCCACCATAAAGCGATTGAAGCTCGAGATTATGATGCTGGATATGGAAAAATACATGAGGTTGATCTCAGACACGTATTTAAAGATATAAGTACCTACGATGAACTTATCAGTACATTAGAATCCAAAACACTTCTAACGCGCCTTAAAAAAGATGGCTCTGTTCAGAATGAAAAAATAAAAGTTTCTCTTTTACGACTGCCTGCGATATAACAGTACAAACAATTGTAAGTTCTATAAAAAATAGGGCAGGAAAATTCCTGCCCTATTACTAAGCTTGACTAACTTAATTTATTTACAAACACAACAAACCGCTGCACATCCATTATGATGAGCAGCTCGAGCTCCTACAACAACTTGTTGCAATTGCTGGCCTATGACTACATTAGCTTTCAATAACACGTACTTAATTGCTTCCAAACGTGCACGCAATTCTATTAACTGCCAGTAAATACTACCTATATAACCGTCCCGTGGATATATGCATCTACGAACAAGTTTTTGTACAAATTTAAACGGAGATTTAAATGGATCAGACCATGAAATTGTAGTATGATCCTGCATATATTGACGCAACTCACAAGCTTTTTGAGATGAAATATTTAACATATTTTTGGCATCTTCTTGTATGCATGGATCATTGTACGTATCGACAATAGAACAGTATGGCTTAAGACCATCCAATACTTCATTTATACGTTTAATTTCATAAGTTAATGCTTTGACAATACGGTCTTTATGAGGCACATGAGGACAACTACATAAATTAGTAAAAGAAGATAAATCATCAGCTAATGCTTGAACAACGCGATGATCATTACCAATTATATCGCTTGCTGTCACCCAATTTCGATTATCAGGCACGCTATTCAAACGCCACCCTATAAATTGCAGCTCACTATTTTCAGTTCTGTTAAAAGGATTGGGATCTAAAGCGTTGAGTAACTTAACTGCCTTCTCATATGCATGCCGAGAACATGAATTTTGATACGACGCATAAAGAACGTATCCTATAGTCGCCAACGCTGCTACCGGAGCCAATAGAGCAGGCCGCTCTGCAAATGTCTGACTCAAACGAGCTGTACGGTCAGTAGCAAATAAAAGTGTAGATGTTATCGTGCGGGTAGTTGAAGCAAGAATAGAAACAATATTACCCGGAATTGCTAAAGTCTTGGCAAAAGTACTTGACGGAGTACGCACTACAATAACTTCAGCTGCACGTACATACGCAATACTATTAAGCAATATCACTACTAGAAAAATAGATTTAGAAAATAGATGTTTCATATATAATAACCTCCATAATTGAAACATTTTTAGCATAACGCGAATATGAAGGATAGGTCAAAAGCCATAATAAAATTTAAAAATAGAAAATATTTTTTAAAGTTTTATTTTAATTTATACGCTTAGTTCTGCAAGAATCTCGGGAGTAACACATGTCTTGGTTACCATAAGTTGACGGAGTCGAGACAGGCATAACTGAGGACCGCACTCAATAAAGGCTCGTAACTGCCCATGCTCATTTACCCATATTGCTCTGTAAGTAACCCCTGAATTGATACATACTATCTTAGTTTCAGCCCCTATCAATTGAGGAACTCCTACGCTTGCATACTTAATACCAAAAAATGCTGAGCTCACAATAGGAAATATTCCCGGATATGGTTTTGATTTATTCATCATAGCATATGCGGCCAAAGTACCATGAAGCATAGCGTCAGGCCAGACTGTACTTGCACCTCGATCGCCGGTAAGCATATGATTTGTCATTATAACATCGCCACCCGCGTACACATTAGAAACGGTAGTGCGCATCAGACCATCCACTACAATTCGTCCATTTTCTAAGATAATTGAGCTTTCACAGGATATAAAATCTGTATTGGGCTTTGTACCAACCGCAATAATCACAATATCTACAACCCATACTTTATCTAGGGTATGTACTTCAACCTCACCGTCAAGGCGTTCGAGCACATGATTGATATGAGCATTAGTATGTATTTCTACACCAGAATTTTTCGCAGCATTATATATATATTGATAAGATAACTCATCAAGTCCACCCGCTAATGGCAACGAATTTCTTTCACATACAAAAGTTTGTACACCCGCTGATTGAAGTACATCTGCACATTCAATGCCAGACAATCCTGCCCCCACCACCAGCGCCCGTCGTGGACGTTGTGTATTAATATAAGCGCAGAGCCTGTCAACATCGCGCAAACTATAAAAATGAAATATTTTATCTGACGAGATTTTATCAAATAAGATTGGACATAAAGGACGAGCACCAGAGCCTATAAAAAGTATATCGTACTTAATTTCTTTGCCACATTGAGTATAAACTGAGCAATACGTAGTATTTATATCAATAACACGAGCTGGCTGAATAAAAACTACTCGCTCAGGATCATATTTACTCGGATCCATTATATATAGTTGCTCATGTGTTTTTATTTTCAAACCATAATCAGCAAGAAAACATTTATTATAAGGTCTGCTCACTTCATCTGAAATACAGGTAATATGAGAACTAGAATCAAGCTGATAAATTCTATTAAGTGCTGAAATGCCGGCGGCCGAAGCACCTATAATAACGTATTTTTTCATACGTCTTATTGTATCATAAGTAAAAAAGTAAGCCCACTGGTCCTGAAAGACATTAATCCTGTCGAGACTTCCATGTTTTAGCTAAATTTTGTTGGAGTTTTTCATTATCATCAGTTTTAAATTGGGGGGATTTTGATGCCACACAAGAAGCACCCAAAGCTGTAGTACCCACCGTCACACTTGCAGCAGCTTGATAGATTTTTTGCCGACGAATTTGCTCACTCATATCCTGATATTCAGCATACATACCTAAAAGTACAAAGGGAGAAAGAATAACTGCAGCAACCACAAAAGCTGCCCCTCCTATTATTATACCACCTATTTTAATAATATTTCCTATGGCACTCAACTTACCTTGCCGACACTCGTCAAGTAACTTCTTTTGCTCTGCTAACGTTGCGGGAACAAGTTTTTGATGCTCTAAAGACAAGTTATTTCTAAACTTTTGCCACTCAGCTTCGGTTTTAAATTTTTTAAGAAATTCCTCAAAGCGCGGAACAATCATTCGTAAAACATATTTTGCACGCTCACCTTCATTAATTTGAGTAAGACTATCTTTAAATTGCTGACCTTCAAGGTCATTAAGACATTTACTTAATTTATCTGCTGATTTTTTTTGGCATTTATAATAACCTTCAAGACGGACTTGTATTAAAGCTATCTGTTGAGCTTGTTCGTCCGTGATATTAGTACTAATATTATTGTTATTTATATTTACTACTTGAGGTTGATCGAACTTAATTTCAGGGTTTTGACTATCCAAATTAACAGTAACACTCTTTGTTTTATATTCATCCAAACCCAGTAATGACGTAGGATTAAATAACAATATTAATAAGAGTTGCTTCACTCTTGTTCTCCACTATTAAATTCTTATTAAAGCAATTTAAACTTATGGCATTTTAATATTGTAAAGATTAAAAAATCAACTATTTAGCATATGGAAATTAATTAGAAAACTTTGAATTAATATATTTACACAGATCTTTTGTCATTACTATGCATCCAAAGAATGTATAAAAATATATAAATTTGACAAAGCCATCGCTGTTGTCTTTAAGAAACAAATATAAATTTGAAATTGGATAGTCCATTTCATTGATAGCACATTCTTGAAATTGATCTCCATTGCCATAATATCTACCTGCTTTTTTATCTTCATCTGACAAGAGTATTAATGTGTCGCTTTCAATGTTGCCTGGATGAATAATAGGTGTGGTATTAGTAAGAGGTAGGCGTTCTTGAAATCTAAAATTTGTACTCAAAGATTCCTTTTCAGGATTTTTCTGCCACCAACATCGCAAGAAAGGCCTTGCTTTCCAAGACTTTTTTGTTGAAATAAAAAAAACTTTATACTGCTCATCATGATTATCGGAAGGCGTTATATTAATATAAAATTGTCCGGTACCGGGATCAGCTGTTATCCTAATAGGAAAAGTATTATTGTGGGCATTAAGCGCATTGCAAATCATTATCAAGTTTATTAATAGACTATATATCCATTTTAACATTGCAGCTCCCCAGACAACATACTTTTTTCTTGTTTTATTTTACGACTAACCTTTTTGGCTAACTGATATACTTTTTTTATTGTATAGCACAATGAATATAAACACACAGTTGTGACAAGAGCTAACCCTATTAATCTATCTTTTGAAATTTTGAAAATAGGAAAGCCATCGTTTGAATAGGGTGATACATAAAATTTATATAATTTTTTTTTGAAATCTATCTTGTGAATTGCTTGATTAATCGGTATTTCAGACTTTTGACAGTATGGCTTGAGCCACCACAAGTTTACAATATTATCTACAGCTTTAATTTTCCATATACCATCATCAGAGTATACCATAATATATCCACATAATTCAGGATCTATGCGATCTATAACAATATCAAAAGATTTACCATCAGGATTAGGCCGCATATCCACAGGAAGTGGGTCTTGGCAACTTAGATTAAATGCTATACAAATTAATATTAGTATATTGAGAATATTCCGTTCCATATCACCTTACAACAAAGCACTGTGTCGCGTTGTGTTAATTTTGCGCAACTATCCTATCACGCTGATATGGAAATATCAAACAGATATCTTATGTAAATATTATAAGTAAAAAGAAGAACTTGTGTGGTGCGCTCGACAGGAATCGAACCTGTGGCCTGCAGATTAGGAATCTGCCGCTCTATCCTTCTGAGCTACGAGCGCGCTGCTTTATATAGCTTACCACAGCTTGATAATAAGTCTTGAATTGCATACCAAAACGGAACTATTTTTACCAACCACCACCGCCGCCCCCACCGCGGCCGCTTCCAGTACCGCCCGAGCCGCCAGAGCCACCCGATCCTCCTTGCCATGCTGTAGGCTTAGGTTTGGAAAAACTTTGAATTTGTGAGGCAAATGAATTGGCATTAAAATTGTACAAACCATAATATGGACCTTGATACCATACCGGCACGTATGGCATATTACTTTTTTCACGAAGCTTAAATTGAGACGCAAATTGCGAATTCCATTTATTTTCTATTCCCAAAGCCATAGCATAGGGTAAATACTTTTCATACAATTGAGGATTTTTATCAGGCGGAGTCCCAATAACTTGCATCCGATCAATATCGGTTGTCGATAAAAACATTTTAAATCCTATAATGTCATCTCGCAGCTGTCGACCTGCAAGAGTGTATGAATAGGAAAACCGTCGAGCAATATATGCCAATAAAGAAATACCAAGAGCAGCAACAATTGCAAATCCCATATCAAATAAAAAAAGATAACTACTAATAAAACATCCTATAATACTAACAACCCAAATTATATCTATGACACTTTGATATACATAATTAAAGTCACGGTAAGGCTCAATTAATTTTTCATAGTAGCTTTTAAGTATTTCACGAGCTTGGGCCACGAATATTGCGTTTTTTTCATTAATAGTAAGGGTAGATGTATTTTTAAACAGTGTAGTGTAAATATCGTAGTATATTGTGGAGCTATTAGGTTTATGTAAAGCATGTAATATATAAGTGCTTCCAGAAAAAAGCCGCCTTTGACATATTCAATTCTAAGATATCCTTTGACTGCCATAGCTACCAACTCAGATGCTAACAATACTCCAGGGTCGGTAATATTAAGTACGTATGCAAGCTGACCCGGTGTCAATTTTTCAGGCGGATAAAATCTAGGAATAATAACCCGAGGACGCTGTAGATACCTAAATTTATACCAACCATATAGACCAAAAGATATCAATATACATCCACTTAAAAGTGTCCATATATGTAAAATATAATCTAAAAAAGTATATTTAAGGATTGCAAAAAAAGACGGTTGAACGGTTTTATGCGCAGGCCATGTAACTTCAATAGTCATATCTTGTGTCTGATTATAGAGTGATCGCTGTAAAGGATTACTCGTTTCAAATAGTAGAGAATGCGGACTACTCCACCGGGCTGCATAATTTTTTCCATGCTCTGCCAAATAGCCAGTATATGCTTGATACATTACTTCTTGTTGAGCAATATTCAATGGTAAAGTAACTTTTGCTAAAATTTTATCGATCGCAAATTGCCAATAAAAACCTGCAACGTTCCAAGATAAACGAGCACGGTCACGCACAATATCTATTTGACGATCAATAGTATACGAAATAGTGTACGTATGCACACCAGGAAAAATTAAATTATATTTATCACCTATATATACTACTTTATAAAAGCCATCATCCTCAACGCGGTAGGGGCACGGATTATGATCGCACATTATTTGTTTTATGGAGATATTAAAATGATATACACCGTACCACGCTCTTTTGTAAGCCCGAGGTAAATATCGGAAAATACCGTGCTTGATAATATTATTAGTGACGTTTACATTTATTGTCTCAGTAACATTGAGTTTTCCGTCTTCAAATACTTGTATATCACTGGTAAAAGAAAGAATACGTTCTTGTCCATTCAATGAAACAGCCATTAAACAGAATAGAAGAAGCTTAGATATATACATTGTATACTTCAAATACGCGGCACTTCTTGCTCAGCAGGATTTGTTAATTGAAAGTACGGCACAAGTGCATAACCTGTTACACGGGCTACAATATTAGAAGGGAAACGTTGCACAACTACGTTATAGTTACGCGCTGCTCCATTATAATATCTACGCGCTAACTGCAGCTCGTCTTCAATAGAACTTAATTGCGTACTTACTTGCATATATTGTGCATTTGCCTTCAAATCAGGATAATTTTCAACTACTGCAAAGAAATTTCTTAAAGCACGCGATAGACCATTTTCTGCAGCAACTCGCTCACTTGGAACATGAGCTTGCAAAGCTTGAGCCCGAGCTTGGGTTACTGCCTCAAAGACCCCTTTTTCATGAGCTGCGTATTGACGAGCTACTGATATAAGATTGGGTACTAGATCATATCGACGCTTTAGTTGTACCTCGACTCCGCTCCAACCTTCATCAGTTAGTGCACGTAAGTGAACTAATTTATTATATATACTAATTAATGCAATTATCGCAAAAATTATCAAACCGCCAATAGCTAAAGTCATCATTATTCAATCCTTTGATCCTTAATTTAGGTATATATTTAAAATACCTGATATATATAACAAAAATAAAGAATATAAAAGCAGTGTTTTGCCTATGGGTAATCATTCTATAGTATGGATATCTTTTTATTTTTATATAAAATATAACCACTCACAATAACAGCATCAAGGTAAATAAGTGGTTTTATAATAGGATATACTTGATAAGGCTGAGCAGTAAGGTATGCGTATATATTGATAATACCTGACCCTATACCCATTAAAAATAAAATAGTAGATCCTATAAACACTAACCAATATGATCCGTTTTGTTGCTCTTTCGTGCTTTCAAATTTAAACATACTAAGACCTGTAATTAAAAAATAAATACTACCTTCCTAGGTGTCTGCGCATTGTTCAATGCAATTACAAATCATTGGCAATAGCATCTAAACCGGCTTGTGCACATATTCCATCAAGCTCAGGGTTTGCGCCACTAATACCAATAGAACCAATATGCTGCCCATCTTTAGTAATAATAGGCAACCCGCCTTCGAGCAAGACAATACCCGGAACGCCCAGATAAGGATCATTTGGCATGGACGCTGATCGCTCAGCTAGTGCTTTGGTAGACAAAGGTATACTAGCTGAAGTAAACGCCTTTAATTGTGCCATACGTACGCTAACAAAATTATTACCGTCCATACGAGAATAATACTTTAAGTTGCCATGCGCGTCCATAATAGCTACCACAATCTTTAATTTTTTTTCCTCAGCTTTAGCTTGCGCTGCTTGCGCCATTTTTACGGCTAAATTCAATGAGAGAGTCTTGATTGACAATACCATTATAATCTAACTTCCCCTGTTTATAATTATTATTCTTTTCAAACAAACGTATACTCAATATTCTAAACTTTCCAAACATAACAAATACTGCGCACTGCATAAGCATGAAAAAATAAAGATGTATAGGCTATGCACTACACTATAATATTAATCTATCAATTTAATAAAAATACCTAAAAATCCATATTTTTGTATCTCTTCTGGAGTACTCCACTGATAATAAATTTTCATAGCATCGTCCAGTGTAGCAGTGCCAGGCACAGCATTTTCAATGCCAACGTCAAGTAAATAGTGTTCAAGTGAAGGATATTGTCTCTTTTCAGTAACTTGTACCTTAAAACTTTCATTTCCATTTGTAAACTCTATAATATCCCCCACGTGTATATTTTGATATGTAGGAGAGTTTTTTCTGCCTTCAACTGGTTTTATTCCGGTTTTAATGAAAGTAAACCAAGGATCTACACATATCACTTTAACAACTTTTTTGTCAGTACTAACACGTTCTTGAGAAAATATACTCATAGTGCACAACGCGAAAAATAAGATACTTTTAAAAAAATTAATATTCATATTTACTTTATGATGTATTAACAATTATATAAAATAAATTGATATTCAATGTAAAACTTTGAGATTTAATGTCAAGGCGCTTACATTTAACTTTTTATATTAAAAAACTTTTTAGCGCTTTCAATCAAATCATTAATTTTTTGCTCATCAATGTCTAAATTTTCAACTCCCTTTTCCATAGTACCTCCAAGCACTAATTGAGTTTTCCAGGGAATTAAAGAAAAAAAAGTATCTTTCTTCTGATGCCACTTTGATACAATAAAATCAATCTCTGGTTGTGCTGTAAATTTAACTAAATGTCCTTTAATGGGAACAAGCATGGTATCATTGAATATTTCCCGAGACCCTAACCCACTACAATTGAAAATAATATCTTCAGGAAGTTGTAATAAATCTTTAATAGATTCAATATTTTTATATTGAAAATCTACTTCTTTATGTCTAACTTGATCAAATAAATCTTGCATATATATATTAAGATCAAAAACTATATTAGAAGATTTTTTACATACCTTAGCTACCCCATTACACCAGGCAACGCAGTGAGAGTCTGGCAGTGGGTCATCAATTTTAAATTGATCCTTTTCAGTGTATGATGGAAGTATAAAAACACCTTGAATTTCAGATTTGTTATCTGTAGCAAGCTCTTGAAACTTTGAATAAGATACATTTTTTAAACGCGTATATAACGTGGCGTCATCCATAGAACTTAAACCAAAGTCGGCACTCCAAATTCCAGCTGCTTTGTTTGACGTTGTTTGTGGCACAAATTCACGGGCGTAGATTGTAACGCTATACCCCTGACTCTTTAGAATATAGGCAGTAGTTAAACCTATAACCCCAGCTCCCAAGACTGCTATATTAGAACCTTGATTATTATGTAGTTTCATAATATTTATAGCCTCCTGAGCAGATCCCCACGACAAAGAAATACCCGAACCGCCATGTCCGTAATTATGAATAATTAATTTATTGTCTATTGTTTCAGCTTCAAGCCTGATACCATTTTTCCTGTACGGCCGCAAGCCTGTCGAATAAGCAACAATCTGCTCTTTATCAAGATTAGGTATTTTCAGGATTACATGCTCACAAGCACAGCAGTAGTTAGTAAGAAAAAAGCTGAATACTATAAAAAATTTTAGCATAATAGTTTCTTTCATAAATTTTATTTTATAAAAACTAAGCCGTTACTTTAATTCTATAATTATTAATTCAATAGGCGCTGACGAGATATTTACACTACCATGAACTTTGTCAGGTGATTCTGCGGCACGAAATAGAGCTTTCCCGGTGGGAAATTCAACATGAGTAGTTGAGCCATCAGCTTCATTTCTCATGATAGTCCCTCCGTTCAATGCAATTACTATATGGGGATAAACATCATAGTGAAGTTCAGTCTGTTCTTGAGGCATTATTTTAATACGAAATACATTAACGCGATCATTTTCAAACTGCTTTATATATTCCATAATTACTCTTATCTATTACAAAAAATTGTTATGAAAACTTAATTTTTTAGCACAAATAGTTGAAAATATTGGCATTCATTCTTGAAAGTATCATGACCATTACAGTGATAATTTTATTTGCGTATTTTATAAGGTCTCACATATATTAACCAGCATAGCATTTTTTCTACATTTATTAATTTTAATGTATTTAGATCGAGAGAGGCACATTATAGCTTAAGATTGATTTCCATATTCTATTGACTTGAGTCTCTCAATCTGTAATTCATATGATCCATGAGTACAAAATCCAAGCCAATCTTTATAAACATTTAATCTGTTTTTAATACTTGGATTTTGACCATGATCTCTTAACCAACGATATTCGTGTAATAAATTAATTGCTACGTCAGCACCTACGATTTTAGTCGCCTCATCATTTGCCCGAAGTTCAATGGCTTGTGATTTAGCATAGTGTGTATACATGAATACGGTATTAGCAAGTCCCCACAAACCGCCTATTGCCATGATTCGAGAAAGGTGCATTGAGTTTTTGTATAAATATTGAAGTGTCAGACAAAGTAAAGCTGTAATTGATGAAACAATTTGAAAATCAACTATCGCCATATTCTGCTTCAGAAATGGTTCAATGTCTTTATGTTTAACATGACTCAATTCATGAGCAAAATACCAAGCCTGCGTCGCTTCATCAAAGTTCCTGAAATTCTTATTGAGCATTATATTATTGCCAAATGACCATGCCGCAGCATCGGCACAATGAACATCACTATCTTCATCGAACACGTAAATATGTGCCAGATCGATACCACTTTTTTTGCATACATCAACTAAATGAGCCGGTAACTCTGTTATCTGTTTTCTTTTGTATGTTTCATTACAAAAGAATTTTCTGAAATTCTTTTCATGTTGTTCATCAATGCCTAAAGCGTAATTCAATAAAAAAGTCGTGCAACAGAGTAGTGAGATAAAGGCATTAACAATAACCAATCGCTTCATAATTTTCTTTATCTCCGATATAAGAGGCTACAATAAATAAAGGTTTAGCTTGAAAATACTGTAGCATGATTAAAAAAACTGACAACTACAGCATAAGTAGCTAAGAACTATGACTAACAGTATCGTTATATGAGAATTTGTGCATAACTTAAAGAATATAATCATTTTAAAAATGCAAAAAGTCGGGCACTGCTGCTTTTTAAAGCACCGGATTAAGTTATTACAATAAGTTTATTGATTTTTAATAAACTATGTATCTTATGCTAATTTATTAGTAGCCGTTTTTAAGGCAGCATCTAATTCAATTGCATCGTCTCTATCACATACTGAGATATAGTTGACATAAGCTTATGTAGAGCTGAAATTTGCAATTTGCTTAGCATTTAAAGCAGTAAAAATTAGAAGCTGGTGTGCCCGGTAGGAATCGAACCTACAACCTACGGATTCGAAGTCCGGCACTCTATCCGATTGAGCTACGGGCACACAATACTATGTATAATATCAAAAACCGATAAAAGAACTAGGTATAAACACACTTATTTTATCCCAAAATGTAATTATTGCAGACAAGATAAACGTTAAAGCTACAGGTATTTTGATATACGGCCAACCTAAAGTCTGCTTGGCAATATTTGCAAATGCCAACACAATAAGCGCTGGGTATGTCACTTGAATTATAGGCACAATTATTTCCATAATTTTTTCAAAACCTAAGTTTGCCATGACAATCGCACATAGAATAGTAATAATAAGTGCAGGAATATATCCTAAACGCTTGCCAGTCAACTCGGTTCGCACGAAATCTGCAAAGATAGTTGTCAAAGCAATAGCAGTAGTCAAGCATGATACAGCAACGGTAAGGTTGGCAAGTACACCAGCTTTACTTCCTAACAAAGATGATGCCAATACACACAATACTTGAGATCGATCTGCAATACTGGCGATTAAACCACAGTGCATTGCCGCTACTAAGCAAAAACCTGCGTAGACAAGCGCCAATAATAACGATCCAATCATACCTGCCTGAAGCCCGGCCCATGCAAGTTGGCCTGTTGTAGTAAATTGTATGGATTTTTTAAGTCCATTAATAATCAAAGTTGAGAAGAATATAATTCCTATTAAATCTAAGGTACCGTATCCATTAATTAAACCATGCATAAAACTTGTATGTGGTGTATACGAAGTAATTGGTAATGACTGATATTGCCATAATCCTAGCACTACAATTAAAAGTAATAAGCTAAGTTTGATTGGCCCTAAAAATTTACCAATAATATTAACAACTGATGAGCGAGAGTAAGTAAAAGCAAAAATTACTACTGCAGCTATAATACTAAAAATAAATAGTGAAATTGATGGAAAGTACCAATGTATAGCTGAATGCGAAACCGCAATACAGCGAGGAATAATAGCAAACGGACCAATAAGGATCATACACATCGTCATCAACAGAGTACCAGGAATTTTGCCAAGCTGGCCAAATAATTCTCGATAACTGCCATTGACAAGCATCGAGGACACTAATCCAATAAGTGGGACAAGGACTGCGGTTATAATAAAACCTAACAATGCATAGCCCACCATGGAACCTGTATCTCTTCCTAATGCTAGTGGAAATACAATATTACCAGCGCCAAAGAGCATGGCAAACATAGCAAGACCAGCTGTTACGATGCTATAAAAGCGTTTCTGATCCATAAATTGATCCTTCTGTAATAAACCTAACTATCATCATACGAGATGAGCATCACATCACACATCATGATATACCTGATAATTTACTTAAGTTCTGCCCAAATTTCATTACGCATAAGAAGCGGAAACGCAAAGGGCGGATTATAACGTGCAATTTTAGTCGAGGTAAATGAGATACCATCTTGAATTAATAAATTATGCAATTTTTGCATATATAATAAAGCACGCTTTTCACTAGGATACCATCCAAATCGCAAAACCGCTACTTTGCGTTCAGGATTTTGTATAACTTCAAGGCTTTTGTCCTGTGGAATTGGCGTATTTTCAAAAGTAAAATGAGCAGGCATGACAAAGGCCATAGTAGTAATATGAGGCTTAGAATCAGTCAACACGGGAGCTGTCATTTTAATAGATTGCCCTGCACTCTGAAATACAGGCACAGTCATTGGAATTTTATTTTTACTTACATTAAAACCAGTAATATATTTAAATAGTTTTCTAAATGCTTGATTGTCAAAGTACTCTCCTGCCTCGGGCATAGTCACTTGTACCGTAATATATGGCTTATAAATGCGAATTTCATATTCTGATTTTCTTTCAGCTACCGTATAAGCAGGCTCATCAACTGTTTTAAGTTCGTACCATGACCATACTACCCACCCGAACATAAGAGTTGCTATCAGACCCATTACTACTACTGCTAATGACATAGCTATTCCTTTTTTATTAAAAATTAGTAAACGTATTACACAAGATAATTTAATCGAGGGATTATTTTGTAAAATAAGCGAGAAATTCAAGGTTACCATCAGTTCCCGGTAACGGCGAATCAATTACACCTTTGAGAGTAAATCCACTATTGGAAATGCCCGCAAT
The DNA here is from genome assembly GCA_022559525.1 of Vermiphilus pyriformis. Classification (GTDB taxonomy): domain Bacteria; phylum Babelota; class Babeliae; order Babelales; family Vermiphilaceae; genus Vermiphilus; species Vermiphilus pyriformis. Next base: position 109,866 of record CP074345.1, on the reverse strand, counting down.
TACATTTTTTAATGTTTCTTGACGTATATCTTCTGATCGTATTATACCACCCTTGCCTACTTGATCAGGTCGAGCTTCAAATTGCGGCTTAATAAGAACTATTAACTGCGCTCCAGGCTTGGCAAGTTTATATACTACATTTATTACTTTAAGAACCGAAATAAATGATACGTCAAGCGTAACTAAATCAACTAGCTGAGGTAATTGCTCTACATACCGTAGATTTGTCCGCTCATACACGGTCACACGAGGATCTGAGCTTATTTTTTCATGCACTTGGCCATAGCCTACGTCAATGCCATATACATGCGCTGCTCCTGCTTGTAACAAACAGTCTGTAAACCCTCCTGTGGATAAACCTGCATCAAGAGCAACAAGTCCTGTTACATCAATATTAAACGAAGACAATGCTCCCTCAAGCTTATACCCTGCGCGACTAACGTAGCGAGGACTTTGAGCAGTTACTTCTATAGCAACATCGCAGGATACAGGAGTGCCTGCTTTAGTAATAGGCTTACCATCAACAAGCACCTTACCCTGCATAATCCAACTTTGTATTTGTTGCCTGCTATATTCAGGCTTTTCTTGCAATACTCGCTGATCAAGTCTTATTTTTTTTGACACTATATAATTGCCTATGCAGCTACTGCAGGTATATTAGATTCAGGCATACGTATATGAGATTCCAAAGAACGTGCAACAAGTAAGTCTTTTACAACACCGGGAATTGGATATCTATAATCACTTGCCAACATATGCTCTTCAGCCAAAACTTTATCAAGTGGTATAGCTGCCATAATGTGCTCTGAAGAACTCATAATATTATCAGACACTCGAACGGTCACAAATTTTTCATGTGCACCTTTGGCAATTGCTTGGCGGAGGTCATCTAATGTATTGACCTTCATGCCATTAATTTCATGGATAGTCGATCCTATAGGAATCATACGAGAGCGATACATCTGCGAGTTAGGAAAAATATGAGTAATTACTAACTTAGGTTCTGCCTGATTTTTAATATCTGCATATCTGCCCAAACCAGGAGCTATAGAACCCAGTTGTTGGATATGATTGAGAGTCAATGGCATAATTACCATACCGGCAAATACCATGTAATCAATTGATTCATAGCCGGGGAATATACGGTGAATTCCTGGTAACTTCATTTGATTAAAGTGTGCAGTTATTTCTTTACGCTCGCCTTTACGATATACGACAAAATTGATCTCTTGCCCGAGGGATAGGCGATTGACGTAATCGATAAGAGAAATACGATCTTCGCTCCATGATACTTTCATGTCACCATGCACATCAAGTCGATTATTGTTAATCGCATAGATCATATCTTGTCTTTGAATTCCTGCTTGCGCCAAGATACTTCCATCTACTACTTCAGCCACGTAACAACCACCTGGCTGCGGATTGCCTAAATATTCAGTAAGAGCTTCGTTTGCTTTATTATATAAAATACCTAAAAATGGCTTGCGTAATAATTTAGTAGTATACATGTCCGGTAGTATATTTTTTACATCATTGATCTGAATACTATAATTAACGTTCTGCGCTTCAATAATGCTGGCCGAGTTAATAGCAACCACTTTACCGGTTGCATCAATAAGAGGCCCACCTGAATTGCCAGGATTTAAAGGAACATCTATCTGCAATAAATTCTGCTCGCGACCACTTATAATACCACGTGTGCTTTTAAGCGATTGCTGACCTAATGGGTAACCAAGCGCCATTACCTCATCAGAGCGATGAATTGTATCTGAGTCGCCAAGTTCAAGGAATGGTACTTTTCCAAGCGCCTTCTTAATATATGCAAGTTCGTCTGGCTTGACTCGTAGTAAAGCAACATCACGCTCAGGACTAACGCTCACTACCTCAACGTCAATGGTACGTTTACCCAACGAAGGTACTTGTATCCATACTGCTTTGGCTTGATTGACAACATGAGCGTTGGTTAACAGCTCACCATCACCATTAATGAAAAATGCGGTCCCGTATGCACTATATTGATGAGGAGTTTTGTAGGGTTGAATTAAATCAACTTCTGCAATTTGAGAGAAAACTTGAACAACAGTATCTTTTACTTTTTCTTGGATACTACGCCATGGATCAAGGCTGGTGGCAGCGGCAAGCATTTGGGGCTCTTGCATAATATCAATAGATTCTAGCACCGCCGGAGAGAAAGAAGAATTAGTAGTTGAGCTATTCCACGCCAACTGGTCTATACGCTTGGCAAGCACTTGGTGATTTTTGCGCATATCGTATGCAAAAAATATTACGGTGCCTACCAGTACTAGGGGCATAACGCGAGACATAAACGATGTTCGATACATATCTATACCTTACAAATAAAAAAGAACTGCTCTCCAATTGTTTTTCAGTGTACCTTTTTTTGTAATATCGGCAAACCGTCAGACGTATGGTTTGCCAAACTTAACAGAACCTTTTAATCTAAATACCAATAGTTTTATTGTTTTGTAAGGAAAATATTTTCATGAGCAGCACGCGCATGGCAACACTTGATAAAATTGTCGCTTTATGTAAAAGACGGGGATTTGTATATCAATCGGCTGAAATTTATGGAGGGCTTAATGGAGTGTATGATTTTGGACCATTAGGTACACTTCTCAAGCAAAATATTAGAGCCTCCTGGATTAAATCAATGATGAACATTGCTGACAATATTGTAATGCTTGAAGGAGCTTTGCTCGGGCCTTATGAGGTATGGAAAGCATCAGGACATATTGATAATTTTAACGATCCAATGGTAGATTGCACTAATTGCAAGCACCGATACCGCACCGATGAAATAGATTTGCAAAAACCTTGCCCTCATTGCGGTATAATTGCATGGACTGAGCCACGTCAATTTAACATGATGTTTAAAACACAACTAGGTGCTGCCTCAGATCAAGCATCAACAGCTTATTTACGGCCGGAAACTGCACAGGCAATTTATATAAATTTCAAAAACGTACTTTCCACAACTCGCGTTAAAATACCTTTTGGTATAGCACAAATTGGAAAAGCGTTTCGTAATGAGATAACGCCAAAACAATTCTTATTTCGCATGCGTGAATTTGAGCAAATGGAAATGGAATGGTTTTGCAAACCTGAAGAATCTAATGATTGGTTTGAAAGGTGGGCACAGGCACGTAAAGAGTTTTACCAAGCTATAGGAATTACACCCGAGCGCATTCGTCTCAGATCGCATGCCCCTGATGAACTTGCACATTACTCACAAGCGTGTATTGATGTAGAATATGACTTTCCTTTTGGATGGAAAGAACTTGAGGGTATTGCACATCGAGGCAATTTTGATTTATCACAGCACACCAAGCATTCTGGCAAAGATTTAGGTGTCTATGATGAAGAAACAAAGGAATCATATATCCCTCACGTTGTAGAGTGCTCAGTAGGGGTAGATAGACTATTTTTAACAACTCTATTTGATGCGTACACTGAAGATACAGTTGAAGGCGAAGAACGAGTAGTACTTAAACTATCACCGGTGCTCGCGCCTATAAAAGCAGCATTTATGCCATTGACAAAAAAATTGAGTGATCAAGCTCATGCAATTTACAGCACCATTCGCGCACGAGGGATTATGGTACAATTTGACGAATCGGGTTCTATAGGAAAAAGATATCGTCGTCAGGACGAAATCGGTACTCCCTTCTGCTTTACCTATGACTTTGATTCAGAAACAACGGGAACCGTGACCGTACGCCATCGGGATACAACGGTCCAAGAGCGGATAAATATAGATCATATTAATACATTTTTAACTGAAAAATTATCGCTATAAAATTAGATTAATGCCCAGAAAATATATATGTATCTTCTGGGCATTGTTATTTATTTGTTTGTCTTGTTAACTGGTTACACGAGACATTTCTTTTAAAAAATCTCCACTATATTTTTCATTATGCAAAGCTAAATAATAAGAAAACAAACTCTCAATATTCTTATATCGAGAACGCGGGATAAGGCGATAGAGGCTTAAAGCATTAAGCTTTTTTAACAAACTAAGATTACCTGTTAGTATAGATTGCAAATAAAGAGCATATATTTTGTCTGTGCTTACTACAAGACTAGGTACTTTTTGAAAAAATCCACCCAACCTATCTTCTTGAGCAAGCTGCTCAATACATTTGCGCACACTGTAGTGAAGAAAATCGGCACCTGAATGCACAAGTATTTGTATCAATTTCGTTTGATTTTTACTCAAGGCATGTGCCAGAGGAGTACATGGGGAATTATCTCCTCCATTGACATAGGCCCCCCACTCAATAAGTTTTTTCAAAATATGATATTGAGATTCTTCATCAATAACTCTACATAAATTTAATACTACCAACTCTAACGGAGATTGTTTAATTGTACACAAACTTTGATCGTACAAGTTTTGTTCATTAACCGCACGCTCTAATTTTGCTTTCGTAAAACTATGCTCCTCATTATTTTCAATCTTTTTAAGTTGAAACGTAATATCTGTATAAGGACTTATATGATTTACAAAAAATTCTAAATTTTCCCTGTCTTCTTGATAGATAAACTGTTCCATAAAAGTTACAAATTCTTCGTACCCCAACGATTCGCCCAAATTTCTCAAGCGATTGAAAAGGGTTGACCATTTCTTTTTTAGACTAGGTTCTTGAGGGATAGTAGATGCTAAATGAGTAAGGAGGCTAATACTGTATGTCAATGTTTTTAAATTATGCTGAATAATTGTTATAGATTTTCCCTTAGTGGAAGCTCCCAGATCGATTAATCGCTGCGCAAAGTCATATTTAAAGGTTCTTACTGCGAAATGTAAAGGATCTGAGCCTGTTTGATAGCAAGGAGAAAGAAGTTCTGAAATCCTTTTAGGATATTTTTTTTGAACAAATCGTACTACCTCTTGAAAGCTATCAAAACTGTCTGTCGATATTGCAGCCTTTGCCAAACCAACAATTTCAATTCCAAAGCCTTTCATACCATCTCTTGAGTGCTCAAAGGGAACTTCTATAGTTTCAAATATAGGAGAATCAAAATTCAGAAGAAATCTTGTCATTTCTACATTCTGATTTGTTATTGCATAAAACAGCGCCCATTTACCACAAGTATCTTTAAGATCAACTCGAGCACCTTTCTTTTTTAAATCAACCACATGTTCATAATTATTATCTTGAGCAGCCTGTAATAAATCATACGATAATACAGGTTCGATTAAATAAGATGCATTTTGCAGCTTTTCTATACTGACAGCATTTGTTGCTTTTATATAATCAGCACCTTCTAAGATATTAAAAAAGATAATAAAAAATAAAAATTTAGACATATAATCCTGTCATTTGTAACTATATAAAGCATAAAATATAATAATTAACTTTTAATAATTTTACTTCTTTTTTTTATATTTATTCTATTTCGTCAAAAAAATTAATCAATACAATTAGCGATAAAGCTCAACCTATTTATTTAATTCTTTAAATGATCACATTAAGCAAAATTTTTGTAGTAAATTAAAAAATATTATTTGTTACTACTTATAATGAAAGGAGTTTTATGAAAAACAAAATTATAAATAATTCTTTATTAAATCCCGACAATTGTACATTTATGCTCATCGACCACCAGCCTCAGATGGTATTTGGGGTACAATCAATTGATCGTCAAACTTTACGCAATAACGTTACGGCACTTGCAAAAACAGCTGCTATTTTCAATATTCCGACAATTCTAACTACAATTGAAGCCCAGAGCTTTAGTGGACAGTTACTCTCAGAAATTCAAAAGGTATTTCCTCAAACTTCTCCCCTGGACCGCAGTTCAATGAATGCATGGGAGGATAAAAAAGTCACTGATGCAGTCCATGCAGCTGGCCGCAAAAAATTAGTAATGGCAGCTTTATGGACTGAAATCTGCCTTGCTTTTCCTGTGCTTTCAGCCCTTGAAGAAAATTATGAAGTTTACTTTGTAGTTGATGCTTCAGGAGGATTTACTACTACAGCTCATGACATGGCTGTACAACGCATGATTCAAGCAGGAGCGATTCCTATGACGTGGCTTCAAGTGCTTTGTGAATTACAAAGAGATTGGTCTCGCAAACAAACTTACAATCAAGTAACTAATCTTATCAAAGAGCATGCTGGTGCATATGGCGTTGGTATTAGCTATCGGGAAAATCTTGCTACCTCAAAATAATCTCACTCAGCAAAATTATTAAACAGAGGTAGTGAGTATTAAACTATATATTCACTACCTCAACAATTTACAAAGGTAACCACAAAAACATATAAAGCGAGAGTAATATGTTAAATAAATCGCAGTTTTTTTAACGTATTAAGAACATATAAACTTATTTTTTAAACAAATTATATGTCCTGTCATTAGACGAGCGTTCCATGTTACACGAGAGCAACCTTGTCTGTCCATTATACAAAAGAGCTGAAAATAAATTGTTGTTTATTAACTTGGACATATTAAGGCCGCCTTGTTTGAGGTACTTATCAAGAGATATTTTATTAAGCGTCTTAACTTGCTCCACAGGAAAAGCTCTATCGAGTGTATACTTATATTTTTCTAAAGTAACGGCTGACACAGAATGCACATTATCTTGATTCAATCTGGTTAACGCATTATAAAAAAACAACATGACTTCATTTTTATTTGGATTTGATTCAACAAAGTTCAATAAAGTATTAAGTAAAAACATATCTTGTTGAGCCATTAAATTATATATAATATTGTCTACTTCCGATACGCTAATAAAATTGATAACATCAAATTTTTCAAATAAAACTTCTAACATTTCTTTGGTTACAACAAGCTTACAATTATCTTTATTAAAAATATGCTTTAAACCAAAAGACGCCAAACGTTCATCAACAATAAGATACGTTTTAATGACATCCATATCGTGCACTTTTATAGCTTCTATAAAATTATTTATCAACGTAGAATAGGGTAATTGATCGTTATGTATTGAAGTCAAAACTAATTTTATAATGTCATCAGGAATAGATAATCTATTTTTACAGATATAACTTAATGTTTTATAACTAATATACCTACTATTACTTAATAAAGCTCGAGCAGCTTTGTACTGATACTTTTCCAAAGCTCGACACACAATAGCATCTATGACATGTATATCTAATGTCTTAAAATTAGTGTATTTATGACTCAAAAGCTTAATGAGTTGCTCTTTGCATACAGGACTCACTTTAGTACTTGTCACAATATAGTAAATTATTTTTTCTATATGTGAGTTAGAAAATAAGTTTATTATATTTTCTTCTTGTAGGTATCTAAGAAATAGTAAACCATTGTTATTAATAATATCATTGATCAGCTCTAGGTATATCTTATCAAGACTAATAGAAGCCTTAAAATTTGTAATAAGTGCATATAATTTTTCAGGATCATTTTGTGCCAGCTTCCAAGCAATACTATTGACATCACTACAGGCATTGCGTTGATAATCATTGTTATTTTCTGAAATTTCTTTCAAATCACTGTCATATAGGCATAAAGTTATATGATCCACAGAAAGAGTCATTAATAAATTAGAAAAATTTCTAGAATTTAATGGGTAACCTTGAGAATATATATGTTTAAATAACTTACACCAAACATCAGTTGTATTTTGCGCTTGAGCCCAACGGTAGCTCGCAACATCAAATAGATCTAATGGGGTTTGTATTTTACATAAATTAACATGAGTCAAATTATCATCTTGCTCATTTTTTATTTCATAATTAATCATAAAATAAAAATCTTCGCGGCTCCAATCAGGCACCAGATCGTTTTCAAACATATATAAAGCAATATCAAAATGACCCTTTTGAAAAGCAATTACAAAAGGATGCATATCATATTTCTTAGATTTTTTTATAATTTTTTTCCAGGATATGCTGTCAAATTTCTTGTACATATCTACTAAAACTTTAAATGAATCAAGACTGTCATAATAACCGGCCAAAAAAACTATATTCTTTTTACCATCACGAAACAAACTGCTTTTGGGAATAAAATCACTTCTAGCAACATTCAACTTAAGTTCAATGGTACTCTTGTATATAGATCCATAGTCCCTCAAACGCTCTAATATAAATTGAGTCGCGGAAGAATTATTGTATATAACTGAATACAACAAAGGAGTTGCCCCTAAATCATCTGCTATATCGCACTGAGCTCCCATATCGTACAAAGCTATCATTGTTTCAAAGTCGTTATGCGCAGCAGCATCAGTAAGCTCTAATGATATGTTTTTTATATATTCATCAGCTATTTTAGCTTCATGATTATGTCGAGTATATTCTTGTGTTGCCGGTAAAACAGAATAGTTATCTGTTAGTAGATCATTGAAAAATCTTATTACTACATAAAGCCTTTGTCCTTGAGTTAACAAGTTTTGCAGAGCTTCTCGCTCAAGAGCGTAGGATGGAACCGTGCAAATAGAAGAATACAAAAAAAGAAATAAATAAAATTTTTTAAAATACATCTTGGTCCGCGCAAAAATAATTTGTTTGTTATATTGGAAATAATTATATACTAGGGACTTTATCAAAACAAGTCAGAAAAACCTAGATAGCGCGCATTATTACTTACATTCTTACGCGAACCATTACACCATGAAGACGATAAGCGGGTAATTTATAAAATTGCACAAAAGACGGAGTAAGCTTTTTAATAATGGTAAAGATTTTCCATACAATATTACTTGTTGATATTTCTTCTACTCCATAAAAAATAGTTTTAGAATGAATATCAGCTGCATGTAGTATGTTTTCAATATTAGGTATCTCCATATATCCCACCTTAATTTCAAACATACGCAACCGAGGAGCGAGTTCTTGTTTGAAAGATGCAGTAATGCCAAACGGAGTATCTTGAGTAATTACAGTCACAATAATATTGTCTTCATACATAATATTGTTAGTAAGCATAGTATGCGCAATATAAGTAGGAATCGCATTTGATTTGCGAGAAAAGAAAATTGCAGCTCCAGGAATGTAAGGAATATGTGATGAAATTGTAGTATATTCGTGCACAAATTCATCAATAGAAAGTGGCCTGAGCACCTTGGATAGCCGTCGCTGACCTGAAGTATATATCAAGATAATACTAAGTGGAATTGCCGCAAAAAGTAATGACCAGTACGCACCAGTTACTATCTTCTGCAGGTTAGATATAAAAAATGCAATATTTATGATCACTATTATACATGCGACTGATAATTTAAGCGTGTCTTTTTTATAAAGAAATAACCAAGTAAGTAACAATGCAGTAATAGTCATAGTACCACTTGCAGCAAGTCCATATGCGCTTGCCAAATGTAAAGAAGACCTAAATTGAACGATAGCAAATAAGACACAACTTAATAAAAACCAGTTAACAGAAGGTATATAAATTTGAGATCGAAAATGTGATGACGTGTATTCTACATATAATCGCGGAAATACACGAGTAGTAATTGCTTGATAAATTATAGAAAAGATACCACTAATTGAAGCTTGCGAAGCTACAATAGTTGCTGCGACAGATAAAAGTAAAAATGGTATATACAGCCAGCTTAATTTATATAATATCATTTCAAATAAAACGTTTTGCGCATAACGGTTTTCAAGCAAAAACGCACCTTGCCCTAAATAAGTACACATAAGACAGACAAAGGCAAAAATCCAGGCGTGTATGATAGGTACTCTTCCTAAATGACCCATGTCTGAATACAACGCCTCTGCGCCTGTGGCACATAAAATAACTTTTGAAAGAAGTAAAAAACCCAACAACTTACTATGAAATAAAAAATGTATCCCATAGTAGGGGTTAAGTGCATTAAGTACCACCGGATGCTTAATTATAAACCATAATCCTGTAACGCCTAAGGTGGTAAACCAAACAAGCATCAAAGGTCCGAATAAACTTGCAATTTTATCAGTACCACGTTTTTGTACACTAAATAAAGTTATGGTGATTATAGCAGCCAAGCCCATTACTATAAATTGAGGAACATAGGGCATACCCGGAATTAAAGCCAATCCTTCTACTGCACTTAAAATACTAATGGCAGGAGTAATAACTCCATCGCCAAAGAAAAATGATATGCCAAGAAACGCCAAGATGCTTACTATGAATTTGGCAAATTTAGTCGTAAGAAAGGGTGTCAATAGCTCCTTTAATACAATAGTACCACCTTCACCTTTGTGAGTTATACTCATTGCAAGCCAGGCATATTGTACTGATACTAAAAGAATGAGTGTCCACACAATCAAAGAAAGGACACCTAATACGTTGTATTGAGTTACTGGAATTAATGAAAAAATAACAGTGAGGGTATAAATAGGGCTTGTGCCAATATCACCAAAGACAATTCCTAGTGATTTGATAGCCCGAACTATTTGAGGATATTTACTGCTTATTGAACTCATAATATATCAATAGTACCTTGTGCTGCGAGCATGATATCACACCACTAATTTTTATTGATTGTATGTTCTTACTACTATGATAGTACAAAAAATGTTACAAAAAGAATAGGTATATATTCATTAACTGATATATACCTATTTATCAATCATCTTTAATAAGCGCTTTAAACGTTAAATCGCTTCAATTCTAATAATAGTATATTGCTGGCGATGGCCACGTTTTACTTGTACTTTTTTACGACGTTTAAAACGGAATGCAATTACTTTTTTATCTTTAAAGTGTTTTACCACAGATGCGCGCAAGGTGCCTGCCAAAAATGGTTTCCCAATCTCAAAAGCGCCTTCTCCTGTTTTACGGAGCATAACGGTATCAAAATCAATTTTGTCACCAGGCTGAGCATCGAGCAAATCGATAGCAACTGTTTTGCCTTCTATTGCTTGATACTGCTTGCCACCCGCTTGGAATATTGCGTAGCGCTCGAAGCCTTTTATTGGTTTCATGTAGTTCCTACAATTGTGTAAATGAAATTAATTAAAACAGATCCTATTCTTATTTTATAGATAAATTATATCACATTTGAGCCAAGTGTACAGTGGTCAGGCCCGCTCTGAAACACCTTATATGTGACAAAACCCTTTTCTACAAAGCATATTGGCCTATAGTAATTTCAAATGGACTTGCAAAAATAGTATAAAGAAGATATTCTGTTCAGTTGTCATCAAGAAATATTTTTCAACCAATCATAAAGGATTTTATATGATTGCATCGGTTGTACGTTTTTTTTATCCCGAACTTAAACAAGAAGAAGTCAGAAAGTTTGGGCTGTTAGCATTAGCATTCTTTTTTACAATTGGTGCGTACTGGATGCTCCGCTTGCTCAAAGATGCTATTTTCTTCAAAGTGGCATTTCCAGCATCACTAGGATGGCTCCCTGACCAAGGTGCTCTTTTCCAACCGCTTGCAAAAACATATTCCTTTGTGACCGTTCTCGTTTTAGTAGCGCTTTATACAAAATTAGTAGACTTATTTGAAAAACAAAAACTATTTTATATTATTTGCTCATTCTACGCTGCTCTGTTTGCAGGCATCACTGCAATTTTGATTTGGCGTGATGTAGCTGGCGTTGAAGCAGTAGGACGTACTCTACTTGCAACTACCGGCTGGGTATCATACTTGGCAATTGAAAGCTTTGGTTCTATTGTTGTTGCATTGTTCTGGTCATTCACTTCTAGTGTAACTGATACAGAAGCTGCAAAACGTGGCTATCCATTTATTATTGCAGGCGCACAAGTAGGATCAATTGCAGGTTCAGCACTTAATATATTTGCAGAACACTTAGGTGGCGTATCTCGCTTGTTCTTTGTAGCTACAGTTTTAGTACTTATGATCATGGTTGTAGTATGGTACTTTATGAAGACTATTCCTGCAGAACAACTAGTAGGCAACCGTCAAGCGGCACAAACTGAGAAGAAAAAAGAAGGTTTTGTTGAAGGCTTCTTGGCAGGTATTAAACTGCTTTTCACCCGTGGCTACCTATTTGGTATCTTAATCGTTGCTACTTTTTACGAAGTAATTAATACCATCGTTGATTACCAAATGAAACGTCAAGCTTCAGTATTCCCTCAATATGCAACAGAAAATGGTTTTGCAAAGTTCCTAGGAATATTTGGTGTTGCTACCAACAGCTTGGCATTATTCATGGCGTTGCTTGGTACTAGCTACATTATGAGAAAATATGGCCTTACTTTCTGCTTGCTTTCTTACCCTATTGTACTAGGTCTTGCTCTTGGATCTCTTTATTTACTTTATGCGTATGGCAACCCTTCTGCAGCAGTAATGCTATGGTCTACTTTCGGGGTGATGATGCTTGCTAAAGGTTTAAGCTATGCAGTAAATAATCCAACTAAAGAAATGATGTACATTCCAACCAGTAAAGATGCTAAATTTAAAACAAAAGGTTGGATTGACATGTTCGGATCTCGTACTGCAAAAATGGGCGGTGCGCAGTTTGTAGAACCTTTCAAAAAGAATCTTCCTGACCTTATGACTTATGGTACTTTATTAAGCTTAGGTCTTATTGGAGTTTGGTTTGCAGCTGCACTTTATGTCGGCCGCAAGAATGCTGAATTGACCCGTAAAGGTGAAATTGTAGGCTAAAGCCAAAAGAAATATATAATTTTTCAAAAAGAGCGATGTTTAATTACATTCGCTCTTTTTTTATGAATATATAAACAAGGAAAAATGTGAAACAAGTGATTAAATTATTAATAAGTATTGCTTTAATAGTTAATATTGAATGCATGGAAAAAAATTCAAATATTACCTTGTATCTACCTGAAGACGCAAACGCGCGAACAAATTATTTAGAGCAAGTATTACGCCCTGTCATTAAAACAGCTGTATCTACTTATGTAAAAAAATACTCTAACAGAATCAGTTCATTTGAACAGGATAGAAAAACATTTATTTTAGATCATTGTATCACTTTTGCAGAGCCAATTAATATACCTATTACGAAAGAAGATTGGACTACTCGTTTTTTACCAAGTCTAAAAAATTATTCACTCCGTAATAATCCAACAGTTTTGATAATACCCCAAGATTCTATTACTGCACGTTACTACGAAAATTGTAATTTACTTTCAAATCCTAACGATTATAGTGATCTAGACCGCTTGGGTAAATCATTGATCAATTTTCTACACTTACCTGTGCGCTATGTTAACAGTGAACATCGTTATACCAAGTACGTACATAATGGAATTAGTATGATTACTGATAGTTTTCCTTTAGATAGCCATTTACGTATCCGTTATAGTGTAATTGAAAAAAATGTGGCAGAGTATGGTTATATCTTTGCCAAAACACATATACATACAATTTTACCTTCAGAATTAATTAGTTTATTAAAAAAATCATTATCAAATTTAAAGATTGAAACAAGTGACTTTTTACATTCAAACGATGGCTGGGATATTTTAAAAATTATCTATGAAGAACTATTAGACTCTCATATTATTACTACAAAATTTGACATTATTGATCTTGCACTTTGTTGCCGTGAATTTCTAAATATTTTTGGTTCTAACAACAATTTGCAAAACTATTTGGAAAATTCCAACTCATATTTTGAGGGTATGCGACAATTATTATTCAAAGCTGCCACATGTAACGAACCTCGCGTTATACAAATGTTGTTCGATACATTTGATGATATTAAAGAACTAGAAAAATTTGACAATTACTTATCTAACCTTGCCATAAATGCGGCTGATTTTAGATATAGACAGCTAGCTCCTATAGCTTATAATAACCACTACGAATTTGTTCCCTATTACTTAGAAGAAGTTGGCTTGGCCAATACGCATCATTACTTAGGAATTTATGATATTATATTATTAGCTTCTTACTGTTCGTCTACCAAAGTTGTTGAAAAGTTTTTAGACACTTTAGAAAGTAATCTCGCCTTATTAAATTATGTAAACAGTAACCCGAAAAGAGCAACGCTATTTTTCACATTGCTTATAAATAATCTCATCAATACAAATCAAGATGAATTTTATTAAATTAGTTACCCATTACCTAAGACCCGCTTCTCCATTACATGATTTTATACATATATTTAAACCTTATACATCTCCTGAACCTACTAATGAGAAATATCTAGCAACTTTAGGTTCTAATAAAATAACTAGCAATAATATTATATCAATTAAAGTAACTCATCCATTTATATCTGCTCTTACACGAATTGCGCGATGTAAAGATCCTCATTCTCATTTTGGTTCTGCTGTGGGTAAAGACCATCTTAAAATAGTATGGTATATTTTATTTCTTGGCGGCTACAAATTATTATTAAGCGATACGATTCGACAACATTTAATATATTTAAATGGACTAACAAATACCTATCGAACATATTACGGCGTAAATCACACCATGAACAATATTTTCTTTAAATTAGTAGTAAATAAATTACAAGGTAATTTGATAAACGAATTTAGAGATATCCTTGTAGAATTTTATAAAGATTATGATGATATTCCTGGTTACCCGGGTTCAAGTGCTGATCGGCGTGTAGATCAACAAGACATTGATATTATGAATAAAGTTTATGAACATATAGTTACTGTATTTGGATCATTAGAAATATTGCACTCATAGGATATGCCCATTCTATAATAGACTAAAGCAAAGATATTTACTCCTCTTTACCTATATTATCTGCTATAGTGGTACATTATTTGCTTTTTAGTATAGCGCAGATTCGTATGACATACTTTTTATCATCTCTTATATTTCTTTCTTGCCTGTATAATTACTTAGAGTGTGTACCAATTTTAATAAAATCTCAGCATCCCTTTTATTATGAATTAAAACAGATGGCTGAAAATATGCTCGCACAACATCCTGAAACGCAAGAATTCATTGACAGCATTTATAACACTTATGGATTTAAAAAAAATATTGTAGAACATATACAAGATATACACCGCATAGGATCGAATGTAACCGACTATTTCAATACTAATTACACTACAACACGTGCTCATATTATTTCTTCCATTGAAGAACTCTTATCAACAACGCAAATACAAGCTATACGAAGCCAAGTAAATACAACAGCTACCAATCAATATCAACGAGCAATGACTGCAAGTAACAGACTTATCGCAGATTTAAAAAGTTATATATACATCGACAATTTTACTATCATAAAAAATATTGATGCGACTCAACATCAGTTATTTACTTCAGCTCAAAATCGTATTATACGGACATCACATAAACTTAATGCATGGATAAAAAGCATTGTCGAAAAATATCATTTACCAGCAACTCTTATAATTATAACATACAGCCCCCAACATGAAGCAATTACTCGATTATCGTATAACCCTGCAAACTATGACTGTTTATTATCAATTATGATTGATAACAAGGTTCTGGACTGGCACGAATCAAGCAAGGAAAACGATGGCTATCAACGAATGCAGGTATACATTAGCCATGAGTTGGGGCACATTACTCATTATGACCTAATGTATAAAAAACTTATTAAAAACTATGTCGATACTCTCAAGGATTCTAAATATTACTATAGTGCAAAAAAACTACATCGGTCTTTCAAACACACAATCGAGCTTCACGCAGACTTTTGGGCACTAGCTTACGCAACCGAATCCTACACCTATATTTTAAAAAATTGTATTGAAAAAATCGCTACGATAATTAGTGATGCTGACAACGATAAAAACTGGTGGTTTTTTAATAATGTATCATCCCACCCAGCTTATTTAGCTCGCATAATGCATTATATCGCGTTATATGAATACTTAGAAATTGAAAAAATTATCTTAGCTAAAAATATTTTTTGATAAGCAATTGCAATTGATTTATAAGCTCTTGTAAATTATTTTCTAAGTATGGATATGATGCTATGTGCGCTTGGTACCATTGAATATCTTGAGATTTAAGTATGTTTAACATATTTTGATATTCCTGAATCTGCTTAAGTTGTTTCGACAACATTGCTATCTTTTCTAAAGTCAGATAAGTTACTAACTTATCTTGAGCAAGGTTAATAAACGCAGATAGTTTATGATATTTATCAATGAATTGGTTATAAATTGCATCAATAAGATAGTGGCTCATCTCGAAAGGGAATAAGTAGCGCTTGGCATCAAGTGAGGCACCGTTTTGTATCAGTATCCTAAATAAATCAGTATTGTAATTATCTATAGCGTAGAACAATAGAGGGTTGTTATTAAACCCAAAATCAGGCGATATACCTGCCTGAAGAAGACGCGCTATCGTAGTATTAAGCTGTTTTTGAGTAACTACTATTTTTTTATTCTGCTCGAAGAATAAAACTGATTCATATACACCTTTTCGAGGATTATATTCTAAAGAAATATAACTTTGATATAAAAATAATAGCAATATTTGTTGCTGTACAATTGAAGTATTTTTTTGCCTAATAAAACCAGTAAATCCCTTATCTCCTAAAAGCGCTGCTATAAATTCTTGTGGAACAAAATTTATAGCAGTACCAAGTTTTGGCAAGCTTAGTTTATAATATCTTTGTAATGGTAATATGCGATCAACAAAATCGGTCTTTGCAGTATCACTAAGTTGCATTTGCTTTTGTAATGCAATTACAAGCGGATTTATAAAATTAGTAATTATATTTCTTTGTATTAGTGCTGATATTTTTTTATTGGCACTTGTGAGTTGATTGTAACCTACTATATATGCTCGAGCTGCTTGTGATATTGCATTAATATCAGGAAATTGATTTGCTAATTTAAGAGCTTGCGTATTCATGTCAGATGCATACTGAGCTATTATCTCATTATATATAATATCATCGGGCAAAAATTGGTCCTGAGTGTTTTTTTCTACAGCCCATATGCAATCTTTACTGCATATAAAAATCATACAAACTAAAACAATTCTTATTATATCCATAGAAATTTCCCCATAGCATTAGAAAAATACTCATCCTTTTTTTTTAAAATTATATTAATTACTTCCTGCAACTTATTTTGAAAATTTGGATACTTAACAATATGTGCTTGGAACCACGTATTGTTTTTAGACTCAATCATTTTGAGCATGCGTTGATATGCTGTAATTTTTTTCAATATTAAGGATAAGGTGGTAAATTCATCAAGTGACAGATTAGAACCATTAATTTTATCATCATAGGGATTAATCACTTTAAATACTTGTCGATATTGCGCTACAAACCTATTATAAAGTATGTCTATAATATTTTGACCCAATTCATCAGGTAATAAGTAGCGCTTGGCATCAAGTGAAGCTCCATTTTGTATTAGTATTTCAAATAAGTCAGTATTAACTGTATCAATTGCATAAAACAGTAAGGGATTATTATTAAATCCAAAGTCTGGTAACTCGCCCACTTGGAAAAGACGCGCCATCATAGCATTAAGCTGCTTTTGGGTAATTATTATTTTTTCATCACCTTGACCAAAAGACAAGATTGATTCGTATACACCTTTTTGAGAGTTATATTTTAGAGAAATATAACTATGGTACATGAATAATAATAGTAGTTTTTGCTGTATAAGAGTTAATTTTCTGTGCTTCATAAAATCAATAAATATTTGATCATTGAGCAGGAGAGCTATAAATTCTTTGGGAACAAAACTTGTGTGTAACATTAATTCTGACAAATCTGTCACGTCTAACTTATAACTATCTTCTAATAACGTAATACTAGTCAAAAGTAAATTTTTTGTTGCCGTAGGAAGTTGCATCTTACCATGCAAGCCTACTATTAAAGGATTTATAAAATTAGTAATAATATTTTTGTTTACTACGAGAAACAATTTCTTACTACCAAATTTTATATTACTGTACCCAGAAATATACTCTCGAGCTGCTTGTGATATTGCATTAATATCAGGAAATTTATTTGCTAATTCAAGAGCTCGTGTGTTCATATCAGATGCATATTGCGCTATTATTTCATTATATACAATATCATCAGGTAAAAACTGACTTTGAACACTTTTTTCAATCGCCGATATGTGCAAAAAGCCGCTAACAGAAATTATAATTACGGACATAATTGTAGCAATTTTCACAAGAAAATCCTTTGATAATGTATATTATACAAATTTATTGTATCATAATTAGCAAAAAGATTGATACAATTATTATTTATATTAATAAAGTAAAAATTAAGCTAAATAAGCTCTTTTAGCTTCCACAGAGCATCAAATGCTTGTCGTGGCGACAAATTATCATAATCTAGCTGATTTAGGTAATTTCTCACTTGAGTAACTTTTTCAAGCTCTTTTTCAGATATAAAAGCATTCGCGTCGCTCCTTGGGCTTATTTTATCTACTACTCGTTCTGATATATTAGAATCGGAACTAATATTATCTAAAATATTTTGTGCTCTACTGATAATACGAGCAGGAAGCTGCGCTAATTTAGCAACCTCAATTCCAAAACTTCCCGGCGCGACACCTGGCAGAATCTGATATAAAAATATTACTTTATTTTCTACCTTTGTAGTTGCAGCCTGATAGAGTTCAACGCCAGTAATAGCACTTTTAAGCGAAGCAAGTTCATGATAATGAGTTGCAAATAAACAGCGCGCTTTTACATGGGTAGTAATGTATTCTGCAACTGCATGTGCAATAGCAAGGCCATCATAAGTACTGGTGCCACGACCTACTTCATCAAGAATTACCAAACTGCGTGCAGTAGCAGTATTACATATAGCTGAAGTTTCATTCATCTCCACTAAAAAAGTACTTTGTCCTTGCGCTAATGAATCTCCTGCACCAATGCGAGTAAAAACGCGGTCTAATATACTAATATGAGCACGCGATGCAGGCACAAACGAACCTATATGAGCCATAATGCATATCAATGCAGTTTGACGTAAAAAGGTTGATTTACCACCCATATTAGGACCGGTAATAATCAAAGTTGATTGCGCAGAGTCAAGGTGTAAATCATTAGGAATAAAAGCATGTTGGACATTGCGCTCAACAATAGGATGACGCCCTTGTTGTATATCTATTATTTGATCTTGTGTCATTACAGGACGTATATAATGATATTCAAATGCACATGAAGCTAACGCGCTCAGAGCATCAAGTTGTGCCAACGCATGCGCAACTTTACGCAATTGTGCTACATAACCAGAAACCGATCGCTTAAGTACGTCAAACAGCTCTTGCTCGTATGCGTGTGCGTGCGCCTTTGCATGTACAATTTCTGTTTGCAATTTGGCAAGCTCTGGAACCATAAACCGCTCTCGTCCAACTAGAGTTTGTTGACGAACGTAGTAGGAAGGAACTGAATCAATATTAGCTTTAGTAATTTCTATGGAATACCCAAAAGCGCCATTATATCGAATTTTAAGTGAATTGATACCGGTATTTTTTTGTTCTGCCTGTTCAAGCTGCAATATCTTTTCATGCGCGTGCTCAGACAACTCACGCATCCGGTCAAGCTGTGTATCATATCCTTTTTGTATAATCCATGGTAATGCACTGTCGTTATTAAGCGTTGTAGTTAATAATAATCTTAATTGATCAAAGTTATTAAGCTGGGTACATATATGTGAAATAAATGGATACTGCGTATAAGACGCGATAAGGTTAAATATCTGAGGAAACAATTCAATTGAAGTAGTTAAAGCTCGATAATCCTGCACAGTAGCACGTCCTACTGCAATACGACCGACCACACGCTCTAAATCCGCTAATTTTCTCAATTCACGTATTATTCTCTCATGAATACCTATATTATGTGTCAATAACTCAACAATATCATGACGATGAGAAATCGCTGCTTGATTGGTCAACGGTCGCACAATCCATTTTTTTATCATCCGAGAACCCATGGCAGTAGATGCTTTGTCAAGCAGGCCAAATAAAGTGTGTTCTGCTGTTCCGTTACGGTTATTACGCACAAGCTCTAAATTAGAAACTGTTGCACTGTCTAACATTAAAAACTGCTCAGGCTCATACCAAGTAATCTGCTGTAAGTGGTGAAGTACCGGCGACTTAGTTTGTTCTAAATATCGATACATCATATCACATGCTTGATATACCGGTTGTAGTCTTTTAAGTTTACCAACTGTATCTGCGTCAAATTGTGTCACAAGCCACTCTTGGAATTTCTCATATGAGACCGATTCGGGCATAGAGGTAACGTAATATCCCTTTGATGAAAGCTGCAGGGCAACGTTACCCAAAGAATGTGCAGGCACTAATATTTCGTCAGGAAAGAATCTTATTAATTCAGCTTCAAGCGCACGTTCATTGGCTGGTGGCAGTTGAGTTGCAAATAATTGTGCGGTCATAATTTCAGCACAGAGTATACCCCAACCTTGTTCATTAGGCATATACGATAATAAGTATGACGCTGATTTATTATCCAATAAAGTTTGATCAGTCAAAGTACCTGGTGTCAAAACAGCAACCACCGATCTTTGAACTATTTTACCAGGCTTGGCCTCTTCGGTTTGATCACATATTACAACTTTAAAACCTGATTTGACCAACCGACCTACATAATGATCTTTGGAATGTACTGGCACACCACACAAAGGAATAGGCTCACCTGCATTTTTACCCCGTGCAGTAAGCGCAATACCTAGAGCTTGTGCTGCTTTTTTAGCGTCTTCATAAAAGAGTTCATAAAAATCGCCTACTTGAAAAAAAACAAGTGCATCAACAAATTGCTCTTTTATTGCGTGATATTGTTGCATCAAAGGAGTAGATTGGTTCACGAAGATAACCTTGCACAAAAAGTAGAAATAGCCTGTCGATAGTATTAAGTATACATATCAACCTACAATTTCAAATGTCTTGATATACTTGTCAGTGCTACACCGCTATTATTTTGGATTCATAGCGGTAATAGCAGGCCTTGAAACTGCTGGATTAAAAGAATTAAGAATGTGCTCTGATCGTTGCGCAATACGAGCCTTATTAATTTCATGAACTGCACGTGCACTTTGACCAATTTCTACAAAATCTATGCTAAGTAACGTAGCACATGTATTAGCAGATTTTTCAGCAGCGGCAATCCTGTCCATAATATGCTCAAAACTATTGGCTTGAGCATAATCTGTGACCTCTAAAGGTACTCCTAAAATAGCCGGTCTTGCTCCCCTACGTTTATACCAATTTACTAATTTACCAAAAAGAGAGTTATGGGGAATAGACGTCGGAGGAGTTGAATGTACCAACAGGCCTCGGTGCAAAGGCGAGCAAATATTCATGCGACATGTCCGCGCCTGCCAATCCATCTGCCAATTAAATACCCAGGCAGTGGTATTAAATGGAGATCCTACACAGGGGTTCAATACAGGAGAATGTAACGCATGTGCCGGATCAGTGGTAAAAATAATAAGGCGCTTTCCTGTTTGACGCATATAACCTACGGTAGGCCAAACTGATGCGGCACGATCAGGATTAGGATAATGTTCGGGATCAAGTTTTAAGGCATACTTGGCCAAACCACTAATTTCCAACAACTCATGAAGCGCATGTGCGGTATCTTCAGGCGTATAATTATGAGTACCATTGCGTACTGATTTACATCCAAGATAGTCCTCTAAAATAAGTACTGCTACTTCTTGAGGATTGTCGGCCAGTAGTTGAGCAAACTCGCTCAAGTAGCGTAACGCACTCATCGGTGGTCCACTTTTTTGCAGTACCGAAAGATAGCAGTTAGTAGTGCCATCAGGTTCATGGCCTAAAGCTATGTATGGTGTTTTTTTACTACACCATTTCTTTCTTTTTTTACATAACTTACATGTTCGAGGTTCATTGCGCTCAAGAACGAGTTGAGTAACTTTTTTAATTGGCTTATACCAATGAAGGTTAATTTTTGCACCCCTCATACCTGCGTTCCATTGATCAGTCAACGTCCCTAATTGTTGATAATAACGCCATCCGTACGCTTTAGATTGAGGACTATTGTGTGCAATGATAAGTAAAACATCGCACATAGGCATCCAATCAGGAATATATGAGTATCCTTCCATGTCAGCATTCCATCCCGCGAATACAAAAATACTTGCCAACAGTACATAAATCTTGCCCCCCATACTACCCCTTATAGTAATATGTCTGCCCTAATGTAATACTAATTGTAAATTGAATTTACGTACTACATGCAACAGTTGTCCCTAAATTATCGTTTATGATCCTTGTAATACAGTTTTCAAATAACGACCAGTATGACTTGGAAGAATACGAGCAACTTTGTCAGGCGTACCAGAGGCTACTATAGTACCTCCTTGGTCACCACCTTCAGGACCAAGATCAATGATATAATCAGCACATTTGAGTACATCTAGATTATGTTCAATTACAATCATGGAGTTACCTTTATCAACCAACCGAGCAAGTACGGTAAGAAGTTTCTTAATATCATCTTGATGAAGACCTGTGGTCGGCTCGTCAAGTATATATATTGTATTACTTCCTCTTTTTGCCAGCTCTTCGACAAGTTTAATACGTTGAGCTTCGCCGCCTGATAATGTTGGTGCCGGTTGACCCAGTTTAATATAATCAAGACCAACTTTACAGAGCAAATCAAGTCGCTTGGCAATAGGAGTATATGCAGCGAAAAACTGAGCCGCTTCAAATGCAGTCATATCAAGGACTTGTGCAATGTTTTTACCCTTATATCTAATTTGAAGGGTGGCTTGATTATAACGTTGACCATTACATGTTTTGCACACCATGGTCACTTCAGGCATAAAATGCATAGTTACCGTAATACTACCTTCACCAGAACAATCAAAACATCGCCCTTCAGCCACATTAAAACTAAATCTTCCAACCTTATACCCTCGAGCATTACTCTCAGGCAAACTTGCAAATAATTTTCTAATCTCGTCAAAAATACCTAAATAAGTAGCAGGATTAGAGCGAGGTGTTCGTCCAATAGGAGTCTGATCAATCACTACCAAGTGTTCTATAGAATCAGCTCCTGCCAAATCAGGATCTTCCAAAGAAGAGCGAGATCGGTTCACGCGAGCAAGCAAAGCCCTTTCCAAGGCAGGTACTAATTCTTGCATAACCAAAGTACTTTTGCCCGATCCTGATACTCCTGAGACTGCACATAGCACTCCGAGTGGAAATTTAACGGTCAAATCTTTAAGATTATTCTTTCGGGCATGCTTTAACTCAAGGTATCCTGCAGGCACACGATATTTTTCAGGGATTTCAATTGCTTTACGACCACTCAGATAAGAACCCGTCAAAGAATGAGAGTTAGCAGCCACTTGCGCAGGAGTTCCTACTGCAGTAATAGTACCCCCATTTACTCCGGCTCCAGGTCCCATATCAATCAAGTAATCTGCTTGTTGCATAGTATCAGTATCATGCTCTACAACTAGCACCGTATTTCCTTGATCACGGAGTTTCTTTAAGGTGCCAATAAGGCGGTCATTATCACGCTGATGCAATCCTATGGAAGGCTCATCAAGTACATATAAAACACCACTGAGCGCGGAACCAATTTGAGTAGCCAGTCGTATTCGCTGTCCTTCACCACCTGACAAAGTACGGGCTGATCTATTTAAAGATAAGTATGCAAGGCCTACATCATGGAGGAAAGTTAACCGATTTACAATTTCACGCAATAAACCTTGTGCAATTTCAGCCGATACCAGATCCAACTGAAGTTTTTCAAAAAAGCTTATAAGTTCTTTGATTGAAACTTGGCATAATTGGTAAATATTTTTGTCACCTACTTTGACAGAACGAGCATATTTATTAAGTCGAGTACCGTGACACTCAGGACACACTTTTTCTTGAGCATAACGATTCCAAAATTCAGGATATTGCTCTTTCCATGTAGAACTTGAATCCTCTTGCCATGGCCATTCAGGCAGCACCCCAAGTCCGTGACACTTTTGACACGCTCCAATAGGCGAGTTGAATGAGAAAAAACGCGGCTCAAGTTCAGGAATAGACTGTGCACATCCCAGGCAAATACGATCTGAAGAATAGGTATATTGTTGGTCACCCACTATAATTTTTACACTATTGCTTGCCAATTTAAATGAAGTCTCAATTGCCTCTTGGACACGAGCGAGCTCAGAGACTGATATTTCAAGAGCATCGAGTAAAAGATCAATTGTATGCTTATGTTGCTTGGAGAGACCTATCTTTTTGACTTCCTGCTCACTGGTAAAGCGATAGGTAACGCCGTCAATGATAAAACGATAATATCCTTGCCCAAACCATGATAAAAGATCATTGATATACTCACCCTTGCGAGCTATTACCACAGGTGCGGCGATAGTAACTACTGAGCCTGAAAAATTAGCTATCAAACGACTACAAATATTTTCAGCAGATTCAGCCTTTACTGCCATACCACATTCAGGGCAATGTGCTTGGCCTATACGTGCGAACAAAACTCTTAAATAATCATATATTTCAGTAATAGTCCCTACCGTTGATCGAGGATTGGCCCCTACTGTTTTCTGTTCAATTGCAATAGCAGGGCAGAGACCCTCAATTGAATCAAATTCTGGCTTGCGTACAATTCCTAAAAACTGGCGAGCGTATGAAGACAATGACTCCATATAGCGACGTTTACCCTCAGTGTAAAGAACATCTAAAGCTAATGAGCTTTTACCAGAGCCTGAGGGTCCTGTTATCACGGTAAGAGCATTTTTGGGTATTTGCACGTTAATCGACTTAAGATTGTGCTCTCGAGCACCTTTTACTTTTATCCATTCAGTAAAGGTACGAGTAGCTTTTTTTATGTTATCGACCATCCATTCCCCTTTCTCACTAATTCTTTTAAGACTCAAATAGCAATTATATCATATTTCAGAAAAATAGGAACTCTGGACATCGTAAGCATATCTCAATTAATCCATTTTATAAGATAGTACTCTTTATAGTAGGCAAATTTCATAGAGAGCAAATCTAATAAATATCTGTAAATTTATATCATGCTATGTATCTTCATTTTGGCCTTTGATAATTACTCAATATACTCAAGATAATTACTGAAATACTCTTACTAGTAGGCTTTATAAAGGCTGTATTTTATAAACAATACGCAATAATATAATTGACATATTGAAAATATAATATAGAATAAAGATATAGATAATAATTGAATAAATGGGGATATTTTATGAAATTAAAATTGATATACACACTAGCATTCATGTATACGCTGTCAGCGTATTCGTCAGAACTGACCAAAAAAGAAGTATCCACTACCATTACAGATAAAGGCAAACACTTCTTTTGCAAAGACGCGTATGACAAGCTGCTTGCCATATCGGGCACATTGCAGAATGATAACGCAGAGCATGGCACTCCTAATCCTGCAAATCTTCCAGAGGTTCAAGAGCCTTATTATGAAATTGACCATGATACTCAATACTTACAATATATCACTGATTATATATCAACTGATAATACTCACGCTTATTTAAATACTTTATCTTTAGTGCAACTTATCCATCTCTATCAAAATGCCGATTATTGGTCCCTAGAAACTCCTATTTTGGATAATCTACGAACTTACATTGTAGAAAAATTACAAAATAAAGATGTGCTTAATGATATATTTTCCACTCAAGAGAGCCTTGATACTTTCCTCAATGCATGTAATTCTCAAACTAAAGCTACCCTTGCTCACACTTTATTGCCTTACGTTGGAAACCTTTTCTGGCCTTCCGTTCATACGGCAAGCCAAAAATTAACTGATCATACTTCTTGGATACAAAAAATAGCACTTCATACTGACGGTACTCTATTCTCAAGCTCAAATGACAATACAATACATGTATGGAAACCAGATGCACAGGGTACATACCATTGCGTGCAGACTTTGACTGGTCACACGAGTTGGATATATTCAGTAGCAGTGCATACCGATGGCACTCTATTCTCAGGCTCAGGTGATTTTATGGGCAATAGTGCAACAATACGTGTATGGAAACCAGATGCACAGGGTACATACCATTGCGTGCAGACTTTGACTGATCATACTGGGTATTATATACGTTCAGTGGCAGTGCATACTGACGGCACTCTTTTTTCGGGAACAGAAGATGGAACGATAAAGGTCTGGAAAGTTAATGCGCAGGGTACATATGAGCGTGTGCAAACTTTAACTGGTCATACTAATTGGATAAATTCATTAGTAATAAATGTAAATGGTGCTTTGTTTTCAGGAGCAGAAGATAAAACAATCAAAGTATGGAAAGTTAACGCACAGGGTGAATATGAATGTATACAGACTTTAACTGGTCACAAGAAGAGGATAAATAGAGTAGTAGTACATACCGATGACACGCTGTTCTCATCCTCCGACGATCATACAATACGTGTATGGAAAATAGACAAACAAGGTAACTATACATGCGCGCAGATTTTACCCTATCATGGTTGTGTAAGAGTAAATGCTAATGGTACACTATTTTCAGGTTCACCTGATTGCACAGTTCGCATATGGACAAGAAACGCACAAAACAAATACTCCTGCATACACAGCTTGCGTGGCCACACCGGGGAAATACTCTCAGTAGCAGTGCATACTGACGGTACCCTGTTCTCAGGCTCAGCAGATGGCACAATCCGTGTATGGAAGGCACCTATCGTACCATTATCACTAGAGCAATGCATGACGGTAACGCACCTTTACCATCAGTATCAGGACAACAATACACAACAGTTACATAATTTACCAACTCATATACAAGCTATCTATAACACTTTTCCTTATTCTATAAAGCTCCAGCTTAAGGACTGGAATAAACCAACATATTTACCTTATAAAAAATTCTTTGTCACTGGTCTTTCGGCAAGTATCATAGGCGCTGGATACTACTTGTACTACAAATGGTTTAGAAAATAGCGGGTAAAAACTACAAAGGGGGCTTTTTAAAAGCCCCCTTTATTTGCTCTAAAACATATATTACTGAGCAATCCCTGTGCGAGCACGAGGATTTTGCACCGAGCTTCGCGCTTGACGTAGCGAAGAACGTTGCTTACTTTGAGCTGTTGGTCGCGCAGGTCTACTTGAAGAGCTACGTTGTTGAGCAGTCATAGGTGTTTGTGCTGTTGACTGGGGAGCATGTTTTTTAAATTGTTCGAGTAAATAGCTTACTTTTATTGAACCCTTGAATGTATCATCATTCATAAGGTCTAGTACTAAATGCGCTAATTCTCTCATACCCTTTTTTTCTTCATCACGATAAAGATCATTTGCAATAGTAGCATCAATAGAATCAATACCTTCTTTTTGCAACTGCGCAACTTGTGCTGAAAGTTTTGCAACTTCTCGGTCATTAAGTTGAATTACGCAAATACGATTGCCTTCTTTGAATATAAAATCACCATGAGTGCCCGCTGGCAAATCGTTTTTAGATGAACATCTATAACTCAATGGCATATATGCTTGAACAGCACATGCACTCATTAACATCCATAAACTTACTACTTTTACTTTATGTGTCACGCGTTCCCCTTTATATCAAAACGGTTGCTTTGTATCTTTATAAAGTATAATAAGCGCAAAATGATTATTATATAAAATGTACATTTTTTTTGATTTCTCATTCAAAACACCGTATACTTACAAATATTTGAAATTATGGTGAATGTAGCTCAGTTGGTAGAGCACCAGATTGTGGCTCTGGTGGTCGTGGGTTCGATTCCCACCATTCACCCCATCTTACTATTTACTCTTACTACAAATTACTATGGACTATTTTTTTATCGGCGTAGGTCTAATTATATTTGGATTAATAATATTCTTAGACGTTTCACTAGTACGTCTTTTGTTTTCTGCTCTTATTATATATATAGGAATACGCTGCATGAAAGCAGGTAGTATTTCCTTGGTAAAAAAACCTTCATATCAACACGATACTCAAAAAACCATCGTTTTTAACTACATGGTACATAGTACTCACAAAGAAGATTCTGAATTTTTAGCGCAAGAATATACGACTTTACTCAGCTCATACTCTATTGATTTACGTCATGCGCACAATGAAGACGTATTTTATATTACTAACATATGCAGTTTAATTACTGTCCTTATCCCTGAAAATTATAAAGTCAAAACTATTATACGTAGCACATTTGCGAGTATTGAGCTACCTAAGAAAAACAGCTACCAGAAATCTGAAAAATATAAAGATGAACTAACTTTAATAATTTCCTCCTTTGGAGGCTCTATACACATTAAAGAATCTTTATAACGCTAAAAAACAGTTGCAACAATTGGAAAAACTGGTACATTACTGTTCATAGAAGTTCGGGGCGTGGCGCAATTGGTAGCGCACTCGCTTTGGGAGCGAGGGGTTGCCAGTTCGAGTCTGGCCGCCCCGACCATATTATAAAAAAGGTACTATGAAGCGTACTTTTATATTATTTTATTTTATCTGCGCATTTAACTTTTCTTTACTTTCAAATCAAAGCAACACAAAATATCAGGAATTTGTGGATAGTTGGATTAATAGTCACACTAAATCCGCTGGTACTCCTTTTTCACTTGACAGCCATGATGCACGATTACTTATAAATGTTATCTATTTTTCTTATCTGCGCTCAGTAAGCACATGCCATGTTCAGCACGTTGGAGCGCAAGCACTTACACAATTCTGGCAGTTGTGGCATAATATGATTTTCACACGAAGAAACCCTTCAAAACAACCCGTTTATAACACAAGCTTTCAAAGCAATTTACATTATATAACTCAAGCTATTCACGCACTTGAAGACCACGCACAAATTTGCACTACCTACGCGCACGCTTTAGAATTAGTATTAAAAGGGCCATTAGCTCATTGTCCTACATTAATTACTATGCTTGAAAACATTAGACACAATGCACGTACTTTTACCATGCAGGGCCTACTGTCTGCAAAGGAACATGTGTATGCTATTTACAATTATAAATTGACGAATAATAATTTCATATCGCCACAATCCCGAAGTATCAGCGATGTGATTAGCAATTGCATGAGCTTTTTGCGTACAGACTCATTGGTTGAAGCTGACCGCTGTATTATCAAAGCTGACAGCCAAATCTGGAAGAGCTTTCAGATGCTACATACACTTGGCAACCACCTATATGTAGTAATAGAAACTATACGCTCTGATTTTTATTGGGCGCTGTATCAAGCCTTGTATACTATTATTGAAAAACAGTATGGTCTAGAAGCATGCATCATGGTATTTGACGCGCACGGATATAAAGACCCTCAACCTACTTCTTCTTTATTGCCTGCGCCTGAAAAAAAGTAAAATTAATAAAATATAGCATTACCATGTAAGGGCTCTAAATATGAATCTGATAAAATTTATATTGTGCGCAGTAACTACCGCTTTGTCAGTACAGTACACCTGTTGTTCTTCAGGAGAACGCGTTAATATTATGTATCAAGAGCAATTACGGCAAAAAGCTCTTAATTTGTTTGCATACGTGACTACTGACCTGAACACACGTCAAATATCACTTTTGAAAAATGTATTAGCACTCAGTGCAGATTGCGCTTATTATGAAGCACAACTTCGTTATCAAACTGTCCAACTGCATGAGCATAGCATGAGTTTAGTACAAGCATTTGATGAATATGCTGATATTAATACACAACTTGATGCCTTGACTACTTTAAAGGGTCAAATTGAACAAAATATAGCTGAATATAATAGAGTATATAAGTTATTTGAACACCATAACAACTTGGCAGATCAAGAAAATTCTGCTGTTCTCAATGCTTATTTAGATGCGTGGGAAGATGACATATACACTGAAGCTGAAAATTATTGTGTCTCATATCAAGCAACAATTCAGTCTAATATTTCAAGTGCTCGTTTAATTTTAGGACAAACATCACAGCTTCTCGGCCAACAATCTGCGCAGTACAAAGCTATTGAAGATACCGCCTTGAGTGCTCATCTGGATCCTTTAAGTGGAAATATAGTTGGTTCATGGCTCTGGAAACTTGACAAGATATATAACCTTGGCCTAATCGGACAAGAGCGAATTTTTGATGCACTTGACGCAATTAATATTGCCAAAAATTCTACTGCTTACTTATTTGAACTGAGCAGTACCGTTACCGATATTTATGTACAAGCACTCGAAGAAGTTTTATCTCAGCGTGTAATTAATGCATAATACTATGATTGCAGCACATACGCGACGCCTTAGTATTGATTGGTATACTTTTGGGCTTATCACTCTCCTGTGCTTATTAGGGCTTGCCTTTATATTAAGCGCTACTTATCGCACTGAGCTGATGTACTCTACCTTTTTCAAAAAACAAATCATAGGCGTTATCTCGGGTTTATGTATCTATATTATCTGTTCTTTAATGGATGTCAGGCTTTTGCTTGCATGGGGCCATTTACTATATGCAAGCGTTATTGCATTACTTATCTTTACCATACTCAAAGGCAGTATCGGCATGGGAGCACAACGCTGGATCAACTTAGGTATTATAAAGATGCAACCGTCGGAACTTACTAAACTATTTTTTCCTTTTTTTGCAGGATACTATTTATATCATAGCCAAGAACATCCCCGAGGATTATTAGATTTTATGCCCATACTGGGCATGCTCGGAGTTAGCTTTATATTGATTGTCAAACAACCAGATTTAGGAACAGCTATTTTAATAAGTGCGGCAGGCGCACTATCTTTATGGCTTGCAGGTCTTGATCGTCGTATATTCTTGTACTCTATTGTATTCGGACTCATAGGAACACCTTTACTATGGAACTATTTAAAACCTTATCAGCAGCAACGAGTTCGAGTATTTTTAGGTCATGGAAACTCTAATAAAGAACGCTATCAAATCGAACAATCAAAAATTGCTATCGGCTCAGGTGCTCTACTGGGAAAAGGCTATTTACAGGGAACGCAAAATCGACTCAATTTTTTGCCTGAAAGCAGAACTGATTTTATTTTCTCAGTCATTTGTGAAGAACTTGGTTTTTTAGGAGCTCTTGGTGTTTTAACACTTTATATTCTTCTATTTATGCGTCTTTTTTATTTAGCTGCAGGAATAAAAAGTCATTTACTTTATGTAGTTGCAATTGGCCTAATTTCCCCTATTATTTTGGGAGCGTTAATCAATATAGCAATGGTAACCGATTTATTACCTATCGTGGGCATACCTTTGCCTTTTATTAGTTATGGCTTAAGTAATCTATGGGTTGCATGCGCTGGTCTTGGATGGTTTAATAGTATTATATATACCGCTCAAAGTTTTGATTAGCAACCAAGGGACCACCATATGACTTCTTTTACCAATAACTCACCTTTTGAAATTTTCAATGCACAAGACACTACTCATGAAAAAGCTCATGACTTTACACCCACAACTTTTGAAGAATATTTGGGTCAAACGGAGCTTAAAAACAAGTTACGAGTATATACACAAGCAGCTCTTCAGCGTAATGAACCACTAGATCATCTATTATTATTCGGACCACCAGGTTTAGGTAAAACTACGTTGTCATGTATTATGGCTCACATTATGAAGGTAAACATAAAAATTTGCTCGGGTCCTATGATGGAACGTACTGGCGATCTAGTTGCAATACTGTCAAGCCTTACACCGCGCGATATACTATTCATTGATGAAATTCATCGCATGCCAACGCATGTAGAAGAAGTACTATATAGCGCTATGGAACAGTTTCGGGTTGACGTTATTTTAGGTCAAGGAGCGGGTGCAAAATCAATAAACTTACCTCTTGCACCGTTTACTCTTATTGGAGCTACCACTAAAAGTGGTATGATTTCCGCACCACTCAGAAGCAGATTTGGGATAGTCGAGCGGCTTGATTTCTATACCTACCAAGAGTTAACTGAAATAGTTCTGCAAAGCGCTCAATTCTTACAACTACCAATTACTCCCCAAGGAGCGTATATGATTGCTCGTGCGTCACGCGGAACTCCTCGAATTGCTAAAAAAATGGTGCGCAGAGTACGGGATATAGCGCAAGTAGACCATAATAATATGGCTACCGACGAAGTAGTGGCCAAAGCATTAGAATTTTTAGGAATAGATTCTGATGGCCTGAGCGTACTTGATAACTATATCCTCAAGACTATTTTAATCTCGTGTAAAGGTGGGCCAGTGGGCTTGGAAACTCTCGCTTCGTTAGTAGCTGAAGATAAAGAAACCCTCGAGTCAGTATATGAACCGTATTTAATTCGACAAGGTTATTTAGAAAAAAGCGCTCGCGGAAGAATGATTTCCCAAGCACGGTATGTTCAATTGCTAAAAAAGTATACTGCATCTGGCAATATCGACAGCTGATTAACAACTCTTTACACTAGTAAGTATGCATATCAAACAATCTGATACATTTGAATACATAGGAATTTATAAGTATGTCAGGTCATAATAAATGGTCTCAGATAAAGCATAAAAAGGCTAAGGAAGACTCAAAGCGTGGCAAAGCGTTTACTAAACTCATAAAAGAAATCACCATTGCAGCCCGCACAGGAGGAGGCGATCCTGCTGGCAACCCTCGTTTACGTTTATTAGTTGAAAAAGCAAAAGAAATTAATATGCCGCTTGATAATACTATGCGTGCTATCAAACGTGGTACTGGTGAATTGCCTGGTGTCAATTATGAAGCTATGAATTATGAAGGCTATGGTCCTCATGGTATCGCCGTTCTTATAGAAACGCTTACTGACAACAAAAATCGTACTATTGCCGAAATCAGGCACCTGTTCTCTTCATTTGGTGGCAACGTTGCCGAATCAGGCGCAGTGGGATGGATGTTTGAGCGAATGGGAGTGATTCATGCCCATGGATCTTTATCAGAAGATGAACTGCTTGATAATTTACTTGCATACGATATTAGAGATATTAAAAAAAATGACGATGAGATAGTTATTTATACTGATATTAAATCACTTGAATCAGTCAAGGAAGCTTTAAAAAAATTATCAGTAACTATTGAAAACGCAGAAATAGAATCAGTCGCTCAAAACACTACTCATTTGCCTGAAGCGCAAGCTGAAAAAGCATATGAATTTCTTTCAGAACTTGAAGATCATGACGATGTTCAAAACGTTTATACCAACCTTGCATAGATAGAGGAACGTGCATGCGCAGCATGACTGGCTTTACTACTATTACTATCCCTTGGCTTCAAGAGAAAGGTTCTAAAGTAATAATTACTATAAGCTTAAAATCTTTAAATGCCCGCTTTTTTGAGGCAGTAGTAAAGGCTCCTTACCCACTGAGTTTGCTTGAAACTGACATTATTAAAATGTTGAAAAATCGATTATATCGAGCAAGCGTCTATTTAACCATTCACACTGCTATGTCAGGAGCACTCAAAGGTACCGCTGAGCTTTCTACTCCGGTAGTGGAAAGTTATATTAAAGCAGCACAAGAGCTTAAAAAACAATATGGTTTTGCTGATAATCTTTCTCTTAATACTTTGTTTTCTTTACCAAACGTATTTAACACTGAAGAACAGACTATTGACGAAAAGACAAAGTCACATGTATTAAATTATGTGTCAGAGCTTATTACTTCACTCATTGCTATCCAAGAACAAGAAGGCTCAACATTAAAGGACGATTTGAAGTTGCGCACATTATCTATTGCCGAACAAATCGACCATATAGAAAAATCAGCATTTGAAGTATTAGAACAACAAAAAGAGAAAGTCAGTTCTGTTTTCCATGAGCTTGAAGGCGATGAAAGTAAATTTGCACAAGCTCGCAAAGATGCTTTATATGGAATTCTTGATAAAATTGATATTCATGAAGAAATAGTGCGATTTAAAAGTCACTTACAAAATTTAATTCTACAGCTTGATAGTAAAGAAATTGAAAAAGGAAAACGCCTTGATTTTACTTTACAAGAGCTTATGAGAGAAATTAACACTATAACTGCCAAATGTTCGGATGCAGCAATAGGGGCACGTGCTATTAATATCAAGGTTGAACTGGAAAAAGCGCGTGAACAAATACAAAATATCGTTTAATTTTTAAAAATATTTAACTTATCTACCAGATCTTGTGTAGAAATTACTCGAATTGTCATATCCGGTGGTAATGCTCGGCCATGAGAAGATTTAATATAATCAGCTTTACATGTTCCCAGTATGGGCAGTCCATTTTTGCACCATTCTCGTAACCCTTGTTCATATACATAAATATTAATAAATCCCAATATATTAAGAATATGCCATGCCTTCCTGCTTGCAGGACAATCCTGGCTTGCGCAATAGACTATAATTGTAGAATCAGGTGCAAACGTAGGCGCGTGCGCTGCAAAACTTTTCAAAGGAATATTGATAGACCCTTTAATAGAACATTCATGATGGGTAATATCATCAAGCACATTAATCAAAAGCAAATCCATAACTCTCCTTTAAAAACCTATTCTTTTACTTTTGCTTTATTAGCAAGATACTGATTGATTACATCGGTAAGCTGCGCGCTTGATTCTATAGTTTTGTGTATAATAGGAGCGCCTTTTTCATAAATGATAATAAGGGGAACGCCGGGTATATTAAGATATTTCTGAAAATCTGGAGTGATGCGTGATATATTTATTTTTACTATAGTTAAATTATCTTTATTACTTTCAGCAAATGCATTCAATGCTGGTCCTATTTCTTGACATACAGAGCATAACGGGTTGAAGACCTCTACAAGCACAGCGTTATTAGTATTAATAAGCTTTTTAAAACTATCAATATCCTCTATGACAGGTATTTGAATATGGGACACTGCAGGTGGCGTAAATAAGTTGTCCTTAATAACAGCTTCTACCGAAGGGTTGTAACCAATATGTTCCAAGAAATTAATAATATCGAGCGCAGCCTTTTCGCCTTCGCCTGCAGCTACTGCTGCTTTGCCGTATTCCGAAGAGGTTACATTACCTGCAGCAAACACGCCGGGCACGCTGGTACACTGACTACGGCCTTTTAAACAAATATATTCCTGACTATCAACATCTACCCAAGGCCGCACTAACTGTGAACGAGGAATATAGCCTATCGCAAAGAAAACACTTTGAGCGGGGATAGTCAATTTTGCATTATCAATAGTATTTTGAACTACTACTGCCGTCACCCGTTTATCATCGCCACGTATTTCATTAAGCTGAGTATTGAATAGGACTTTAACATTTGAACATTTGTTCATTTGATCGATCAAAGCTTGTAACGCTTGTAGTTTTTGCTCTCTTACCAGCAACGTAACTGACTTTGCATATACTGACAATTGCATTACTCTTTGCACTGCCATATCACTGCCACCAATTACTATCACATCTTGCCCCTTAGTAAAAGGAGCTTCACATATGGCACAATAACCGACACCTTTTATGCCCCAATACTCTTGTACTCCTGGTACTGCAAGCTTCTTTGGTTCTCCACCTGTTGCTATCAATACAGAAAGAGGTCTGATAATTTTTCCCTGGTCCGTTTTTATGATAAATGGCCACGTACCCAAGTCAACACTGCTTACCGATTCATGAAGAAACTGTGCTCCTACATGATGTGCATGATTATACAAGTTTCTTCCAAGCTCTGCCCCACTTAATTTAATTTCTCCGGGCCAATTTTCAATATCCTTAATTTGATTTACTTGTCCGCCCATTTCTTTGCCAACAATAACAAGTGTTTTAAAACCTGCTCTCACGGTTGAAATCGAGGCACTCAACCCTGCAGGACCGGCACCGATAATAACAACAGGTTCTACATTTTTTATAGACTGGATAGTAGATTGTATGTTTTTGAACGTAGTACCAGAAGAATTGAGAGTATCTTTAACTTCGCTTGAATATATTGAAACGGGAACTATTTGGCATACCATACATACTAATATTTTTAGGATACGCAACCCCATTATACTTCCTTTATACTAATTAGTAATTATTCGTATTATAAAATAAAATATTGATGTCTTGCAACTAAAACACTATTAAATTAGGCATTTTTATAGGTTAACAATAGTCTTGATCTGATATATTTTTAATTCTTACTGTAAAAAACAAGCGCTAATGTGGTATGATTATTGTACGATTATAAATACAAGGGAAAGTATGAGACAAATCCATAATATTATATACGCTTTGGCTCTGTTAAGCGCTATACTAGTGCCATCCTATCTGATTTCCAGTGATAATATTACTATCTCACCATTTACCTATAGCTTAATAAGTACTATGGCACAACGTCCTCATTCACCGATTGCCCTTATACTTCAATCGAGGTTGGACGGTAATGAATTTTCTGATCAAGATATTATCAATGCGTACAAGAAGTATAAAAACTTGGAATCCAATACTCAATACCTGTCAATTACTCGTACTCTTCTTTTAAACATACTAAG
This sequence comes from Vermiphilus pyriformis, assembly GCA_022559525.1. Classification (GTDB taxonomy): domain Bacteria; phylum Babelota; class Babeliae; order Babelales; family Vermiphilaceae; genus Vermiphilus; species Vermiphilus pyriformis. The sequence continues at coordinate 73,554 of CP074345.1, read as the reverse complement.
AGATCGTCCCAGACTTGCCAAAGAGCTTGATTCGTAATTATTGTAGTAAAATCTTATATTCATATGTTACTTTACGGTACACTAATCCATATAAAAACGGTATTATAGTAAAGGTTATATATGATACATTTAAAAACACTGGCTCTTATTTTGTGTACTCTTACCTTAAATTCTATATCTATGTGTAGTCAAAACTCTCGGACAAGACCTACACCTCTTGAGGCATTTAATGCTCTCAAGCAAGGTAATCGTGCTCATTTAGGATTATCTCAAACCTGTATGACACTCACACCTCAAGCACGTATTCGACTAGAAAATAGTCAGCATCCTTTTGCAATTGTTGTTACATGCTCCGATTCAAGAGTTCCTGCAGAGTTAATTTTCAATACACAGCTGGGTGAAATTTTCGTCGTGAGAACTGCAGGCCATGTACTGGAGTCTAGCGCTATTGGTACAGTTGAATACGGCGTGGCAGTTTTAGATTCATCGATGATTTTAGTGCTCGGCCATACCCGATGTGGCGCAGTAGAATCAACTTTATCATCACTTAAAACAGGTATTCGTGCCCCTGATAAAATCGAAGCTGTAATTCAACAGATAATACCTGCAGTAAGTCATAATTTTGAACAATTGAGTGTTGATCAAGCAATATGGGCAAATGTACGCCATTGGGTTGAAGTACTAGAACAACAACCTTTATTACGTAGCGCACTCAGCCAAGGCCGTATCATTATTAAAGGCGCGGTATATAATCATGTTACAGGAGAGGTTTTGTTCGAAGAACCTATTACACCTAGTAAAAATGGTCAAAAAAAATAAAATTATTTAAGTATACGGCATAGTCCATAAGACATTAAAATACGCGTCAAGATTATCCTGATCAAGATAGTCTTGGCGCGTATCTATTTGAATATTCTCACGTTTTGAAAATATATACGCAATATATTCACTCTGCCAATTAGACACACCACATAAATCAGCCAGAGAGCAGCATAAAGTCTCTGGTTTAGCACAAGTGTAGGCTATACTAAAAAAGTCATATGCCGACTCTATATTATCTTGATAGTAGTCAGATCCCACATATATATCAGGACGCGCATGTTCGTGTGTCTGACAGTACTCTATATATGATTTTGCATTAGAATGTATAAAACACTGTATATCAGATGTAGATATATATGCAGCATGCCAGTGCATTAACTGTAAAAGTGTATGAATATATCGAGCCTGATCTTCTGAATTACAAGGATTTTGAGCATAAACATTATTAATAAATGAATTCCACTGAGTATCAATTAAGTGAATAGTAATGTGTTGATAGCCCGCAGAAAGTATACGATCAAGTAAAAGAATATCGGCCATAAGATCGCCTGATCCGAAACTTGTATACACTAAAGGGACACTTATATCAGGTTTGGATTGTTGAACATACGTGAATATCTGCTGCTCAAACTTTGTACGAACAGAACTACTAAGACGATTGAACAAGCATCCATCACTTGTACACTCATCAAACATCCAGCCAGGCAGTACTGTATCAAGGACATGAAGCATATGTGCTTTGGCACAGGTAATTGAAGAGCGCAAAGACGATAATTGCGCGTTACGCTGCAAAAAATAAAGAGGGTCTTTTACCAGATTTTTTTGTGTATTTCTTATATGTTCGTGTGTATATAAGCTATCTGAGGCCGTAATTTTGCACGAACCTCCGACCGATACAGGGGTTATGGTTATAAAAGAACTGTCAATAGGTTTTAGTAAACTAGCAATTAAAAAAGGTAGTATAAAAGCATCCATAATAAGACTCTTTACATAATATAAGTTGAAGTACACACTGGTAAAGTAAGGTATTTTTCATATGCACTTTTCACTTTAGAATTTTGTATTTATATGTCGCAACATTTTACACATCTTCATCTTCATACTGATTATTCGTTGCTTGATGGAGCGATTTCTTTGGATCGCTTGGTCGAGTTTGCCAAGGTACAACAATTTAAATCGTTAGCCATGACTGATCATGGCAACATATTTGGTGCAGTGAAGTTTTTTGAAAAATGCAAAAAAAGTGGAATTAAGCCAATATTGGGCATGGAAGCTTATTTGACTGAAGATGCTAAGATTAAATCACCTGATAAAAAATATTATCACTTAATTCTTTTGGTAGAAAATGAACGAGGATACCAAAACTTATGCAAGTTAATATCCTATTCATTTCAAGAAGGTTTTTATTTTAAACCACGTATAGACTATGCAATCCTTGAAAAATACTCAGAAGGTCTGATTGCAACATCAGCGTGTTTGGGTGGACATATACCTCGACTATTGATGGAAAATAAACAAGAAGAAGCGCATAAACGACTGGATTGGTTTCTTGATGTATTTGGACCTGAACGATTTTATCTTGAAGTTCAGCCTGAAGATCAACGTGACCAAACCATATTAAATAATAAATTACTTACTATCGCATCTGAGCGTAACATACGTCCTATTGCAACCGGTGATTGTCACTATATTAACGAGCAGGATCGAGAAGCCCATGAGGTCATGCTTGCCATTCAAACACAAGATAAAATGGACAATCCCAACCGCTATACTTTTGGTGATTGCAAAGTATACGTTCGCTCAACTGAGCAAATGCTTGAATGTTTTAAAAACAATCCTGAAGCTGTTTGGAACACGGGAATTATTGCAGATCGCTGTAATTTTGAATTTCAAACGGGTAAGCTCTTCTTTCCTAAATTTGAAATACCGGAAACCTATACCCAAGAAACCTACTTTAAACATTTATGTTTAATTGGCTTTGAAAAACTTAAAGCTGAAAAGCGCTTTGAATTAGAACGCGAAGCTGAATATCGCGCGCGACTGGAGTTAGAAGCCGATTTGATTATTACAATGGGTTTTGTTGGTTATTTTTTAGTAGTCAGTGACTTTATTCAATGGTCAAAACGTAATGGAATACCCGTAGGGCCGGGTCGAGGTTCTGCAGCAGGATCACTTGTAGCATGGGCTTTGGAAATTACTAATATTGACCCTATTAAATATAATTTACTTTTCGAGCGCTTTTTGAATCCTGAACGAGTATCCATGCCTGATATAGATATTGATTTTTGTATCAATGGACGCGAGCGAGTTATTAATTACGTACGGGATCGATATGGTCACGACAAAGTGTGCCAAATAATTACCTTTGGTACTATGATGGCAAAAGGTGCTATCAAGGACGTAGCACGTGCTTTAAGCTTTCCTTTTGAAGATTCAAATGCTATTACGGATCTTATTCCTGATCAACTTAAAATTACGCTCAAAGAGGCGCTTGAACAAGAACCACGGCTTCAGCAACTGATTGATAATAATCCCAAAGCACATAAATTATTTGATATCGCCTTCAAGCTTGAGGGCCTTACTCGCCATGCATCCAAACATGCAGCGGGAATCGTTATTTCACCCGAACCAATCGATCAGGTTTTACCCGTATATGTCCCTGCCAAAAGCACCGAATTGGTAACTCAGTACGCAATGACGGAGCTTGAAACACTTGGTTTTTTAAAAATGGACTTGCTGGGGCTGAAAAACTTAACATTAATTGATAACGTACTTAAATTGATTTATAAAATACGTGGCATTAGTCTCAACATCGATACTATACCTCTTGATGACAAAGCAGCATTTGCACTTATGTGCGCTGGTAAAACTTCAGGTGTATTCCAATTAGAATCTGATGGATTAAAAGAGGTATTGCGTAAGTTACAGCCCGATAAGTTTGAAGATATTATTGCAGTCAACGCCTTGTATCGACCAGGGCCACTTGGATCAGGAATGGTCGACGATTATATTGAACGTCGCCATGGCAGACAAAAAATACAGTACTTATTTCCTGAACTTGAACCTATCCTTGATGAAACCTATGGCGTCATTGTATATCAAGAACAAGTAATTAAAATTGCATCTACTATAGGCGGATATAGTTTAGGAGAGGCTGACATTCTACGTCGTGCGATGGGTAAGAAAAAAGCAGATGTGATGGCTCAGCAACGAGCAATCTTTTTAGAACGTGCTCAATCTAAAGGATTTGATGCTACAAAAGCCGGTGAACTGTTCGATCTTATGGCTTATTTTGCAGGATATGGATTTAATAAATCACATTCAGCGGCCTATGCCTTAATTGCATACCAAACTGCCTATTTGAAAGCAAATTATACTTCAGAATTCATGGCATGCCTGATATCTCTTGATACTGATGATACGGACAAAATGGCATTTTATATTGCTGAGGCCAAAGACTTATCTATTCAAGTTATCCCTCCTGATATTAATCGATCTGAAATCGAATTTTCAGTCGACAATAACGCTATTGTTTTTGGACTTCGGGGGATTAAAAACCTTGGTATGGCTGCACTTGAAAATATCATGTCCGCTCGCAGCAAAGGACCTTTTATCGATATGCTTGATTTGTGCATACGAATCGACTTAAGAACTGCAAACAAACGTGTTCTTGAAAATCTAGCAAGCTCAGGTGCACTCGATTGCCTTCCAGGAACACGCGCTCAAAAATATAGCGAAGTTGCAAAAATTATAGAACTGGCAGCTCAAAAGCAAAAAAGCGCACTTACAGGCCAAATGGATTTATTTGGATTGACTAAGGAACTTGCTGACCCTACCGCTACAAATACCCATGAACAATATATTTTTGGAGCACGATCTGACTGGACTGATAAAGAAAAATTGGAAAAAGAATTAGAAGTCGTAGGATGTTACTTATCAAATCATCCCTTAGAAACTTATCAATCAACATTAAAAGCAATACGTCCGATCACTTTTGCCCAAGGTATTGCACAAACATTGCAAAATTCTGATGGCAAGGAGCCCTGGGTTGTCTCATGCGGACTTATCAAATCAAAGAAAGAGATTCTCACCAAAAAAGGTGAGCGCATGGCATTTTTACAATTAGAAGATCAAAGCGGAACAGCTGAAGTTATTATATTTCCAAAATTATTCAGCACTGTAGAGCATTGGCTTTCAACGCATCACGTTTTTGTAGTTAAAGGTACGGTTGATCTGGCAAGCACGGTTAATTGTAAAATCAAAGCAACTGCTTTTGTACCTATAGAATTAGTCTGGGACAAATGGCCAGCATCATCGCATGTAAGCCTTGAGCTCCCAACACGCTTTGATATCGATTTTTTGCAATCACTTAAAACACAATTGCCTCAGGGAACCATACCTTTACATTTTAGACTGACTGAACGCGAGACTCCTTTACGCATTACCACTATACATACACTACAACCTACCGCTGAATGGTGTTCGCAGCTTGAGACTCTTGGCGTCAGAGTACAATACTGTCTTGAATAAACATACAAAACTTATCTTTTGTAATTACTCGTTGCCGAGGATGCCAAAGTAAGTTCTTGCATTAACCATTCGTATCGGTCTGTATGGTTATCAAGTTGGTGTAAATGATCATATACCCCTTGTGCCTGCTGTACACGACCGCTTTGTGCATATAACTGCACCGCTTGAGCATATTTTTCATACGCATACTGTGTATCGCCAAAACTTAATCGCAAATCTGCTTCTAATAATGCCGAGTATGCCGGATCTTCAATAGAATGGGATAATAACTTATACATACCAAGAGCACGTTCTTTTTCGTTACGCGCGACACATTCTGCGAGCGTAAACCATGCTAATATATGTTTTTCTGAAATTTTCTTCATAAGCTTCTCTTCCTGACTTACTTAAAACTGGTCAGCCTTTTAGGCACTAGCTTAACGCAGATAGAGTTCACTTACTAGAATAAATAAAAAATGGTGCCGGGGGTCGGAATCGAACCAACGACGCTCAGCTCTTCAGGCTGACGCTCTACCACTGAGCTACCCCGGCATAAAAGACAAGTAAATATGGTATTTATGATAATAGATGAGCTTAAAATGTCAATATAAAAAAGAGTCATATTACAGTATGTGGTAATAAATTATTAAATTTATCAATATAATGATCAATTATATTGAAATTATAAAACCGTCCATTATCCACCTAATTGTGATAAATTTTTAGCAACTATATTCTGTTTCTGATATAAATCAGCATAGTTATCTATTTTACTATCTTCTAATCCCTGATCCTGCTCGTGCTTATTCATGCTTTCCTGAATGCAACTTATGTCTTTTGCGATAGATTCATATTCAGTTAAGCCTATAGAATGCTCTTCAAAATAAAGTTCACTTAATTTTTTATTTAAACATTCTTGCCGCTCCTTTAAAAAATCAAGAGTTATTAAATTGTAATTAAGGCATGGGCCAAATACTGTAGGCTCTTGGTGAGCAGTCAAACAGTCATTATATGCTATATAATTCACGATTTTAATACGATTTTTAAGGTTTTTATCATCAACCCGAGGCTCAATTAATCTCTCTGAAGGAATTTCTATTCCACTATTACTAGGTATTGGTAGTATTTTAGGACTTGGTTGTTCAACTACCCTTTCAGAAGATGTGCTAGTAGTATCTTCAGTTGTAGAATTAACACGTGGGCTAGGCGGTAAATTTGATTGTGAACTATCCGGTTGTTTCCTATCAGGTCTGAAAATAGCAATATAATATTTATAAGCAAGATAACAAATCATAATGCTCGCAATGCCTATAACAGGCATAATATAACTTTTTATAAATTGCCTATCAGCGTCCGCTATCAATGAAGGAAAATGCATTACAACAGGCAAAGTATTTGTATAAATATTACCTCTAAACTTTGATAACTCCATACCGTTGCTTGGAGCATGTATAGATAAAACAAGTAAAGACATCATAGCAATCTGTAAATATTTATACATAAAGTAAATCTTACCTATTAATAATACAAAATATTATTTTTACATTATTTATAATACTTTTTTATGTTAACTGTAAATCATAATGTATAAGTTCTCACATTATATATTTCTTCAGTTATATTTTTAAAGAAGATTGTCTGGGTCATCAGAAGAAGGCTCGGACATTTTATCAGCTGTGTTTCCTTCATCTTGTGCAATAAAGCGATCTGCAATTGAAAGTTCTCTGTATTTTATTTCTTGGTCTGTCGATAGCCCATAATATACTATTCCCTTACCTATATCATCAGTAATCTTTGCTAAGTGCTCACCTGATTTTCTATTTCTCTGCTTAATTTGGGTATTATATTTATCTAATGTATGCTTGTACACACGATAAGAAACAATTAGTTCTCTATACGCATCTGCTATCTTAGTAACAACTCTTGGATGTGTTTTTTCATCAAATTTTATTACCTGCGAAATCTCTTTTACAGAATCTATATAGCAAAGAACTTTATTTTGTGGCTCAGGATAATTTATAGTATATTTTATAAGTCCTGCAAGCTCTTTTTTCATATCTTTTTTAAGAGGGCCATGATTTATTCTTAAATATTCACTTAATGCCTTAACTCTATCAAGTGAAACTTTATCACTTTTAGAAAGTGTAATTTTATTAAAAATATCAGGATTTTTGATAACTAATCGGACAAGCTGTTCAATAGTCGTAACACATACTTGCTCTTGAGATTTAAGTAGCGTAATAGAATCCTTATATGCATCTAATAATTTGATAAATTTATCTATATTCTCTTCTAATGGATCTAATTTCTCTAATATCTCTTGAGGCGTTGCACCATTTACACGCAAAATACGAGGCTTAGTATAATTTTCACCCTTATTTTCAAAATCATACTTTATACAAAAATCATTAGTAGCAGATCTTATCTCTAACATATTGAATGGCACATGAACTATGTTATAGAGCACTTCTAACACAATATCGTCATGTTTTACTTTAATTAATTGTCCGGAGCTATTATTTAGTGAATCATTTTCATGATTAGAATAAGTAGACTCTGTCGTTGGCTTGTGTGTATTGTTACCGCTAATATTAACTGGTTGGAACAATGGAGCTTCACCCCGCTTATTGTTATGACTTGTCATACTAGGTATAAGTGATTTACCATGATCAGATTCATCCGATTCATCATCGGTAATAACAGGATCATCTGGATTGAAAGCACCATCTTGACTACTATATTCCGAGTCCTGAATATCGGATGAATCCTCAGGTTTGTTGCTTTTAGAAGTATTACTAGATACGTTATTGTTATTCTGCATATGCTCACCTACAGAAGAATTTTCTGGTGTGGAAACCAAGACAACTGGTGATTGACTATTGGCCGTTGTGCTGCAAGGTGATGACTGCTGAGCTACATCAGTGCCAGACAGAGTTTTCTGGTCAGATATAATTGCTGTACTTCTGGGTGAATTTGGTTCATCTGAAGACCAATATTTTTCAAGTAATGGAATAACTTTGTTCTTAACGTATTTAGCTACAAATACAGTTGCTACTAATACTGTTGTTGTAACGGCAATATCCTTAGAACCATTAATTATCTTATCCGCATATTGGGATGTACTATGCGCTAGCAACATCTCATATGAAGCATGGGAAATAGGTACTAATAATAAAGACATGAAGAGAAAGATATTAATGATACGCATCGTGCTCCTTTTAATACTACACTGATTGAATTGCGGATCATTACTCTCATCTTTTTTGGTACTCTAGCACAAATAATACTAGTAGCCTAGAGTTAATTTGGAAGTTTACATAAGGACGCTATACTTATAAGTGATATTTTGCATATAAGGAATATTTTTATGGCTCACTCTTTGGCAGATAAGATCAGCACAATTTTACACGAATTTGACAGTAGAATGCATGCGGCTACTACACTCGAGCAGCTTGAAACGATAAGAATCCATTTCATTGGAAGATCTGGCGTTGTGTCTTCTGTAATGGATGCGCTCAAACAAGCTTCGCTTGAAGAAAAAAGAATATATGGGCCTCAAGTGAATACTCTTAAAAATCATATTAATGAAGAACTTGAGCGAAAAAAATTAGAATTTATAACTCATCTGCAAACACAAGAAGAAAAATCAGCTCGTGCTTTTGATGTTACTGCACGAATATGGCAACCCCTGCATGGCACCTTACATCCTTATACACAAGTTATACAAGAGCTTGAAGACATATTTATAAGTATGGGCTTTGCAGTCGTTGACGGACCAGAAATAGAAACTGCAGAGTATAACTTTGATGCTCTTAATATACCCGCAGATCATCCTGCTCGCGAACATCATGATACGTTCTGGCTTAATGTACCAGGCTTGCTACTACGCACTCATACCTCAAACGTCCAAGCGCGCACTATGCGTCAGGCTACTACATTCCCTATTGCAGTATTTGCGCCTGGGCGAGTATTTCGCAATGAAGCCCTTGATGCAAGCCATGAATTTATGTTTCCTCAAGGCGAGATTATGTTTATCGATAAAAATGTTTCGCTGGCAAACCTCATGGCTATCGCGCAAAGTTTTTTGCAAAAATTTTTCAACAAACAAGATTTGAAAATTAGAGTAAGACCCGGATATTTTCCCTTTGTTGAACCCGGACTTGAAATTGATGGTCAGTGTCCATTCTGTACCCAAGGATGTTCTGTATGCAAACGTACAGGGTGGATAGAATTACTGGGAGCGGGATTAATACATCCTCGTGTACTCAAAGCTGGCTCAATAGATCCTGAGGTCTATAGTGGATTTGCTATGGGATTTGGCATTGCACGCATTGCAATGATTAAATATGGTATTAATGATATCAGAGTATTTCACTCAAACCATTTACCAAGTTTACAAAAGTTTTGATAATAAGGAGAGTAAGTTATGCATTTGAAGTACGCCATTATTCCTGCAGCAGGTTTAGGCACTCGCTTTTTGCCTATTACAAAAAGTATCCCCAAGGAAATGATACCTTTGGTTGATAAACCCGCTTTACAATATATATTACAAGAAATTGCAGACTCTAATATATCAAATACCGGCATTATTATTAGCGATTACAAAAAAGCTATTGTCGATTATCTTAATCCTGACAACCAAGTGGTAAGAGATTTGTCTACTAAAGGAAAACTGTCCTTACTTAATGACATTCAAAAGTTATGCAAACAACTATCTTTTGAATTTATTCCTCAGCTACAACCCAAAGGTTTGGGACATGCTATAAGCTTGGTGCAAGATTTGGTGGAAAATGATTTTTTTGGCATTCTGCTGCCTGATGACATCATGGTTGGAGCTGAACCTGCGTTAGCACAGCTTGTGCGCCAAGCAGAACGCGTTAATGGAACGGTCATTGCAGTACAAAAAATGGATAAAAGTCGTATTAGCGCCTACGGGGTCGTCCAAATAGAATCACAAGTTTCAGAACGTCTATACAAAGTATCAGATTTAGTTGAAAAGCCACAGGCAGAGCACGCTCCATCAGAATATGCAGTTGTAGGACGATACGTAGTTAGCCCCGTTATTTTCAATGCACTTAATATATATGCAAACAAACCAGGTGCTGGCGGCGAACTACAACTTACGGATGCACTTGCTTATATGGCACGCTCTGGCCAGCCGGTATATGCCTATGAATTAGAATCAGAACGTTTTGACACTGGCACCCCCGCAGGATGGCTTGAAGCAACGGTCAAACTTGCTTTACAAAATCCTACCTATAAAAACGTTATTCAAAATGCCTGTACCTCATTACCTGAACAAAAACCTGGCGCTCTTTATAAAAGTGCACAAATTTAAGTATTCACTCTAGTAATATTCTGCAAAAGTAAGTGCTAGCACCTACCTTGAATGCAATATACTCATATTATTGATAATTACAAATATAGTTTTATAAATTATTATGACTAGCTATATCTGTAGGAGTAATAATGCGTTTATACATTTTTAGAGTACTTATAATAGTAGGCAGCATGTCTAACTTAGCAATAGCAGCACCATCATGTATTGATGATGATTACTATCTAACTTGTTATTGTGATCCTAAAATATATCATAGTGTGTGCTGCAACTGTCCCTGCTGGAAATATCCGCTACTTACCTATCGCAATCAATGCGTAAGATGCTGTCACTATCATGACGGTGATATGCTTGATATGTATCCTGGCTTTGCACGCGTAAAAAACGATGAAGGTGCCGAGCATATGCGTAGATTTGCTCAAGCACCTTCTGAAACTATTTCATTCTTTGCGATAACTGGTTCTGAAGAACCGTGTGAGATATGTGATATAGATGACTACTAACGACGAGAACGTCCTCGTGGGCCACCTGATCGAGATGATGACTTACGCTGTTGATGCTCTTCACCAGTATCAAAAATAATAGTACCGCGCAGACGCTTTGGCGTCATATTAGCTCCTATCAAAATTTTGATAAGTTCTTGCGCACGCTCCGGTTCAGTCCTAATAAATGTACGCTTTTTAAGAACTTTTACTTTGTAAAGATCTGAAGGTGACCATCCTTGTGTTTTTGAAACCACGTGGACTATCTTATCTTGAGTCACACCATCGTCAGTACCTGCAAATAATACTATTTCTTGTTCTGCAGACTGATCTTGATGATCAGAAGAAGATTCAACTGAGCTTGTTGGTGCAAAGTATGTTTCTGATTCATCTTTAATATTCATAGTCTGACTTAGCAACGCAACTACTGCATTTACTAATTCACCATGATCATACTCAGTCACAATAGCTTTCAATTGACTAGTATACTTAGTCTCAGGAACTTGTTGATGGCATAAAGAAGCTAAATGTTCACTTGCCTGAGCTATACGAACTTTTGTAATCTCATCTTTACTTGGAACATCTATAGGCTTGATAGTTACTGAGAATTTCTTTTCAAGCTGTTTTATAGAGCGAACTTGACGAGCTGCAATGAAGGTGATTGCAGTACCTTCTTTTCCTGCACGCCCTGTTCGACCTACTCTATGTACATACGCTTCTGAATCTTCAGGCAACGAGTAATTAACCACATGAGTCAAATCATTAATATCAATACCACGTGCTGCCACATCAGTTGCTACCAATATAGTAAATTTACGTGCTTTAAATTGCTTGATAACTCTATTACGCTCTTGCTGACTCATATCACCATGAAGCGCGGTTGCGCGATATCCGGCACGGATTAAATGTTCAGCTACTTCTGCTGTTAAAATTTTTGTTTGGCAAAAGATAAATCCATAAAACGCTACCGACGTATCAATAAATCGGCATAACGCTTCAAAACGATCTTTTAATGGAACTACCGCATAATACTGAACAATGTGTGTAGTACCTACTTGTTGTTTGCTTGTACGTACACTGACCGTATCACGCATATGGTTTTGCATAATGTCATGAATACCCTGTTTGACCGTTGCAGAGAACAACCAAATACGGCGATCTTTTGGAGTATATGTTAAAATTTGATCAATTTCTTCTTTAAAGCCCATATCAAGCATAATGTCAGCTTCATCAAGAACTAAGACTTGTAAATTGTTCAAATTCATAGTCTTACGTCGCAAGTGATCATTCAATCGACCAGGAGTTCCGACTACAATATGTACGCCACGAGCAAGGACTCTAATTTGCTCATGCATAGACACGCCACCATAGATAGGTTGAATGTTAACTCCACGCGCACGCGCTAACGGAGTTAATTGTTCGGTAATTTGGAGTACTAATTCACGGGTAGGTGCAACAACCAAAGCTTGTACGTAATTTAATGACGGATTAATACGCTGAACAAGCGGAATACCAAAAGCAAGAGTCTTTCCTGTTCCGGTTTGAGCTTGTGCGTGAATATCTACGTCTTTTTTTTCTATAAGGATGGGGATTGCCTTTTCTTGAACTGGAGTAGGATTTAATATCTCCATACGCTCAAGAACGTCACATAACGCAGCATCAACACCAAGGTTACTAAATGTCATAAATGTATCAGTCTTTCAATAAAATCAAAAAATGAGGCCTAAAAGCGCCTTGACAGCCTACATTATAGATAACTTAGCTTTTTGGCGCGAGTATATTACATAGTCTAATCCTAATACAAACTGAAAATTTGTCAACTGCCAAATCTCCTAGATTTCATGAGTGTCGTCTTTTTATCGCACCTTTATCTTTACCGAAAGGCAAAAAACTCGTTACTTTTTACAGGTTTTTTATGTACTATCATACCGCACTCCTTGTCTGATGAAAAAATATAATTTCCATAAACTTGATGTAAAGAGTGTAATTTTATCGCTAAATATATCTTTATTTATTTACTTACTCAGAGAGTGCTAACTTATTTTTATTGACACAAATAAGTTGCATGGTTAATATTTATGCGCATACTGATTGCAATTATCTACTTATATTTACAAGGAGTTTTATGAACAAAAAAGCTTTAATTTTTCTCAGCCTATCAGCAGTTGCTAACACAACTTTCAGTGTAGAAACCGCTGTATTTTCCAAAAAAAGCGCAATTTACCACACTACAGGTAGCGTTCTTTTAGTAAGCACTTTAGGTTTAGCTCGCGCTTTATTTAAAGAGCAAACAAAAGTAAAACCTGAGTACCCTGTATATAGCAGCTTTTTAGATAAAGCAAGCCATGTTGTTGACAATGAAATCATTGGTCAGCCAGGTAAAAATTCAACACTTCAGCTAGCTGAAGATTCTAAAAATATTGTAGTAACAGAAAAATACCCTTCATTCGGCTTGATTGGCAAAACATATGCTAACAAGAAGAAACTTGGAGAAGTAATTGCGTTACCAGTAATTGCAGGATTCGCATACGCAACTATGTACACAAGCGTTGACAAAGTTGCACGCTTAATGGGTTACTCAAATCCTTTGGATATTCAAGAAACCAAAGTGGTAGTAGCTGCTCAAAAAATATAATTTATTAATAAAGGACGTGGTATAATTCACGTCCTTTATTATTCTGTATAAGTAGATAATTATAAAGCCACGCTTGGTGTGTGGCTTTTTTTATGCTCAAAAACAGAGCTTTTAAGCTGTCTTTGATAGGCTTGAAGCACAAATTCTGAAAACAGTGGGTGTGATGTTTCAAAACGACTGGTAAATTCAGGATGTGCTTGAGTTGCAATAAAAAATGGATGATCTTCAAGTTCAATAAATTCAACTAGTTTTGTACCATCTTCACGAGTATGTGTTCCGCTGATTATCAGACCATGTGTAGAAAGTTGATCAATATACGCGGGATTTACTTCATACCGATGACGATGACGTTCAACAATTGCACCATTGTCCACTCGACCGGCTGTGTGATAAAGTTTATATACATGTGAATGAGGCATTATAGAGGCGTGATAGTTGCCAAGCCGCATCGTTCCTCCCAATGACTTTTCTTCAAGAAGCTGCTTTTGCAATGGCAATATATCTACTACCGGATGATCAGTATGTAAGTCTACTTCAGTAGTATGGGCTTGGCTTAAGCCAATAACATTACGTGCAAACTCAATAACTGCAAGTTGCATTCCATAACAAATTCCCAAATAAGGAACTTTTCGAGTTCGTGCATATTCAATTGCTTTAATCTTTCCTTCAACACCCGCAGTACCAAAACCACCAGGAACAATAATACCATTCACATGACCAAGCAAAGTATCAATAGTGTGTACATTTTCCAGCTGAGATGCGTCAATCCATTGAATATCAACCGCAACGCGGGCATGCGCTCCTGCATGAATAAGAGCATGAGAAATACTCAAATAACTATCTGATAGTTGATAATCACCAGTCGCCAAATATTTCCCTACTACTGCAATAGTAACCCGTGCAGTAGGAAATCTAATAGCGTGCACAAGCTCTGACCATACCTTCCAATCAACGTGGGCAGGTGATTGTAAATTAAAGTATTTTATAAGCTTTTTGCCTACTTCTTCCGATTCCAGATCAAGCGGAATTTGATAAATAGTGTCAATATCAGGTGCGGAAATAACGTTTTCTGAGGAAATATGTGCAACGTGCTCTATTTTCTTTTTTCGTGGCGGATCAAGCGGACGTTCTGCTCGGCAAATAATAAAATCAGGAATAATACCTTCTTGACCAAGTAAACGAATTGCCTGCTGTGTTGGCTTGGTTTTCATTTCCTGCACATGTGCGGGAATAGGCAAGTATGTGACAAGCACGTGAGCTACTCGATTTTGTCCTAAGGTACGCTCAAGTAACTTTGCTACATGCAAGAATGGAACATTTTCATAATCTCCGACCGTACCCCCAATTTCTATAATTGCAATATCATAACCATGAGCTGCTTGCTCTATACGTTCCTTAATTTGATCAATAATATGAGGAATAAATTGTACGGTTTGCCCTAAGTACATCCCTTGACGCTCTTTGGCAATTACTTCTGAATATATTTGACCGGTGGTAATACTATTAGTACGAGGCAAGTCTTGATTAATAAATCGCTCGTACGTTCCCAAATCCTGATCTATTTCACCACCATCATAGGTTACCCACACTTCACCGTGTTCGGTAGGCCGCAATGTCCCTGCGTCATAATTGATATAAGGATCAATTTTAATCAAGGTTGTAGTATACCCATATTCTTTGAATATTTTACCCAGCGAAGCAGTAGTTACTCCTTTGCCTACACCCGAAATAACCCCACCAGTTACAATAATATAATGAGTCATAATTTTTTTTCATGTAAAAAGTAAAAATTTAACTGATCTATACCTTTTAAAAAAACCTTATTGGATGGTTTTTACTCTACTAGTATATGCACAAGCGTATAAATTATTACCTATTTTTTAAGCTTATCATCAAAAATAAGATCAATATGTCTTGCAATAAAATAGCCCGATCACATATTACATATGATCAGGCGTTATATATTATCAGGTAGTTATTTTTTGCGCTCGTAAGTACCCATTAATTCAGCTTTACCTACTACATGTCCTTTGATAGCACGCAGTACCGTTGCTTTTTTAGCACCAGGTTTTAATGGGAGGGATTTGTCTATTGCATATAATATAAAGCGATATCGATGTACTCCATGACCTACAGGTGGAAACGGACCATTATACCCAAATTGGCCAAATGAGCTGATGCCTTGCATAGTACCTTGGGAAAATTGCGGTGATTTATCAGTAATATAATCAAGGTTTGTATGTGTTGCCGGTATATTATATACCACCCAATGTACATAGGGAGTAGGTCTGCCCGGCGCATCGGGGTCGTCGACTATAAAAACAAATGATTTGGTAGCATCTGGAGCTCCACTCCAGCGCAAACGGGGAGATTTGTCTTGTCCTTCACCGGAAAATGCTGTAGGAATTGCGCCATTTGAAGCAAAATCAGGTGAGGTTAATACAAATTCTTGTGAAGACATATTCAAGCTCATGATACCTAATCCCATTGCTATTAATTTTTTCATAGAAAATTACTTCCAAAGCGTAAAAATAAGCACTGTCATATCAATTCTTGTTATAAAAAATTTTAGAAAATAACGCAATGTAAGGAATCACAGCTTTATAACGAATAAAATACTCTTAAATTGCTTGCAACAAAGCACGCGTGGCGAGTATGGTGATTATCATGATCACCATAACAAAGGATATAAGGTATGATAGTATCAATTGTAATAACTGCAGTAATTGGATTATGTATAGCACTTTATGCATATGCTGTTGAGAGAAAAATTGAACATGACCCTGGTTACAAGCCAGTTTGCGACATCTCCGATAGAGTATCTTGTTCCAAACCCATTAAAAGTTCTTATTCACATATGCTCTACATATCAAATGCTTTGATTGGAATGATCTACTATATTGTAATAGCAATCTTAGGATATTTTGATATGACTCGGCTCCTTATTAACTTTACCTTCTTGGGAGCACTCATTTCATGTATTATGGCCTATATATTGTTTACTAAGATTAAATCTGCATGTCTTGTATGTATCGCGCTGTATATTATTAACTTTATACTTTTGTACTTATCGCTCCATGCATGCGCTCAAGCACGGATTTACTGACACTCAAATAAATAAAGACACAATACACGCATTGAGTAAATTCGTAAGAGTACCACCAAGTACCGCATATAGACCGAACTGAGTAATAAGATGGCGTCGCTCAGGCACTAATGCCCCAATCCCACCTATTTGAATACCAATACATGAAAAATTAGAAAACCCACACAGAGCATAAGTCAAAATAGCTATAGTTCGGGAAGACAGCACGCTTGAAGAAAGCATGTCAATGTATGCCATGAGCTCATTTATGGCCACCTTAGTACCAATTAATTGCGCAGCAACTACCTGTTCTTGTCCTTGCAAGCCAAGTACATAAGCAAACGGACGAGCAAAAACTCCAATGATAGATTGAATAGAACAGTGGCCAAGCCAACTTGCAGGTAGCAACCCATAATTAACTCCTAAGCTACACAATAAGCTTAAGGCTCCATTGCATAGTGCAAGTAAGCCTAGAAATGAAATCAACATAGCTCCAACATTGAGTGCAAGCTGCAAGCCATCCAAAGTACCTTTTGCAATAGCACCAAAGATATTGTCAGAGGAAGACTCTACAGGCAAAACCTTTTTAGTACTGGCTACCCTGCGCTCAGTTTCTGGACATAGAATTTTTGCAATTAAAATAGAACCAGGAACCGACATTATGCATGAGGTAAGAAGATGCTCAAGGGGAACACCCATGAAAGCAAACGATGTGACAATAGCGCCGCTGACTGTTGCCATACCACTGACCATGACAACCATCATCTCTGATCGCGTCATTGATGATAAATAATTACGAACTAATAAAGGAGATTCTGTTTGACCCAAAAAACCGTTGGCGACTGCACATAGTGTTTCAGCGCCGGTAGTTGCCAGCAATGGCCTGACAATTGCTGATAATATTCCTACAACTGTTTGTATAATACGCAGATGAAATAATACTGCAGTAAGTGCACCGAAAAATACCATAATAGGCAGCACTTTAAAAGCAAAGATAAATCCCCACGCATTACTTTCATCAGATAATGTGCCGAATAAAAATTTAATTCCAACTCCCGTATAACCATACAATGCAGTCGCACCTTGAGCAATCTGACTTACAATCCACATACCAATATGTGTTTTAAGGATAATGTATGCAGTTGCTACCTGGAGGATAAATGCACTTGCTATCTGACGGAGATGTATTGAAAATCGTGCACGAGAAAAAATCCATGCAATACTCAAAATCGCTATAATACCCACGATATTAAGATATCGATTGTACTCAAGTAAATAAGACAACATATGATGTATTTACCTTAGGTGTTAATGTGTTGATAACCACACAGGACCGGCAGCACGACGGTTGGCACGCTCTTGCTCACGCAGAGCTTCAATAATAGGGTCAAGTGCGCCTTGCATTACCATATCTAAATTTTTCAAAGTAACGTTCACTTGATGGTCGGTAATACGATTTTGCGGAAAGTTATAAGTACGTACTTTTTCGGCTCGCTCACCTGTACCTACTTGTTCTTTGCGAATTTTAGAAATTTCTTTATGTCGTTGCTCTATTTGAGCTGCAAGTATTCGCGACTGAAGCAACTTCATAGCTTTTGCTTTATTTTTATGCTGAGATCTTTCATCTTGGCATGCAACGACTATACCTGTTGGAATATGAGTAATGCGAACGGCAGAGTCAGTTCTGTTAACGTGCTGACCCCCAGCTCCGCCGGCACGATAGGTATCAATGCGCAAATCGGAGGGATTGATATTAATTTCTACCTCATCAGCTTCTGGCAAAACTGCCACAGTAACGGTAGAAGTATGAACGCGCCCCTGCGTTTCAGTTGCAGGCACACGCTGAACTCGATGCACTCCGGATTCGAATTTAAAGTGCCCATAAGCACCTTTTCCTTGAATATGAAGCACTACCTCACGATAACCACCTAAGTCTGTGGAGCTTTCATGATCGAGAGTAACTTTCCATCGATGGCGCTCTGCATAGTTGGTATACATTCTGGTCAAATCGGAAGCAAATAGTGACGCCTCCTGACCTCCTGCACCTGCACGAATCTCAACAAATACTGATCTACTTTCATGCTCGTCGGCAGGAAACATATTCTCTTCTATTTCAACATCAATTTTCTTCTTTTTTTCCTGTAACAACTCTATTTCTTGATCAAAAAGTTGCGCAAATTCAGGATCGTGAGCAAGCTCTTCTTTTTGAGTCGATGTAGCGGCAATTTGTTTATCAAGCTCTTGCAGCGCGGTATGCTTTTCAAGCACATGAGAAAGTTGAGATATCTCTTTTTGAATACGCGCACGTTCTGCTTGGTCAAATGAGCCTTGCATCAGTTGCTCTGTAAGCTTTTGATGACGCGCTTTAATTTGATCCCACATAATTGCCGACATACCATCTACCTTAACTAAGAAGGGCTATTTTTTTTTAATTTTGCTGTATTTATTTTGGAATTTTTCAATTCGGCCCGCAGTATCTATAAACTTTTGTGCGCCAGTATAAAATGGGTGACACGCAGAGCAAATAGCTACTCTAAGATCTGATTCTGTAGAACTTGTCATAAACGAGTTGCCACACGCACACATTGCACGAATCTGATGTACTTCAGGATGAATACCTGTTTTCATAAATTTTCCTTTTTGGCTTAATAAGCAGCATTTTATAAGAAATTTTAAGTATAGTGTAAAAATTATCTCCCAAAAGGCCTTTATTGTAAAGTACCTATCGGCAAATATAAGGTATATAAAGTGTATGCATAGAATTGTTATATTTTCATTTAGTAAATAATTTATAGATATTTTTTACTTTGTCAAATTTCTAAGTTCTATACCTTTTACCTTTTGTTATAGTCCTTTCTTCAAAACAGTATCGCAAGAGAAAATATAGACTAAACCAGAGATATATAAATGGTCACGCTACCTTCTAAATCATATAAATCGTTGCTTAAATTTATTAACAAATAGTAAATTATTAAATAGAATACTATATTTTATACTTTTTCAAAGGCAGATAACGCAAGTAACGCAAGGAAAATTGGTATGAATAGACTCAAAATTGTTTATATAATGGTGATTTTACTACCTATTTCTGCGCATGCCATACAAAACTCACAGTATCTCAAGCAGCAAATAGTAAGATTGGTCGATACTATGTTTGCCAATCCTACAAACGTTTCAAAAATTTTTAAAGATGCGCCTTCAAAAAATCAAATAACACAGCTTCAAAAGGTAATTTCCCAATCAGGCGAGTATATTAAAGCGCACGCAGGCAAACTATTTGATTACTTTACTGTCATAGAAAAAGAATGGAACACATTATTCAGCAAACTTGAAGAATATGACCAAAAGGTTACTATCCCGTTGATAAAATCACGTGCATTCAATGATTATCCAAATTGGTCAATAGTAATCAACTGGGCACAATCTCACCCTGACTTATTCACTGTTCCTGAATATATTACAGAAATTATGCAAGAAATAGCTTCAGTCTATAAAAATATAGTGCTTACTTTGCCTGACACACGCAAAAGCCCTATTGATCTTGCCTCAAGTTTATCTACAAAAGAACGCCAAAGATTGGCACCTGCTCGTGCACTTGAGCTCTTATTGTCACTTTATATCTCATTTCAACAAACATCTAATATAGCGCGCTCTTGGTATATCGATACTACCAGAACTGCAAATCATGAAAATCAGCTACCAGATTTGAATAAGTAAAAGGATCAATTATGAAGTTTAATATATACCTTATTGTATTATGTATTGCCTTTTCAAATAACGCATTCTGTGCATTACATAACTTAGACTCTATTGACTCTATTAAATCAACGCTTGCACGTTTATATAACTCTACTTTTGACAAATCAAGCAGTAATCTTACCAAAGGGATTAGCTTTTCTACTATAAAAGAATGGGACAATGCTTTCCAGCTAGTAAAGCAGTATATACAAACACATAACCAAGCTTTTCTTACAGAACCCCCAAAACCTACCGTTTATATTCACGGATATATACCAGATCCAGTAACAAGTGACCTTGCAAGTATTACACGCGCATTTAACGATCTTTTTGAGGCAGTCAATCAGTTTTCAAATGGATTCAATACAACACGTCCTTTGATGCCCCAGTATGAAGCTAAATTTTTAAATAAAGTTATAAGTTATATTCCAAGCATTAAAAGAGTTATTGCCGAGCTTGAAAACTATGAAAAATATGCGCAAGCATCCATTGCACCCTCACGAACAACTCAGGCACAAGTACAGGCTATAACTTTACTAATTCAGCTTGCCACTACGTTACTGAATAGCATTACTCGTATTGAGCAGGATAAATCTCAGCTTGAGGCAGCGCACCAAGACAATGGGCACACTGTAAATATGCGTACGACAGTAACCAAAAGTTTACCGAGTACACCGGGCTATCAGCACATTAGGCTCATTAATATTTAAATTGAAAGTGAGTAGATAATATGAAGCATACATTGGTACATAAAATACTACTTATAACTCTGGTCACAGGGTTTTATGCTCTTTGTACTCCCTGCACTACCCAATGCGCTCAAGCAGTACAAAATAACCAAGAAGAATTACAAAGGACCACGGTAAGTCTGCATAATCGTATTTTTGGAAAAGATAATATTTTAACAAGTCGTATAACACCTCAAGACGGCAACGATTGGCTTACCTTACTTGAAAATATAAAAATCAATTTACCTGCAAATAACCAAATTCTAAGTAAAGCTTTTGATTATTCATTGCTTGCAAGTATTGAGCTATTTAATAGATTACGTCTGGCGTACAACTCAGCTATTACTCCTGCCTTGTCTGATAAAACGGTCAAAGAAACTGGTATTGATAAGCTTGATACTAATAAAATCAATACAACAGCAATCGACATTCCCTTTATCGAACAAGCTTTGGCGCCCCTGAAAACCATTTCTAAAAATTTTGAACCAATCATAAGTTCTTTACAAACATTAGAAAAAAGTTCACCCCAAGCGTCGACTTTAAAACTTGCAGCACGAACATTGTATATACTGGGCGCAAGTATTCAAGCTACCATTGAAAAAGCATTTAAGGACTTAGGACGTATTAAAGATCTTATAAAACAACAAAAAACTGAACTGGCACGCACCACAGCCTTATTTCAAGAGCAAACTAGATTTGGAGAACAAGCTACAGGTTTAATGACCGCATTTATACAAATAACGCGAGTAGGGCCATTTAAACAATCTAATATTGTAGTATCTCCGGTAAGTCGTGATTTTATCGTTGGCCTTATAAAATTATTCCGATTCATGCATTTTTTTGTACAAGAATATAATCCCTCTGTAGACTCTGAACTCAGCAATATCCAATCCTTATTTGTACAAATTTTAGGCGTTATTCGTCAAATTCATCGACAGTATATTGATCCAATTCTTACCCGTGAAAATGGTCAATTGCAACTAACCGGAACACTAAAATCAGAAGATATTAATGCAATCAACGTCCTATTGCAACAAAAATTACGCCCTATCCAAAAAGAAGCTCGCGCACTTGAGCAAAGCCTCTATGCGCAGCTCGAACAAGCACGTAAAGCAAATGTCAGTCGAATATTTAATAGTAGCAAAGCACAACGCTCAAAAGAAGCTATTAGCCTTGTGTATACTCTTGCAATTGAAGTCACGAGTGCACTTGAAAAAATATTCAGAGATTTCAATGCATTAAGAGTATTAGTCAATACTCGTCAGCAGGCGCCACTGGCTGAGCTTATTATCAGACAGCATGAAGGATATCAGCCCACTGAACAACAACCTATAGAAAATGAATAATAAAAAAGGATTTCCTATGAAAAATATGCTATGTATGACTCTTATTATAACCAGTATGGCAAGCTCTGTTTTTGCGGTACAAAGCTCTTTAAGCCTTAAAAATCAGTTAAATCAAGCAATGTCAGGCATCAGTACTCACGGCAATATTCTTCTTGCAGGTACTAATATTTCAACATTTAACGCACTCAAAAAAGCATTGGCCGGCACGAAAGAATACGTTGCCTATCATGGCGGGAAATTAGTAAACAGTATGACATCAGCCGAGCAATCATGGCTTTCACTTATTAATTTTCTTACAATTTTTGAAAATTATATCGGTAAAAACGTTTTCAATAGCCCCGCCCCCCGAGATTATTCTACTCTTGTACAAGCACTTGGAGCTGGGATAGGCAATAGCCAAACACAAGATAACTTCAAAAAAGTATTAACCAACCAATTACAAGATATTGTCATTCCTAATTTTAAAGAAATAATGGAAAATAAGTCAAAACTCGAAACACTTATAAGTGTGTATTACAATTCACTTAAAAGCCAAGGCATGAGTGATGGTCTTCAAAGCCCTACTGGAGAAAAGGTACTTCAAAGAGTCTCGCCTAGCATCATAGAGATAAGTGAAACTATGAAATCGTCTCAAAAATCTAAACTCGCTCCATTACGTGCACTTGAACTTGTAATCATTACTATACAGAATTTATTGCAGGTATCCACCGCGTCAATACGTAGTTACATACAACTTGCAGATAAAGCATTAGAACTGCTAAATCACCAATACCAAACATTATTATCTCAGTATGTTAATGTTTTAAGCACTGCTCCTAAAAGTGAAGTTACAAATATGACAAAACCCATTATTGCCAAAAAAGAATCACTTGAAAAAACAATAAGTACTATCAAGCAAACAATTGCAGATTTATCCGCATTACTCAAATAATAAACAATTAGTAGATCGGGGCCCAAATATTTATGGGCCCCGTTACTTTACTCTACCGTCTTAACTCACAAGCGTATTGTCAGATATCATATCTTGCGAATCTTCTTGTATAATTTTAAGAATATTTTTATCGCGCTTTATTTTTTCAGGGATACTTGCCTGATATCTTAACGATGAAATTAAGTGTGTAATTCCTTTATACAATGAAATAACACAAGTTATAAAGCGACTTGCAGTACACAATGCTGCTAAAAGGTCTATGTCAGTCTTCTGTGAATCTTTTGTAGGATTTACGAATAGATCAGTACATAAAGAATCACAATAACCAGCCAATGCAAAAAACAATATAGATTTTGCTAATTTGGCTTTACGTAATGTTTTAGAATTAGTAATTTTTTGTTTTTTAAGCTTTACAATATGATCTTGAATTAATTGAGTAAAAAATTCTTTATTCTCAATAAAATGAGTGTTTTTAGTAAAAGCATGTGAATTTTGATCATATTGATCATAAACCCATTTGACACTATCATTGTCTTGCGTCCGAATAATATACCTTGTAGCCAAAAACAAGCTCGACAATACAGCAAGCTCATATTGCGCTATAAGATTTACATTACATATAGTTGGTATCAAAAATAACAATACTCTATAAAACTTATTTTTCATTATATTTTCCTTATTGATTGGAATAATATTGCTTTAAATTGCAATTAAAATGGCTCACACGCTTCTTAGTTACCTCGCTAAACGCTGCCTATAACTTCATGTAATTTTATATACATCTTCTCTTTAAAAGTTATGAGAGCAGACTCTACCCACTCTGGCATAGTAGGATAATCGTTCTTATACTTCTCAATCGCTTTTACTATAATACTCCATAGTACTTTTGCATCTTCCGCATTAATCATGTTTGAAGAAAAAATATAGCCTAACCCAGATTCATTAATATAATGATCCATTTCATTAAAAATATTTTTTAAATTTTCTGTTAAGGTTATACGTTCAGTTTCAACAACTGAAACCATATCACTATATAGGTAAAATATTATGCCCCTTTTACAAAACACTAATATTTCGTCATCCCAACCCAAAATTTCTTTTCCCACCATATATCCTAATATTAAAGAGAATTATACCACTTAATTAAATGCTCATTAGACATACTTAATTTTGGTTTTTCAGCGTGTATTATAACCATTTTTCTAATATCTTCTAATTTGTATGTAGACTTCAACCCCGTAAAAAATTCGCTTAAATGCTCTTGAGTTAAATCTGTTATGTTAATTATGATAAAATCATTACTTGTTTTTATTGCTCTGGACAAGGAAGACCAAAAACCTTTTGGTCCTTGAAAGTCTATTTGTGTTTTGCCATTGCTTGATATATAAGACATTGGGGTTTTTATATCCCAGCCTATTTTTATTTCATTACTTAAGTTTTCTATAAAATCTGCGCCTTGTTCCTTTGCGCGAGTCAAAAATCCCTTCAATATTTTTTGCTCCTCACACGCTATAGCCGCTTGTGCCTCTTGAATAGATCCAAAGCTCACTTTTCCACCATGCGCCCAATCATGCTTAAATGTATGCCAACGATCATGCATATTAATTTTTTGAAGACGTGCAATAATTTTTTGAATTTTTTCTACGTTACCCAACTTATTAAAAAAATTTTTTTCAACTCTTAGAATATTTGCCGCCTCTTCCATTAAGGCATATCCATATTCTTTTACTAATTTTTGTGTTACAGGATGGTCAATAATATTTTGAATAAAATTGCCAACGACATGGGCAGGTAGTTTAACAGCAGTTTTAACAACTCTATCTAGATCATGCTTAAGTTGATTGAAATTATGCGAAATATTTTCGCTTGCATTAACAGTAATGCGTATTGCAGGTCCTGCAGTAGTATATATAAGTTGTTTTGATCTTCTGACAGATTTGAGAGTATTTACAAAGTTGCGCACTGCTTTTGCCCCAAGTCGAAGCATAGCAGCGCCTCGTGCATATACTAGAGTCGATTTAACCAATTGCTCTGTACCATACGCTATTCCAAATTCTATTTTAGATTCCGTAGAGCTATCAAAAATAACAGCTTTGATAAAATCATATGTACCAGAAATAGCTTTAACAGGATTATTAACAGTATATTCGACCAAAGATAATATTTCTGGCACATGGGTTACAATCTCATATGTTCCATGGGCAATATCATATACACTTAGTACTGCGTTACGAATACCCATTGCCACTCCTTGGGCAATTACTCCTAAATATGCTGGCATCCAATCTGCTTTATTACGCGCAATTAACCTAAATGACCCTGTAAACTTTTCAATAACTTGATTGTGATTTCGAGAACGTTGAGATGCAAAAGTTTCAGGAAAATCTTTTTGCGCAGTCTCAACTGCTCCGGCAAAATCATCTACGTATGCTTTAACCGTAGGATCAGTTGTAGTTATTACTTCAGTAGGAATAGCAAGTAAAACAGCAGGATTTACAAGCAAATTAGTCGTTGCTTGTTCCACTTTTGCTGCATTCAAAGAAGATACACCACGTGATATTGAGTGAGTCAGACCAAAAGTTTTTTTAGTGCCGCAGTAAAGATAAAGCTCATTTGCCATTGCAATCAATGCTTGAGCAAAATCCATAACCTTAATACTTGCATCAAAATTACTTGCTTTAGTCAACTTAAACGACGCTGCTACTGCTTGCGCAGCAGCTCTATATAGAGGACTGATAGAAATATAATCTTTATCAGAGTTTGTAATATTTTCCATTTTAGTGGCATTGTCCAAAGCCACTAAAGCTTCTTGATGTAAATGATGGGTTATAGGCACTCCTTGAGAAGAGCTTACTTCGTGCTCGTCAATACCCAATTGAGCTAACCTATCTTGATCAATATGTGAAGTTTGATAATTATATAGGTAGTTTTCATCAGGATTTGCAAGCGTTTGATCAATGGCACATAACCTACTTTCAACTTCCGAGGACGTAGTAGGATCTTTATCATCTGTTACTAATTTTTCTTCATAATTATTTTTATAGGTTATAAGTTGATCTTGTTGGTATTGAGTAAGTACAGGCTGGCTAGTTACATCTTGACTCGAGACATCATTTACAAGCGCAGGGCAATTTGCATCAGTTGTAATAGGTTGCGCCCCTAAAATCGCATGTTTTTCAACAGCTTCCATAGTAGAGTTACGATTATGATCTACAGGAAATTTATCAGTTATTTTCTGTCGCAAAGCATGCTCCAACCAAGGCATATGGACAAATAAGGCATGCTCTTTTCCATATTTAAATGCCTGCTCATAGCAACCTTTTTTACAATGAAGAACTACTTGCAAGTAGTTTTTAGTTATGTAATTGTTATATATTCTATTCTTGTATTTATTAAGTTTATATAATATTTGATCATGCGTGGCACCCTTCATCCATTGTAGTGCCTCCGTCGGTATCTCTAAAATAAATTTAATACTATCAACTGCAAAATCAGCCAATGGATTTTGCATTATTCGATGCAAAATACCATTATGTTGAGATAATTTTTCATCAATAACACTATCAAGAATAGAATTAATACCCTTCAATTGGCTAAGCACTTGCACATACTCTATAGTTCCTGTCGACAAAAGTGGTAAAATGTCGACAATTGCTTTGCTTAACTGAATTTCTACCTGAGTGCTCGTAAAAAATTTAACAGGCGAACCATCTTTATTAAACAACAATTTTGTTGCAAGCAGAGCAAATTGATCTAATCCTTTTTGTATTTGTGGATCAGAGACTGTCATTGTCAACACATCAAAAACTGCATGTGCTTTGATAATCTGATTAGTTTTATAGTTATAAACTAAATTTACAAGAGTGGTTTTACATGATTGTACTTGACTGAATATCAAACGTTCTTGTGTAGTTCCTACCAAATGACATAAAGGGTACTGCGGCTCGCGCACACTAAACGTATTACGAACCGCATACATATGATCAGTTTTGAATTGATTGGTAGGGTTATAATACTGGCCAGAGGACAGAGAAGTGGCAGATTTTACAGGATGCATTACTACATTTTGTTGCATACCATACGTTGAAGAGTAAAAAGTAGCTACTAAAAGTAGAAATACAAAAATCATATGTCTTTTCCGTCAGTAATTTATTAATCACATATTGTAGTTACGACTTGATTATCTCTTATTATTTTGAGCAGTTCTTTATCCCGCTGTATCTTTTGAGGTATTGTTGATCTATATCTAAATCCAGCAAGTAAACTCGTAGCTCCTTGATATAATACATACAGATATGGTACAAGCTGATACATACAGGTTAATCCATATTTTAATAGTATCATTTTATTAATTTCTATTTTCTTATCAGATGGATCAAGATTCAATAAATTTAATGATGATATCCATTGACTCATTTGAAAAAAAACACACGCCTTTGCCAGCTTAGATTTACAAATAATTTTAGTTGTTTTTAACCTACGCTCTTTTAAAAGAGTTAAGTGATCACTTAAAAGGTGTACAAAAAACTGTTTATTTTTTATAAAGTGCCTATTCCGTAAAAAAGCTGATTGATTTTGTGCCATTTGTCCGTAAAGCCAGCGTAAAGAATTTTTGTCTTGTGTTTGATTAAAATATTTTGAAAATAAATAGATACCCGAGATTGTGGTTAGTTCATATTTAGCAAAAATCCTTGTGTTATAATTTAATAAAAACATAATAAAAATAATTATTTTATAAAATTTTTCCATGAATTTGTCTCGCTTAAGTAGTATTATTTAGAGAAACTCTTTTTACAAAACAGAATAAATTTTGCAGGGAGCGATAGAACCAGTGAATTTGTGTTTGCAGCCCATTCTAACAATGTATCGTTAAGTACAATGTGATTGACAGCCACGCGTACGCTTTCATTAACAACTGCACGTTTTATGTGGGAATTTAAACTATTTTGTTCAAGTTGTTTTTCAGCTTGCTCCATTTGACGCGCATGTTGATCAATCGCA
Organism: Vermiphilus pyriformis; assembly: GCA_022559525.1. Taxonomy (GTDB): domain Bacteria; phylum Babelota; class Babeliae; order Babelales; family Vermiphilaceae; genus Vermiphilus; species Vermiphilus pyriformis. The sequence continues at coordinate 44,939 of CP074345.1, read as the reverse complement.
TTTTGTGCTTGTTTTTGTGCTAATTCTAGCTGCTTTTTTGCAAGCTCCAGCTGATCTTTTGCACTATTTTGATTAGTGGTATTTATTGCGTCAGCATGTTTCATCTGCCACTTAATATAAGCCGCACCCAATACACCACTTGCAATAAATCCAATAACAGCAAGTTTGTGATCCATCATAAAAACTCCCAGCTCAACTATTTTTCTCCCTCCAACATGAAAAATAGTAATTCTAGGCAGAGAATCGAGTAAGTTTTGATAAGTCAGACCATCCTTTGTGGGTGTACCTATAAATTTTTCCAAAGAACTTACTAACTCACGTCCAGTGTATCGGTTAGTACGATTAGCTAACTGCGCATACTCCGCTTCACCACAATTCTTAATATCGGTATCATGTAAAAAATCCTTCAGAATGACTAAGCGATCGTTAACATCAGGTACTCGAATAGTAATTCGATGCTGCTTATGAAATCTACTTAACAAAGGATCAGGGAATTTATCTATAGTATTTGTAGTGCCTAAAATTAAAAATTTTTCACTTTTTTTAAGCTTATCAATACCTAACCATAGTGCACTTGCAGTATCCTTGTCATGCTGAATATTAGCATCTTTATTACGCTGTGCCAGAACACTTATCTCATCAAAAATAACGACGTACTTTCTATCTGTTTCTATAACATCATTAAAAAATTCATTTAAATTTTGCTCACCAGAATTGACATATCTGTCACATACTACTGCTGAATTTACAAGAAGTGGCATCCAATCATCTTCTTGTAATTCATATGCAATGGCAGCTGCAAGAAAAGTTTTACCAACACCTGGCTTTCCTATAAATAGAAACGTTTTAGGCAATTTGTGCAATAATTTACTGGTACGATCTTTCAATGACAACACAACATTTTTAATAACGTCAGGAGCAGTTCCTATTTTATGTTTAAAAGTCTGGGAAGATATATTACCCGTGTAAGGATTTTCTAAAAATTTAAATCTTTCAAAAAGCTCTCTATAATGATGAGCGTGGTCATCCCGCATTGTGGCATATTTATTAGTAACAGGGATTTCGAGTCTGCGCTCCATTCCATTTAACATACCAATAATTGAAAGGTTTATTATATGTAAAATAAATATTCTTTTCATGTACATCCGGGAAGCTAAAGTAATAACTAAAAACTTCGCCCATCATACGAATGTTACCAATAAAGATCAAGCACAAAATGAAGATTAACAAAACTCGTTCCTGATAGTGCAATTTAACAGTAAGAATTAAACACATAATGTTACAAATAAAAAGCCTCATATTAATCATATGAGGCTTTTTATTATTACTTTTAAGATATATGCTATTGAGACATCTTGTTCTTAAAAAAGTGAGTAATGATGGGTAAAAAGAAAAACGCAGCTCCGTAACCCAAAGCAAAACGCCAATTAACCATCAATGTAGAAAACATTGTACCAAATCCAATAAATCCATATTTATATAAGAACCCGACTGCAAATCCTATCAAGCCAGCAAAGTACCAGCCTAAGGTTTGCTTGAGACTATTAAGCCAATTGAACGGTGTTGTCATTATATTCTCCTTATACTATTAATTCCATGATCACTATTTTATACGATAATTACTTTGAACGATAATAATCAAAGCACGCTTTTATAAAGGTATACGTTCCAAACAATGCAATGGCCGAACCAGAAATTTTATTAATATAATCAAACCAGGTAAACGCTATTCGTTTGCGTAAAAGCCCCATACATCCTGTAAGTAAAAACCACCATATAATAGAGCCAATGAATACTCCTGAGATAAAATAGATCCGTTCTTGGGAAGCTTGGATCTGTAAATCAAAAGCAGTAATAATAGCAACAAATGCCATAATAGTCAGCGGGTTTGCCAAAGTTAAAAAGAAAGTTGAAAAGTAAGACTTAATAAAAGAAGTCTGTGCAGAGTCAGAAACTGAATGTGGCTTGGACTCTCGTGCAATCACAAAGCCCATATATATTAAAAATAAACCACCTATAATTTGAAAAAACAACTTATATGTTTCAATAAAATCTTCAACGTACACAACTCCAAAAGCGGCAATCATACCATACAACACATCAGCTGTCGCCGCACCCAGGCCACTGACAAAGCCAGTAAGCATACCATATCTGAGTGTCCTTTGAATGCATAACAGACCTATCGCTCCTACCGGTGCTGCAATAGATAACCCAACCAGTATTCCCTGAGGAAGCAAACGCACATCTGACATATACTTACACTTTATTAAAATATGAAAAAACTTTCTTAGCTCAACTGTAGTATATCAAGAGAAAAAGTTTTACCTAAAGTTTCTCAATAATGTACCCGGACAAGTATTCCAGGTCATTACTATTCCTCGATTTTTCTACTTCTTAGCTTTTTAATGGTACTTCGATATGATTTTGCCTGTAAACGTTTTTCACGTGTTGCCTTTGACACGGAGGTAGGAGTACGCTTTTTAGCAACGGTTAACGCTTTGCGTATTGTTTCTGCTACTACTGCAAGCGCCATCTTTTTATTTTGCTGCTGACTACGAGACGTACTGTTATGAACAATTAAATCGCCATCATGCGTCAAGCGCGCACCGAGCTTTTGAATTACATAGGCTTTTTGTTCATCATTTAATACCGATGTTGTTTTAATATTCCAACGCACAGTAATACGCGTGTCAGTTTTATTAACATGCTGTCCTCCTGCACCCCCTGCTCTGCTTGTCGTTATTTCAAGCTCGTGCTCGGGAATAGTGATACCATTTTTAATAAATACATCATTTTTCATGGTTGAGACACATTTGGACAAAAATCTATATCGTAGTTTTAATCATATGTAGTGTAGGATTTTTTGTAACAGAAATACAACTTTGTGAGTTCTTTTATCTTTTGCCTAGGTTCCAAAGTACTCACGAGCTCTTTCTATAATCTCATCAAATTGATGATAATTTGCAGTCAGCGAATCCTGTCCGCGAATAAATGTTATACCTAAAATCCCTTCATCTTTAGGTGCATAATAAATTAGCTGATCTCGAGGTTTATTGTGCTGGGGATCAGGCACGCGTTTAACATTTATCATGTATTGACGCTGTTCGGCAGGAGGTTGGTTTTTAAGAGTTATTAAATGGCCTTGCACAGGAACAATACGCTTATCATCAGCTAATATCTTAGCTCCCAAGCCGGTACAGTTGAATATAACCGCCTCTTCAAGCTCATCAAAATCAGTTATGTGTTGCAACGTGATAGCAACTCCAAGTTCAGTTATTACACGACGTAGCTCAGCCATTATCTCAGAAGGATTTATAAATACCGTTTGATATTCAACTGCTTGGTATTGTTTGGTATTACCAAAATTGATAGTGACATGCTCAGGCGCTTTTACTATTTTTCGATCAATGTAAGGACCAAATCCGGGATCAATATCAAGACCAAAGTAAGCAGGCAATAATTTAGGCCCCTTGCTTATAAAAGGATGTATTCCTTTTATAATCTGAAGATACGCTATATAGGACTGAATACCATACGATCTGAAAATTTCACATTCATACTCAGTAGAAGTTTTACGGGGACGTGGAAAGAAAAAGCCTGCTGCTTTATCAGAAGAAATATTACTACAATCTTGTGCAACAATACGCACTTCATATCCCTTATATGCCAATATAGCAGCAGTCAAAAGTCCGTAACATCCAGCTCCAATAACACATATAGTTTTATTTTTATATGACAATTGCTGCTCAAATTGGTTTATTGATTCATTGACACAGCCAAATAAAAACGTCCACCCAGCACCACCCTGACCATAGTTATGGCATATAAGTTTGCCATGATATAACTGAGTTGCAACATAAAATATACGCTCACGATGAGCGCGGATACACACAATTTTTTCTTTAATATATTCAGAAGAAAGCTGAGGAGGCTGTAGATGTACCGTACGCAAGATAGACATTATATAATCTTTAGTTAAATAAATAGGATCAAGTATACAGCATACTAAAAACTCAGTTATTGCCTATCTTGATACCTGCGCTCTCTATTTTTATATATCTAAAATCATATATTCGGCAAACAAAACTTTATCTGAAAGATGGATCAATCGATAGCATTTGGCAAGACAATATATTTTTAGCTCGGTAAATCAACCTGCCACCAATATGCTTAATGGCGCTTCGTATATTTAAGTTAATATTAGTAATACTTATTAGTCTAAAACAAATTATATATTGATATTTATATAAGCAAAGCGTTAGGATTCTGAAGATTTACTCACCAGCAATAGTAGTTGAGAAAAATACCCGTACGTCATATTAATAAAAAGGATGAATAAATGAAAAGAATATTTTCAGCCAAAAGTACATACTTTGTGCTTAGTATCCTTATTTCCTTATCAGCGCATGCAGCACAAAACCAGAATAAGCCATCGGCTCAAATTCCAAATCGCGCAGTTACAGTACTGCCTGGTGCTAATAGTAACGAATCATTTTGTAATGTTACAGTAACCGGATGTCTGACTACCGGATGCATTATTGGCGATCCTGATTTGGCAATATTTGCTGATACTACAACATTTTCAGGTGACGTTATAATTAATGGATCGCTAATTGTTAATGGTACAGGACTTACTGGTCTTGGAGGAATAACAGGGGCAACAGGTGCGACTGGTGCTACTGGAGCCACTGGCGCTACTGGTCTTGCAGGTGCGACAGGTGCTACCGGATTGCCTGGTGCTACTGGCGCTACCGGCCTTGCAGGAGGATTGTTAGCTTATTCATATATATATAATGTTGGTCCGCTTACTATAGGTGTTGGCGGCACAGTTCCATTCGATACAGATGGTCCAACCACTCCTGATATCATACACCCTGCAGGTGGTACAACTCTTACTGTGACCAATGCGGGCACTTATGCATTTACTTTTTCAGTAACAGGTACCCCTGCTAATACATTTGCGTTATTTGCAAATGGTGTTGCAATTCCAGGAGCCACATATTCCACACTCGCAGGGCAAAATACAGGATCTGTAATTGCAACTCTTCCTGCCGGTACTGTTGTTACTTTAAATAACTTGACAGGTATTCCAGTTACTGTTCTTCTGTCAGGTCTTGGCTCATCAAATGCATCAGTAACTGTAGAAAGAATAGCTTAATATACTTAAATTGAACACATATCATATCTTAAGTAAAATTAAAGCAACTTTAAATTACTATAGTAAAAAAGGACCATGATAATATCATGGTCCTTTTTTATTTGATTTTTTCGCGTAATAAATTAATACGATTATACTAACAAAAAGGATGAATGAAGAAGATTCTTACTTATAAACATATATATTTTGTGTTAAGTATGCTTATTTCACTATCATCAGTGTATGCGGTACAAAGTCAAAAAACAACTTCTGGAGCAACGATATGACAGAATCAATGATTAACAGTACACTTACATCCTCTCAAGCTTTATTTATTATACAAAATCAATTTCCCAAACTCAAAGCAGAGACAATCTCACTATTCAGTGCAGGATGGGACAACTTTGCATATTTGATAAATAATTGCTACGTTTTCAGGTTCCCACGCAGACCTGACGCAATATCTCTTCTTGAACATGAACTATACATTTTACCTAAAATCGCATCGCTCTTGCCCTGTGCAGTTCCTGTACCAGAATGGATCGGTCAGCCTACTGATAAATATCCCTGGTTATTTGTGGGATATCGACTTTTGAAAGGGAATACAATCTGCCAAATCACTCTTTCTGACGACCAACGAACTGCATTGGCAAAACCACTTGCACAATTTTTATCATCCTTACATACTCTAGAAATTAAAAAAGAATATAAAGAAAATATCCCCTATGGCACAGAGCGAAAACTTGATATTGTAGCACGTGTTCCTAAATTCAAGGAACAACTGGAAGAAATCAAGGCTTTAGGATTATTTAAAGACATACATCCTCTGAATACATTAATTGACTCTGCATCTGCAGTACGACAGCCTCGCACAACAAGCCTCGTACATGGAGATTTGTATATACGACATTTGCTGGTAGAGGAACGTAATACGTTAACTGGAATAATCGATTGGGGAGACGTTCATATCGGTGATCCCGCAGTTGATATAGCAATCGCACATAGTTTTTTACCACCGCAAGCACATGAAATATTCAAACAAGCTTACGGAACAATTGATGAGGACACATGGCGTCTGGCTCGCTTGAGAGCTTTAATTCACAATGCGGTACTTGTTCTGTATGGTCACAAGTCTGGTCCAAGTATCGCGCAAGAAGGTTTACGTGCACTCAAATATATTGCAGAACAAGTGAGTTAATTAAATAGCCATAATTCTACTCAAAATAATGTGCATAATCAGCTGGTATACCATTTGGAAATAGTTCACTAAAACGCTTGGCCCCTTTGGAAATAAGATAATCTAAAAATTCTCGAGGAAGCATATAACCTCCGTCTATATAGTCTAAGAAAGTGTTGAACTCATTTCCCTCATAAAAGTTAACTAGATTAAGTAACTCAGGTTTATTTTCTATCAGCAGTCTAATGCCTCCCATACAGCCGTATTTGAATAGTTCAATAAGAACGTTTCGGTCAGGATTCCAGGTAATGATACACTGCTTATTCTCACATGAAACTGACACCGAATTCTTATCGTCATAAAAATATACATTTGCTTTAACCAAAGAACTTATAAGCTCAGGAATTGGTATTGAACTAAATTCAATTAAGTAACTTAATGCTGACATCTTAGATTTACCGAAAGGTCCAAAGTTGCTAACACTATTTACATCAACACCATTGTTTAATAGTACATTTAAAACATGGACACTTTTAACGTACAATAAAGGAGATCTACCATTTTTATCAAAAATATTTATAGATGCACCAGCTTTAATAAGCTCTTGCACTAAATCTTTATCGTCAAACTGTACTGCCTTAAACAGAGGAGTTTCACCATTAATATTGAGTCTCTCGTTAATAATAGATGTAACATTAGGAACTTGAGCCATCTTTTGTCGCTTTATCAATCTATCAATAAAAGCGGTTCTTACTAATTCTAAACTTTGTCTTTGACGCGAAGTTAATTCTAACTTGTGAGATCGCACAAAATCTTCAAGAATTTCTTTTCGCTCAGCAAGCGTGTAGATAGCACTTGCTAATATTATTCTATAAACTACGTGTAATTTGACTTGAGCAGGTAGTACCGCTAAAAGATTTAATACTTTTTCAACCGAATGTTCTTTTTCTAATTTTTTGAAAACTGCAGTTACTGATTGTTCGTACAAAGAAGGAATCTGCCCATGAGTAGAAAAAATTGATACAAACCCTATTAATAAATAATAATATTTATTTTTTCATAAATATCTCTTAATTTTAAAAGCTATATTAACTAGTAATTTCATTATATCATAATTACAATTTTGAAATAAATATATTCTCTGCAATTCTAATCTAATAATAATATACAGTATACCAATTTACATTGCTCCCATAATGAGAAATTAATGAATTTCTATTATCGTATTTAGTATATGACCCTAAATAATATATGATAATAATTGCTTATAACCTAAAGATCACAGGACTGCAAAATGTTAGTAAAATAACAGGCAAAATAAATTAATATGTTTAAAATATTACAAAGATTGCCATAAAAACCTTGCACCTAATGAGATAACTAGAAAAGTATTATAAAACGTCAACGCTGGAAAAGGTTTGAAACAAACAACGACAGTTGAAGAATTGTTTCAATAATTACAAAAATGACAATATGTTTGCAATTATTTGTTAATCAGGTAAAGCTCCCCTAAAATAGTACAAGGTAAAAGTAGAATTTAGTAGTGTTAACAACAAACGAAAGGTTCTACAATGAAAAAAACAAGATTTACAGAAAAGCAAATACTGCAAGTTCTGCAGGAGTTTGAGACGGGAATTTCTGCGATAGAAATCAGTAGAAAACATGGCATAAGCAATGCAACGATTTATAACTGGCGTTCGAAATATGCTGGCATGACAGAATCAGATTTGAGAAAACTGCGGCAACTTGAAGAAGAAAATAATAGGTTAAAACGCATGTACGCGGAGCTTTGCATAGATCATGAGATACTCAAGGATGTTATAGCAAAAAAGTTGTAAATCCATCTGAGCGAAGATTGTTGGCAAGCTATATAATTGAAAAACATTGTTCAACAAAGAATCGAGCATGTCGACTGATGAATCTGAGCCGGTCAGCATTTTCTTACAAAGCAAAATTATGTGATGATGATCAAATCAAGCAAAAGATGCTTGATTTGGCAGATAAACATAAGCGATACGGATTCAGAAAGATTTTTCATATATTGAGAAGATCGGGATTTCACTGGAACCATAAACGAGTGTATCGAATTTACTGTGAACTCAAATTGAATTTGAAAAGAAAACCCAAAAAACGCTTACCATCCCGAGAAAAAGTATCACTTTGTCAACCGGATCAAATGAATCAAACATGGTCGCTTGATTACATGAGTGATGCATTAATCAATGGAAAGCGGTTTCGCACATTAAATATCATTGATGATTACAATAGGGAAGTTCTTGGAATCAAGGTGAGCAATTCATTACCGGCAATACGAGTCACTGAATTTTTGGATGATATTGCCGTATCAAGAGGTTATCCAAAAGAATTACGTATGGATAACGGACCTGAAAATATATCACATGTTATGAATCAATGGGCACAAGATCGCAATGTTACTTTGAAATTTATAGAACCCGGAGAACCGGCTCAAAATGGCTACATTGAAAGATTTAATAGAACATACAGAGAAGAAATTTTAGACATGTATCTTTTTAGAAATATCGACGAGGTGCAAGCGATTACAGATCAATGGATGCAAGAATATAACAACCAAAGGCCTCATCACTCGCTAGGAAATTTAACTCCCCACGAGTTTATAAAAAGAAATAATTTTTCTACTTTTGAGTTGTACTAAAAATGGGGGCTAGACAAGATAAAAACACTTGATTATTTGTAACTTATAAGTTGCATTATTAATATGAGTATGCTAAAGGTATCTATTTACAAAACAAAAACTAACAATGATCCTTTTATTAATTGGCTTGAAGGTCTTGAGGTATAGTGCTCACTAGAATCACTAGGCTTAGACTAGGCAATTTTGGTGACTGTAAAATTATTAAAAGAACAAATATAATATTTGAATTACGTATTGATTATGGCCCTGGATATCGTATTTACTTTGGGAAAAAAGATCAAGCTCTTGTTATATTGCTTATTGGTGGTGATAAAAAGAGCCAAGAAAGCGATATTGCAAAAACTAAAAAATATTGGGAAGCATGCCAGGAGGAATAACTATGATAAAGAAAAAAAATTATAGAGACTTACAAGATTACTTACATTTAAAGCTCCAAGATAAGCAAGAAGCCTTGGCTTATCTTAATGCTGCTCTTAATGATGAAGATAAACGAGTTTTTTTAATAGCACTTAAAGACGTTCTTGATGCACGCGGTGGTGATATATCTGATTTATCAAGCACAACTAAGCTTAATCGAGTCAATCTCTATCGCATGCTATCACAAAAGGAAATCCGCGGTGGTCAAGCATAAGATTAGTGATGGAGGCTTTAGGTCTATCTTTTAACGTAAAAGTTTCAAGTAGATAAGTTTTCTCGCAAATCTTATATCTTGAGAGATAGTTATACTATATTGCACCTTAAATTACAACGGACTTAAATATAGCATCAACAAAATAAAAAAACATCTTTTATAAATAATACTACTGATCATCCAGACATAGTCATCATGAAAAACCAATTTACACACTAATTACTTACTTGATTATTAGATATAACATTGTTACTTACATTTTATGTCATAAAAAAATTATGTATGTGTATGAAAATATACTTAGTAAAACTATTAATGGTATTGATCCATACTACGTAACAATACTCACCTTACTATTGCAAAAAACTAATTGTCACGCCAATTATAATTTAAATAGAAATTATAATCATACATTTTTTATAACAACTAAATTTACCTACTTTTTAAAATAATGTATGATTATGGCAATCAAAAATACATAAATACTAGAAATATTAAAAAAAATTATGCAAAAAATTAATTTAATCATGACTGGTTTACTAATCTTTTTTTCGGTTGAAGTTCGCGCATCACCTATAAAATTAAACGTAATTCAAGCGCCAACAATGAATAGTTTTCAATGGCACGCAGTTAATGATTTATGGCACACTTCATTTTATAATGCTTATAAAGATCTTCCCTTTGACCAAATAGATGATGATATAAAAGGCACTAGTAAGAAAGCACTGGCCGATTATTTACAGCGTCGTTTTGACAAATATCGTCTTATAGCAACGCAAGGATCCTATTCCCTTGTTTTAGCATATAAAGATGAACAATTGGTTGGCTATACACTTTATCATATACTCGATCAACAAGCAATAATACATATCGATCATTTCGCAGTCGATCCCGACTATCAAGGACAAGGTATTGGTAAAGCTCTATTGGAAGTTACCATAAAATCAATGCCAAAAATAGTTGCCGTTGTTCTCACTACACGTATCCCTAACAAATCAGCGCAAATATTTTACAGAAATCAAGGCTTTTATGAATTAACAAGCATAGATAACCTTATATTTGACTCGCGCTATAGCATATTGCTACGAAAAGATATTAAGCTTTAATGAATCTTACTGTATATTTTTGCAAATAATATTATGATCTACTACATTTAGGTGTAGAAACAAAGAGAATTATTATGGCTTACATAATTTTGTATATAGCAGCAAGCGCAGATGGATTTATTGCAGATAAATTTGGCAATATTGATTGGCTTCCGCAAGAAGCACCCGAAGGCGAAGACTTTGGATTTGATAAATTTCTTTCTTCAATAGACGTTATTGCACAGGGAAGTCGTACCTATCTTCAAACTATTTCGTTCATTGAATCCGGTATCGTCACAGATTTACCGTATGGGGGTAAACGTATGTATGTATTTACCCATGCACCAATGAGAACAAATCGCACTGATGTTACTTTTGTATCAAGCATTGAAGAGTTTCTCAATATTATTAACCAAAACTCAAAAATTAAACGTGTATGGTTACTGGGTGGCGCAGAACTTATAAAATCTTTTAAAGCATACAATCTTATTGATGAATGTATTATCACAGTTATACCAAAAACATTGCACGAAGGAATTGCTTTGCCTTCAAATCTGTTTGAAGGTATGTATCAAACAGCAACTAAAAACTACTTTGAGGGTATAGTAGAAAAAAGATACATTCGCCAAAAAATATTAATTTTCGATTAATATTTATCAATTAACTAATTGTTGAAATTTTCAGCAAATCAATAACATACAAGTCCTGAGCAGAATTTGATCTTCTGATTTAGTTTATCCTTAAAACAATTATTCAACGTAACAACTGTATTTGCTAAAGCTGTTAGTTCGTTAAAAGTGACGGGTTATTATAATGAATATACACTCGTTGGATTGGTGTTACTTCTTGACCACTTTTATCTTTTAATACATTATATCTACACTGTTCATTAATTAATCCCCTCCTTTTTAATAAGTTCGGAGGCCGTATGAAAGTTATTTTTTCCCTATAAATATATAGTGTCCAGCCGGTCACCTTTCTTTTAGTATCTATCCCTTTGCCTGGATATCTTTTTTATGTATTTTTTATGTCCTTAAGCCAGATGTCTTTCCACATCTCTGGCTCTTATCAACCTATTCAGAAAGAATAAAACAATGAATAACTCCCAATCCTGGATTAATAACGTTCAACAACAAGTTAAAGGTGAAAGCTCTTGGTCATTTACAGCTCAAGATAATGCGGGAAAATAATTACCCTCAAATGGCATATGGCAAATATCCTATCTCCTGAACTTGCTACATTTAAAAAAGAAGTTGCTGATATGGCAGCACGAATAACAGCAGCATTTGAGATAGAATTTCTCCATCGATATCCAGAAGCTGTTGATCAAGAAATATTTCTAAAGCCTTGTATTTCACTATTTGCACAAGGGGTTAACAATGTTGATTGGAATGCCGTAGAAAAAATCATTCAAACAACAATCAAGCAATTTTATTGCGCTGATATTAAAACCTTCGGTGATCAAATGTTAAAAATATTAAGTAGTGATATTTATTTCTTAGCGCGTGCGAGAGATAAGGAAACAGATGCTTTGGTCGGATTTTGCATGCTTGCCGTAACACCATATTTAGCTTATGGCGACATTAAGCTTATTAACATTATAGCTGAACCTGGACAATGCCAGCAGTATATAGAAAAGCTATTGTTCGAATCATCGTTTTCAATAATAAATCCTCTACGCGTTTTTACAGCAATAAGATCAACCAACGTGCAAGCGCGAACAATGTTTGAATCACTCGGGTTTACCATAGATTCCAATCCGAAGCAAGATCCAAACCATAAGCTTAACCTTAATTATTTTTCTATTATGGAATATATAAGATGAGTAGCTTTAAGTTATAAAAAGCGATAGTTAAAATTAATCAATTAATAATCGAAGGGCACCGCTGCCCTTCTAAACTACCTTTATAATTTACACCCGCAGATAATTATTATTGCAAGATATAAATTATTTTATATCTTGCAATAATAGATTGCCTAATAATATTTGTTTTTCGTTTACTTTAATTTTTTCATATCATCTTTTTTAGCAGCTACCACTAACATGTGCACTTAATGGATAGAACGCTAGTTTTTCATAGCGGCAAAAATTTCTAAGGTAATAACAAAAAATTTACTCTCATGTATTTGATTGCAAAAAATACATTTATTAGAAAATTAAATTTTCATATCTCTGATGCAACACCATCAGGAAAAAGATCTTTAAAGCGCTTTGCACCTTTGGAAATAAGATAATCGATAATAACCTGACGATTGGCGCTACTAGGAATATAGGATGATTCTAGCTGATCCAAAACTGTGTCAGCTTCACCAATCGATTCGTAAAGATTAACTATATTAAGTAATTCAGGACAAACTTCTAGTAATATCTTAACACCCTCAAAGTTACCTTGGCGTGCAATATCTGCAAAAACATTTAATAAAGGATTTTTAGTAATAATACAAGATCCTTTTTCGCAGGGAGCTATAAATGAATCTTGATTATCGTACAAGTCTATGCCGGCAGCAATTAAAGCCCGTATCAATGCAGGTTTGGAAATATAATGTATTGCTGATAATCCATGCTTATTAAGACTGTTTATTTGTGCTCCTGAATCCAAAAGAAGGTTTAGAACGTCAACACTTTGTACATTAAATAAAGGCATCATGCCAAATTTATCAAAAACATTTACTTGAGCTCCTGCCTTAATAAGTTCATATACTAAAGCTTTATCATCAATCTGTACTGCTTTGAACAAAGGTGTTTGATAATTCATATTTAACTTTTCATTTACAATCGCTTTAATAATAGGAACATTCTTTTGTCGCTTTATGACCCGATTAATAAAAGCGGTTTTTATAAAGTCTAATCCTTGCTTTTGACTTGAAGTCAGATCATTAGTATGTAATTGAATAAATTTCTCTAGAATTGCCTTACGCTCGACAAGCGTATATACGGTACTTGCAAGCACGATTCTATAAATTACGTGTAGTGCTCCTGTCGTGGGAAGCGACGTTAAAGTATCACATACTTTCTCAACTAAATGCTCTTTTTCTAGACTCCTAAAAACCGCAGTAACTGATTGATCATATAAAGACTGAGGCTGTGCATTTAGATTAGAAATATACGTGAATATCGACAGGAAAATTATATATAACTTATGCTTCATAATAACTCATATTTCTTATAAAATTATCTTATAATATATATTATATTAAAATTACAAATTTAAATAAAGTATTCAAAAATAAAAGATCAAATATGGTAGCAAAACAACCTATCTCAGACCAGCGAATTATTAATTGCCTAAATACCAATTATGGCATTAAAGTTACCACACTGACACTCATCCCCTTAGGTGCAGATATCGATGCATCAGTATACAAAGCTCAGACAGATGACCAGTTATCTTATTTTGTAAAGCTAAAACATGGCTTTCATAATGATATCGGCACTATTATACAACAACTCTTACATGATGCTGGAATTCAACAAATTATCTGCCCTATAAAAACAAACTATGATCAAGCAACTTACCATATCGATGATTTTACTTTTATTGTGTATCCATTTATTAAAGGACAAGACGGCTTTAGCCGCGATCTAACTAACGATCAATGGATTACTCTTGGTAAAACATTAAGGCAAGTTCATGGATTTAACGTACCTCCATTAATTAAAAGCAAGATTAAGCAAGAGTCCTATTCCTCAAAATGGCGTGATGCTGCCCGATCAATTTATACTTATATTGATACTGAACAAAGAACAGATGACCCCACAGCCTTAAAGTTGTTAACGTTCATCAAAGAGCATAGAAGAGTAATTCAAAGTTTGGTCAATCGCGCTGAGCAACTTGGACAGAATATTCAGAACCAATCACCTGAGTTTGTCTTATGCCATTCTGATATTCATGCGGGCAATGTATTAATAACCGATGATGAGTCTCTTTATATAGTCGATTGGGATCAACCTATAATGGCTCCCAAAGAGCGAGATCTTATGTTTATTGGCGGAGGCGTTGCCAACGTTTGGAATAATTCGCGCGAAGAAGAATTATTCTATAACGGTTATGGGGCAACAGCAATCAATAGAGAAATTCTTGCCTATTACCGGTCTGAACGAATTGTAGAAGATATTGCTATTTATAGTCGACAGTTACTTTTAACAACAGACGGTGGTGCGGATAGAGAAGCAATGTATAAACAGTTCATAGATATGTTTGAACCTAAGGGTGTAGTAGAGATAGCATTCAAAACAGATCTATAATTAAATTAATAAAAGACAGATCTATAATTAAATTAATAAAAGGCACTGCAGCCATCGCTAGAAATTATCTAATAATACTGAATTTGATTTAATAACAATTTAGCCAGAATAGACAATCTGGCGGTCAATTATTGACGCGTTCAGGAACAGGAAAATTTAATATGGATTTAATTTAAGTCATATTCAAACCATTCTCCCATCAAATGTATTTTAAATGATGTAATATTTTATTTTATTCAATACGTAACTTTACGGTACAATATTATTGCAAATAGAATTTTTATTTAATATGATTAATATAACAGAATACCTTTAAAAGGATCCCTATGAAATTATATCACATACTTCTTATTGGAACGTTGATAAATATCAATATTTTTACCATGGAAAAAAACCAACCAGAAATACCCGAGCTTCCACAAGAAGTGTCACTTCAAGTCATAGAGCAAATAATTAACACATCTGAAACAAAACCTAAAGCTCTAAATGCTCTTTATAATTATGCACTTACTAATAACTTAAATGCACTAATGATACAAACAAATAAAGAACTTATACAAAAATTATTAAAAGAAAAATTTGAATTTAATGACTTAGCAACTGGTAACTATGAAGACCAAACTATTCAAGAAAAAACTATAAAAATATTAAAAAAAGAACAACAAAAAGTAGCCCCACATTTGGGTGGAGTTCAAAAACGGTTTTGTATGGCTCTTTCTCTGGCAATAAATAGGTCAAAAAGTTTAGTTAAAGATAAATATGGTAATGATGTAGAAACGTACTTTTTCTTGCTAGAAAATGCGGTAAAGGAGAAAAAAATAAAACTAGCACTTGTAGCTTTAGGTGGAATTAATCGTTTCTATAATAATCAACGATTACTTATGGGAAAAGATGATTATATAAAATCGATTAAAAAAATAATTTCATTAATCGATAAAAAATCATTAAGAAATAGTGAGCAAGAATTTCAATTATTGAATGCTCTTATAAGAACAGGTATAAATAAATTCGGAAAAAACTATGTGATAGCACATAGAGGAGCTTACAATACAAAACCTACAATTTTAGATTATGCTAAGTCTATAGGGAATCCAGAAATAATTAATTATCTTGAAAAGTTAGGTTTTATATCTCTTCCAGTCCGCAATTTGGAAGAAGAACCTATCGAAAGACTTGGTGTATCTCGTGGCCAATATGAAGGCTGCTTCTAGTGGTAATTCTGCGATTATTGACGCATTCAAGAACAGAAAAATTGAATATTGATTTAATATAAGCCATACTCAAACTGTACTCAAACTGAATTTTTTATTTAGGGCTATACAATAACTATTTAATTTAATAGTAATTAAGTCAGAATAGACAATTTGGCAGCACACTATATACACTTCGAATATTTTGATAGAATAATTTATTGCATACATCTGAACTATTATCTTAAATAAAATTTTACTACACTACTAAAAAATATAATTAATATTAGGTCAATAATACTTAATTTTTCTAATTATCTATTATTGATCTAATATACTTTTTCTCATCAGACTTTTTTTTAATTTTTTAACTCCTAAACTTTCATTTGAATATGAATAACTAGTAATGCGTCAGGGAAAAATGGCTAAGAATACTACTCAACACTATCGAATGAAGAAATTTTTATCTTATTATATCCCATATCTAAGATTATTTTTTGCAGATATGGGATGTGCGGTTATCCAATCAGCAACTACATTGTTATTGCCTTTATGCATAAGCTACATAACAAAAAATATATTAACAGAACCCACAGCTGGCGCGCTTAATCAGATATATATAATGGGTGCTATTATGCTTGCATTAGTTATCGTTCATACGGCATGTAACTTGTTTGTTTCATATCAGGGTCATGTGATGGGTGCCTTTATGGAAAGAGATGTACGCAGTGAATTGTTTGATCATTATCAAAAATTATCATTTACCTTTTATGATGAACAGAAAACAGGCCTGTTAATGTCCCGGCTGACTAATGATTCGCTTAACCTTGCAGAATTATATCATCATGGTCCTGAAGATATTGTAATTTCATTATTAAACTTTATCGGTGCATTCATTATCTTAATAAATATCAATGTTAAACTTGCGTTAATCGTCGTGCTTTTCTTGCCAATCATGACTGTTTATGCTTTTTATTTTAATAAAAAAATGAACGTAGCCTTAAGAGATAGCTTAGATAGAATTGCAGATATCAATGCACAAGTTGAAGATACTCTTGGAGGAATTAGAGTAGTAAAATCTTTCACAAACGAGCAAATTGAAAAAACGAAATTTGCTTACGAAAACAACCGTTTTGTTGACAGTAGAAGGTATGGCTACAAAAGTGAATCCTATTTTTATGAAGGATTAGTTGCATTCACGCAACTGATGACCATTTCTGTTGTCATATTTGGTGGTATTAGTATTGTTAATGGCTCATTAGACTTGTCCGATTTGCTGACATTTATATTATATATTGGGATCCTTATTGAACCAATAAAGAGGTTCGGTAATTTCACTAGATTATATCAGGAAGGAATCACTGGATTCGATCGGATTATGGAAATTTTAGAGACACAGCCCGATATCCAAGACGCAGCAAATGCGATTAAACTAACTCATGTTCAAGGGAATATAGAATTCAAGGACGTTAGCTTTAAATACAAAGAAGGATATAGTTATGTCCTAAAAAACTTATCTTTAAACATAAAAGCCGGAGAATATATTGCTTTAGTAGGGTTTTCTGGTGTCGGCAAAACAACCCTATGCTCTTTAATTCCCCGCTTTTACGAGGTAGACAAAGGGAGAATACTTTTAGACGGTAAAAATATAAAAAACGTTACCTTGAGCTCATTAAGAAGAAATATTGGTATCGTTCAGCAAGAAACATATTTGTTTGCTGGTACAGTTTTAGATAATATACGCTATGGCAAACTTAATACAAGCAAAGAAGAAATCATTGAGGCTGCCAAAAAAGCGAATGCCCATGATTTTATTGTGACTTTACCCGAAGGATATGACACTAACATTGGCCAACGTGGAATAAAATTATCTGGAGGACAAAAACAAAGACTGAGCATTGCTCGAGTTTTCTTAAAAAATCCACCCATAATAATTTTTGACGAGGCTACCAGTTCTCTAGATAATACAAGTGAAAAAGCCATTAAGGATTCACTAGAAAAGTTAACTGAAAATCGCACGACTATTGTCATAGCCCATCGTTTGTCTACGGTCAGAAATGCACAAAAAATTCTTGTACTAACAAAAGAAGGAATTATCGAACAAGGAACGCATGAAGAGTTAATCGCTTTAGATGGTAATTACGCCAATTTATATAATATGCAATTAAAACTATAGATGATGATTTTCTTGAACCACAAATAAAACCTGACAAGTACTGAGTACACTTAAGCTGAAATCTGTATAGTTTAATAGCAATTGACTGTGTTTGAACGTTGAAAAAAGTTTGGAAATGCAGTAATTAGAATGGAATAATGTAAGAGCAGAACGCATGACTCTCAATAACGAAGTTTATGTCACATATTGCTTAAATTATCGATGACAATATTATAGACGTAATTCAGCTACTAACATGTTGATTATTTCTTTATCTCTTTTTTCTTGAGATCTATCAATAGCTGTGCAAGTATTTTGATTAAACAAAATACCATTTTCACACAGTAAAGAAGCTTGATTTAATAACGCGTATAGGGTAACTATCTTTCGCTGGTCTTTATCAAGTTGCATTTCATCCATAACGGCGTTGGTATAAAACGTGCCGTATGAAGTACCATACCAAGCTATTTTTATTCTTCCAATAGCTTCAAGAGGATCTCCTTGCGTAAGCCCATCCAAGTCGACAAGTCCACTGAGTTTGCCATCTGAGATCATTACATTTTTAGAACTGATATCTCCAAAATAGGTTACTGGCTTTACCGAGTCAAAATACGGCTTATATACACGGTATATATCCTTTAGCTGCTGTGTAATTGTGTCATTTATAATCCCTGTACTTTGACCTCGAGCGATTGATTCATCAATCCATAAATTCATTCTTTCTGTCCAGGAATCACTCAAATCATTTTCGTCCTGTCCCCATACAAGACCATATTTATTATCAATAGGAGTAATAGTTTTTATTTTGTTAAAAATGGCAACAACTTCATGAGCAAGTTTTTTTAATTGCTCTTTTGTGAGTTTTTCTATAACAAGCCCAAGATCTAAGCCAAGAATTTTAGTTTGAATCTGATAGGCTAAAGGAATAAGTTTTTTGCTGTAGTCTTGAGCAAGGATTTGAGGAACATGAATATCAAGCTTATTAAGTTCAGGAATATGTTTGCTTGAACCCCTCAAAAACTTTGTCTCTGTACTTAATCGTATAATTACCTCTTGGTCTTTTAACTTAACATTATAAACTTCATTTGAAATACCAATTGGTATACGGTGTATATCAAGTGGAACTTGTTGAAATTGCTTTAGAACAACAATGTGAATCATTTCTTCATAGGATTGCATAATTCATCAACTTTTTTCTATTTAAATGAATTGACAAAATCAATTGCTTCTTTTAGTTCTTGATAATTAGGACATTTTTTATAAGACTAACTGATCGATTAAGAGCTTTCAACATCTTTTCTCTTTGACTCATAATTCCCACGACCAATACATGAACATATATTTTCTTGATGCTAAAAGTTCCTATTCAGATATGCACAATACGCAATTAAAAATATAGATAATGACAAATAAAACCTGACAAGCACCGGTAACACTGCAGTTAATGCGGACAGATCGAAGTTTTAATTTATATGAAGAGCAAAATTACCGACTCAAACTATCTTCTCATTACAATTAGCACTTGAAAATTTACAAGAATAAAAAATTGAAGCTTGCTTTGTCTTGAACTATATTGAAGCTTTCTTTTATCTTCAAAAAATTAAGCATACGAAATTTAATAATGGGAATCTTATATGGATACATTGTTTACGTTATATAGACAACGTCTTAACCTTCAAGATGCTACTTTTATACGTATTGAGCACGTTGATGCAACAGTTGCTATTGTCTATAGAGTCATATTGCATTGTAAGAAACAGTGTATCTTAAAGATATGTACTCGCCCAAAAGACTATGCAAATGAATTATGTTTTTTAAAATATTTTGAAAATTTATTGCCTGTACCTAAGATAATACAAACTGTGGAGCCCGAGTTAAGTATTTATGGTGCAATTTTAATGGAATACTTACCAGGAGCCTTAATTAGTCCCGCTAATTTTACAGAAAATTTAGCTTTTGAAGCGGGGTCATTGCTTGCGCGTGTTCATATTAATCGTGTACCCGGGTATGGCGATCTTACTCAACCACAGACCCTGAGCACTAACCCGCAAAGTTACTTTTACACAAAATTTAAAGAGGGCTTGAGTGAATGTGATAATTATTTGCCCCAAGAGTTATTAGAGCAATGTCTGCAGTATTTTGATATGCATCTTGATCTTCTACTGGCAGTAGACGGTCCATGCATTGTACATCGTGATTTTAGAGCGGGAAACCTTATAGTTTGTAACGATAAGATTCAAGGAATTATCGACTGGTCTGCCGCGCGTGCAAGTTTTGCAGAAGAAGATTTATGCTTTTTAGAGCATGGTAGTTGGCCCATTAATCATATCACTAAGGAATCGTTTTTAACAGGATATGCAAGTATACGACTAATTCCTAATTACAACGCTATTATGCCCCTTTTGCGTTTGAATAGAGCGATTGCTGTATTAGGCTTTACTTTTAAACGTGAATCTTGGAAAAATGAATTATCATATCTATATGAATATAATCTCCGGTATTTAGAAACTCTATTTAAGAAAACAAAATAGTGAAATACTCAGTATTTATGGACTTTTTATGATATGCAACACTGAGGATTAAAAAATGCTTAAACCATAGATTTTAAAGAATTTAAGATGCAAATAGTTGCAAAAAAAAGATACTAAATGAAAGTGAAATCTTAGAATTAGTTAATCGTTTTTTCATTTATGAGTTTTTACTTTTTTTGACTATTTCTTTTGCTAATGTCTCTTGCTTTCCTAACTCAGCTTCTATTTCCTCAACCGCAGGAAGACTATCCTTAAGATTTTTCTGCAAAAGTATACTGTTGCGTGTGCTAAGAACTATCTTTGCACAACATAACCAAAAAATCTGGTATCGATTACTCGCTGATGGTCATAAAGTAAAACTTCCTAATTGGTCTTTTAACCTAACATTATAAACTTCGTTTGAAATACCAATTAGTATACGGTGTATATCAATTGGTATTTCTTGAAATTGCTTCATAGTAATAACGCTAATCATTTTTTTATGCAATTGCATAATTCACCAGCTTTTTTTATTTCTTAGATTCTTTATAATTCGGATCTTTTTTATAAGACTAGCCAATCGATTAATAGCTTTCAACATCTCTTGTATTTGATTAAGTGTTGCTAAGGCAAATGCATAGTAAGTATATGAATTCTTAATGACAAAAAACTCTATGTATAGCTGAAAGACGTGTATTTATTGTGCAAAATGCCACAAGATTAACACAAGTAAAGGAACTTTTGGAAAATAAAAAATTTTAAAAGCTTCCAGATATTCCAATCTATACCAAAATATAAACCACAAGTTTAATTTTATTTATTTCATAATTATACAATAGCTTGCAAATAACGCTAATTACAAACATAGCAAAAATTAACTAATTTATTGCTAAAAAATGCCATATAAAAATACTTTTGCCTTGTAATTATTTTTCTGAGTTAATGATTTATAGAGCGCTTTAATCTTACAATCAAAAAATATTCTGCACATTCTTTTTAGATTATACCTAAAGAAGGTTATAATTGTTATGAAAAACATTAATATTAATATTTCAATCTTAGCTTACTATAGATATACAGTAAAAGCAGAGAATATTACTGAGTATTACCAATGTTAATATTGTGGTCATATAATAACAAACTAATTTTGACATTTAATTTGCTTATTTTTGCTCAGCTTGCAATACCATTTATAAACACGAAAGATTCAGCAATGGCAGACATTTTTACTAAAAACCCTACTTCAGCAAAGTCTGATCCAGTAAATGCCACAACCGTCATTAAACAATATGATGCCGCAACAATTTCTCAAGTTTTAAACCGGGAAATCCCTGATCTAGTGATTAAATCTATCAATATTATTGAAAGGGGATGGGATCATTTGGTTGCAGATGTTAACGGAGACTGGATTTTTCGTTTTCCTAGGACAGAGGAATCTATAACTAATTTAGAACGCGAAAAAAATCTTTTAGAGTATTTAAAAAAATATATTACATTGCCTATTCCCAGTTATCATTATTTTGGAAACGAGATAGCATTTGCCGGGTATCCCAAAATATTGGGAATTCATTTAAACAAGCAAGTATATGATAATCTTAATCCTGACGTTCGCTACAATATTGCGCAAACATTAGCTTCGTTTTTCACACAAATTCATAATGCTGTTAATACAGAACAAGCATTACAATGGGGTTACACAAATGTTATTCGCCCTTTGGATGAAATAGAATCCACTTTATTAGGCGCTTTGCCAACAGAGATCAATATAATGCTGCAAGAAGCAATAGCCTATGCAAGAGAAGATCTGAGCAAAGAGCAGGGTGCAGTTTTTGTTCACCAAGATGTAAATGGCGATAATTTAGCTTTCAATTCAGTTAACGGACAAACTGCTGGTATATTTGATTTTTCTGATGCAGGAATCGCTCATTATTCTTTAGATTTTGCAGAAATTTTTGTGGTGTCTGAAGACTTAGCAAGACTAACTGCTGATATATATGCAAAGATGAACAATGTATTAAATCCTCTTGTTGGCGGCGCTGCTGATTATATTTTGCGAAAAGCAACATTGATGTTGGAAGCCCAAAAAAAACACAACTTGCAAGATGAAATGAACTTGTTCAAAGAACTAGGCGATTTTCTTTCAATATGGCGTGGTGTTTTAGATCGAGCGACTGATAAATAAAGATGTTTTTATTATATGATTTTTTGCTGTAAATTTTTTATATCTACTATTAAAAATAAGTAATAAGGTATTTTTAAAATTCACAGGCTGTGCACTTCAATGTTGAATGTGCGAAATCATAATTAATAACATGATTTTTTAATTTTTTTGCCATATCATCTAATATGACAATATAAAATTTAGGCAATAATAAAACCGAACTTTAATTAGTTCGGTTTTATATTTAATGGCGGGGCTGACGAGACTCGAACTCGCGACCTTCCGCGTGACAGGCGGACGCTCTAACCAAACTGAGCTACAGCCCCCCATATATCTGTAATTCAAATGAGGAGGAAATAATAAGTGGCTCCTCGGGCAGGACTCGAACCTGCGACCTAACGATTAACAGTCGTGTGCTCTACCAACTGAGCTACCGAGGAATAACCAGTGTCTGAGATATGGTGGGCGGTGCAGGATTCGAACCTACGACCCTCAGTTTGTAAGACTGATGCTCTACCAGCTGAGCTAACCGCCCTGACCTAGACTGGTAAAATTGTAGATTAAAACGCATTTAATGTCAAAGCTATTTTCAAAATTATTTTATTACTCGGTATTTTTTTGTGTATGCTGATATGCTGATACTCAATGATTATTATTATTCATTTTGACCCAAGGTATTTGTATGGCATTCGGATCATCACTTAAAAGCACGTTCAGCTTTATTCTTTTATTATTAATTCTTCCCCTGCTTCCTACTATTACTCAAAATATACGCAATCTCTATCACCATCATATTGATCCCCGGGATGCAGTTGGTGTAATCCACGTCAAGGGAGTAATTTACGATGCAGCACCGTATATAAAACAACTCTACAAGCATTTTAAGAATAATGAAATTAAAGCAATTTTACTTAAAATTGAAAGTCCAGGGAGCGCATCAGGCTCAGCACAAGCTATATACCAAGAAATATTAACGTTAAAAGGATTGTACCCAAAACCTATTATTAGTTTGGTTGAAAATATTTGTGCATCAGGAGGCTATTATATAGCATCAGCAACTGATCATATTATCTGCTCAGGATCTGCTATTGTTGGCAGTATTGGTGCTACACTTTCATGGTTATTTCAGCTGAAAGAATTTATTGAACAATTCAAAGTAAAATATATTCCATTAAGCGCTGGTAAATATAAGCTTGCAACTGATCCGTTCACTGATATGACTCCTGAGATGAAAGCATTACTTCAAAGCATGCTTGATGACACATATGATCAATTTGTTCATGATGTTGCAACTCAACGTAAATTATCTTTATCACAATCTTCTGTATGGGCTGATGGCAAAATTTTCAATGGTCGTCAGGCATTAAAATTAGGACTTGTCGATCAGCTTGGATCATTATCAGCAGCAGTAAGTGCACTTAAGGAAAGAGCGTTAATTCAAGGTGAAATTCGATGGATCAAGACACCTGAGCGCAAAGGTCTATTTGGTATGCTCAATGCAGACAGTGAAGGCGAAGACGATATTGCATTAACTCGATTATTAAATCGTGCGTGCACATATTTAGAAAACAGATATGGCAATAAAGCTCTTTAGCCACATATAGCTTTGTATATAATTATAGGATGCGTATCATAGCGCATCCTTTTTTTGTAGGCTCCATGCAATTACACATAAATAGACATACAAAATATCTGTACTAGATTTTATCAGACAATTGTGGAACTACTGAGTACAAAACAGTACAGTAATTCATAGATCGAGGATCTATAAAAGGCTTGACTGTAATGTCGTATAATAAATGATCTTTAGTAAATCGTTCAATGGTACCTATTCCAAAACCTCGTGCAAACAAACCACCTTCACCGCTTGAAAGAACAACATCACCGACTTGTATAGGCATTAAGTGACTGATGTGATCCAGTTGACCTGCAGTACAATGATTTGCACCACCAAAAACACCTACCGTTTTAGTAGCAGCGCAGAAAGTTGCAACTTTACAGCGCACATCAGTAATCAATAATACTTTGCTGTAATGAGGGTACACCTCAATAACACGACCAACCAAGCTATTGCCGTGAACTACTACCATGTCTTTTTCTATATTTTCCCGTTCGCCGGCATCTATTAATATAAAATGAGCATCTGATCCAATATGACGCGCAAGGACTTGTACAGTACGACATTGATCTGATTTGTATCGTTTTGAAAATTCTTGTAACGATTGAGTATGAGCATTAAAATCAGACGTTCCTAGTAGTTGTATATAGCGCGCGGATAATGTTGTATAGTCAGTCATGAGCGCTTTTAAAGCACATGACAGTTCTTGCGCAGTACTACGTTCTTGAAAATAGGCACGGGTAGGATCTACATAATTTGCATGCATTTTTAAAATGGGATACATAATATACGAAGAGTACCAGTCAATCTTTTGTGCTACAAACCGTATAAATATCGCAACTGTGCATACTGTAACCAGTACCCATAAAGTTTTTTTAAGTCGCGCTATCATCGGCTTATAATTCATTATTTCTCACACAAACTATGCAACGCCTGTAGTATTTCTTGTGCAGATGTTTCTATCACTAACTTTTTACGCAAAGTTGTAGCTTCAGGAATACCGCGCAAGTAAAAAGGAAGATGCTTTCTGAATGCAAATAACCCGCGAGGTCCATAATACTCAAGCATAAGGTTAAAATGCTTTATTGCATACTCTACTACCGTAGTTATAGGAAGTGAAAATGGTTGACCTTGACAATGAGCTGCTAACTCTGCCAATTTCCAAGGTTTTGACCACATGCCACGACCAATTAAAAAGCCATCGACACCTGTAGTATTATATACCATACTTGCCATCTTAAAATTAACTATTCCACCTGAAATAATAACAGGGATCGATACTGCCTGTTTTACTTGAGCTGCAAGTTCATAATCAGGCTGTCCTTCAAATCTTTGCGACTGCAAACGAGGATGTATAGCCAGCGCATCAACACCACACGCTTCAAGCATACGTGCTACCTCAATTGCATTCTTACATTTAAATCCTGCTCGAATTTTGACGGTAAAAGGAATAGAAAGCAGTGAACGCAAAGTGCGTACAATAGATTCAAGGCGTGGCAAATCGGCCATGAGTGCAGAGCCTGACCCTGAGCCTATCACATTGCTTGCAGGACACCCTACATTCAAATCAACCATATCAACACCTGAAGCAAGTATTCTTTCAATTGCAGGCGCAATATAGGGAAGTTGATTTGCTGCAATTTGAAAGTTGAGCGGTCGCTCTAACTGGAGGTAATCAAGTGCTTTTACATGGGCACGGGGGGTTGCAATACACGCAACGTGTCTCATTTCAGTGTATAAAAGCTCATCTTTTGAAAATTCACGCACTAAGCGTCTGAATGGTGAATCGGTAATACCATCAAGCGGTCCGCTGATAAATCGAGGATAAGGCTTGCCCGCAATAATTAATGGACTATTCCAATACGAAGAATCTGACATACAATTTAATCCATGCTGGTAGTAATAAGGGTGTACTATGGTTCTAGGTTACTAAGAGATTTAAGACTTGCCAATCGGATAGTATCAAGCATGCTCAAAATTTATAGGAATAATTGACTGTAACGCCGTTGGCTTTAGAGTACCCACACGATAAATTACCCTGGCGGCTCAAGCGACTATCAATAAGTTTGTTTGCTGCAAACGCATACATAGTACCCAACGCAGCACCTGCTACCATTTGCGAGACATAGTGTCTATTACAATTGACAAATACACTGGCCAACGCCGCGCCATAAATTCCTAGGGGAATAGCAACAGGCAACCCAAAGCGCATACCATACAAGGCAATCATATAGGTAATTTCAGCCATGTGGCCAGAAGGAAATCCTCCTAAAGCTCTCTTTTTACAACTAAAGTGTTCATTCCAAGGCCGATAACTAGCGTCAATTTCAATTTGCTTAAGCACATCTTTGCCAAAAATAACAAATGGCATTCCTATCAAAAATACTTGCCCCGTTTGACGCCATTCCGGATCGGATGAAAATAAGCCTAATAATCCAAAAGTAGATATCGGCAACGCCAAGCCAAGTCGCACTGTTTCATGGCACCAATGAGGAAATTGACGAAGATTTTTATGATGGGAAGGACAGTAAAAATAGCGATGAACGGGCTCATCGAGCATGCGTGTTGCAAAGTAAAATGGCATAGACGCGGCAATAACTTTAAATGAATCGATGGAAAAAAGGTTAACGTGCAGCATAATGACATCTCGTATGGCATCAGTAAAAAATTTATGGCCTTGTTTGCGTGTGATAAAGGGACACTTTTTTGCAAACGCGTTCTGTGTAGCAAGCTGCGTAAATTCAGGATGGGTAATTGAAACATTTAGAGCATTGGAGGCAATGGTAGTACAGCTTATCATCTGTAGTATCAGCAATATAAGTACTGGTCCACGTATTGCAATCATGATACTCTGCCCCTTGCGCCCCGGATGCCTTTTTATCCGTTAATAACCATAACTTACAATAAGGTCCGGGCACAAGATAGCGATAGTATTTATCGAATTGCAATTAAAATAACGTATTTTTATAATTACACTCAGTAACCTGCAGGAGTGCGCTTATGCCAGTCAGTGGCATTTTGATATGCATGAGCTGCTTTCAATAGCTGCTCATCACCAAGCCATGGTCCTACCAACTGAAAGCCAATCGGTAAATTTTCAGAACTAAAACCACAGGGGACTGAAATCGCAGGAATCCCTGTCAAATTGGCAAAGCAGGTAAAATAATCCTGTAGATCCATTTGCAACTTATCAACATCAAAGGCTCCAAATTTAAACGCGGGAGCAGGATGTGTTGGCATAACCAGAAGATCAACCTTTTTGAATAAAGATTCAAACTCAGCACGCATTAACTGCTGTACTGCGCATGCTTTTTCATAAAATGCTGCTGCATGGCCTGCTGAAAGTACATAGTTACCGACAAGAATACGCGTTTTGACTTCAGTGCCAAAACCAGAATTACGTGTTTTTCCATATACCTGCGAAAGGGTATGAGCGTCTGATGAACGCAAGCCATAACGTATACCGTCAAATCTTCCAAGATTGGAAGCAGCTTCTGCCCTACTGATAATAAAATAAAGTGCGGCACTGTAATCTAAAATAGGCAGTGTAACAGGAACAATACGCGCTCCGAGCTTTTCCAGATCACCAAGTGCATGTGAAATGGCATTGGTAACTTGTGGGTCCATGCCATCAGCCTGCAACGTATTTTGTACAACACCAATTTTAATGCCTGATGGTATTTTGCCATCTAAATGCTTGGTAAAATCAATAGGATCTATTTGCTTACTTGAAGAATCGCGCACATCTTTGCCGTTAATCGCAGTCAGCACATGTGCTGTATCGGCCACAGTACGAGTAGCAATGCCAATATGATCCAACGAAGAGGCATATGCTACCAAACCATTACGAGAAATGAGACCATAGGTTGGTTTATATCCAACAATTCCACAAAAAGCAGCCGGTTGGCGCACCGAGCCACCTGTTTCTGATCCTAAAGCCCAGGGGACCAATCCTGCGGCTACTGCAGCAATTGAACCACCACTGGAACCTCCAGGCACACGAGTGGGATCCCAAGGATTACGTACTGGTCCGAATGCAGAGGTTTCGTTGGAGCTGCCCATTGCAAATTCATCCATATTGGCACGCCCTAACAAAAGTGCGCCTGCTTTTTTAAGGAGTGCGGTAGCAGTAGCGTCTTCAGGTGCAGTAAAATTTTCCAAAATAGCAGAACCACACGTTAACTTTCTTCCTTTTTGCGCAATATTATCTTTAATAAGGCCAGGAATTCCATCTAAAATTCCTCCTGCTATATAATCTGACATAATGGATTCATGCTCAAAAATTTCAAGTGCCGCATTAAGTTCTGGGTTGTATTTATGAGCACGCTCTAAGAATAATTTTAAAAGCTCAGAAGCTGATATTTTTTTAGCGTCTAAAAGAGTACGCAACTCTTGAATAGAAGCAAATGCAATAGTATTCATATGATAATCACTTGGTTGTGTTAAGATTTTTGATCAATAATAGCAGGCACTACAAAAAAATTATCTTGCACCTCAGGCGCTTGCGACAATAATGGTTCAGGGTTACATGCAACTGTCTGATCGTCACGAGTAATATTAGTGTTTTTATACGCGACATACTCAGTACTTTCAAGGACCTCTTGTACTCGTGCTGCATATGAAAGTACCGCTTGAATATGACCACTTACCATCGTGATTTCACGATCGTCAAGTTCTATTGCGCTCAAACGAGCAAGTTTGCGAATTTCATCAGGGGAAATATGTGCCATAATATCCTAATTTAGCTAAGTTGTTTCCATTCATCTGTACGAAATCGGTTAATATAAATGACGCTCATAAGAGCATTTCCCACATAGAAGGAACCATAAATTAAAACAAATTTAAGTGTTAAATCGGTAATAGGAAGATACCATATAATGCATGATACGGGAACGAAATAGCCACAACATACCGCAAGCCTGACAAGCATGACAGTATTGACATTTCCTGAACCACGCAATGCACCGGATAAAATTAATTGTAACAAATCAAAAAACACAAGTACACTAATGACCGGGAAGATACGTGCTGCCATCTGAGCAAAATCACCGGTTCTATCAAATATTTGTAAGAATACCAATGGCTTACAACAAATTAACAAGAGGCCACTGAATACAAATACAGAAGCCAGGAAAATAATTTTTTTAATATTGGTCTTAATATTTTCCCAATTTTGTAATTTATAATCGTTACTCACTAAAAATGTAATAATTTGAGCACACGCAATGGCAGGAGTAAATGCAAGGCGCTCAAGATCTTTAATTGCACCAAATGTCGCTGAATAATTCGTGCCTAATTTTGTAATCAAGATACCAAGCCATACGTAGGCGCCTGCAAGCGTAGCTTTATCAAGGACCATAGGCCATGCAAGTTCAAACCAGTATTTTAAATTTTTAAAGGTAAAAGCCCCGACAAATAAGTGCAGACCATATTTGCGATATTTCCTATGACCAAGTATATATCCTAACGCAATGATAAGCATGACACCGTATTGAATACATGAGGCAAGTGCCGATCCTTGTAACCCTCGCGCTTGTACGCCACAACGACCAAAAATAAATATGTAATCAAGTACAATAAAAATGAGGGAACCTGCGGCAAATATGAGCATAGGCACCCGCGTATTTTTAATAGCACGCAAAAAACCAATACATGCCATGTACATAAAGCATAAAAATATTGCAAACGATCGTAACTGTAAAAATGGAATACCCATCGCTATCATTTCAGGAGCAACACCATGCAGCTTATAAATCCAATAGGCGCTTATATACAATAAACCCGCAAGAACACCCCCTAAAATTGCACTAATCCAGAATGCGTCACGCGCAGCGTCACCTGCAGAACGATACTCGTGATTTCCATTACGTTGACCGACCATGACAACAGTAGCTACTGAAAATGCTTCAGTAATTTTAAAAATAAAATGCGACCAATTATTGGTAATACTGAGCAATGCATACGTTGGCGTTGATTTAAAACAACAAATAAAATATGAGTCCAAAATTGATGGCAAAGAATAAATTAAAAATGCCGTAATACATTCAGGAATAAAATAACGCATAATAGTGCTATACGTCTCTCCATGGTATATATCTTTTATTCCGGCAACGTAGCTTGCAACAAGCCCTTTTTTCATATGCCCTCCTTGGTTTTAATTAAGATGGTACTATACGTGAAGATAGTGATCTGCACAGAAGTTACTATCTGTACCTATATTGAATATTTTGCTTCACACTCACCTTAATATCAGTACTTATTAAGGCCGTTTAAAGAGTACCAACTTTCGAACGCGAGAATCAACCTGATAACTCCATTGATGCACAACGTAAGAATTTTGTTCCGCATTTTCAGGCTTCCAATGGCTTGATGCCCAGTATGCTAACAGTGCATTATTATACGGACTTGATGAACGAAATATACGAAACATATCAGAGATCTGTAATGAAGCACGCGCGACAAATAGATCTATAGGATATGAAGTGGTGCGTAAAAATGTACGCCAATCTTGAAAATATATATGCACATCCGACAGTGCCAGCTGGTCAATAACAGTTTGCAAAAATTTTACTTTTTTTTGATTTACTTCAATTAAAAAAAGTTTAATATGGGGATACATAATTTTTAAAGGTAAACCTGGAAAGCCTGCTCCCGCGCCAATATCGGCAACACTGGCAATTTCATTCAATGAAATGTAACGACTGGCACTTAAAGAATCATAAAAATGATATTGTATTATCGCCAATGTTTCTTGAATAGCAGTTAAATTAATATTTTTATTCCACGTCTGCAAAAGTTCCAAATAAATTTTAAACTGTGAAAGTTTGTACGCATCAAGTTGATAGGTATGTGCAAGAATATCCCATTCACTTGTTTGGTCTGGTGTAAAATTACGACTCGTCATTAGATAACTCTTATCTATACTATAGATTTTAAAAATATATGTATGTTAGTCTAACTAAAAAAATCCTATATGCATATCGCACAAAGGATATTCATGCAAAAATTTATCTATGCAGCAACTTTTATCGCACTGCATATGTCATATATTCAAGCTACCAATACTATTAGCTTTTTTATTCGACCTTATCCTCATGTATTAGATCAAGGCCAGATGAATGAGCGTATACATCGACGTGGTATGCGTCAAAAGCATCATCTTCCGCTGCCTCAATCAGTAGTTCGCCCGGGCGTAGGTATATATGCATTGTACGGAGGGTACATAACTCTTTCAGATCGTAACGGACAAATTCTGCTTCCCCGTCTTGAAACTGAAGCGCAGTTGACACTCATTGTCACCAATCGCCTTACTCCCATTTTAATGGCAGGAAATACTATAGGCTATTGGCAAATACCCGAGCATCAGCCATATGCCATTTATCATTACCAACAAATCAGTGATCCTGAAACGCGATCACTTTTATGGAACGTATCTCAAGGTGAAGAATTGAATGATCGGCGCATTCCTGATACTGCAATTATTATTATAAGTCCTCCTGATTCAATTTATATTCCTTTAGGAGCAAGCCTTACTCAGCCATACCCTTCCCTTGTTCTTCCTGATATGTACGCAAAGAAAAGCATTGATAGTAACGCTTCTGCCCTATACCTGTTAAATTTGCGTCAATTTTTTGGTTCTTTTTCAGTCCGATTGCGACAAATACCAAAAGGATATGTGTTAGTTCCTCACTTATGATATACTAGAGGAGATAGCAGATCCATTTGGCTTCTAAAGGAACTGTATGAAACTTCAGATCGCATTTGACATCACCGATCTTGAACGTGCGCTTGATATTGCACACAAAGTGTCAGAGTACACAAATATTATTGAAATAGGTACACCTTTACTTTATACCCATGGTATTAAAGCAGTAGAAAAATTTCGTAATGCTTTTCCCAAAAAGGCTCTACTTGCTGATACTAAAATTATCGATCGAAGTAAGGAAACCATTACTGCATTTGCCCATGCAGGAGCTGACTGGATGACAGTTATGGCAGGAACAAGTAAAAACGTTATTCATACTGCTTGTACGGTAGCCAGTAGCTTGAACAAAAAAATAATGCTTGATCTGCTTGATGCAGGCTCTTTAGGTCAGTCGGCCATGGAGGCAAAAAATTTAGGCGTTGATGCACTACTATTCCATGAACCCTACGATGAGCAAGAGTCTCTTCTGCTTCTTGATAAATGGGAAATGGTACGAGGCAATACCACCTTACCTATTTTTGTTTCTGCAAAAATTAAGCGTGAAACAATCAATTCAATTATAAGTATTCACCCTGATGGGATAGTGATAGGAAGAGCAATAGTTGAAGCAGACAATCCTGTACAAGAAGCTGAATACTTTTATAATCTCATCAATCAAGATGGCACTAAACAAGTGTAACCTTCATACAAAACATCATAATTTCAAAAAAAAGCTCTATTGGCAGTTTCACTTTCTTATAGAAAAACTACCTTGCATAAAAAAAAGCTTTACATATGACACCATTCTGAGCTAGTATACTCACAGCGTTAGTAAAGAAAAAAAGTGCGTAGGTAATGGTTGTTAAATGTATTACGTAGTGACCATACAAATTTGTATTTTTATGCACATAAGGAGCTTTTTATGAATTATACATCACGTGTACTCTCTATTGGTTTGCTTTTATCAGGTTTTGCAGCACAAGCTATTAACACAGCGACTGTAACATATCCTTCAATTAAAAATAATTTAAAAAATAATGAAGGTGTAGTATATTTTGCAGTTGATGCAGCAAAAGGCACAATCTATAACGAAGGTGCGTTGACTACAAAAAATGGAACAGTTATCGTATCTAAATCTGAAGGCTTGAAAATTGCTGGTTCAGCAGTTCAAGGAGCAGTTCAAGGTTATAGCCGCGTAGCTGACAAAGATACCGTTGATGCATTAAAAAATGCTGTATCAACCGGAACACAAAATGCAGCAATTACTGCAGCTGGTTTAAAGGTTGCGCAAGCTACCCGCGCCGCTGTAGATCTAGCTGCTTATAAAACACAAAACGTTCAATTGTTAAGCACAGTGACTGCATATTTGAAAAGATTAGTAACACTTAACACCGCTGTTACTGATACCGTTGCTACCCGTGGCGTTGCTTACGCATGGAATGTAGTTAAAGGTACTTTTTTCAAAAAAGCATCTAATGCATAATTGATTCAAAATCTTTGAATTAAGAGAAGAGGGACAATATAATTGTCCCTCTTTTTATTGTATAAAATCATCATTTTTTAATTAATCACTCTCAGTACGTCCGGTACTCAATTCTCATGCAACAATTACAGCACTTAGTCAAATAAGCTAACTATGGCACATGTAATCCGTATTTCATAACGTTGTGAATGTATAGAAATTAACTATCTTTGTTATCGTTTTCAGGCAGTTCCTGTTTTTTCTGATCATGATACATCCTTTTAATTTCAGTAACCTGTGTAGATTCAGTAGCAGTTTTGTCGGGCCGATAGCCTAAAAACCGAGGAAAGCGCAACGCAAAGCCTTGCCCAGCACCTGTACCTTTGCCTGCAGTATGCAGTGGAGACAATGTAATTTCATCAGCAAATATTTCGCATACAATAACAGGATCCACCCACACTGATGGATATAGTTCCGGCACACAGACCACGTTCATTGGCTTTTCAGAGGCCTTGTATTTATCACACTCAGTTTTTAATATTTTCCAATCTTGATCCGACAGGCCCGTGCCTACTTTTGCGATAGTCTCAAATCTATCATTTGGCTTATCATACACTCCGACCAAGAATGCTCCAATTCCAAATGAAGTGCGCTTACCTGAACCTAGGTAATATCCTAAAATTACACAGTCAATGGTATCTTCAACGGAACTCTCTTGATGTTTTTTGAGTTTAATCCAATTAAAGTTCCGCTTACCTGGTTGATATAACGAATCAGGACGTTTGGCCATAAGACCTTCAAGGCCATGTGCTAACGCCTGATCAAAGTACCCCTGCATTTCCTGTGCCGTTGTACATGTACGATCTTGAATTAATTGAATTGAAGATGATTGATTTAATTGAGATATTTTTTCAAGCTCCGCTCGACGCACAGTATAAGGCTTGTCGAGCATGCTTGTTCCATTAATATAAAGTGCATCAAATAGAAATAGCTGAAGTGGCAACTGTTGCATTACTGAAACAATATCATGCTTACGTTTACGTTTGACTGTTTCTTGAAAAGGAACAAAACGCCCGTTAGCAGGATCAAATACAATTGCTTCACCTTCAGCGATTAAACTATGTATGGGCCACTGTTCACATGCTTTATATAAATCAGGAAAGCTATCTGACATATCAGTAAGATTACGTGAGAAAAAATGAATTTTTTTATTACTTCCCTGTTGTTCGATATGGATTTGCAATCTAAATCCATCAATCTTAGGCTCGACAATACAAGGGCCTATTTTTTCAATAATTTGCTTAGCGTTAGGCAGCCGCTCTGCAGCTGCAGGACGAATAGGGATACCAAGTTGTATTTCCATATGCTTTATTGCATCAATACCATGATCCTTTAATGTCTGTGCAATAAGTCCAAGATCTACACATATATTATATGCATGCTCCAGAGCTGAACGCAAAGATTTATCACCGGTCACCATAAATGAAAGTGCATCTATCAATGTCATATCAGAAAAACCAAGTCGAAGCTTTGCTAGTATGATGCGTATTATATAGCAGCCTGATAACCCATCAACTTGGCGTAACAGCTCTAACAACGCATGCTGCTTTGCTTCTTGGGATCCAGCACCGCCTAAGTTTTCTATACGTACCAAGAACTCATATACAGCCACTACATCAAGATCATGTTTCATATGTTCTATAGATGCATATTCTTTGAATACCAAACCAAGATCACCCAAACGAGCGCGTTCTTTTAGCACATTTTCTGCAGATAAAGATAAAATTACGGCAAGCACTTTTATAATACTCTTTTCTGCTAGTGCAAACTGAGTGCCAATATAAGGCGGATGTAATTGTCCTAAGCTTAGGTTACAAATTATTTGTGCCTCATGTCCGTTAGCATTACTCAAAGTTTGCGCTAATATATGAGTAATTTTAATCCGCCCACTTTCTTGCTCAATCTGAGCAAAAGCATCTGCTAACGCTTTAAATTTCACACATATTCCTTATTTAATTTTTATTAAAATATTGATACATAAAAATAATTATAATACGTAAGCATATTGTATGAATATAAATATATATTCATATTTTTTTGACAATCCCATATCAATCTAATTTTATAAAATTTTAACTTCAATAATTAACAGAAAACTAATTAATTAAATTTATACGTTGATGTAAACCATATGCATAGACGAGTCCAGAATATATAGTCAAAATGAGAGCAAGCATAACGAGTATCCAGTCTACATATATCATGAAAGTAACGTTAGGTATTAAAATATTATACATAATACGCTCTACTGCCAGAACACACTGGAACAAAGTTTTTGCTTTTCCAAATCCGTTAACTTTTATTGCAAAACCTGATTCAAGTGCAATTTGACGTACTGACATTACAAATAATTCACGCAATACAATAATCAAACAAAGAGCCAGCCCCATACGATTAACATATAGTAAAGATATATAAGTACTTATAATAAAAAATTTATCAGCAATAGGATCAAGTTGTGCACCCAATTCACTCTGTAAATTGTACGTACGAGCGACATAGCCGTCAAAAAATCGGTTACAGCAAACATAATAAACAATAGTGCAATTAATATACTACCTGCGGTGTTGTTAATAAAGTACACAATACTTATGGGCATGGCAAAAGGCGAAATGATAAGCCGAACTAAAGTTAACAAGGTAGGTAATATCATAAGAATAATGGAGTAAGTAATTAAATATAAGAAGAGATATAGGAAAGTATTAGTAAATGGTGGCGACGCAGGGACTCGAACCCCGGACCTACGGATTATGATTCCGCCGCTCTAACCAGCTGAGCTACGTCGCCATACTATACTTAATAATTATGCTACTAAGTATAGTTATTTTTAGTACAATTGTACAGTTAAAATTGCAATTTTCTTACTTGCAATGTGTTAACCACAAAACGTAAAAACGATCTTAAAAAGAATAATCCTGTGATAAGTGTTGCTACAATACCAAGCATCATAGTAACTGCAAATCCTTGAATAGGTCCTGTTCCAAAAATATAGAGAACTACCCCTACTATGAAAGTAGTAATATTAGCATCTAATATTACTGTCATCGCGTCAGAAAAACCATCATTAATTGCTTTAGGTAACGCAACTCCATGAGCCAGCTCTTCTTTAATTCGCTCATATATTAAAATAGATGCATCAATTGCCATCCCCACAGTCAATACCATACCAGCAATACCCGGCATAGTCAGTGTGGCACCGAGCCACGACATACCAAGTAACACTAGAAGTAAGTTGAATAGAAGAGCAATAAATGCCATAAGACCAGGTATTTTATAATAGAAAGCGCTAAATAATAACAAGAACCCTAACCCTACCAAGCATGAAACGATACCCTGACGGATTGATTCTGCTCCAAGTGCCGGCCCTATTTGGCGCTCTTCCTCAAAAGAAACAGGGGCTACAAAAGAACCTGAACGTAATAGTGTTGCCAATTCTCTTGCGCTATCTGCAGTGAAGTTACCAGTGATTTGTCCGTTAGTGCTGATTTGTGATTCAACTCGAGGTGCTGAAATAACTACTCCATCAAGCACAATAGCAAGACGTTTTCCAATATTTGCTCCTGTTACTTCTGCAAATTTCTGTCCACCTTCAGGTGTCAATTCAAATGCAACAGTCACTTGTGTTCCATCAGAAGAAAGCGCTGGTTGAGCATTTCTTAACATTGATCCGGTAATTTGTGCCAGTTTTGGAACTAAATAATATTCACCTGTGTGTCCGGCTAACTCTTTTCCTGACAATATTTCCATATCTCCAGGAATTTCTCCGTCCATTTGATAGAGTATATCTTGCTTGGAAGCCGCTGATTTGTCCACTAAACGGAACTCTAAA
The DNA here is from genome assembly GCA_022559525.1 of Vermiphilus pyriformis. Taxonomy (GTDB): domain Bacteria; phylum Babelota; class Babeliae; order Babelales; family Vermiphilaceae; genus Vermiphilus; species Vermiphilus pyriformis. Next base: position 7,320 of record CP074345.1, on the reverse strand, counting down.
ACAGCTGATTTGCCAATCATAGCTTTTGCTTGTGTTGGATCTGATACATCTGGCAATTCAATAACAATTTGTTTATTACCTTTTGCAGCAATAGGTGTTTCACCTACGCTCATAGGGTCAAGACGTGTGTGCAGTACGTGAATATTTCTTTCAATAGCATCCGCTTTAATTTTTTCTTCCACTGAAGCAGGTAGTGACAATGTTACTGAATTACTAAAAGTTTTTTGAATAAAGTCAGGATATAAACTTTTAATTAAAGATCCAGCAGCTTGAGCTTTATCGATTGTAGAAAATTGTAAAGTAATAACGCGATCATCAATGACTTTAGCGGTAGGCTCAACCTTATTTTCTGTCAGTACTGTATTAATACCACCCATGCGTGCGATAAGCTCGGACTCAATTGCTTTTTGCGTATGAACATCAAGTGTTATATATGTTCCTCCGACAAGATCAATTCCCAAGCGCAGTTTTTGACGAAGAGGCCATAAGAATAATATTCCGGCAATAGCAATAGCAATCCACACAAAAAATCCTGATCGTACGATCCTGGACAGAGAAAGATTCATACAGCACTCCTTTTTGTACTATAGTAGGTAATATCATGTATTTGAAAAGATTTGATTACTGGTGCCGAGGAGGGGACTCGAACCCCTACAAGATTTCTCTCACAGCCACCTCAAGGCTGCGTGTCTGCCAGTTCCACCACCTCGGCATCGTTTATTTCAACAGAAAGTTATGGGATATAAAGTACCATAACTACAATATTTTTCAAATCTATTTTCTTTCAATTGTATCCTCAGATACCGAACTTACAGGCTCTTGTAAAGAAGGTGCCTGAGTTTCAGTCAAGATCTGCTTTTTCTTGACACTAATACGTGCGCCAAAAATATTTTGAATTGAGTGCCATATTGAACTTGCAAAACCAGTAATTGTCGTTCCTACAGAATTGAAAAAATCATTAATATGACCTATTATACCTGCTTTCTTTTTAATCTTTTTAGCAGCTTCTGTGTTAGTATCAACAACGGTTTTTTCAACTAATTTTTCAGGTTGCGCAAATCCTTCTTGAATCTGCGTACTTGCATCTATGAGTGTAATATTTTTACCTTCAAGCATATTAATAGCTGAAGCTATGCCTTTGCTCTTTTGGCCAATACGGCTAATTACATCGCTTACGTAACGGGCAAGAGATGATTTTATATACTCTACTATATTTCGTATATTTTGCTCATCAGTAATCATCGCGTTATACAACTGTCGAGCACTCTTATCACTCAATTCACGAGTAATCTGTTTAAAGTTATCCCACGCTTTACGTTCATACGTACGCACTAAATCAAGTTGATCCATCAGTTTACTAAGTGCTTGATCAAGCGCGCGATCAAGTTCAATCATAGTTTGAATATCTTTGCGTATTTGCTCTAGAGTAGTTTGTTCTGCAGATATAGTGGTCAAGAATAAGTTACGCTGTTCATTGTCTGATTGAACATTTTTCTGTTTTTCAAGCCATGTAGTAATAGTAGTCAGCGCATCAGTTAACTGTATTTGATTGGCGCCCAACTGAGTCCATAGTGGATCTATAATTTCACGGGTAGTATCATATCGTTTGGTAAAAAATATTTGGCGTGTTTGTAGTGCCTCATCGGACAAATCTTTAATATCTTGATACAAATCTTCCGCTTTATTCCACCAAAATCGCTTGAGTAACCAGTTACCACGCGGTTCGGTCAAACCAAGCGTATCAATATCAAATGGCTCAGATGTTGATGGAGATGGATTTTCCAAAGAAGGTGCAGGAGCTTGACTTATTTGATTGAAGGATGACTCAGGAACTGCTACTGGTGCAGGTACCGTAATAAAGGGAGAAGGATAAGGTGCCTGATTTTGCATAGCATCAGGTTGTATCAATTCACCTGTTTGCAAATTAACGGGCGAAATAAATTCTTCTGCCGATTCTTGCATAGGTCCATACACTGGTACCTCGGGCAACTCAGTCGGTATAGGCGCGGGAGGCATATTTGAATCGTCAATAACAGGGAGCGCTTCAGATACAGCAGGAGGATTATCAACTATCGTATTATTTGACACAGGAAATTCAGGAACCAAAACTGTTGAGCTGGTAGGACCCAGAGGGGGTATAACAGTATCAGTAAGATCTTCCGGAGTAGGCTCATCAAATATTTCAGTAGTTTGGGTACCTGAAATTACATCAGGAGTAAGTCCAATAGAACTTGCTATTCCTGTATCTTGGCTACATATAAAGATACTTGATATACAACCAATGATTAATAAGCATACTGATACTGTGCGCATTATATCTATTCCTTACTATTATAATGTTTGAGCTAGCTCTTTTAATTCATTCATAAGCGCTACTGAAAGTTCTTCTGCGTCAGCTGAAGTGTAACTCCATCGAACACCGGTGTCTACGCGACTCAATACTGACCTGTCACTCTTAATATCGATAATATCAACTCGTACTACATTCATCAACGGATGTACCAGAGAAGGAGCGCGTACTACACCAGCACGGCCAAGGATACTGTAAGCAACGTTACCTTCATCAAGAAAGCACAACATAACTTTTTTTTGCCATACCATATTATGATAACCTGCATGGTCTTTATTAATAGTAAGCAAAATACTTTCAAGTCCCTTAGGATAAATACACTGGATAGGAGTTGTATGAGGCAAGCCTTTTTCTGAAAAAGTTGCAAGAATAGCTACAGTTTTTCCATTTTTTATAACATTTACTAAATCTTCAGGCAGTTTTATACCCACGTGTTTTGCCATATACAATCCTAGAGATTAAATTTTAGTTATTAAGTTGATGTTCTTTATTCAATATCTTTTATTAGTTCTAATATCACTTGATTTTCTACCATTAATCCTTTTGGCGTCAGTCGCACTATATTATTATCAATGGTTATGAAATATAAATCACATAATTTTTTAATTCTATTGTCCATAACATCTCTACTTATGCCGGGTGCGTTTTGTTGAATGTACTCATAGGGTACACCTTGAGCCCGTCGCATACCAAGCATGAGAGTTTCAACATACTCCTGTGATTCTGTCAGTATCTCACAAAAATCTATGTTTGTAGACTCAATATGAGCAGATTGACATGCATTGATATATTTAATCAAATTTTTTTGATTACTCATACGTTTTTTTCCATCAAAGGAGCATGCCCCTATACCAAATCCTTTATAAGGCTGACGATCCCAATACATTTGGTTATGTTGGCATTCATATCCTGAACGAGCAAAATTTGAAAGTTCATATTGCTTGAATCCCGCCCGTTCAAGTCGCTCAATAGTCCAGCCATATAGCTGAGTAACTTGAATATCAGCAGGAATATCCACAAGTCCTTTTTTTACGTGAAAGAAGAGCGGAGTATTTTCATGAATAGTTAAAAAATAAATAGAAATATGCTTAATAGGCCATGCAACAACTTTCTCAATAGTGCCGTACCAAGCTTCAGGTTCGATGCCCGGCAAACCGAGAATAAGATCAATTGAAATACGATCAAACAAAGAGCTTGCATGTTCGAGTAACCACATAACATCACTGGTATTCTGGAATCGCCCCAGTTTATGCAAAACATCTTGATTGATACTTTGCACTCCAATGCTCAGTCTATTAATACCTATACGCTTCCATGTATGCAATTTTTCCAAATTTACAGTACCCGGATTTACTTCAAGTGATATCTCAATGTCTGGTACATTAGTAATATAAGAACCCATTCGTATGAATAAGTCTTCAAGTAAATGTTCAGGGTACGTACTCGGGGTCCCACCACCGATAAATATTGTTTTAATATCAGCCGATGCATTACGCGACTTGAAAAATTCTTCGATTTCAGCACAAAGCGCATTATGATACTGCTCCATATATGCATCATGACCGGCAATGGCAACAAAAGGACAAAAATTACATTTATAAGGGCAGAACGGCCAATGAATATAAAGAGCCGGCGGATTAACCTTAGGATCAAATTGATTATTCATAAGTATGTCCAGGCAAAATGAGAACCTGTACATATAGAGGAATACGCAGCATCTTATTCATATAAGCCAATCGTAGTAACTACTATGCTCAAACTGTCAGTACATTATTAATGTATACGCATAATAGTACAATAAAATTCTAATGTATTTTTTAATAGAATATATACTATACCAGATTACACGATGATATAAAATGGGTTCCCATGTACCCATGCCCTACAGTTATAACGTTATATGTACATTATTATATGGTAGGAACTGGATTTCTTAGTACTTCAGGCAAGACGACAGTTCCGTCAGGTTGTTGATAATTTTCAAGGATAGCAACCATAAGTCGTGATAATGCTAATGATGAACCATTGAGAGTATACACTAACTCTGTTTTACTATCTTGCTGCTTTTTATAGCGAATAAGGCCGCGGCGCGCTTGAAAATCAGTACAATTACTCACCGATGACACTTCGTAATACTGTTTCTGTCCTGCAAGCCATACTTCAATATCATACGTTTTTGCCGAAGGGAATGAACAATCTTGAGCTGCAAGAAGACTTACACGATAATGTAAACCAAGTTGTTGTAAAATAGATTCTGCGCATGCAAGCATACGTTCATGCTCTTGTGCGGCATGTGCTGGCTCACATATAGTGTATAGCTCTACTTTTTCAAACTGATGTATACGTATTAGCCCACGCTCTTGACCGCCGTATCCTCCCGCTTCACGTCTGAAGCAGCTGGTCCAGGAAGTCATACGAACAGGCAATTGATCGGCACTGAAAATATGATCTCGATACAAATTCGTTAAGTTAACTTCGGCAGTAGGAGTCAAATACAATTGATCTGCAGTTACCGAATATACTTGATCTTTAAATTTAGGAAAATTACTTGCAACTTCAAGTGATTTCTCAGTAACTAAATACGGTGGCAAAACAGGCGTATAACCATATTTACTGTTATGTCCAAGCATGAACATAACCAAGCGATATAATAGCGCTACTCCTTCGCCTTTGTATAAGGCAAAATTAGTACCCGTCATACGTGCGGCAGCTTCAAAATCAATCCATCCAAGTGCCGTTGCAATTTCAACATGATTTTTAGGAGTAAAAGAAAAATGGGGCTGCTCTGACCATGTACTTACTACTTTGTTAGCTTCTTTGCCTCCCACAGGCAAATGCGCATCAGGCAAATTAGGACAGGAAAGATACAGCTCTGAAAATTCTTTTTCAAGTGCATTAATACGTGTTTGCTTTTCATCTATTTGCTTGCTGGTTTGAATTGATTGCTCACGTATTTCAGGAGTCAAACCTTGTTTTGCACTCCGAGCAAGCTCATTTTTTTGATGACGTAGTTCTTCAACTTCATGAGTCATAGTACGAATTTGTTGATCGAGTTCATAAAGCAATTGTGCATTAAAACTCGGGTCTTTTTTTGCAATAAGATCAATCGTTTCTTGTGGATGTTCGCGGAGTCGTTTAAGATCGATCATCTGATTCCTATGCCCAATAGTGAGAAAATATATAGTTTTATTTGAAATGGTACTGCAAAGCACATATTTTGCAATATAGTAATTATATATAGACAAAAAGAGCCGCATGTGCGGCTCTCTAGGGTTCAATTCTTATACTAAGAGTAAGCTCCATCCAAGCTATATACTATTAATAAGCTGAGCGACTCTTTACAGTACGTACTGCTTCACGTAAATTCTTACCTGCTTTAAAACGAGGCACGTGAACTTCTTTAAGAGTAATTTTTTGCTTGTTGGTAGGATTAATACCGATGCGTGCAGGGCGGAATGACAACCAGAAGCTACCAAATCCGGTGATTGAAACTTTTTCACCTTTTTTCAAAGTGCGTTCAATGATACGAGTAAGCGAATCTAACACACGAGATATGTCTTTTTTATTAAACATAGTCTCTTCGCTTAACGAGTTTATAAGCTCGCTCTTGTTCATAAATACTCCTTACAATAATACTACTAGAGGTTATAAAAGACACTGCTGCCTCATAACTCTTTCTCTTTTTTAAAACTCCTGTTCTACAAACTACTATTATTTCAAGATTTGTCAATCAAAATACAGACATTTTTCGTTGTTGAATATATATTAAAAGTAAAATGTATAACATCGTATATTTAAATTTATTTACTACATACATACTTTGGAAATTAGCTATGATGATCGATACGCATTGTCACATTAACATGATGGTAAAGTCAGAATTTGATCGATTACTTTCACCACAAGAATGTTCTGATGCACAGAGTATTATCAATCAAGCACAGGATGCAGGCGTTTCATATATTATTAATGTAGGCACAAGCCTGATTGAAAGTATCAACTGCCTGACGCTTGCACAACGTTATCCTACTACAACTTTTGCAGCAGTTGGTATTCATCCTAATGATGCAACGTCTTTATGGAAACAAGAAATCACTGAACTTGAAAAACTTATTGAGAGTAACGGAAACAGTATAGTGGCAGTAGGCGAATGTGGCCTTGATTACCATTACCCGGGATATAATAAATCAATGCAATATGACGTATTTAAAGCACACATCGAACTTGCACTACGTCATAATAAAACTTTAATTGTGCATACACGCGATGCTATTGATGATACAATGTCTATTCTTGAACCATATAAGTATGACTTAAAACGTACGGTTATTCATTGTTATTCTGAATCAGTTTTATATGCTCAAACTCTGACGGAATGGGGTTTTTATTTAGGAATTGATGCGCCTATAACATATCCTAAAAACCAAACTTTAAAAGATGTCGTTGCCGCTATTGATATATCTTCTCTTGTTCTTGAAACAGACGCTCCTTTTTTACCCCCACAGAGTATGAGAGGCAAGAAAAATCATCCCGCGTATCTTGCGGCTGTCGCGCAAGCAATTGCCCAGATAAAACAAGTATCTTATGAATATATATGTCAGCAGACAACACGTAATGCATGCACTCTTTTTAATTTGAAAGAACCATCATGGAATCTCAAGGGTTAGAACATTTTAGCAAATGTCAGTTACACATAGGAACTGTTATTAGCGCTGAAAATTTTCCTCAAGCACGTAAGCCTGCTTATAAACTCACTATTGATTTTGGGCCTGTGATTGGCATTAAAAAATCATCTGCACAAATTACGCATAACTATACCATAGACGATCTGATTGGCCTGCAAGTGCTGTGTTTGATCAATGTCACACCTAAACAAATTGGTCCTTTTTTTTCAGAAGTATTTACCTTAGGTGTCGCTGATCAACATGGGCATACGGTGCTTGTTACACCCGAGCGACCGGCAGTAATTG